>NZ_LXEY01000022.1 GCF_001657475.1 Enteractinococcus helveticum
AATTCACCGGCCGCATCGGCGACCACGAAATCACCTTCCCGCCAGACATCACCCCCGGCGCAGCCCACATCCTGGACCGACTCAAGCTCACAACCTAAAACGGGTCACTAAACTTGTGCAAGTCAGGCGCTCGAAGCCGCTCGAGAAGCAGCCCGCGAGGAACGCAAAGCTGCTCGTAAAGCGGCCCGTACAGTGCGCAAAGCTGCCTAACTCGCCTGCTTGAGGCGACGCATTGCGTCAAACGAACACACAAAAGTGCCCCGCCTACTCGCGGGGCACTTTTGTGTGTTCGCAGCAGCTTGCTTGCCGCCCTGGCGGTGTTGATCAGAGTGCGGCGTCGTCGTCCCGGGTAGGTGTGGTGTCCGACGTCGATGGGGCCACCGCGTGAAATGGGGTGCCCGTTGATGGTTGGTAATCGGGTTCCTTGATGGCCCAGAAGCTCTTGGCTTCGCTGAGCTGCGGGGTTCGAGGCGTGGTCACCGGTTGGCCACTGTGATAATTTTCCACGATGATGCCGGAAATCCGGCGTCGGTTGGCGGCTTCCGCGTCGAGTCTGCGTAGCACCCAGGTGTGTTCGGTGGCCAGTTGGAGTTCATCGGACGCCTGGTAACCGGAGGCAAGTTGTCGGGCGCGCAGCATTTCGGCATCCCAGCCGGCGGCGACCAGCATGACAATAAACGCTAACCAGACCATCAGAATCACATATAAGATTCCGTTGACCGTGGTGAAGACGCGCTCAAATAAGGCCACCCGAGCCAAAAGCCAGCCGGTCAGTGCGAGGCTGGCAAATAAGACGATGACGGTAAATGCCGCCCCGGTGGTGATGACGCGGTAGCGGGGCCGGGTGACGTTCGGGCCGCGATAAAACGCTTGGGAGACCAGGAAAATCAACACCACGAGGATCAGCGGCCATTTCAAAATGTTCCATGCGGCAACACTTTCTTCGGTGAGCCCCAACAGTTGACCAAGACGTCGGGACAGATCGCCCCCGAGAATAATGAGCACCAGCAGCGCCAGCGATGCGATGATCAGCACCAAGGTTTCAAGAAACACCACAAAGCGGAAGTAAATAAATGGCCGACCTTCGCGGGTGTCATAAATGCGGTTCATCGCCCGATGAAACGCCGCGACCACGTTGGACGCCGAATATAACGAACCGATCAGCCCCAGCGTCAAGGCGGTGACCCCGCCCGGGGTATTGATCAGTGTGAAGAGCGTGTCGGCTACGATGGCGGCATCCATGGCCGGGAACAAGTCATTGACCAGACCAGCCACCGTCCAGATGGTTTCTTCGGTGAAGTTGACCACCGAGACGATGGATGCAATCGCGATGAGACCCGGCAATATCGATAAGAACAGATAAAAGGTCATGGTTGCTGCGACATCCCACACCTGCATTGAGATCGCCCTTGCCCAGGTGCGTCGCACGACAAACCACAAGGTGGGCCGGGGCTTGTGATAGGTCCGCAGCGGACGGGTGGGCGTTAGACGCGCCAGAGCAGCCGAAGCGACGCGCTCAGCTGCCCTGCGACCCGACGCTGTCGAGGACTGACCAGGCGGGCGCTGCGCGGCATCCGGCGTCGTCGGAATAGCCGGCGGGGTTTGCGAATCGTGAGAGTCAGCCGCGGGGTGAGACATACCCTCGAGCTTAGCGCCACAGCCGTTGGCCTGTCGGTAGTGGATGCGCCGCCAGGTTGCGTGTGGGTTGCCGCCGGCACTGGCCAAGCCTGTATCGTAGAAGGCGTGATGTTTGTGAAACGTAGTGTTCTTCGGTTGGCGGCCCTGGCTGGTGTGGGTATCGTCGGGCTGGCTGGATGTGCCTCCGACGACGGCGAGCAGCCGGACTCTGCGCCAACAGATGATAACGCCACGGCAACGTCGCCTGCGGCGCCCGAAGTAGACCTCGAACAATTTGCCGCCGCGCTGGTGACTGACACCCAACTGGTGGGGGTCGCCCAGGATCCACCGATCGAGGGGTTCGTTGACGATCCTGTCACCATGTATCTGACATTGAGTGAATTCGAACCGGCTGGTCGCTGTGCGAGCCTGCTGGAAGAACTCAACTCGTTTTCCGCTCCGGCTGTTGGCGGGATCTCGGCGAAATTTATCCGCGAGGTACCTGATCGCTCCGAAGGCTCAGCCACTGACGCCACGCGAGGTGCAGCGGTAGAGACCATGATCTTTGAAACCACCGAGCTCACCGAGCCGATGGCGATTTACCGCGAGATCCCCAATGCCTGCGAGACGCTGACCTCGTCGGAAGTCGAAGGAGCCGAAGCCACCTTCACGAAAATCCCGGGTCTGGATGCCTTGCACCTGGAGATCTCCGACGGCCAAGATGTTGAATCCCTGGCCGTGGGTGGCTCTTCGGTCAATGGTCGATTCCACATGTACATGACTGCTGAACAGGTCACGCTAGAGCAGGCCCAAGACATGTTCGGTGCCCAGGCGGAGAAACTCCAGGACACTTTCCGTGACCGGGTCGACAGCGCAGCAACGCCGTCCGCAACTGCAGAACCATCCGCAGAGTAAGCCTTTTGACGCTCCGTACGCATCGCATGCCAGCTAGGCTCCGTTGGTGAACTGGAACACGACGAGTCGTCGATACTGAAGTCACACGGCAGCGCACTGGCGCAGATCTTCGCTAGTGGTGAACTTTTTCTTCGCTCTTCCGGAATATTGCGCATCCGAATAGAGTTGAGTTAAGTAGACTCAAGTTTAGGTTTTCAGTCCCGGTACTGTGCCGGGAGCAAGGAGATTGCATGAATACTCAATTCACCACGAAATCCCAGGAGGCACTTTCGGCTGCGGCCATGAACGCCTCAACAGCGGGCAATCCGCAGATTGAACCTGCCCATATCCTCAAGGCGCTGATGGACCAGCGCGGATCGGTTGCGGTCGCGGTGCTCAAAGCCGCCGACGTTGACCCTGACGTCGTCTCCACGAGCGCTTCTAGCCAGATTGCAGCACTGCCGAAAGTGGCCGGGTCAACGGTTGCAGAAGCCCAGTTGTCGCGCGCCGGACTCAGCGTGATTTCGGCCGCTCAAACACAGGCCAAACAGAATCAAGACCAATACGTTTCAACCGAGCACCTCTTATTGGGGCTTGCTGCAGATGCCGGGGACACAGGTGCGGCCCTGCGGGAGGCTGGCGCCAGCGTAGAAGCGCTCAAATCGGCCATGCAGGCCATCCGGGGTGATGCAAAAGTCACCTCCCAAGATCCGGAAGGGACCTTCCAAGCCCTGGAGCAGTATGGCACCGATCTGACCGAGATCGCCGCATCGGGCAAGCTTGACCCGGTGATTGGCCGCGACGCCGAAATTCGGCGCGTCATCCAAGTGCTCTCTCGCCGCACCAAAAACAACCCGGTGCTCATAGGTGAGCCCGGCGTGGGAAAGACCGCCGTCGCCGAGGGACTGGCCCAGCGTATCGTTGCCGGAGACGTGCCAGAATCGCTGCGTGGCAAACGTCTGATCTCGCTGGATCTGGGCGCCATGGTTGCCGGTGCGAAATACCGTGGTGAATTCGAAGAGCGGCTCAAGGCCGTCCTGGAAGAAATTGCTGCAGCCGGCGGCGAAGTCGTGACGTTTATTGATGAGCTGCACACCGTGGTGGGCGCCGGGGCTTCCGAAGGAGCCATGGACGCCGGGAATATGCTCAAGCCAATGTTGGCGCGCGGTCAGCTGCGGATGATTGGTGCCACCACCCTGGATGAATACCGGGAAAACATTGAAAAGGATCCCGCGTTGGAGCGTCGATTCCAACAGGTCTTTGTCGGCGAGCCCTCGGTTGATGACACGATTGCGATTCTGCGTGGGCTCAAGGAGCGTTACGAGGCGCATCACAAGGTGGCAATTGCCGACGCCGCACTGGTCGCGGCAGCCAACCTATCAAACCGCTATATTTCCGGACGACAACTCCCGGATAAGGCCATTGACCTGATGGATGAGGCAGCCTCGCGGTTGCGCATGGAAATCGACTCAGCACCGGAAGCGATTGATCAGTTACGTCGCGCTGCAGACCGGTTGACCATGGAAGAACTCGCGCTCGAGGGCGAAACCGATCCAGCTTCGGTAGAGCGTTTGGCTGCCCTGCGTGCGGAACTTGCCGATACGAAAGAGGAACTCGCTGGACTCACCGCTCAATGGGAATCCGAAAAAGCTTCGCTGAACAAGGCCGGGGACCTGCGCGTCCAGTTGGATGAGCTGCGGTCGACAGCCGAAAAAGCACAGCGCGAGGGTGACCTAGCGGAAGCCTCACGGATCCTGTACGGGGAGATGCCTCAGGTCGAAAAGGATCTCGTGGCCGCCGAAGCTGAGGATTCCACTGCCACCAGTGACAGCCCGATGGTTTCAGAACAGGTCACGGCGCACGACATCGCTGAAGTTATCGAAGCCTGGACCGGTATTCCGGCCGGCCGCATGTTGTCCAGCGAGCAGGAAAAACTGCTCAATATGGAAACCGAGATTGGTCGGCGTCTGATCGGTCAGCAGAAAGCCGTGGCATCAGTGGCTGACGCAGTCCGGCGCTCGCGGGCAGGGATTTCGGATCCGAATCGGCCCATTGGTTCGTTCCTGTTCTTGGGCCCCACGGGCGTGGGAAAGACCGAGCTAGCGAAGTCCTTGGCGGAATTCCTGTTCGACGACGACCGGGCTATGGTTCGCATTGATATGTCGGAGTATTCCGAGAAACACGCAGTGTCGCGGCTCGTTGGTGCGCCTCCTGGATACGTAGGCTACGACGAGGGCGGGCAGCTCACCGAAGCTATCCGCCGTCGTCCATATTCGGTCATCTTGTTGGATGAAGTCGAAAAGGCACATCCTGAAGTCTTCGACATCCTGTTGCAGGTCCTCGACGACGGTAGATTGACGGACGGTCAGGGTCGGACGGTGGACTTCCGCAACACCATCTTGATTTTGACCTCTAACCTGGGATCAGAATTCCTGGTGGACGCTGGACTTGAACCGGCCGAGAAATATGCCCGGGTTGATGCAGCCGTGCGTGCCGCATTCAAGCCCGAGTTCCTGAACCGGCTTGACGACATGATCCACTTCGATCCATTGACCATCAAGGACCTCGTGAAGATTGTCGATCTGCAGATTGCACAGCTGGTTGATCGACTGGCGGAGCGTCGTATTAGCCTTGAGGTCACGCCGACAGCTGCTGAGTGGCTGGCTCGAATCGGACACGATCCGGCCTACGGTGCACGTCCATTGCGCCGACTGATTCAGCGAGAAATCGGCGACAACCTAGCTCGGGAGATCTTGGCGGGCACGGTCAGCGATGGCGACACGGTGACGGTTGATGCCGATGGTGAAGGCATCGTATTGAAAACACAACCGGTCACGGCCGACACCAGCCAAGGATCAGTCGGCTAGGCGATATCCCTAGAATCTGACAGTCCACATAAACAGGCCGGTTGTCCAACTCAACGGTTGAACAACCGGCCTGTTCGTATGCATCAGTGAGCGCTGATCAGCGCAGTCGGGACCTATGATTCTTCTGCATCAGCTGTTGCTGTCGGGGAGGCCTCTGCTTCGGGATTGGCTGCAGCATCATCTGCGGTTTGAATAGGATTCTCCGCTTGCTCTTCTTCGGAACGCTGGTCATCAACGACAGGCTCTTCTACCAGTGACTCCGAAAAGTTGGTCTCGTCATTGGTTGAGACGATGCAGTCGACACGACGGTCGGCTTCGGTCTCCCAGGTGTAATCCGATGGTCGAGAGGTATTAATCGAGTAGGTCGCCTGAGTGTTTTCCAGTAACGGAATGTCCGCGCAGAAGGCTTCCGAAGACTCTCGTAGCTCTTCTTCGCCTGGGTAGGTCATATCGCCTGAGTACAGACGCCGTCCAATGAGCTGAGCATTGTGCGGGGACGAACATTCCACGATATCAGCCGGCTGGCTCGCATCCGTGTAGTTGGCTAGGCAATCGCCGGGCAAGAAATTTTCTGGAGCAACATTGGCGGCAATGATGCCATCAATGCCGGGGGACGGATTTCGTGTGGTCGTTTCAGTGGGAGCTTCGGCTCCATTGTCGTTGTTTGAGGAGCTAAAGCTATAAACAAAGAACGTGACGATCCCCAGCACCACGATCAACACGGTGAAAAAGATTATCCATGAGGTGCGTCGTGAACGTCGTTCACGACGTTGACGAATCTCACGCCGCGATGGCGTAGACGGGTCTTCAGCTGACAGCGGAGACTCGGATTCCGAGTTTTGCTGGTAGTCGGCTGGGGTCATGCCGTTCCATCATCCTTTCTGACAGCAGCATTCTGTATCCTCACGGCCGCTTCGCCATTGGCGAGTGTGGGGAGGAACTGCTGGTTATAAGCTGATCTTAGAGCGAAAGCCCCGGTTATACCAGACATATTTTAGCGCCAGAGGGGCGAACTCTACTCAAACATGTTAACCTGGTAAGCACGAACCATTACGAAAAAGAGACCTCAGCGACAACATGAGCCTTATGTTGTCGCTTTTGGGGACAGAGACCGCGAAGGGGGTCACGCTCATGGGGCGCGGCCGTCAAAAGGCAAAGGCTACCCGTCAGGCACGGGACATGAAGTACTTCTCGCCAGCTACCGACCTGGCAGCACTCGAGCGAGAGCTATCCGGAAAGAAACCCGATAGGGAAGAGAGTAACGAGTACGCCGAATACGCGGAAAAATATAACGCCTACGACGACGAATACGACGAAGATTCATCGTATTAGTAGGGTCTTTTCTCTTAGGTGTTTCCTTGACTCTTGAAAGGTCGGCCCGGTGAGATGACAGATTCATCTGACCGGCCGATCTATTCTGATGCCTCCACGCTATCGGAAGATCATCCAGCTTACGCTACCCATCAGGCCGCGATGCGGTCGGTTCAGCGTGTTATCGAAAACACCGCGCCCTATCAGAACGTACAGGTCGCATCTACCGGCATCGGTCAGCTGCTGAGACTGAAACCGTTGGTTCTTACCGGTGCCGGTATGTCTACGGACTCGGGGATTCCGGATTATCGAGGACCGGAGGGCTCACTGCGTCATTCTCGTCCCATGACTTATCAGGAGTTCCTCCACGACGACGCGGCACGTCATCGCTACTGGGCGCGGTCTTTTGTGGGCTGGCAACATATGAATGCTGCTAACCCACACGCCGGACATAACATCATCGCCAAGTGGAACACCGAAGGACATATTGCTGGAGTTGTCACGCAAAACGTCGATGGACTCCATCAACAGAGTCAACGCGTTGCAGACCAACAGGCCACTCACGGCAGTGAAGCCGGCCCGATCATCGCGCTCCATGGTTCGATGGACGAAATTGAATGTCTCGTCTGCGGAGTCAAAGAAAACCGAGAGGATTTCGGCATCCGTCTACGGGAAGCTAATGCCGGAGTTGCAGATCACTGGCAAATATCTGAAGAATTAATTAACCCCGACGGTGACGCACGCATCCCGCAGGACTGGGTTGAGCAATTTCAGATGGTCCACTGCCTGAACTGTGGGTCGGACAAACTCAAACCTACCGTGGTCTACTTCGGAGAAATTGTACCTAAGCAACGAAAAGAGGCCATTCAAACCCTCTTGGACCGTTCTGGTGCCCTGATCGTAATTGGTTCCTCGTTAGCGGTCATGAGTGGATATCGAATCCTACTTGAAGCTGATCGTGCTCGGAAGCCGATTGGTATTATCAATCTTGGTCCGACCCGCGGGGAAGAACGTGCCACTTTCCGATGGAGAAGCGGCGTGAAGCAAGCCTTAGAGTGGCTGGACCAGGAAATTTCTTCATCGTCGGTGTGAATGATTCGCGCCTTCGTGACAACATATTCGTTCTAACATCGCCAGTAGTAATTGCGATAGCGTCGCTGCATCGGATCCAAACTTTTTGGCAAACTACAAGATGGCAGTCCATCGTCTTCCATATGGATGATCAGAAGTTGCTTATGTACAGCGGCATGGTGATGTCGGCAGAGTAGCGCACCATTGGCGAGTGCAGTTGGTCCGCCTTTGGACCATTCTTCCAAATGGTGGGGGTGACACCATTCAGCAGGTTTTCTACATCCGGGAACTATGCAGCCACGGTCGCGAACATGAAGTGCCCTACGGATGCCTGTAGAGAAGCTACGTTGCGCGTGTCCGACATCGAGGGGTTGTGACGCTGTGCCAAGGACCATCGGAATGATCCGTTGAGAACAGGCCTGTTGGCGTGCCAGCCCGACATCAATCTTGACGTTTCCAGGCGATCCCACTGGTGCGCCGATTCCTCGATCTTGTCGCCTGAACTGGTCTATGAGCTTGACGAGCTCTGAATTAGCATTTTCCTCAGCTAACTCTTCGGCCTGCCGTTGTGGAGGTTTTCCGGTGAGATCGCGTAGCGGGATTTCAACGATGAGATCGAGATTTGGACGCAGCAGTTGGTAACCAGGCGGAACCAGTTTCTCAACGGGATCATTCCGATTTGATGATTTAGCTGGGCCGCGAGCCTGTGTGTCGTTCTCGTTTTGGTCAAATGCCAGGATCTCAGCGATAACTTCAGAATGTTCCGCAGCTTTATGCAAAGCTTGCTCGCGGCGCTGTTGCTCCTCGGGACTAGCGAGTGGATCATAAGTCTTGTGTAATATGAGCCCAGCTGAAACAAAATCCATCAACGTATTGAGCCATCGCTCAGCTCGCGTCTGCCCATCAAAGAGCTTGGCAATCCCCAGATCAATGTCTTCGGCAGTAATCCGCGGGTTATTCGGAATGTCATCAGCAACATGCTCTGGAGCAGAGAGCATTTCGCTCTGCGGCTGGTCACCAGGAGCTTGAGCCGCCCGGTGTGCTTGAGCTCGAAGACTGGCTGTGGCCGAATCTAACTTTGTACCAAACTCTCGGATGGCTTTGAAATGCAATAACTCTGCGTCGTCGACGACCACACTGAGCTCATGAAGACGATCGCCGATGGACTGCTTATAAAAAATGCCCTTTTCGTGTTTGATCTGTTCTTCGGTGAGAGTCTGCCGTGGTCCAATCAGTTCGTTGGTCACCGCGTCGCTGTGTTGCTTCGCCAATCGAGCAAAGGTATGAGGGTTGTTTCGATGAGCATGACGAAGAAATTCTTTCTCCTTGTGTTGAACGAGCTCATCGGCAGTCTGTTCGTCTCCACCGGCACGTCGGACCGCTTGACGCATTTCGGACAGTCTCTGGTGCGCTGCAGTTGCTGTCGCAAAAGGTATGTGGCCTCTCTCAAGGTTTGCAGCGAGTCTGGGGGCTTTGAGCTTCGTCCGGCGATTATTCATGGATGGCCACATTGAGGCTGCGACAGACACCCGGCGGTCAACCGTAGCCCCGGTGACTCGAAGTGCCGCGGCAGCATAAGAAACAGCCGAGGCCAGCGGGGTTTTACCTTTGCGACTGCCTGGGACTTCAAGCTGACTTTCCGATCGAAGGACCTGGACTAAATCTGCAGTCGCTCGGGTGGAGACCACATCGTCGAGATTGGTATGTTCCTCACGGATTCGGGCATACTCTAGAATGGTCAACCGAGGATCTGAAGTGGAAGCATCGTTTGCTCGGTCTTGCGGCGGCTCAGTCTTTTCTGCCCGGAAGGTTTTCGGATGGATCGGGGCGAATAATTCGTCGCGGGGTACTGAGACCAATAGCTGTTTCTCACGTAAGGCGAGTTGGGTTCTCATAGCCTGTAACTGGGCCAGAGAGAATGTGGCGACGATTGCCCCTACTTGTTGATCAACTGACTCATGAGCAGCAATCATAACCGGTGACATGCGCTGGTGTACGGGCAGTAAATCCGCCACAGCATCATACTCGTCGTCAGGCGTGACCAGTCCATCTGGATCGGCTCCGAGACCGTTTGCGAAGATCGAGTCGGCCAACAGGTTCAGGCTCGTGGTCGCTCGTGCCGCGTTAGCTGGGTTTGAACCACCCTGAGTATCGTCCGCAGGAGCGGATGCACCTTCTACCATTGTTTCACCTGCCTTCAATCGGATAACTTCCACTATGGCTTGCCGCGTTGCTGGCAGGTGGGCATGTGTGCACATTGTGGATATCCGTGGCCTTGAGCCTAGACATGTGGATATTGACGTTCGGGCGTAGTTACTCACGGCATCGGCTCGTGGATAAACAAAGACGCCGCACGGAAAAACCGTGCGGCGTCCAAAGGTAAACGCTATGAAACGTTGAGAGGTTACTGGGCGTAGCTACCGTGGAGCAGCACTCCACCGCCGTCAACGCCTTTGGCACCCTGAATATAGTCATCTCCGGCGGCAGCGGCGTCGTCACTCAGCGCGCCGACTTCACCAATCTGCCATGAGGTCATCCCATTGTTGTTCAGCCAGGTCAGTGCAGATTTTGCGGCTTTTGGTGCTACGACCGCAACCATTCCCACGCCAAGGTTGAGCGTGCGCTCAAGGTCGGCCTGTGGCACCTGACCAGCTTGGGCCATCACAGAGAACACAGCAGGTAGCGACCAGGTAGACCGGTCAATCGTAGCCATCGTCCCTTGGGGTAGGACCCGGGCAAGGTTTGCTGCCAGGCCACCGCCGGTGATGTGCGAGAACCCACGGAGTGCAAACTGACCGTCGGCGTTGAGCTCCTTGATCAGATCGAGACAAGTTTTGGCGTAAATGCGGGTTGGCTCGAGGAGTTCTTCACCAAGGCTGCGGCCGAATTCGTCAATGTGCTGATCCCAGCTCCAGCCCTTAGCCGCCACAATCGAGCGCAAGAGTGAATACCCGTTAGAGTGCACACCGGAAGAAGCCATGGCAATGACGATGTCGCCTTCGCGCACGCGCTCTGGCCCCAGAATCTCGCCGCCCTCGACCACACCGGTGACCGCACCTGCCACATCGTATTCATTCGCGGCCAACAGCCCCGGGTGTTCTGCGGTTTCGCCGCCGATGAGTGCGGTGTCAGCCAGTTTGCACCCGTGGGCAATGCCACGCACAATGTCGGCGATGCGTTCGGGCACCACTTTACCGGTAGCGATGTAGTCGGTCATAAACAAAGGTTTTGCACCGACGACGACGATATCGTCGACCACCATGCCCACCAGGTCTTGACCGATCGTGTCATGAATATCCATGGCCTGGGCGATCGCAACTTTGGTGCCGACCCCGTCAGTTGAGGTGGTCAACACTGGCTGGCGGTAACTGGTCAACGCGGTGGCATCCCACATGCCGGCAAAGCCACCAAACCCGCCCAGTACACGGGAGGAGTGGGTGGCGGTGACCGCTGATTTCATCAGCTCAACGGCGTCGTCACCGGCTTCAACATCGACCCCGGCGGTCGCATAGGTGATCGGCTCGGGGGTGTTCTGTTCAGTCACGTTATTTCCTGTCTGTGGTCAGCATGGGGACTTCGGTGGGGTAGTTACCCGAGAAACAGGCGGTACACAATGTCTCTTCGTCCTGTTGGGTGGCAGCAATGGTGCCCTCGAGTGAAATATAAGCCAGCGAATCGGCTGCGATGTGCGCACGGATTTCCTCAATACCGGCACCGGTGGCAATCAATTCGGCGCGCGTGGCAAAGTCAATGCCATAGAAACACGGCCATTTCACCGGTGGCGACGAAATTTTCACGTGCACTTCGCGGGCTCCAGCCGAACGCAACATTGCGACCACTTGGCGCTGCGTGTTGCCGCGCACAATGGAGTCATCGACGACGATCACCGATTTGCCGGCAACCACGGACGGCTGCACATTGAGTTTCAACCGGATGCCCAATTGGCGCAGTGTCTGCGACGGTTTAATAAACGTACGGCCCACATAGGAGTTCTTGACGAACCCGTGACCCAGCGGAATGCCGGATTCTTCGGCGTAGCCAATTGCTGCGGGTGTTCCAGAGTCGGGGACGGGAATGACGACGTCGGCTTCCGCAGTGTTTTCGCGGGCCAGCTGGCGGCCCATTTCTAACCGAGATTCGTACACGCTGCGACCATTGATGGCCGCATCCGGACGGGCAATATAAACGTATTCAAAAATGCAGCGGGCTAATTCCGACGCCGCAAATCGGGTCGAGCGCACCCCATCGGCGTCAATGGCCAAGATCTCGCCGGGGGCTACCTCACGAATAAAGGTTGCACCGGTGGTGGCAAGTGCAGACTGTTCTGAGGCAATCACCCAACCACTGGTAAGTCGGCCTAATACCAGCGGGCGGAATCCGTGACGGTCGCGCACCGCATACAGCGTGTTTTCTGACATCATGACGACGGAAAATGCGCCTTGAAGTTTGCCAAAGACCTCGGCTGCGGTGTCTTCCAGTGAGTCACCATTCTGGCCGCGCAATAAGGTCGTGATCAGCGCGGTGTCCGAAGTATTGCCCTGGGCTAGTTCACCCGAATCCACCTCGCCGTAGCGTTCGGTGATCAGGGCCTTGACCTCTTCGCGGTTCGTCAGTGCGCCATTAAAGCCCAGTGCTACCGTGCCGTCATCGGAGGTCGC
Source organism: Enteractinococcus helveticum (assembly GCF_001657475.1). Taxonomy (GTDB): domain Bacteria; phylum Actinomycetota; class Actinomycetes; order Actinomycetales; family Micrococcaceae; genus Yaniella; species Yaniella helvetica. Next base: position 12,419 of record NZ_LXEY01000022.1, read on the forward strand.
GCCAAGAGTTGGTTGGGCAAACAGCCAGTCGTCGGCGGCATGGGATCCGTAGCGACAGTGCCCGATGGCAATGTGGCCGGTCAGCGATGACAGTGTTGCTTCGTCAAAGACCTGTGAGACCAGGCCGACGTCCTTATAGACGGCAATGCGCTCACCGGCGGAGGTTGCGATACCTGCCGATTCCTGACCGCGGTGCTGTAGCGAGAACAATCCGTAATAGGCAAGTTTGGAGACTTCTTCGCCCGGGGCCCAGACGCCGAATACTCCGCAGGCATCTTTGGGTGAATCGTCGGTGAGGTTTTCGACCATGAACTATTTCCGTTTATTTCGTTTGTGGGCTTTTGCTGCGGCTTTTGCCTCGAGCTGTTGGGCTCGACGTTCTTCATTCACACGCTGACGCTGTTGTAATTGTGACCATTCTCGATAGTCAACTTTGGTGAGGGCAACGTCGGCGGCCTTGGGATCTGTGGTGAGTCGAGCGTAGACGGTTTCCATATGGCGCTTGGATCGGCGATCCAACAATAACCACACCAGGGCGCCAAGTGTTACACCGACGACGCCGAATAGCGCAGCCAAAAATCCCAGGGACTGGGACTGCGTATACCCTTCGGACGTGCCTTGAATCGCAACCCAGAAGAATGCAATAACCACCCCGAAAAATCCACCGGTTACCAAAAATGGGGTGATTTTCGGGGCACGGCGGTACACCATTTGCTGGGGTGTATCGGTAGTGGAGTCGTCACCTGCGGCACCGGCCGTTTCAGGTTGATCATGAAGTCTGCTGTCAGCCATAGTCCTTTTAGTCTAGCGGGTCCGAAGCGTCGTCGTCATACGTGTCCACAGGGCGTGAACGCAACAGAAAACGCGACCGCCAGACTAGATTTTGACCAGCGGTAACAGGGCAGCCAAATCCGTGCGCTGCCCTGAGGCGACGACGTCGCCGGCGGCCACCGCATCCGCCCAAGCCAACTGCCCGGTGACCAACGCCAACCAGGTGTCTGCAGAGGTTTCCACAACCGCCGGGGGAGTGCCGCGCGTGTGCACGGTGCCCTCAAGAATCTGGGTGACCCCAAACGGTGGTACCCGCACCTCAACCGACCGGCCCGGGGCCAAATCGGCCAGCGCTTCCAAGGAATACCGCACCGCTAGGGCCCGAATCGACCGTGGTGCAGCGGCCGGATCCGCAGCCCAGGTGCGCACCGCAGCCACGCCGTCGGTCACATCAATTTTCCGCCGCGCCATGATCACGCCGTCCTTTCAACATGCTTCAAGCCGTTAGCTTAGCTCAGCAACCGCAAGACCGCCGGGGCTACCTTGATGCCGCCCACCACCTGCCCGCCGCCGTATACCGGTGGCACAATACGCTCGACGACGTCGCTCATGGCTTGCAGGCTCAGCATATTCGGTGCGAAATTGGCCAGCAACACGAGTGCAACCAGGTGCATTGCTCGATCCGTGGAATCAATCATGGACACCGCCACGGCGGTGCCGTCGGGCGCGGCGAGTGCAACGATCCCATCGGCGCCAGTTTTGACGAGCAGCTCCAGGGATTCCAGTATGACCGTATCGGGTCGGTTGTTCCCCTGGACGACGTGCGGGTAATCCAACATGGCGCGCGCAACCATCGCGGCCGGTAGCTCCGCTGAACGATCAGTAATGGCACGTCCGAGTTCACCAAACCCGCGGGCTAGTGAGGTCAGGGGCATGACCGGGGTGGGCGCCCCGCATCCATCCACCCCAACGTGCGGAATGCTGGTCTGGCAGTACTGTTCTAAGACGTTGATGACCTCGGTCTGGATCGGCGAATCGGGGTGCAGGTAGGTGGTCGGATCGGCGCCGGCAGCAACCGTGGCTGATAAGAATCCGGCGTGTTTGCCTGAACAGTTATGCGCCAACCGAGAGCGCTCCAACGGTAGCGGCGCGACCTGCAGGGCAGCCTTTGCAACCTGGGACGCCGAGGACGGATACGCCTCGGGGCACCCAAGATAATCGGCGCTGAGCCCCGCACCGGCTAACACGGAGGCGGCGATATCTTGATGTTGCGTGGAACCACTGTGTGAACCGCACGCCAAGGCGAGCTCTTCTTTTGCCAGTTGGGCCCCGCAGCGCAACGAAGCGATCGCTTGGAAAGGCTTCAGCGCCGAACGGGGATACACTGCGGCCGAAGGATCACCCACCGAGGCAAGTATTGCGCCGTCGGCATTTACCACAACGGCTGATCCAAAGAAACGGTTTTCCACAAAGCCATTCCGGGTTGCAGTGGCCAGCTGTTCGACGTCGCTGGCCCGAATCGGTTCAGACACCCTCGGTCTCCTTCTAGATGCTCAGTGGTTGCACATTCAGTTGTTGGACTTTTTGCGGTAGACGGCCCAGGTCACGATTGTTGAGGCAACTGTGCCAATGCCCAGTGAGGCCAGCGCATAGCCAATATCGCCGCGGGTGGCATCAACAAACGTGCGAAACCCAAGCCAGGACACCCAGGAACACGACAGCATGATCATTAGCCAGACGTAGATGATCTGCAGCCAGCGCGGGAAAAATGGGCCCTGGCCGTAGGACAGATGACGGCGACGAAATGACATGGCTACGAGTCTAGTCGGGTCTCCACATATTTCAGACATACCGCCCACCCACCAGCCGGAAACGACTACGCTTAGGAGCGTGAAAACTTTAGTCTTGGGCCCAGGTGGCCGCGAACACGCAATTGTGCAAGCCTTACGCGCCGATCCATTGGTTTCCGAGGTGCGCTGTGCGCCCGGCAATGCCGGCATTGCCAAGGAAGTTCCCGTCTACCCGATCGATGTTTCCTCTCCGCAGCTAGTGGTTGAACTCTGCCAGGAACTGCAACCGGATCTCATCGTCGTCGGCCCTGAAGCACTGCTGGCCGCAGGTGTCACCAACGCGCTGCAAGCCGCAGGTTTCGCCGTGTTTGGTCCAACCCACCAGGCAGCACGCTTGGAATCCTCCAAGGCCTTTGCCAAAGAGATCATGCACGCCGCCGGGGTCCCCACCGGTCAGGCGCACACGGCAACCAACCTGGAACAGCTGGAAGCCGCTCTGGATGAATTCGGGGAACCCTATGTTGTCAAGGACGACGGGCTGGCCGCCGGTAAAGGTGTGATCGTGACTCATGATCGCAACGAGGCGATCGCTCACGGCCAGGCCATTTTTGCCGGGGGAGACCCGGTTCTGATCGAAGAGTTCCTCGACGGTCCAGAGGTTTCGGTATTTGTTATTGCCGACGGTAAGGACGGGGTGGCCATGTCACCCGCCCAGGACTTTAAGAGGATTTATAACGACGACGAAGGTCCCAACACCGGTGGCATGGGTGCATACACCCCGCTGGACTGGTTGCCCGAAAACTTCACCGAAGACGTTATGGAACAGGTTGCCCGGCCGGTTCTGGCCGAGATGGCCAAACGCGGCACGCCATTTACCGGTGTGCTCTACTGTGGATTGGCCGTTACCAAGAAGGGCATCCAGGTTATTGAGTTCAATGCCCGATTCGGAGACCCTGAAACGCAACCGGTTCTGGCACGGTTGAAAACCCCGCTGGGCCAACTACTCAAGGCCGCCGCTGATGGCAAACTGGCCACCACGTTCCCTACCATTCAGTTCCACGATAACGCGGCCATTGGGGTCGTCATGGCTTCTGAGGGCTATCCGGACACTCCGAAAACCGGCGTTCAGATCACCGGAGTCGCTGATGCTGCCAAACATGAAAATGTCAGTGTGCTGCACGCTGGAACCACCACCGGAGATACCGGGGAATTTACCGCATCCGGTGGCCGGTTATTGACCGTGGTTGCCACCGGTGATGACCTTGTGGAAGCGCGCGACACAGCTTATGCGGCTGTTGAAAAGATTTCGATTCCAAACGCTCAGTACCGCACGGACATTGCGGCCAAAGCCATTAACGGCGAGATCACGATCCCAGGAGCCTAAACCATGACCGATATCGCAACGTCCCTGCCCGGTTGGCGCCACATCTACTCCGGGAAGGTTCGCAACCTCTATGAACCTGCAGACACGCAGCCAGGAACCTCCCAGACGCTGTTAGTTGTGGCAACGGATCGAATCTCGGCCTTTGACCACATCCTGGACCCCGGCATTCCGGACAAGGGCAAGATCCTGACGCAACTGTCGCTATGGTGGTTTGAACGCTTGGCCGACGAAATCGATGTGCCAAACCACGTCGTCTCAACAGCTGTGCCGGCCGAAGTTGCGGGACGTGCGATGGTGGTCAAACGACTCAACATGTTCCCGATCGAGGCTATCGCCCGAGGTTATCTCACCGGCTCCGGGCTCGCGGAGTACCGCAAGACCGGTGAAGTCACCGGGATCCCGCTTCCCGAGGGACTCGTTGATGGGTCAAAACTGGATCCTGCAATCTTCACCCCGTCGGCGAAAGCTGAAGTCGGGGAGCACGATGAGAACATCAGCTTTGCAGAAATGACCTTACGCATCGGCGAGTCTGCTGCCGAGGACATTCGGGAGAAGACTCTGCAGCTTTATACCACTGCGGAGCGCATTGCGCGTGAGGCCGGAATTATTCTGGCCGACACGAAAGTCGAATACGGTACTGACGAAAATGGTGTGATCACCCTGGGTGATGAGGTGCTGACGCCGGACTCGTCCCGTTTCTGGGATGCCCAGGCCTATGCGCCAGGCACATCTCAGGAATCGTTTGATAAACAGTTCGTACGTGACTGGCTCGCTTCGGAGGCTTCCGGCTGGGATCGCACTACCGATACAGCTCCACCGGAATTACCTGCTGACGTCGTTGAAAAGACCGCTGAACGCTACCGCGAGGCCTACCGCCGGTTGACCGGGCGGGCATTTCAGTAAGCAGTTGTCTGATCCGCCGGGACCAGATCTAGGACCACGGCTTCCGGCGGACAGAACGTGCGCAAAGGCACCATGGGAGAGGCCCCGATCCCGGCGGTGACATGGATCAGCGCAGTGCGTCCGGCGCTGCGCCAGGGAAAGCTGCCCGACGCCAGGCCGGTGGGCAAATCACAGTTCGACACTATCGCGCCATAGGAGGGCAGGGCCACTTGCCCGCCGTGAGTGTGACCCGCTAACACGAGGTCGGCGCCGTCGGCCACCGCGGCATCGAGTACTCGTCGGTAGGGGGCATGGGTCACCGCGATCTTCAATAACGGGTTGGTATCTTGTGCGCTCGGAAATCCTGGCCAATCATCGGCTTGCATATGCGCATCGTGTGTACCTGCCACCTGAATCTCAATCCCGTCACTGACCTGTAGTGTTACGGCACGATTGTCGACCCGATGCCAGGTGCCCCGTGCAGTGAAACCGTCAAATATTTTGCGCGTATCAATAGCATTGCGGAGCTCCTCAGGGCGTGTGGTCGTTGAGGGCGCTCGGAGATAGCGTAGGGGATTGGCGTTCCGGGGTCCAAAGAAGTCGTTCGACCCGGGAACAAATACCCCTGGAAATTCAAGCAGTGGTTCAAGGGCATGCAGCACGTCAGCTATGGCATCAACCCCACCGGGGTTATCCCCGATATTGACCACGAGGTCGGGCTGCGTCGCCGCCAGGCTGCGCACAAAATCGATCTTGGTCCGATCACCAGCAACCAGGTGCATATCACCCACATGTAGGATGCGTAGCGGGGCCTGGCCAGCCGGCAGTATCGGGATCGTTTCATAACGAATGCCAAATTGACGTGCTGAAGTCACACCAAATAGTGTGGCCGAGACCGCCGTGACGGTACCCAGAGTGAAAAGTTTGGCCGCGCCGGACAGTATCCGACGCGGCCACCAACGTGACTTAGACACTAGTCGTCATTTCCTGACGAGTCATTGTCACCCGAATCGTTGTCATCGGATTCATTCGAGGAATCCGAATCTGAATCGGAGTTCGAACCGGAATCCGAATCTGAGTTCGAGCCGGAACCCGAATTTGAGCCAGAATTCGAACTGCCGGACGAACCAGCGCTGTAGTCTCTCGGATTACCGGTTGGACCGTCAAACTTCGGGAAGGCATCGGTACCGTACTTCGGTCCGGCTACCTCCATGAAATCAACCCACATAGGTCCGGCAATCAGCGAGCCCCATGCGTCCTGGAAATAGCGTCCACCGATGGTTTTGCCGCGGAGGGTGTAATCCTGGCCGTTGCCCAGGTAGTTACCAACCCATGAAGCCGTTGCAAGCTCGGAAGTGTACCCAATGAACCATGTTGACGATTCGAAGTTGTTCGTACCGGTCTTACCTGCGATCGGGAAGTTGAGACGTCCCTGCGAAATACGCTCACTAGCGATGGCGGTCAACGTGTTGTTGAGCTCTTTGATGTTCTCCGGGTTCAGCGCACCTGGGGAGCACTGGATCGGCGGAACGGTGTATTCGTTGCCATCGGCGTCAACGATCGATTCGATGGCACGTGGTTCACAGTACGTGCCGCCGGAACCCAAGGTCGAGTACGCGGATGCCATGGTGAGTGGGGAAACGTTGTATGCACCCAGAGCGAATGATGGGTTGGAAGGATCCAGACCTTCGTTGTTCTCCGCATCGGTGATACCGGCGGCGTCGGTGATATCGGTAATGGCGCAGAGGTCGGTGTTATAGGCCGCAGCAATTGTGGCTGTGTTAATCGACCAGTACAGGCCGTAGTCCATACGCATTGGTTTATGCATATCAGCGATAGCGTTCTTTGGTCGCCAGCCGTCGCTACCAATGCGCGCATGCCCGCCGGGCAGGCAGTAGGCAGGGAAACGGGCGCCGTCATAGTTATTTCGGGAAGCATCGACTCGGTCGCGCATTGATTTTCCAGAGCCGATCCAGGCCATCGCAACGAACGGTTTTAGCGTTGAACCCAGCTGGAAGCCTTGACCGCCGCCCCAGTCCTTGTCGACGTTAAAGTTCAGCGAGGTTTCACCGTTGCTCAGATCATCGCCGACCTCGTAGTCGGTGTTCTGGGCCATCGCTTTGATGTTGCCTGTGTTTTGCTGGACCGTCACGATGGACGAGCCGACTCCTTCGTTTTCACCGGCAGGAACGTTGCGGCGTGCGGTTTCTACAGCAGCTTCTTGCAGCTCAGAATCCAGTGTCGTGGTGATCTCTAGACCGGAACGATCCAGCATGCGCTGACGGGATTCACGATCCGGGCCGAAAGCAGGGTCGGCGAGGATTGACCGCTGGATGTAGTCACAGAAGTATTCGAAACCATCCTTGGCGTAATAACAGCCCGACGGCAGTGGGTTCAAATCAAGCGTGACTTCAGAAGCGACAGCTTCATCATATTCTTCTTCTGTGATTTTGCCTTGATTGCGCATGTTACCCAACACCAGATTGCGACGGTGTGTTGCACCTTCTGGGTTGGTTTCTGGATTCAGCGCGTTCGGCGATTGTACAAGCCCAGCCAGCAGGGCTGACTCGGGAATATTCAGTTCAGCAGCCGACTTATCAAAGAAATATCGGGCAGCAGATTCCACGCCGTAGGTCCGGCCGGAGAAGAGCACGATGTTGAGATAGCCTTCCAGGATCTCATCCTTGGACATCTCCTTTTCAACGGCCACCGCAAGTTTCATCTCGCGAATCTTATCCGGAATCTGTTTAGTACCAGACACGGTCGTGCGTAAGCCGTTAAGGTTCTGATAGTTGACCAGCACGTTGTTGACATACTGCTGAGTCAGCGTCGACGCACCCTGCTGGGTATCGGACGTCACGTTGTGGACGACGGCGCGTGCAAGCCCTTGGCCATCAACACCGGAGTGCTCATAGAAGCGCTCGTCCTCAATGGCAATGATCGCATCGATCATGTGCTGCGAAATATCTTCGAGATCAACCGGGGTGCGGTCTTCAGCGTAGAAGGTCGCGATCTCATTGCCGTCCTGGTCGAGGATGACCGACGGTATGGACAGTGGCTCTTCATTGAGCTCGGCGGGTAGCTGATCCAGCATTTCGGTGCCGACTTGAGATGCCGCGCCGGCGAGCATGCCAGCGGGTAGCAACATGCCAGCCCCTAGAGCTCCCAACAGCGCGGAAATACCGAAAAAGGCGAGCAGTTTTGACAGCACGGGATTGCTTTTGAGCACACTAGATCCTGAGGACGTCGTTTTGGCCATGCCGGCAGTCTACTACGAAGCACAAGATCAAATCTGTTCCAAAGCTCTTGGCGCAAGATACGGTTAACGCATGAGTGATAAACAAAAGTGGGAATATGCCACGATTCCTTTGCTGATTCATGCCACGAAACAAATTCTCGATCAGTGGGGTGACGACGGTTGGGAGCTTGTCACCGTTATCCCAGGTCCGGACGGTAATGCGCCCGTTGCCTATCTCAAACGACCCAAATCGGAATAAGAAGGAGCCCCATGTCCGCTATCGAACAGCGTATTGAAGAAGCCGGATACACCCTGCCTGCCGTCGGCAAACCACTGGCCGCTTATGTGCCCACCATGCGTGATGGTGACAGCATCTATACTTCTGGCCAGTTGCCGATGGTCGATGGCAAACCTGCAGGTACAGGCAAAGTCGGTCAGGACGTCAGCGTTGAAGACGCCGCCGATTGCGCGCGCATTTGTGTTTTGAATGCGCTTGCCGCCATCAAAGCTGAAGTCGGAGACTTGGATAAGATCACCCAGATCACCAAGGTGGTCGGGTTTGTGTCCTCAGCATCCGATTTCGATCAGCAGCACATCGTGATCAACGGCGCATCCGAATTCCTCGCTGACATTTTCCAAGAGAAAGGTCAGCACGCACGTTCGGCCGTCGGCGTAGCCATGCTCCCGATGAACGTCCCAGTGGAAGTAGAAATGATTGTCAAAGTCCAAGATTAGGACGTTGAGATTGATTCGCTGAGTTAAGCCACTGCCGGGCTGAAGATGTATTTCTTCAGCCCGGCAGTGGTTTAAAACGGTATACGTGCTTAGCGTGCGCGCTGGCGCAGACGCTGCAGATCCAGAATGATGACGGCGCGGTTCTCGAGGCGCAGCCAATCACGCTGGACGAATTCGGCCAAAGCCTTGTTGACGGTTTCACGAGATGCACCGACTAGCTGAGCCAGTTCTTCCTGGGTCAGGTCGTGAGCGACCAACAGGCCGTCAGCGGTTGGACGGCCGAAGCGATCAGCTAGGTCTAGCAGAGCTTTGGCGACGCGTCCTGGGACATCTGAGAAGACCAGGTCAGCCAAGGACTCGTTGGTCCGAGACAGGCGGCGGGCCAGAGCACCGAGCAGCTGCATGGAAACTTCAGGCGAAGAGTAGATGACTTTTCGCAGGTTTTCATGGCGTAGGCCGGCAAGGCTGGTCGCAGAAACCGCAGTTGCTGAAGCCGAACGTGGGGCTGGGTTGAACAGCGCCATTTCGCCGAAGACTTCGCCTGGGCCAAGAATGGCAAGCAAGTTTTCGCGACCGTCTGGGGCAGTGCGACCGAGTTTAATTTTGCCTGTCAGAATGACGTACAGCTGATCGCCGTCATCGCCTTCGTGGAAAACTGAGGCACCGCGGGACAATTCAACTTCGGTCAGCTCCGCGGTCAGCGCGCTGAACACCTCATCGTCAAGGTGTGTAAAGAGGGGTGCGTTGCGCAATACGTCTAGATCCATGGTGGTAAAGATTTCCTTACTGGCCTTATGGGCCGAACTCAAACTTGTCGGAACTTGGTCACTGTTGGTGAAGTGCCGATGAATGCCGGATCGGGCACACAAATGTTAGTGCGTTTCGACATGGGTTTCCAGCCAATTCTATCTAATGTAGAAAGAGATGTGGAAATCGTCACAACCAGCAGCGAAATATTCTTCTACGATAGACCAAAAATCAACCGAATGACGACGTATTCGAGACCTCGGGCATAAGACGGCAGAAAGCAGCTACGCTAAAATCACAGTAACTACCCAATAATAACAGCGGATGGGACGGTGGGTGATCATAGCGCTTTCCTTGCTTGATTGGGCGTTAATCGTTGTCCTCATCATCGTTATTATTATCGGTTTTCGTCGCGGGTTTTGGATCTCGATGGGCACCGTGGCAGGCGCAGTTGCAGGCGTGCTGGGTGGCTTGTTTTTGATGCCGCTCATTGTTCAACTGGTACCCGCCGGCGTCGTCCGGATTATTGCCATGGTGGCAGCGACCGCGTTTCTGATCTGGTTCGGCATGGCGATCGGTCGCAAGATTGGGCGCCGGTTGCGATTACATATCAGCCATCCGGTGATGCGAACCGTCGATAAATTTTTAGGCGCCGTGGCCAATACGGCCATTGCTGGACTCATTATTTCGCTGGTCGCGTTTTCGATCTCCAGTGTTGGGGTCCCCGGAATCACCAGCGTGCTCAAGAACTCACGGATCGTCGCCTTTACGACGACGTTGACTCCAGAAAGCGCGCGCATCTGGGTCGCTGATGTTCGAGCAGCCATCCTAGATTCTTCAGAACTTCCCGAACTGGATTTGGCAGACACCGCAGATCCAGAAGTTGAAAAGACCGCGATTGAGCCCACGAACGAAGTGCACGAAACTAGCGTATCGTCGGTGAGAATCACAGGAAGTGCCTATGAATGCGGTCAGAGCCAAACCGGTTCCGGATTCGCGGTGACCGGCGATCGAGTAGTAACAAACGCCCACGTGGTTGCAGGGGTCGAAGCACCGCAAGTCGAATCCTTCGACGGGCAGTTATTTACCGGTCAGGTCGTAGCGTTCGACCCGGACATCGACATCGCGATCATTGCCCTACCTGGTGCACAACTGCCAGTTGTCGAATTTGGAGAAGCCCTCGAGCCTGGTGAACCGGCGTTTGTTTTAGGATTCCCATCCGGTGGGCCACACCAAATCCTCGGCGCTGAAATCCAGGCTCATGGGCCGGCGACTGTAGCGAACATTTACGATGAAAATGCCCAGCTGCGCGACGTGTACCAGCTAGCTGCTGAAGTACGTCAGGGCAATTCCGGGGGTGCATTGGTCGGAGAAGATGGCACGGTCGCTGGCGTGATTTTTGCACGTGCCTCTGAAGCCGATATTGGCTATGCGATGTCGCATGATGAAATTGCTGACGTGATCAATCAAGCCCCTCATTTATCGCAGCCGGTGTCTACCGGACACTGGTTGGAATAAGCAGGCTCTGGCAGGAGCAGCTCAACTCCCAAGTCAAGCCGTGCCTGTTTGTGTCGGACATATTGTTCTAATGCTTGACAAGGCGTAATCTTGGTGACACAAGTCATATAGTGACTTCTGCTCACATCGTCTGCTCTAAAGGGGTAGAAATGTCCTCTCAAGTAACTTCTGCGCCCACAAAAACCCAAGTGCGCGAAGATTTTGGTGGTCGTTGGATATTCATCTTGGCGGCCATGGGATCTGCAATCGGGCTGGGCAATATTTGGCGCTTCCCATACATCGCCTACGAAAACGGCGGCGGCGCGTTTATCATTCCGTACCTTGTCGCGCTGCTATCTGCCGGTATTCCACTGTTGTTTTTCGACTACTCACTGGGCCACCGGTTCAAAGGTTCCCCACCGCTGACCTTCCGTCGACTCAATAAGAGAACCGAGGCTGTTGGCTGGTGGCACGCAATGATCTGTGTGATCATCGGTATCTATTACGCAGCCATTCTGGCCTGGGCCACGATGTACATCTTTTTCTCCGCAACAGAAGCATGGGGAGATGATCCCAACGCATACTTCTTCGAAGAATACCTGCAAATGTCAGAAACGCCGGCACTCAACTTCGAACTCGTTCCGGGTGTATTCTGGCCGCTTCTGATTATCTGGGTGGCTACGCTACTCATCCTGGCCTTTGGCGTACGTCGAGGTATTGGATTAGCCTCGGCTATCGGGATCCCACTGCTTGTGTTGATGTTCCTCGTCCTAATCGTTATTGCGCTAACATTGCCGGGCTCGAGCTCAGGCCTCGACGCGCTCTTCACACCGAATTGGGAAGCCCTGCTCAACCCCAGTGTATGGATCGCGGCTTATGGCCAGATCTTCTTCTCGCTGTCCGTAGGTTTCGGTATCATGATCACGTACGCGTCCTATCTGAAACGACGCACCAACCTGACTTCTTCCGGCCTGGTGGTTGCCTTTTCAAACTCTGGCTTTGAGATCTTAGCCGGTATCGGCGTCTTTGCCACCCTGGGCTTCATGGCCCAAGCAGCCGGGCTAGAGATCGGTGAAGTCGTAACTTCCGGTATCGGGCTGGCGTTCGTGGCGTTTCCAGAAATTATCTCCCAAGCGCCACTCGGCCTGGGGCCAATCATCGGTATCTTGTTCTTCGGCTCATTGCTCATTGCCGGGTTTACGTCGATGATTTCAATTCTGGAAGTCACCTTCTCCGCCATCAAAGATAAGACCGGATGGTCTCGAAACACGGTGGTCTGGACCGTAGGAACTCTGCTCGCACTGGTTTCACTGTTTGGATTCGGCACAACGTCAGGGCTCGCCCTGCTGGATACTTTCGACTACTTCGTCAACAACTTTGGCATCGTAGCGGCAGCCTTCGTTGCGGTCGTCGTTGTCGCATGGTTGCTGCGCCGGCTCAACCGTGTCGTTGCGCACCTCAACAAGGTCTCATCCTTCCGACTCGGCACTGTCTACAAGATCCTGGTGGCCATCGTGCTGCCGGTAGTCCTTGGCTACATGCTCATCACCGAATTCCTCAACCAATCTACGGCTGAGGAACCCTACGGAGGCTACCCAGAGTGGTACGTCAATACGTTTGGTTGGGGCATGGCCATTGGAATCATAGTCATCGCCATCATCTTGAGCCTGATTCCATGGCCGAAAAACTCAGCGCTATACACCGAACAATCATCGAACGAGTACCCGCTTGATGACACCGATCCGCCACTGGGTAAACATGCTTCCACAACAGAACCAGAACAGGGAGTTACACCATGAGCCCCATCGCCATAGTCATGATGGTCATCGCCTGCGTCACCGTCTTCGGTGGGGTGGTCTTTGCGATGATTAACCTGCAACGTCACCCGGATGAAGTCTCTGGAGAATTCGCCGAAGCCGAAGAAGAAATCCTGGGTGGTAAAACCCTCTAGACCTGCACTCCTATAAAAAACGCTTCGGCCCACAACCGGTTTGGTTGTGGGCCGAAGCGTTGGTCGAGAAGCCTTGAGCGGTCAGCCACGCATCCCGTTGAGGATTTCTTCCATGACCGCCGGGTCGGCCAGGGTTGCCAGTGCTGTTGTATCAGCCTGAGTCTTGCCCTCGGCGGCGTCCTTGAGTAGACGGCGCATAATCTTGCCCGAGCGTGTTTTCGGCAGGTCACTGGTTATCAGGATTCTGCGAGGCTTAGCGATCGGACCGATATGCGAGGCGACGTGCTCACGCAGGTTCGCTTCGGCTTCATCGGGTGCGACACCGTCTGATTCCTCGGTCAGAATGACAAATGCATAGATTGCCTGACCGGTGGTTTCATCGGCAGCACCGACGACGGCGGCCTCAGCAACCAGTGGGTGTGCAACCAGCGCGGACTCGATCTCGGTGGTCGACAACCGGTGGCCGGAGACGTTCATAACGTCGTCGACACGACCCAACAACCAAATGTCGCCGTCTTCATCGAAGCGCGCGCCGTCGCCGGCAAAGTACATGCCGTCAAAGCGCGACCAGTAAGTGTCAACAAAGCGCTGGTTATCGCCCCAGATAGTACGGGCCATGGCCGGCCAAGGCTCACGAATGACCAAGAAACCCTGGGATGTGTCTTGCATGGTGTTGCCTTCTTCATCGACAACATCCACGGCTATACCGGGAACGGCTCGCTGGGCGGAGCCCGGCTTGAGCTGCTCGGCGGTGAGGGCAGGTAGCGGAGTTAAGATGTGGGCGCCGGTTTCAGTCTGCCACCAGGTATCAGCGATGGCCACCGGGTCGGTTTGGCGCGGCCCAGGCGTGACAGTGCCATCTTCGTGCACGGTGCCGGCACCATTATTCTGGCCGATCACCTCGCGGTACCAGTACCAGGCCTCCGGGTTGATCGCTTCGCCAACCGAGCCCAACAACCGCAACGACGACAGATCATAACGATCTGCAATATCTCTGCCCCACTTCATGGCCGCACGGATCGCAGTTGGTGCGGTGTAGAGAATAGTGACACCGTATTTTTCAACGATCTCCCACCAGCGGCCGCGATGCGGAGCATCCGGGGTGCCTTCATAAATCACCTGGGTGGCGCCATTCGACATTGGGCCGTACACGATATAGGAGTGTCCAGTCACCCAGCCGACATCGGCGGTGCACCAGAAGACATCGGTCTCAGGTTGCAGGTCAAAGGTGTCGCGTGCGGTGGCAGTGACCTGGGTCAGGTATCCGCCGGTGGTGTGCAGAATGCCCTTTGGTGTGCCGGTGGTACCGGAGGTGTAGAGGATGAACAACGGATGTTCGGCCTCATGCCACACAAGTTCATGAGTCGTTGGTTGTGCATCAACGACGTCGTGGAACCACCGGTCGCGGCCCTGGACCCAGTTGATGTCCTCACCATTGCGTTGCACCACGAGCACATGCTCAACGGTGTGACCGTTGTTGGCCAGCGCGTCGTCGACAATTGGCTTGAGCATATTCGGTTTGCCACGGCGGTACGAACCATCGGCGGTAATGACCACCTTGGCCTCAGCGTCATCGATGCGCGAGCGTAGCGCTTCGGCCGAGAAACCCCCGAAGACCACCGAATGCACCGCCCCGATGCGAGCACACGCCAAAATCGACACAACTGCCTCGACCAACATGGGCAGGTAGATGGCCACCCGGTCGCCCTTGGTCACGCCCAGCGCTTCCAGCGCGTTGGCAGTCTGGGAAACGCGATCGAGCAGTTCGGCATAGGTTACGGCCTGGGAATCACCCGGTTCCCCTTCGAAATACAGGGCGACTCGGTCCCCGTTGCCGGCAGCGACGTGACGATCCACCGCGTTGTAGCATGCATTGGTTGTCCCGTCGGCAAACCATCGTGCAAATGGGGGATTGGACCAGTCGAGGATTTCGGTAAACGGGGTATCCCAGTGCACTTCGGTGCGAGAACGGGACGCCCAGTAATCCAGGTGGTTCTTATCGGCTTGTGCATAGAGCTCTTGTGCTCGTTGTTGTGTGGCAATTTCGTGTGTGGTGACCATGAGGCTCCTTCGGTCGTGATCGTCGTCACATCTAGGGTTATGGTAGGAGTTTTGGTCAAGCCATTCAAATTCATCTTGCGCTGAACGTCATGGTTGTCACGATGAGCGGTCATTACGCTATTATCCGCACCGATTCGACGCCGACCTCGCTGCGCGGCCTAGGATAAGACACAACGATGCAAGGAAAGGACCACCGTGAGTAATGAGACGCCGCTGGCCAAAAAGCGCCGCGCCCGCAAGATCTTCCGCGTGCTCGGAGAGGTCTTCCCATATGCCCACGCGGAACTTGATTACACCAACGCTTTCGAGCTGTTGGTTGCTACGGTGCTGAGCGCTCAAACCACTGACATTCGCGTCAACGCCGTCACTCCCGCATTATTCGAACGTTTTCCCGATGCATACGCGATGGCCCAGGCATCCGAGGTCGAAGTACAAGAACTCATTCGGTCCACTGGATTCTATAAAAATAAAGCTCGCGCGCTGTTGGGACTGTCTCAGGCACTCATCGAAGACCATGACGGTGAAGTCCCCGGCACCTTGGACGAACTCGTCAAGCTGCCCGGCGTCGGACGAAAGACGGCTTTTGTCGTGTTAGGCAACGTATTCGGAGTCCCGGGTATTACCACCGATACCCACGTCATTCGGTTATCGAATCGCTTTGGTTGGACCGATTCCACCAATCCGAATGTCGTGGAACGCGATATCGCAGCGCTGTTTGAGCCCAAAGATTACACCGAAGTTTCCAATCGAGTCATTTTCCTTGGCCGCCGCGTGTGTCACGCCAAACGTCCCGCTTGTGGTGCCTGCCCGGTTGCCAAATGGTGCCCTTCGGCAGGTATCGGCGAAATTAACCCGCAGGCCGCCAAAGAACTGCTGGCCTATGAGCTCGCCCCCGGTCGCGAACACATTCACCAAGCCTTGGTCAACGGTGCCACTCGCGCCGAACTACGGGCCGACGGCTATATTTGGGAGATCTAACATGCAACTCGACGGCGCGCTCGCAGACCTACTCGCCCTGGTACACACCCACGGCACCGTGCACCCTGATATCGCCAATCGCGTCACCGTGTCTCCTGCAGCGACCCTGCCAGAGTACAACTCGACCTGGCCATTTCGCATCAGCGACCTCATCGACCCGCGACAGGCCTCCGTGCTGTTACTTTTCGGCTCAATGGATGACCGACCGGCCACCTTTCGGCGCACCATCGTGCCCCAAGAACTTGATGTATTGCTGACACAGCGTTCCATGGCATTACGAAACCATCCTGGACAAGTCTCCTTTCCCGGTGGCGGTCTAGAACCTCAAGACGACGACGAAATCGCCTGCGCAATACGAGAAACGCAAGAAGAAACCGGCGTCGACCCCAACGGCATCATTCCGTTGGGCAAACTTCCCGAACTACCACTGCCCATTTCCAATTTCCGAGTCACCCCCGTGGTTGGGTGGTGGCAACACCCCAACGAAATGGTCACCACCGAAGAAGCTACCAGGGTCTTCCGTGTCCCGGTGGGTGATCTGGTTGATCCAAAACTCCGCGTCACGGCGGTGGCCACCGACCGATCCGCTAAACAACGCTTTGGCACTCCAGCTTTCACCGTCGGCGGCACCCTGGTTTGGGGATTCACTGCGATGATCCTAGACCGAGTCCTGGAACTCCTCGGCTGGGCCGAGCCCTGGGATCCTCGGTACAAGATCGACATCACCGGATGGGACGCGACCAAACCCGTCCCGGCCGCTTACTTCGATCCCGACCACAGTGAAGTTGACCTTACCGGTCAAAAATAATTCGCTCCAGACACTGTCCACACCCCGGCAAGCACACCGCCTGTTTTCCACAGTTCGAATCGAACACCCACCGCTTTGCATGCAATGATTTGATGCTGGATGCATGGCAACCACGCAACGAAGATTTCTCCCAGGTAAGAAAGCCCCACCGGTTACTCTGATGCGGGTGCTGGTGGATACCAGCAGTGCCAGCGACGACGCCGCACGTTTTGTCTATGCGGTCATCGCTGCGCTGGGTATGGACATTGTTGAGCTCGCAGACGCCGACGATGCGCCCTATGCTGCCACCATCCAAGTCAGCGGCAGCACCATCGTCGCCGATAACAAGCAGTGGCACTATCCGGATCACGAAGCCACATTTGAGCACTGGCTGGTGACCACCTGTTTTCCGCGCTCTGTCGACCCTACGGTGTGGGCCCTCGTGCAGACCGGTTCTGAACGCTTCAAGATGTTGGCAGCTGCCATGGCGTACGCCTACCAAGACCAGGGTGCCGTCCTGATCGATGCCGATGCTACCGAAGCTCTATCGCGCAGCATTCTCGAGGCCACTGATGATGCCATCGATATTTTAACCTTCGATCTTGAGATGCCGTCGCCGCACATCTACATGCTCAATGCGCCAACCTGGGAGGGCGTGACGATGCTTTTGCAGGTTGACCGAGCCAACCCGTTGAACTCAGTGCTCTTGCCCGAGACGCTCCAGGCTGCAAAATACCACTTTGCCCACGCCGTCATCGATTGCGGAGCAGATCTGTTCCTGGCACAGCGGCTGGCTGCAGCCGGAAGCCGTGTCATTCATATCGACGACGGTGCCCGCCCGCTCTATGTCGACCTGACGCCGCATAAACGCATTAATTACTTCTCCCACGACATCCCACCGTATGGAACCCGCCGAGACTTTGAATTCATTATGCACAACACCCGACGCCGTGCCGGGATGCGGCGCTGGATGCAACGAGGTGATGCGACATGACACGCGGATGGGTACCCAAACCTCCACCAAAGACCGGCGGGCTGACTGCTGCCAAACAATGGCTGGCGGCCCGGCTCAAACCTGCAACCGACCGTACTCACCAACCGTCCCAGCCCGCTGCTGGGCTCGTGGCTCAGGCTGTTGCTAAGCACGTGTCAGTCGCCTCGACCAACCAAGCATCACGTTCGATGCAATACTTGCTCGATGATTTACTCGGACTGGGGCCGCTGGCCGAATTTGCTCGCGATGCGACCACAACCGACATCATCGTCGATGGTCATGGCAAGGTATGGACCGACACTGGCGCTGGGCTACACCGAACACAAACCGTGCTGGCCTCAGAAACGACGCGTGCACTGGCAGTCCGACTACTTGGACAGGGTGGCAAGCGATTGGACGAAGGCATGCCCTTTGGTGACGTTCAGATTGGCAACGCACGGGTCCACGCCGTTCTACCGCCGATCGCAACTGCCGGTCCACAACTGTCCATCCGGTTGCCATCTAGAACCCAACCCACCGTAGAAGCTCTGGCAGCAGAATGGCCAAGCGCCGAAAAGTGGCTCAACGTGCTCAATCACCTGATGCATCATCGCGCCAATATTCTCATCTCCGGGGCAACCGGATCCGGGAAAACGACCCTCCTTGCCGGACTATTAGCCACGGTCGATCCCGACCAACGCATACTCACCATCGAAGACACCCCTGAACTCGATATTCGACACCCACATGTCGTCGGGCTTGCCACCCGAGATCCAAACACGGAAGGCCAAGGCGGCATTGGTCTGCCCATTCTGATTCGACAAGCGCTGCGCATGCGCCCAGACCGCGTCATTGTCGGTGAATGCCGCGGAGCAGAAGTCGCCGAATTTCTCTCAGCTATGAACACCGGTCACCGCGGAGCCATCGGTACCGTCCACGCAAACTCTGCTGGCGATGTGCCTGCACGACTCAACGCCATGGCAGCTCTTGCCGGACTGGACCCAGTCACTGCCGCAGCACAAATTCGTTCGGCCATTGACGTGGTACTCCACTTACACCGAGATGAACATGGGCAACGCTATCCAGCCGAAGCGGCACTGCTATCCAAAGCCAGCCAAGACACTCATCTGCCGCTGGTGCCCGTACTACAGACTATTGGCCACCAGGTTATCGAAGGCCCAGGACTGGCATTATTGGACGGCTTGGCCCAACAGGAGGCAGCATGAATCCCTTCAAAGCCGTGGCAAATCTGGTGACGGCAAAACGCCGTGCCGCACAACAACATGCTGAATTCATCACCGTCATCCGCCAAGCGGCAGCCTTATTGTCTGCTGGCCGGCCCCTAAGCCATCTCTGGCCGGAAGTCGCCGACGCCCACAGTCCCTGCGCAACCTCACCCGCACCCGATACACGAAACCCCAAATGCTGCATGCACCACGTCTTAGCAACCCAACATACCGCCGCGCTACTGGGTGAACCCTACTTCACCCACATCACCGCGCCAAGTGAACCAGCAGGATGGCAGCAACTTTCCGCTACGCTCACGCTGGCTCAAGACACCGGCATGTCTTTGGCCACCATCCTGTACCGTCTCGCCGATGCTCTCGAAGCCGGTGAAGACGCACATCAGGCTCGCGAAGCAGCCTCAGCAGGACCGCGAGCAACCGCCAGTCTATTGGCCTGGCTTCCGGTTGCCGGCATCGGACTAGCCCACATGCTCGGAGCATCACTGGAAGAGCTGTTGACCACCCCTACCGGGTGGGTATTGCTGGTTTCTGGAGCCGGTTTAGCCGTGATCGGAAGACGCTGGAGCGCTCGCATGATTCGAACGGCTCAAGAGCCATGAAAAATTTCCACAGCACCACAGATCCAGCACTGGTCCTTGATGTCATGTCGCAGCTCTTTGCGGCAGGCAGCTCTCTACCTGCGGCATTGGCCGCTACCGGACGACACTTGCCAGGATGCTCACCGTTGACTGACGTCGCGCAGAAACTCTTAGTGGGACTCGATTGGGACACCGCATGGCAGGACACCGTAGAAGACCCACAACTGACTGTCCTTGCTCGTGAACTGCGCTTTGTGCACTCTTCGGCAGTTCCCTCCGCACACATGCTGACTACAGCAGCCACCGCGCTGCGGGCTAACCGCAAACGTCTGGCAGAACAACTTGCTCAAGAACTGGCCATCCGCCTTGTACTGCCCACCGGCATCTGCCTGCTGCCCAGTTTTATTTTGCTAGGCATCATTCCAATGGTGCTGTCGCTGCTGCCAGGATGACCACCCAGGCTCATAACTAAATATGGCAACCAATACCACCCACCACCCAAAGGAGAACATCATGGAACACAACCAACCATTTGAACTCGATTTCACCGATGACACCGGGGCTAGTACCGCCGAGTACTCAATCGTGACACTCGCCGCTGTAGCCTTCGCTGGATTGCTAGCAGCAGTCTTGTCGTCGGGTGCCGTGCAGGGGCTACTAGAGGGCCTGATTGAACGAGCCCTGAGCTTCTAACCCACCAGCTGTGGCCGGGGCCCTGCCCCGGCCACTCCAAGGGAGTCCCCATGACCACAGCCAAGAAATCGACCGCAGGCTCCGTGACCGCAGAGTTTGCCGTGATCCTGCCCGTCGTCGTGCTCGTTGTTGCGATGCTCATCAATATCATTGCGGTCGGGATGCAGCAATCCAAGCTGCACCAAGCCGCGGCCGTGGCTGCTCGGCAACTGGCACGCGGCGAGTCCATCGCGACCATCACAACCTCGGTGACGAATATGACAACGGCTTCGACCCAGTTATCGACTTCAACATCGGGTCCGTGGGCCAGTGTTGAACTCACCAGTCCGGTCCCCGGACCGCTGGGATTGTTTCCGGCATTTGAAATCAGCGCCCAAGCGAAAGCACCAAATCAATGGACCGCATCACCTTAGCCCGTCACCGGTGTGCCGATGATACCGGAGCGTCCACAGCCATGATGCTCACTATCTTCGCAGCACTGATGGTGTTGTTTGCCGCAACGTTGACGCTCATTCAAGTCCAGATTGCCGCCTCACGGGCCGCCGTGGCTGCAGATTTAGCAGCGCTGTCAGCAGCAGATGCCGCTCGAGGGCTCATGGTAGGGGAGCCGTGCGCGATCGCAGAAAGTACGGTCGCAGCCCACGGAGCCACGATGGATTCCTGCGACATTAGTGCCCCGGGCGTTGCACATATTCAGGTCAGTGTCGCTAGTCCGATTGGCTTGGATGCTACGGCTGAGTCTCGGGCGGGACCGAAACAGCCCTAGTTAATGCTTCGGCCACGTAATTCAAGACGACGACGGCTCCGGCTTTATCTAACGGCGAGTTCCGGTTGCCACACTTGGGGGATTGCACACAGGAAGGACACCCATCGGTGCAGGCGCAGTTTTCGATGGCATGCATGGTCGCGGTAATCCAGGTGCTGGCCTGGCTGAAACCACGAGTGGCAAACCCAACCCCACCGGGGTGTCCATCGTAGACAAAGACGGTTGGGGCTTCGGTATCGGGGTGGAGAACTAATGAAACGCCGCCGATGTCCCACCGATCATTGGAAGCCACCAGGGGCATCATGCCAATCATCGCGTGCTCGGCCGCGTGCAGTGCACCGGGTAGCCGATCGGTCGTGAGCCCAGCGGTGATGAATTGCTGTGAGGGCGCCGTAAACCACACACCCTGGGTATAGAGCTCCCGGGCGGCCAACTCCAATGGCTGCTCGTCGATCACTTTGCCGCTGGATACTTCCTTGCGCTGATAGGACACTACTTGATTCGTTACTTTGACCGGCCCGTGCACCCACGCCAGCTTGTCGGGCTCAGAATATATCCGGGCATCTTCGCCCAAAATTTCGACATCCGTGACATCACGAGCCTGCGTGTAGTATTCAGGCTCAGCGCGCAGCACGACCACGGTCGAATGGTCTTCGTCTAAATCCTCAACAACCCAGGTGCGACCCTGATGCACATAGACCGCGCCCGGATGTGTTTGCGAATGCGCTTGCTCTGCACCGATTGACCCCAAAATCGCGCCCGTCTCGCCGTCGATGATCTGCATCGGCCCGCCGCCGGCATCGCGCAGACTGATCATACCGGCAGCGTGCTGTTCATGAGTCCAGTACCAACCTGCAGGACGACGCCGTAGATACCCTGTTGACGTGAGCTCTTCCACGATGTCACGCACATGATCGGCATCTCCAAAAACCCCCAGGTCACTGGGTTGCAGGGGCAATTCAGCGGCGGCTGCGCAGAGGTGGGCCGACAGAATATGAGGATTTTGTGGGTCGATCACGTTATCTTCGACCGCCAGATCAAAGACCGCCTGCGGATGATGCACCAGATAGGTATCCATTGGATCATCACCGGCAACATAGAGGGCTATCGATCGCTGACCAGCCCGCCCTGCGCGACCCAATTGCTGAAAAAACGACGCCCTTGTGCCCGGCCAACCCGCGACGACCACCCCGTCCAACCCGGCGATATCGATCCCAAGCTCCAGTGCCGGTGTTGTCGACACGGCGAGAAGTTTGCCATTATTTAGCTGATCTTCAACTTCACGACGTTCCTCCGGTAAGAGCCCAGCCCGATAGGCTGCGGCTCGTCCGACTAAGGACGGGTCGACTTCCGCCAGTTGGCGCTTGACGATTTGGGCCATGGCTTCCGCCCCGCGCCGGGATCGAATAAACGCCACCGAGCGGATCGAATTGACCGCCAGATCTGTCAGCATATCGGCCCCAGTAGCCATCAGCGAACGACGCAGCGGGGCGTTATGTTCTCCAGTGGCCCCGGAAAATTCCGATTCCCAGAACCCTACGACGACTTCGCCATGGCCCGAAGTGTCTTCTTCCACGCTGCGAGCGGGCGCACCGATCAACGCTGAAAAACTCTCTGCCGGGGCCGAGGATGTCGCCGATGCCCCGAAGAAGATCAGTTCCGTGTTGCCTAAGTGAGCACAGATGCGGCGCAATCGCGTCAGCACGACCGCCACATGGGAGCCAAATACCCCGCGGTAGGTGTGTGCCTCATCGACAATCACGTATTTTAGGTGCCGAAAGAACTTTGACCAGGCCGAATGGTTCGGCAAAATGCCCACGTGCAACATGTCGGGATTTGTGACCAGCACATTGGCGTGCTCACGGGCCCACGCCCGAGACTGCGGATCCGTGTCGCCGTCGTAGGGGGCAGGCCTCAACCAGTTGACCCCGTGATCCGCCAGGTACTGCCAGGAGGCTAACTGGTCAGCGCTCAAAGCTTTGGTCGGTGCCAGATACAGGGCCGTTGAGATGCCATCGGCCAGGGTGGTTGCCACGGGCATGTGGTAGGCCAAGGACTTGCCAGACGCCGTGCCGGTTGCCAACACGACGTGCTCACCGGCTAGCGCCAACTGGGCTGCGGCAACCTGATGAGCAAAGGGTTGCTCCACGCCGGTTGAGCCCACCGCATCACGGAATTGGGCGGGCAGCGACTCCGGCCATACAGAAAACCTGGCGGTGCGTTCTGGCAACACTCGGGTGTGGACCAATTGGTCCGGCACCCGCGAATAGCCTAGAAGCTCCGCCAGGTAGGCTGCAGCGTCGTCGTGGCTGATACTTACACTTCGAAAGTTTGCGTTGCCCACTGATCTTCGGGGTTGACATCAGGATGGCCAAGGACGACGACGTCGCCGATTGCCGTCCAACCCAGGTAGGTGTACAGTGCTTGGCCTTCGAGCCCGGCAATCAATAGTCCGGTCTCGACGTCGTGTTCCAGTGCCAACGAGCTCAAGTAGCGCATAGTCAGTGAACCAAGACCCTGACGGCGGAAATCCGGGGCCGTCCAAATCTGATCGAAGACCGCATAAGTGCCATCAACAACCGCCACACGACCGCGGGCGGCCAGCTTATCTGGGCCGATATCGGCTTCATCCGTGGTTCTAAAGGCCACCAGGTACCAGCCGTCATTGCGGGTAACTTCGGCGGTGAACTGCTCGGGAATGATCGGCTCTTCGACGTCCTGCTGGGTCATATCGGTGACCATCACCAGTTCATCAACACCGATAGGACGCAACCCGGTCTTTTCTGCAAAGTGTTTCGCGGTGGATCCCGCAGGCTGTGGCTCATCAGCCAGATCCGCCGCAACAATCAACTGGCGGCTGGGGTATTTGAGGATTTCTTCTGCAACAGCCTTCAGGAGATGATCGGAAGCATTCGTGACAACGTATTCCCAAAGGTCTTCACCGGCTTGAGCCGACTCTGGCGTGCGCAGGGCAGCATGGATATTCCCCTGAGTGGTCAGGTGATAGTTTCGAATGCGAGCACGTCCGGTCAGCCACGCCGTGGCAAGTTCGTCTGTCAGTGAAGTAGTGATAGCCATGACCCTAGAATAGCTTTAGTCACGCTCTAAGCCCAGCCACGGGTCATGACATTGCGCAAGCGTCACCAACTTGTAACCCTTAAGAAAGCCCAAATCACAGCCTGACCGCTCAAAAAATTGCAACAGAAATGTCAATCATGAACCCTCAATCAAAAATCGCACTGTACTACCACTTCGCACCTATTAACGATCCACAGGCCGTTGTACTGTGGCAAAGAGAGCTCTGCAAACGGCTGGGGTTGACCGGCCGGATCATCATCTCCGAACACGGCATTAACGGTACGGTTGGCGGGCCGATTCGGGCGGTTAAAGAGTACATAAAAAACACTCGCGGCTACGAAGGGTTTAACGATCTTGAGGTGAAATGGTCCGAGGGTGGAGCCGAAGACTTTCCACGCCTGAGCGTCAAGGTCAAACCCGAATTAGTAGCCTTTGACCGTCCCGAGGAAATCACGGTTGCCCCGGGCAACACAGTGCTTGGTACTGCCACGCATCTGACCCCGCAAGAAGTCAATGAACTGGTCGCGGCCAAAGAGGCCGAAGGCCGTCCGGTCACCTTCTTTGACGGGCGCAATAAATTCGAAGCCGAAATCGGCAAGTTCAAGGACGCCGTCGTCCCGGATGTCACGACCACGCGTGACTTCATCGCCGAATTAGAATCCGGTAAATACGATCACCTCAGAGACCAGCCGGTCATTACCTATTGCACCGGCGGCATCCGCTGCGAAGTGTTGACCGTGCTGATGGCCAACCGAGGTTTCCAAGAGCTGTACCAAATTGACGGCGGCATTGTCCGTTATGGAGAAGCCTTCGGCGACGACGGACTCTGGGAAGGCTCACTGTATGTATTCGATGACCGGATGACACTGAACTTCTCGGATACTCCCAAAGTCATCGGCTCATGTCAGTTGTGTAACACCCCGACCGCCCAGTTACGAAACTGCACCGATCCAGGCTGTAAAACTCTGGCAGTGATCTGCGATGACTGCCACGAATCACACACCGATCGCGTGTGCGAAACCTGTGCAACCAAGGTGACGGTGAACCAGTAATGCACCCTGCACCGGTTGCCAATGTTGCCGCCATTGCGGCCCTGGCCCAAGATCTGACCTCGGCCGGATACTCCACAGCCAACGTTGCCCAACTGCTAGGGCACACCGCGGCTGCCGCCTTGGATCGCGAACAGGTCATTCCCGCACGCCAAGCACTGGTCGAACCGCTGGCGCAGGGTAATCGCCTGGCCGGGTTGATCAGTTGTTTCATGCTGGCCGATCCCATCAGTACACCGCAGGCCGAGCAGCTATTTGCCACACTAGGTCTCGACGGGGCGCTGGCCTTAAATATTGTGCGGTTTACCAGTGACGACGACGTCGTTGCCACCGTGGATCTGTCGGCTTATGCCACCGATCATCCCGGGAACATGTGGGTGGCCTCAGATCAAACCGCGCTGCAACTGGGCCACCCGTTGCCTGCCGAACACATTTTGGGTGTCGGCAAAGCGTCGATGACCCTGGCTGAAATCACACCGCGCCACGAAGTCAATACAGCACTTGATGTCGGCACCGGATGTGGGATCCAGGCCCTGCACCTGCTGACCCACGCCCGGCACGTGACCATCACCGACATCTCCCAGCGCGCCCTAGATTTTGCCGTCTTTAACATCCTGCTCAACGCCGCGGTGCTCGACGTCGACCCGCATGATCTCCACGACCGGGTCACCGTGGTGGCAGGCAACATGTTGGAACCGGTTGCCGGCCAGTACTTTGAACTGGTTGTTACCAATCCGCCGTTTGTGATCGCACCGGTGTCATCGACCACCACCCACACGTACCGCGAAACCGGACACACCGGTGACCGGTTGGTCAAAGAACTCATTGCATCCATTGACACCGTGCTGGCCGATGGCGGTCAGGCCGTGATGCTGGCCAACTGGGAAATGTTCGGCGAGGGTGACTGGCATGCCCGCCTGGCTACCTGGCCGTCCGAGGCCATGGACATTTGGGCGATCCAACGCTCCAGCTCGGATCCGGCACAGTATGCCGAGATCTGGTTGCGCGACTCTTCGGAAAACCTTGACCCGCAGGCTTATGCGCAGTCCTATGCCGCATATCTGGCCGATTTCACCGCACGCGGCGTCACCCAAATTGGCTTTGGCTGGGTGTGGTTACGAAAACGCGCCAACACTCCACCATTACACCGGTTTGAATATCTCACGGCAACGGTTCATCAACCCGTGGCACGCGCCTGGTCCACATCGGTGACCCGTCACGACGCCGTGCAGACCGAAACACCCCGCTGGACGCTGGCGGACACACACCTGGTGGTTCCAGATTGGGTAACCTATGAGCAATATCAGCGTTTCGGGGCCGATCACCCCGAGGTTCTGATGGCCAAATCTGGGGCAGGTTTCGGCCGACACATCCGACTCGACACCGCAACTGCTGCCGTGTTGGGCGCGTGCGACGGCGAACTGACGGCCGGCCAACTGACCGCAGCTGTGGCAGGATTACTGGAACTAGACGACACCCAAACGGCTGCGCTGCAAGACGAAATCACCGCGTTATACGTTGACGGATTTCTGGAAGTATTCGAGCATGGCAGCCCAACGGGTTAGATTAGTGTTGAAGAAGCTGTAGTGAAAAGGAGCCACGTGAGCGCAAAAAGTTCTGCAACGACCAATGGTGATACCACCAAATTGGTTATCGTGGAATCCCCGGCCAAAAGCCGATCCATCGCCAAATTTCTTGGTGAGGGCTGGATTGTTGATTCCTCTGTAGGTCACATTCGCGACCTGCCTCGCCCATCTGATCTGCCCACCGACATGAAAAAGGGCCCCTACGGCAAATTCGCAGTAGACACCGAAGACGGCTTCGAACCCTATTATGTGGTTGCAGACGATAAGAAAAAGAAGGTCGCAGAACTTCGCAAAGCGCTCAAGACCGCCGACGAACTCTACCTGGCAACAGATGCTGACCGGGAAGGCGAGGCGATTGCCTGGCACCTGCTTGAGGTGCTGAAACCTAAAGTCCCGGTCTACCGCATGGCGTTTACTGAAATCACCGAAGAGGGCATCCAGCGCGCCCTGGAGAATATCCGCGAACTCGACACCGATCTGGTGGATGCCCAGGAAACCCGCCGCATCCTCGACCGGCTCTACGGTTATGAAATCTCCCCGGTGCTGTGGCGCAAAGTCGGCCCCGGCTTATCGGCTGGTCGTGTCCAGTCCGTGGCCACCCGCCTGGTTGTGGAACGCGAACGCGAACGCATGGCCTTTGTCCCGGCGTCTTACTGGGACCTGACCGCAGATTTTGTGACCGACGCCGAAGAATCGTTCAACGCTAAGCTTTCGGCCGTCGATGACGTTCGCGTGGCCACCGGTCGGGATTTTGACGACGAAGGACAGTTGAAATCCAAGGCCGAAGTTGTTCACCTGGATCAGAGTTCCGCCCAGTCGCTGGCCACTGGGCTGGCCGACACCGAATTTGCGATCACCTCGCTTGAGGACAAGCCATATCGTCGTCGTCCGGCAGCACCGTTTACCACCTCGACCCTGCAGCAGGAAGCTTCGCGTCGTCTACGGTTCACTTCGCGGGTGACCATGCAGGTGGCCCAGCGGCTGTATGAAAACGGGTATATTACGTACATGCGTACCGACTCGGTCGTCTTGTCGTCCCAGGCGATTTCGGCGGCCCGGAAGCAGGCCACCGAACTCTATGGCGGCGACATGGTGCCGGATACACCGCGCTACTACGCCTCCAAGAATGCTTCCGCGCAGGAAGCTCACGAAGCGATCCGCCCGTCCGGTGACTACTTCCGGACGCCGTCAAAAGTCAAAAACTCGCTGACCGCCGACGAGTACCGGCTCTATGAGCTGATTTGGAAACGCACCGTGGCCTCGCAGATGATTGACGCCACCGGGTACACCGCCACCGTGAAAATTGCGGGCACCTCGGCCGAAACCACCCCGCGGGTTGCCGAGTTCTCGGCCTCGGGTACCGTCATTACCGTGCCCGGGTTCATGAAGGCCTATGAGTCGGATCAGAAATCCGTGCCGGGTGAAAAACAAGAGCGCGACGACGCCCGCCTGCCCGATATGGGTGAAGGCCAGATCCTGGAGGCCCGTGATCTTGAAGCCGAAGGCCACGAAACCACGCCACCGGCTCGCTACACCGAAGCGTCATTGGTCGCCGAATTAGAAAAACGCGAAATCGGGCGCCCATCAACATATGCACCGACCATCTCCACGATCCTGGACCGCGGCTACGTGCGTAAACGCGGCTCGGCACTGGTACCGTCCTGGATTGCGTTTTCGGTGATCCGGTTGCTGGAAGAACATTTCGCCCGCTACGTGGACTACGAATTCACCGCCCGCATGGAAGATGACCTCGACCAGATTGCCGCCGGCCAGATGGATCGGCGCGACTGGTTGGAAGGCTTCTACTTTGGCCAGGCTGAATCGGCTCAGGGCCTGAAACACACCGTGGAAAACCTGGGCGATATTGACGCTCGGGCCATCAACTCGATTCCGGTTGCCGAGGGCATCACCCTGCGGGTAGGACGCTACGGGCCGTACCTGGAACAGGCCCTAGGCGCTGAAGCGCAAGAGGGCGATGACCCCAAGCGCGCCAATGTGCCCGAAGAAATGGCACCGGATGAGCTCACGGCAGCCCTCGCCGTCGAAATGATTGAAACCGCCGGGCCATCTGAACGCCTCCTGGGCACTGATCCGGAAACCGGCTATGAAATCGTTGCCAAAGATGGCCGCTATGGACCCTACGTCACTCAAAACGTTCGGGACTTCACCGAAGAAGAAATCCAGGCATATAAAGACGCCCAACCCGATGAGTATTACAAAAACGGGCGGAAGAAACCCAAAAAGGCCCCGAAGAAGCCCAAACCCAAAACTGGGTCCCTACTCAAGGGCATGGAGATTGCAACCATGACCTTGGACGACGCGCTGAAGATCCTGTCGTTACCGCGGAGTCTGGGGGTGGCCGCCGACGGCGAAGAAATCACCGCACAAAACGGCCGCTTCGGTCCGTATTTGCGCAAGGGTTCGGATTCGCGATCACTGGAATCCGAAGAGCAGCTATTTACCATCACGCTTGAACAAGCCGAAGAAATCTACTCGCAACCAAAACAGCGCCGTGGCCGGGGCCAGGCCAAACCGCCGATTGCCGAATTTGGCAATGACCCGTCGTCTGGCAAGAAAGTCGTGATCAAAGAAGGCCGATTTGGCCCCTATATCACCGACGGCACCACCAACGTGACCGTGCCACGCGGTACCGCCCCAGAGCAGATCACCGAGGGCCAGGCCTTCGAACTGCTCGCCGAAAAACGGGCTAAAGGCCCCGTTAAACGAGCGAAGAAGAAGTAGCACAACCATGCGTCTGGGAGTTCTGGACATCGGCTCAAATACCGTCCACCTGTTATTGGTGGATGCGTTTCCCGGCGCGCGCCCAACCGCCTACGCCGACCACAAACGTCCGATGTCGCTAATCCAGCACCTTGATGACGACGGTGCCATTACCGAAGAAGGTCAGCACAGCCTAATCGAGTTTATTAACGGTGCCGTGGCCTTCGCCAAGGCCAACGGTGCCGCCGACATGATCAGTTTTTGTACCTCGGCCATCCGTGATGCGGCCAATGGACCCGAGGTACTGGAACGCATTACCGAAGAAACCAGTGTGCATCTCACCGTGCTGTCGGGTGACCAGGAAGCAGCGATGACCTATTTCGCGGTGCGACGCTGGCACGGTTGGCACGTGGAAAACCTGCTGAACTTTGATATCGGTGGCGGCTCATTTGAAATGTCCTTTGGCACCGATGAGCTGCCGACTACCGCGGTATCGGTGCCGCTGGGTGCCCAGCGGCTGACCCGAGAATTCTTCCCGGACCCCGATCCACCCTCAGCACAGCAGGTCGAAACCTTAGACGACTACATTTATTCGGTGTTAAAGAAATACCGGAAAATGTTTCCGAAAAAACTCCCGGAGAATACGGTAGTCACCGGGACATCGAAGACCTTCCGCTCGCTGGCTCGAGTCGCAGGCGCTGCGCCGTCGACTGACGGGCTCTTTGTGCCGCGCAGGCTGCGAGCCAAAGACCTGCTGATGTGGAACCAGACCATGGCGCTGATGACCGAAGCCCAGCGAGCCCAGCTGCCCGGGGTATCCGACATTCGTGCCCGCCAGGTATTAGCCGGTGGCATGGTAGCCCAGGCTGCCATGAAAATATTTAAAGTCAAAAAGCTCAGCATCTGCCCGTGGGCGCTACGCGAGGGCCTGATCCTGGGACGCTTGGATGCCCTACGTGTGCAAGGCCGCGTGGCAGAGACCAAGGACAGCGTCTGGGTTGAGGGCGTAGACTTGACCTCGGATGACCAACGGCCCGGATTCTCACTAGGAGTAACAGGTGGCTAGACCAGAAATCCCGGTGACACTGTCGTCATCGTCGATCTTTTCTCTACCACCCCAACACGTCTTTGCGATGGCCGAAGACCTCGGCTATGACGGCGTTGAAGTCATGATCACCCAGAACCGGTGGACCCATGACCCCACCAAACTTGATGACCTGGCCCAGCGGCACTCGATGCCCATCCATTCGATCCACGCCCCAACCCTGCTCTTTACGCAACAGGTCTGGGGCTCCGCGTGGACCAAAGTTGCCCGCGCAGCCGACCAGGCACGCGAACTGGGGGCTGAAATCGTCGTCGTGCATCCACCCTTTCGCTGGCAGGGTTCCTATGCCACCGATTTTGCCGATGGCATTCGCGACATCATGGAAGCCACCGGAGTGACCATTGCGGTGGAAAACATGTACCCGTGGCGGGTCAGCGGCCAAGAAATTAAAATGTATCTGCCCCACTATGATCCCATCCCACAGGACTACGACCATGTCACCTGGGATTTTTCGCACGCCGCAACCGCCAAAATGGACTCACTACGCGCCATCAAACTGCTTGGCTCGCGACTAGCACACGTCCACCTCACCGATGGGGCCGGCTCACCCGCAGATGAACACCTGCTGCCCGGCCATGGCAACCAACGCGTGGTGGAATCGCTGCACTATCTGGCCGAAAGTGACTACGATGGCGCCGTGTGTATCGAGGTATCCACGCGCGGCCAAAAATATCCGGGCCACCGCGAAGAAATGCTGGCCGAAGCACTGGCTTTTACCCGCAAACATCTGGCACGCAACCCAGCAACCCAAGGAGAACAACACTAGTGCGCATCAGCTTTATTGGTTTAGGGCATCTCAACTCTGCGATCGTCGCCGGCCTGTTAGCCGATGGCTACGACCCAGAAAACCTTATTGCCACCACGCATTCGGAAGCCTCCGCGGCCACCCGGCGCGAGGAATTTGGCATCTCGGTGACTGCCGAAGAAAACAACCCGGGAACCAATGCCCAGGCGGTGGCTGATGCCGACATCGTGGTGCTGGGAGTCAAACCGTTCCACATTGCGGAGACCGCACAGGCGTTGGCCGATGCGCTGCGTCCCGACACCGTGGTGGTTTCTGTTGCCGCCGGCACCACGCTGGCCACCCTCACCTCGGTGTTGCCCGAAGGCCAGCCCGTGGTGCGCACCATGCCCAACGTTGCACTGACCGTGGGCAAAGGTGTGGTGGGCCTGGCACGCGGGGCCACCGTCACCGATGCCCAAGTCACCCAGGTTGAACAACTCTTCGCCGCATCGGGTACCGTGTTCCAACTGTCCGAAAACCAACTCAATGCATTAGGCGCGATGGCCGGTTCCGGACCGGGATACGTCTTCCGATTCGTCAACGCACTTGCTGCAGCCGGTGTGGAACTGGGGCTGGAAGAGCAGGTTGCCCAAGAACTGGCCCGTCTAACGGTGGTTGGCGCCGGGGCGATGTTGGATCACCACGACGCCGATCCCAGCGCCCTAGAAGACTCGATTGCTACCGAAGGCGGCACCACACAAGCCGCGCTAAATTCGATGGACGCCAACGGATTCAATGACCTGATCATCAAGGCACTGCAGGCCAACGTCACTCGCTCCGAAGAACTCGGCGCTTAGCGTTCTAGATCCTCCAGCGCGCTGCGGGCCGCGTTATAGCCAGCCATCCCGTGAACCCCGGCGCCAGGGGGCGTGGCCGCAGAACACAGATAGGCTCGCGCCGGACCCAACCGGTACGGGTTGAGTGCCGGGCGCGGACGGAACAACAGCTGGTCCATGGAATTGGCACCCGAAACGATATCCCCACCCACAAAGTTGGGGTTATCTGCCTCAAGGTCTGCGGTGGTGCGCGAACTGCGCGCCACAATCCGCTCGCGCACGCCGGGCGCGAAACGCTCCAGCTGGCGGATAATCAGCTCCGTGGCATCGTGCGGATACCCCGCGGGAACGTGCGCATACGCATCAACCGGGTGAATATTATTGTGCGCCCGACCTGGATCGGCCACCGATTGCTGACCCACCAGCACAAACGGATTGCGCGGCATCTTGCCCTTGGCAATCTGTGCCTCGACGACGGCGATCTCCGCAAACGATCCGCCCACGTGTACCGTGCCAGCTCGACGTGCCGGTTCATATAGCCACGGGATACCACCCTCCACCGCCAAGCTCACCGGGGCCGCTGCCGACCCGTACCGGTAGCGTCGCAACCCAGATGCCACACGATCCGGCACGGCCGACCCGAGGATGTCTGCGGCTGCCGCCGGACCCGTATTGAGCATGACAATATCTGCGGTCGGAATATCGGCTACCGAACTGATATGGGCATCGGTAACCACCGTGGCACCATAGTGGTCTAACGCCTTGAGCATCGCATCAACAATCGCCTGCGAACCACCTTTGGCCACCGGCCAACCCACCGCGTGTGCTGCTGCTAACAGGGTCGCTCCAATGGCCGAAGATCCCAGCGTGTGCAATGGTCGAAACGCGTGGGCGGCAACCCCCGCAAATAATGCCTGAGCCTCATCGGTCCTAAAGGCTTTGGCTAACACATTGGCCGGCAGTCCTGCTCGCATGCCAAAGCGCGCAAATCCAATGGGTGACTGCGGTAATTGCAGCATGGGGTGGACCACGTCGGCAGACAGTTTGGCAAAATGCCGGGCCAGGGGACCAAATAGCACCTGCCAGGCCGGATCACCCAGCTGTTGCACGGTGTGTTGAATCGAACGATGGGCAGCCGCCCCGCGCCCATAGTCCAGCGGGTGGGCATACTGAATCTCTGGCAGCGCCCATTCCAAACCGAAGGTATCCAACTGCGCGTCCACCATAAATGCGTTATTGACCGACAGCGGGTGAAATCCGGCGCAATGGTCATGCATTAGGCCCGGCAGCGTGGCCTCAACCGAACGAGCGCCACCACCCGGGATCGCGTTACGCTCATAGATGGTGACTTCAACCCCCGCCTTGGCCAGCGTCACCGCTGCCGCTAATCCATTGGGGCCCGAGCCAATCACATTGGCAGTCACCATAAAACGTTTCGCCTTCCGTGGGTGCTAAATCCGCTTGGCGAAGTCATCGACCCGATCTGTCGGACCCGCCACGAGCATATTGGTACCTTCCGGGAGTTTGGTGTCCATGGAAATATTTTGGAACTCCGCATCGGCCTCATAGGCCACGAGGGTCACCCCGTAGCGCTCTTTCAACCGTAATTCACGCACCGACCGATTCGCCAGTACCGGCGGCACCGAGATAATCGCCAGGGCATAATCGGGTGAGAACTCCGTGAAGTTCCGCATCGTGCCACTGAGCAGATGCGCGGTGCGCTCACCAGCTTCTTGTTCCGGATAAATCACATGATTCGCGCCAATGCGCTCCAAGATTTCACCGTGCGAGCGCGTAATCGCCTTGGCCCAAATATTCGTGATGCCCAAATCCACCAGATTCGCCACGGTCAGCACCGAATTTTCCACCGACGTACCAATGCCGACGACGGCGGTCTCAAACTGATCCGCGCCCACCTGCTCCAGCGCCGTGATGTCAGTGGCATCGGCCTGCACAATGGTGGTAAAGGCATCCGCGAAGTGCTGGACAATGTTCCGATCCTGCTCCAGTGCCATGATTTCTCGTCCCAACTCGGTCAACTCGCGAGCCAGGGCCGAACCAAAGCGGCCCAGCCCGATCACTAATACTGGAGAATCTAATGGTCTAGCCAATGATCGGCCTTTCTGTTGGGAAACGGTATAACGTCTTTTGTTGACGGATCGTCAAACCCGTGGCAAAAGTAATGGTGCCCACGCGTCCAATGAACATCACCGCGATCAAAATCCACTTGCCGGCATCGGGCGCACTCGCCGTCAACCCGGTAGAAAGTCCCACGGTGCCAAAGGCTGAGAGCACCTCAAACAGTGTGGTTTCTAAATCGGCTCCGGTCACCCAGGTCAACAGCACCACGGCGGTCAATACGACGACGGCCCCGGCCATCAGCACGGCCACCGCCACCCGGATGATGCTCACCGGCAGCTCCCGCCGGTGTACGCGGATGTGCTCGTCACCGCGAATCTCGGTTACGATCGCCAACAGCAACACGGCCAGTGTGGTGACCTTGATGCCACCGGCCGTTGAGCCGGAACCGCCGCCGATAAACATCAACACGTTGGTCACCAGCAGGGTCTGATCTGTTTGGGCGGTCACCTCGTAGGTATTGAATCCACCCGACCGTGTCATGCCCGAGGCAAAGATTGCGTTATGTAGTTTATCGACCGTACCCATCGGTCCCAGGGTCGCAGGGTTATTCCACTCAAAGATCGCCAGTACCACGGCACCACCAAACAGCAGGATGGCCGTCATTTCCAAGGTAAGCCGGGTGTGCAGATTCATTCGAGCTTTGTGAAACACCATCCGGTAGAGCATGTACACCACCGGAAAGCCCAGCGCGCCAGCAAAGACACCAACGTTAATCGTTGTCATGATCAGTGGGTGTGTCAGGCTGGTGGTATCCAGGACAAATCCGGCATTCGAAAACGCCGAGACCGAATAAAACACGGCGTGAAAGATCCCCTCACCAATCCCAAGTGACTCCACAAACACCGGGAGCATCACCAGCGTCAGCAGCGCTTCAATCGATAAGGTCACCACGAAAACGGTCAACAGCAGGGCCGGGACTTCACCCAGTTTTGACACACCCAGGGATTCGGTCGATAACAACCGGGTGCGTAGGCTCAACCGTCGCGAGACCACCAGCGTCAACCAGGCGCCCAGCGTGACGATCCCCAACCCGCCGGTTTGGATGGCCGCAAGGATCACGACCTGGCCAGCAAAGGAATAAAATTCCGGATCCTGTGAGGTCAGCCCGGTCACGGTCACCGCCGAGGTGGCCGTGACCGCCGCATCGACCAACGACATCGGGTGGCGATCGGCCGAAGCCCACGGCAGCGCCAACAGTGCCGTGAACACACTGATCACAAGCACAAAAGCGGACACGGCCGCCCGAGCCGGGTGGCCAGCGAAGACCATGGTAAAGGTACGCGAGAATCGCACCGCGCCGCTGGTCTGGCGGTGCAGTCGAGCACCGGGGGAGTAACGAGACTGTTTCACTGGTTACATCTTCCTCGCAAAAGCCCCTGATCACCAGTCTTGGGGCCATGTGTCGGGGCCGCACCGCTTCACAATCCTTGGTTTAGACCCCTTTGACAACCCAACAACCTACGCTAGTTGGTGATGGAAAACACAGCTGGACTCCGTAGTGCTCTGGTGTGGGACGACGCGTTTTTGAATTATCGCTTCTCGGATACCCACCCGATGAATCCGGTGCGCCTCAAACTCACGCACCGCTTAGCCAAAGCCCTTGGGGTCTTAGACCGGACACGCCTGGTTCAGCTGAAACCGCCAGTGGCCACCGACGCTGAACTGGCCACCGTGCATTCGATCGAGTACATCGCCCAGGTCAAAGCCGCATCTCGTGACGCCGAAGCCCCCGATGCGGCAACCAATGGCAATCTTGCCCGGGTATATGAAGCCATCGGATTGGGCACCGAGGACTGTCCGGTCTTTGCTGATCTGCACGCCTCATCGGCACGCATCGCCGGTGGCACCCTGATCGCAGCTAAAGCCATCTGGAATAACGAGGTCGATCGCGCCGTAAACTTTGCCGGCGGCATGCACCACGCGCAGCGGTCTGCTGCCTCCGGATTTTGTATTTATAACGACGCCGCACTGGCCATTCAGTGGATGCTAGACCAAGGCGCCGAACGGATCGCCTACGTCGACCTCGACGCCCACCACGGTGACGGCGTTGAACAAGCCTTCTGGAATGATCCGCGCGTGCTCACCATATCCATTCACGAAACTGGCCTGCTGTTGTTCCCCGGAACCGGCTTTGCCAAAGACATTGGTGGCACCGCAGCAGAAGGGACGGCCGTCAACGTCGCAGTGCCCGCCTCGGTTTCAGACGCCGGGTTCTTGCGAGCAGCTCACGCCGTCGTCCCACAATTACTGCGTGCATTTCAACCCCAGGTGCTGGTGACGCAACACGGTGCCGATGGCCACCGTCATGACCCACTTGCTGACTTGAATCTTTCGGTCGACGGACAGCGCCAGCTGATGCTGGATGCTTGTGACTGGGCCGAAGATTTTGCTGGGGGCAAATGGTTAGCGCTGGGCGGGGGAGGGTATAGCCCGATGAAGGTTGTGCCGCGAGCCTGGGCGCACCTGGTGGCGATTGCTGCCGACACGCCGATTTCGCCGCGCACAGAAATTCCGCAGGAATGGCGCGAGTTGGCCGCCCAAGAGCTTGGCATCGAAAATATTGATGATGTCGTGACAACCATGTCAGATGATGCTGACGTGTGGTGGCGTTCCTGGGAGGTCGGATATGATCCCGCGGATGCGACCGATCAATCGATTATGGCGACCCGTAAGGCGGTGTTTCCATTTCATGGATTGGATCCGTGGTTCGACTAATGAACGCTTGCAATCCAATCTGTAAGCTATTATTAATGTCTAATGGTGGTTGCCGCCTTCACTTTGAACTTCCCCTCAGGCTAAAACCCCGTCCTTGAGGGAACGTTAAAGGAGTATTAACCGTGGCGGAGAATTTCGCAAATGCCAAATTCATGACGGTCACTGAAGTTGCCGACATGATGCGTGTATCACGTATGACCGTATATCGGATGATTCACGCTGGTGACCTGCCGGCTGTGCGGTTTGGACGTTCCTACCGTGTGCCGCAAGAAGCGGTGCAAGCCATAGTTTCCGATACGGATGCGGCCACCGGTACCGACGAATAGCCCACAAGAATTTTTCACCACATACAGCCGCCTCTTGCAGGCGGCTTTGTGTTTAGCACAACGAAAGAAGCCTTCAGTGGACCTGAAACTGCTGACCAAGCCGGAATGTCACTTGTGCGCTGCCGCCAAGCAGACCATGGACGAGATCACGTCCGAATACAACATCGGTTGGCAAGAGATCTCCACCACCGACCACCCCGAACTGGCTGAACAATTTGCCGAAGAAATTCCGGTGCTGTTCATTAACGACAAACAACGCGACTTTTGGGTGATCGACCCGGCACGTCTGCGATTGATGATTGAAGCCGGACTGGAATCATGACCGATCAGCCCCAGGCCAAGAAACTGTCGACTCGAACACTGTCTCGACTGCCGCAATACTTACACTATCTGGATGCCCTGCGAGCAGCGGGTATTGCATATGTAACCTCTGCGAAGCTTGCCAAAGCCCTGGGCTGCTCGGATGCCCTGACCCGTAAGGACGTCGCCGCCCTGGGCCACAGCGGTCGAGCAGGGCTTGGCTACTCGGTGGACGCGCTGCGCTACACGATCGCTCGCATCCTTGGGGTGACCAGCGGCCGGCGCGTGCTATTAGTCGGCGCCGGTAATCTGGGTACCGCACTGATGTCCTATGAGGGCTTTGGAGACCGCGGCATGCACATTACCGCGGTGGCCGATAGCGATCCGGCCAAGATTGGCACGACCATCAACGGGTACACGATTTTGGATATTCACGACATCGGCACCGACCACGATATGGAACTAGCCATCGTGGCGGTGCCGGGTGATGTCGCTCAAGAGGTTGCCGACATCCTGGTCGAGGCCGGGATTACCGGGATCCTGAATTTTGCGCCCCGCAGACTCCAGGTTCCGGATCATGTCAAGGTACAAACAGTAGACCTATCCGCAGAACTGCAGATTTTAGCGTTTCATCGCGATGGGGCATCAGGGTAGGCGCGCTTTGCGGCTTTCTGCCAGGCCTTACGACGGAAGTACTCGGTGGATGAGGGGAGCCACGCAAAGACGATCCCCACAATGCCCAGCACAACAGCCAGAGCAGAGAACGCTCCAGATAATGGTGTGACAAAGCTGAGACTCAACAGCGACAGCACCGCAAAGATGGTGCCGATGATGCGCGCTGAGCGCCAACCGTGCCGGATTCCCAGTGCCACCAGGACATACATGATCAAAACGATGACCGCTTGGCCAATCATCGCCGCGCTCATCATCGGGGAATTCAGGTACGCCTCGACACTTTGAAATGGCGCCTCGGACAGCATCGGGCCAAGGACACTTTCCAATAGGGCAATGTCGTCATCACTGTAGCCACGGTTGGGCAACGGAACCGTAACCAAAATGGATAACAGATACGCGACCCCGGCAACGAGGATAGACCAAAATGAGGTGTTGACGGACTTTGCTCGGGCCGGTTCTTTGGCCATATCCGGGTGGAGCTGTGGTCCACCCAAAGGCTGACCATATGGGGCGCCAGGCTGTTGAAAACCGGGTTGGCCATAGCCTGGTTGTTGATATCCGGGCTGCTGCGGTCCAGGAGCCTGATACCCAGGATATTGGCCGCTGGCTGGCGGTTGAGCACCACCCTGCGGTCCGTATTCTGATGCCCCGGGCTGCGGCTGTCCCTGAGGACCATACTCGGAGGGATTTTGAGCACCCGGCGACTGCGACTGGAATTTCTGCTGGTGTGCGGTCAGCTCATCACCGGTCAACCGCACGCCATAGTCTGGCTGCTTTTTGGGCTGTTTGTCGTTCATCACAAGCCTTTCAATAATTTCTTGTCTCCATCCTAACGACTCGTCAGGCCCCAAGAAGCCACCTGCTGGAGCAAAATTCTTACCCGGTAGCTTAAGCACCCTGTGCTAGAGGACCTTCGGCCAAAGGGTCGGTGAACTCTATGCAAAAATAAGCGGTATGACAGTTAGCGTGCATCTGGTTCGCCACGGCGAAGTATTTAATCCTGACAAGGTGCTCTACGGTCGTCTTGCTGGGTTCGGACTCTCAGAACTCGGTCAGCAGATGGCCCAAGAACTTGCCGACGGTTGGAGCCAGACACCGGCCATCCTGGTCTCATCACCGCTGCAGCGCGCTCAAGAAACCATCGCCCCGCTGGCCAAAAAATTTGACCTCGACGTGCGCCTGGAAACCCGTGTCCTTGAAGCAGAAAATAAATTTGAAGGCCTCTCCGACATGCGCCGTCGTTTGCGCAGCCCGAAACTGTGGCCGCTGGTTATCAACCCCATGCGCCCGTCGTGGGGTGAACCGTATGCCCAGCAAGCAGCCCGCATGGCTGGGGCAATCCAAGATCTGCGCGATGAACTCATGACGACGTACGGGCCAGGCTCTTGCGCAATTGTGGTGTCTCACCAGCTGCCCATTTGGGTGACTCGACTCTCGGCCGAGGGCAAGGTCCTGGCACACGATCCGCGCCGTCGTGAGTGCTCGTTGGCATCGGTTACAAGTTTTGAATTCGCACCTGGACAACGCATTCCAACCGTGCACTACACCGAACCGGTTGAACACCTGAGTAAACAAGCCGCTGCTTTACCAGGCGCCTAAACACTCAGGAACTACTCAGTAACCGGAATTAGACTCTAGCGCGGTATTGGAAAGGGAGAACTTGTGAGCAATAAGACGTCACGCGCACTGATCGGCCTAGCCATCGCCGGGTCGGCTTTGCTAACGGCGTGTGCATCGGATGACCCGCTGGCCGCCCAGGCAGGCAACTCCGGTGGCAAAAACTACATCGCCGGCGATGGCTCCGTCATGGAACTGGCCGTTGATGACCGCGGCGAAAGCGTAGAATTTTCCGGTCAAACATTCGACGGCGACACCATCTCCACCGAGACCCTCGAGGGTCCGGCCTTGGTGAACTTCTGGTACGCCTCATGTGCTCCCTGCCGTGTAGAAGCCCCCGACTTGGCCAATCTGAGCCAAGAATTCGGTGACGACGTTAGCTTCGTCGGTGTCAACGTGCGCGACGCCGCCGAAACGGCCGCAGCTTTTGAACGCAACTTCAACATCGAATACCCCTCAATTGAAGGTCGTGACGGCAAAATCCTGCTCGACTTCGCCGACTACGTGCCACCACAGGCCGTTCCAACCACGCTGATTCTGGATGAAGAAGGCCGCGTAGCCGCCCGCGTTCTGGGTGCCGTGGAACATTCCACGTTGAAATCACTGCTGACCGGTGTGGTGGATGAATGAATAACCCCTTCGCCGAGATAGCGCTCGACGGGTCCATGTGGCTTGCCATGCCAGTGGCCGCTCTCGCCGGGCTCGTCTCATTTCTGTCTCCGTGCGTGCTCCCGCTAGCACCCGGATATCTCGGCTACGTTTCAGGACTGTCCGGTGCCAGTGTTGAAGACACCAAACGCGGCCGAATGCTCACCGGCACCACCCTGTTTGTGCTGGGCTTCACCGCCGTATTCGTAACCGCCGGATTATTGCTGAGTCGGGTATTTATTTGGCTCAAAGGTGACGGCCAATGGCTCACCCAGGTGCTGGGCGTCGTCGTCATAATTATGGGCATTGTGTTCATGGGCGGGCTGTCATTTTTCCAGCGCGACCGCAAAATTCAATACCAACCCAACGCAGGACTATGGGGTGCCCCGCTGCTGGGGATGATTTTTGGACTGGGCTGGGCGCCATGCATCGGCCCAACTATGGCCGCAGTCATCGCCATGTCCAGCGCGGGGACCGATAACCTGTGGCGCGGTGGCGTGCTGGCCGTGGTGTACTCGCTGGGCCTAGGCCTACCGTTCATTCTGCTGGCCTTAGGATTCTCACGCGGGATGAAACGGTTGGCGTTTTTCCGCAAACACCGCTTATTTATTATGCGTGCCGGTGGGGTGCTGCTGATTCTGCTCGGACTAGCCATGGCGACCGGGCTGTGGACTGACTGGGTCAATCAGCTGCAAGGCTGGTTCGCCAACGAGGTGACATTACCAATTTGAGTACCCAACAACCCACGCTGCCATCGCTAGGGTTCCGCGGCACCCTGCGATTCATTTGGAACCAGCTGACCAGCATGCGCACCGCGCTGATGCTGCTGTTACTGCTGGCAGTAGCTGCCGTGCCCGGGTCGCTGTTCCCGCAGCGCCGCGCCGGTGCCGACGTCGTTGAAACCTGGATCGAAGATAACCCAACCCTGGGGCCCATTATGGATGCTCTGGGGATGTTTGATGTGTATTCTTCCCCGTGGTTCTCGGCAATCTATCTGCTGCTGATGGTCTCGTTGGTGGGCTGTTTGTGGCCGCGCGGACGCCAACACCTCAAAACCCTGCGCCAACCACCTGCCCGCACCCCGCGCAACCTGAAACGGTTGCCCGAATACGGCCAGCTGGTATTAGAGACCAACGGTCCCACCCCGGACGAAGCGCTGGTGGATGCCGAAAAGATTTTGAAAAAAGCCGGCTATCGTACCGAATTGCGCGATGGCTCCGTGGGTGCCGAACGCGGCTACACCCGCGAAATTGGCAACATTTTATTCCACTTTGGCTTACTCGGCGTCATCGTGTTCATGGGGATCGGCGGCCTGTATAAATACGAAGGCCAGAAGATCATTGTCGAAGGTGAAGGGTTTACCAACAACCTGGTCTCCTACGACTCCTTTACACCCGGCACCGCGTTTTCTGAAGAACGCCTGCACCCGTTTTCCATTTCACTTGAAAACTTCGACGTCATATTTGATCGCGAATCTGAATCGCACTACGGACAGGCACTGGATTACACCGCCGCCATGCAGGTGACCCCGGCACCAGGGGCCGAAACCTACGCCGATGAGATCAAGGTCAACGACCCACTGACCATCAACGGGGTACGCATCTTCTTGGTAGGTAACGGGTACGCGCCAAATATCACCGTGACCGATGGCAATGGCGACGTCGCCTACTCCGGACCGGTCATCGCCCAGATCCAGGATCCCAACGTTAACAGCTCGCTGGTAGTACTCAAGGTGCCAGATGCCCGACCCGAACAACTGGGCTTCGTGGGACTATTTTTGCCGACGTCGTACACCGGTGACGACGGGGTGGCAATCTCCATTGACCCGGACGCCTATAACCCCGAGCTGATTCTGAACTCGTACTACGGCGACATCGGCCTGGACTCCGGTGTGCCACAGAACGTGTATGTGCTTGACACCGACGCCATGACCGAGTTGAACTCGCGCAATAATGACAACGGTGGGATCACGCTGGGCGTTGGCGACACCTACGAGCTGCCCGATAATATGGGTACCATCACGTTCGACTCGTGGGACCGCTACATTGGGTTAGACCTGCACTACGACCCCTCCAAATGGGGTGTCGCAATTTTCGCAAGCCTGGCCCTGGTGGCCCTGGTCATCTCACTGTATGTGCGCCGTCGTCGTGCCTGGGTCAAAGCGTTTGCACAGGATGGTCACACGGTGATCGAATACGGTCTACTAGCCCGCGGGGAGACCTTTGGGCTGCGCGATGAAAACATTAAGCTTCGTCAAACATTTGACAACACTTGGCAGGTCATCCCGCCAGACACTTCGGAGGATTCATGACACCCGTCAACGAAACGCTGGCATCCTACAGCGAATTGTTCATGCTCATTGCCGCACTGATCTACCTGGTGGCGTTCCTGTTCTTCTCATGGGACATGGCCACCGCGTCCCGGTCGATCCGTAAACTCGAGGCCGAACTCCAAACCGAAAAGGCCAAAGAGCTCGTCGGGGCCGGGGGACCGGGCGTCACCGAGCGCACGCCGGCCCGCCAGTTGGTGTCCGATGACATGGAATATACCGATTCGATTAAGCGCCCGGCGGCCAATATTGGGGTGGCGATCATGATCATCGCAACCCTGGCCCATGCATTTGCCGTGGTCGCCCGCACAATCGCCGCCTCGCGCGCGCCGTGGGGCAACCTGTATGAGTTCATGACCTCGGGTGCCCTGGTCATCGCGATCGTCTACCTGGTGTTCCTGTTGCGCAAGGACCTGCGCTTTGTGGGAACGTTCGTCTCCGGTGTTGTACTGCTGATGATGATTGCCGCCACCATTGGCTTCCCAACTCCGGTGGGCAACGTCCAGCCAGCGCTGCAGTCCTGGTGGTTAATTACCCACGTCTCGGTGGCCGTGATTGCTACCGGAATCTTCTCACTGACTTTTGCCATGTCGGTACTGCAGCTGATTAAACAGCGCGCCGAAAAGAACAACTCGGTCACCGGATTCATGCGCCTGGTGCCGTCGTCATTGGCGTTAGAAAACTGGTCGTACCGACTCAACGCGATCGCTTTTGTGATGTGGACCTTCACCCTGATCGCCGGATCCATCTGGGCAGAACAGGCCTGGGGCCGCTACTGGAACTGGGATGCCAAAGAGGTCTGGACGTTTGTGATTTGGGTGATCTACGCCGGTTACCTGCACGCGCGTGCGACCCGCGGTTGGACGGGGACTCGTTCAGCCTGGTTGAATATCACCGGGTTCTTGGCCCTGGTGTTCAACTACACGATCGTGAACATGTACTTCCCGTCGCTGCACTCCTACGCCGGGTTCTGACCGTTCGGTGAATCCGTGTCGTCATCAGTGTCCGAATCGTTGTTGGACTTGAGCTGTTCTTCACGACGTCGAAGTTCTGCTTCACGCTTGCGCAATTCCTCGGCCTTTTTCTGCTGGGCGCGTTGAATGTCGAGTGAGCGCAGGAAGTCGTCGTCGTCATCGGGTCGTGTCGGACGAGCCGGACCAGACGTCTTTTTGAAACCCTGTACGGTGGACGCCAGATACGAATTTTGGTTCCCGAATAACAGCCACAGCACACCACCGACCAGTGGAATCAGAACGATGACGACAATCCACACGCCCTTGGGCATGATGCGCACCCGGTCGGACGGTGTCGAAATCGCCTCGATGAGAGCGTAAATCATGACACCGACGGATACGAGGATCAGTGGAATCAGCAAACGTGGCATATTTCCTATCTTACGAACTTGGCAGGCAGAACGCACACTGACGCCAGAATGGAGACTGACATGAAATTTTGGATGTATACCGCCCTGCGGTTCGTGTTATTTGGGGTCGGTTTTTTTGTCACCGTATTCCTGACCGACAACGTGTTTTACGCACTGGCGGTGGGCCTGGTGGTCGGGTTTGCTCTGACGTACCTGTTTACCCCAAAACTGCGCCAGGACGCCTCCCAAGATCTGATGCGCGCCCTGGATTCGCGCAAACGCAATAAGACCGCCGTGGACGACGCCGACGCCGAAGACGCCTACACCCAGGGCCGGTTTGCCGATGCCCAAGACCTACAGCGCAATGCCGAGGGTGAACAAAACGGCGTAGAGGATGCCAAATAATCCGGTCATTTTCAGCACCGGAATCAGCTCACCGCGTTCTTTTGCCTCCAGCATGATCAGCGACGGGCGCAGCGACACGACCAGCAGGATCAGCATCAGCCACATCCACGGGTACTCGCGCACGAAAAA
Source organism: Enteractinococcus helveticum (assembly GCF_001657475.1). Taxonomy (GTDB): domain Bacteria; phylum Actinomycetota; class Actinomycetes; order Actinomycetales; family Micrococcaceae; genus Yaniella; species Yaniella helvetica. The sequence goes on from NZ_LXEY01000022.1 coordinate 57,245, forward strand.
CAGTGGCGCGGCCACGGCGATTGCCAGCATGACCGGATACGACCAGCGGGCTTTTGTATCACCCAGGCGCACGGCCAGCGTTCGTTTGCCGGCCTGCCGGTCGGTGGGGATATCACGAACGTTATTGGCCATCAGCAGGGCGGTGGAGACCAACCCGGTGCCGACCGCCCCCGCCCAGGCCAGACCGGACAGCTGCCCGGCTTGAGTATAGGTGGTCCCCAGGACGGCGACCAGCCCGAAGAAAATGAACACGAAAATTTCGCCCAGCCCCACATAACCGTAGGGATTCTTACCGCCCGTGTAGTACCAGGCGGCCACGATCGCGGCCACTCCAACTAGGATCAGCCACCAGGCATCGGCCCAGATGGTCAGTGCCAACCCGGCCACGGCGGCGATCCCGTAGAACGTAAAGGCCATATTGCGCACCGTGGCAGGTGCTGAAGCCCCGGACCCGGTGATGCGAAACGGGCCGACACGGTCGTCGTCGGTACCCCGAATCCCATCTGAATAATCATTGGAGTAGTTGACCCCGATCTGCAAGGCCAGGGCCACGATCAGCGCCAGCAGCGCCTTGCCAAGGTGGAAGGAGCCAAGCTGCGCTGCGGCGGCGGAACCGACCACGACCGGCGCGATGGCCATGGGCAGAGTACGTAAGCGGGCGGCTGCCACCCACTGGGAAAAAGAAGCCAATGCTATTCCTTTGTTAACCATGTCGTCAGAGTGATGCGGTCCGGTTTGCCGTTTTCTAGCATCGGCAACGCGTCGAGTCGCAACCACGTTTTTGGTACCGCCGGTGCACCCATTGCGCTGCGCACGGCATCGGCCAGGATCTCTTCGGAAGTATCCCCGGTGACGACGGCGGACACCCGGTGACCCCATTCTGCATCCGGAATCCCGGTGACGAACGCTTCGGGCACCCAGCGCTGCAGTACCTGTTGTATCTTAGCCGCTGACACCTTCACCCCGCCGGTATTGATGACATCATCTAACCGGCCGTGCACTGCAACGACGCCGTTTGTGACGGTCCCGTAGTCATCGGTCAGATACGCGCCGTCGACAAAATGCGCGGCGGTGAGTTCGGGGTTGGCAAAGTATCCGGCGGCGACCATCGGACCGGTAATACGCAACCGGTCAACCCCGTTGTGGGCGACCGTATCGACTGTAACGCCGGGAAGCGGGACGCCGTCATATACGCACCCGCCGCAGGTTTCCGACATCCCATAGGTTCTATGCAGGTGCAGGCCGTAGCGTTTTGCGGCCTCAGTAATGCGTTCGGGAATCGCCGCGCCGCCGACAAGAATTGCCGAATACGACTGGAGTGCAGCGATTGCGGCGTCGTCGTCCAATAAGCGCAGCATTTGGGTTGGCACCATGGAGACGGCGGTGAACTCGTGGTCCAGCTGATTGGTGCCGGCGACAAATTCTGCCGGGCTAAAACCCGGGTCGATTGTGACCGGTACCGTGCCGGCCTGTACCGAGCGGGACACTACGGCCAGCCCCGCAACGTATTGGGTGCCAACCGCTAATAGCCACTGGCCTTGACCGCCGATGCGTTGGGCGGTCGCCTCAGCTGAAGCCGCCAGGCCGGAGGCGGTCAACAGCGTTTGTTTGGGTGTTCCGGTGGACCCGGAAGTCCGCACAACGGCGATGGCATCCGGGTGGCCGCGGGTTGGATCGGTGATGTCTCGACGTTCGATGACGCCGTGAGCAGTCGTCTCGAACGGGATCCCGTGTTGCAGAGCGTGATATACGTCCATTAGAAGTAGTACGGGAAATTCGACCAATCTGGATCGCGTTTTTCTAAGAACGCGTCGCGTCCTTCAACCGCCTCGTCGGTCATGTAACCCATGCGGGTGGCTTCACCGGCGAAAACTTGCTGACCGGCCATACCGTCGTCGGCCAGGTTGAATGCGAATTTCAGCATGCGGATTGCCTGCGGTGACTGGGCGTTAATATCGGCCGCGTATTCTAGTGCCACGTTTTCCAGGTCTTGGTGGTTGACCGACTCGTTGATCGCATTCATCGCCAACATGTCGTCGGCAGAGTATTCGCGGGCGGTGAAGAAAATTTCGCGGGCGCGCTTCTGTCCGACGTGACGGGCCAACAGCGCTGAACCGTAGCCGGCGTCGAAAGAGCCCACGGTCGCATCGGTTTGTTTGAATTTGCCGTGTTGCTTGGAGGCCAGGGTCAAATCGGAGACGACGTGCAGCGAGTGTCCACCACCGGCCGCCCAGCCATTGACCACAGCAATGATCACTTTGGGGCTGGTGCGCATCAGGCGCTGCACTTCCAAAATGTGCAGGCGGCCCGCGCGTGCAGGATCCACGGATTCGGCGGTCTCACCCTCGGCATAGCGGTAGCCGTCACGGCCACGGATTCGCTGATCGCCGCCAGAACAGAACGAATGGCCGCCGTCCTTGGCAGACGGGCCGTTGCCGGTGAGTAACACCGTGCCGACGTCGGAGGTCATCCGCGCGTGATCAATGGCTCGGTACAGTTCATCGACCGTGCCCGGACGAAATGCGTTGCGCACCTCCGGGCGGTCGAAGGCAATACGCACGGTGCCCAGATCGCGCACCCAATGACCATCGGTGTCACGCTCAACGTGGCGGTGATACGTAATGTCTTGGAAGTCGAAGCCTTGGACTTCACGCCATAGGTTCGGCTCAAAGATATCGGAAACTTTTTCGGGGACAGGGTAGTTACTCACATCGCCTAGTCTATACCTATGGTCTCTTCTACAATTCAGTATCTTCATCCAGCTGATTGGTCCGGGGCCCGCAACGCGTGGCAAGTCAGACCACACTTATGGCGCATGGGCCGATCCGAGTGGGTCGACACTATCGGGTGGCAGCAAATGCTCGACGAAGGCGTTGCAACCGTGATCGACGTGCGCACCCCGCCCGAGATCAAGCGCCGCGAACTCGACCCCGAGGCAACTGTGCCCCGGGAGATCCAGCGCATTCACCTGCCGGTGGAAGACGTGGACCATGAACCCTTCTGGCAGCGTAACGCACCCTACCCAATGCACCCGGGAGCCTATGCGGACACGATGGAAACCTTCGGCGATAGGGTCGCCACAGCGATTACAACCGTGCGCGACTCCTGGACTGATGGAGGAACCGTCCTACACTGCACCGCCGGACGCGACCGCACCGGTTTAGTACTGGGATTGCTGCTACAACTGCCGGATATTCCCGGGGGACCAGCAGACTGGGCCGAACATGAGCGGGTGTATGCCTCCGGTGCTTATGGCATCAACGAACACCACCGCACAAGCCCGGTGCCACACCCTTACGAGTCCTATTTACCTCCTGCCGATTTCGAGAAAGAACTTGCTGATCGCCTGAGCAGCTATCGGCGCTTTCTGAGGCAATGGCCGGGTGACCGCGTAGCGGAACTACTCGATCGACACGGTCTTTAGTGCTCCCAACATACTGTGAACGGAGCTGATCTGAGGCTCATGGGGTGCTGGTTTGTGGATAACACCAAATTATCCACAAGCTGGCATTCCGTCGCTTGTCGTGTTCGACCCCATCGCTATGGTTGTGGGCATGACGACGACGCCTCCTGTTGAAACGAATCCTGTCACCGCTCTGGGTGACTGGATGGCGTCGCGCCCTGTGGCATCAACAGAGCAGGAACATATCGAAAGAATTCAGCAGTATCAGCGGCTTCGAGGTCAAGCCGACGCCGCTATGGCAGTTGAAGTTGCTGAATTTGAGCGTAAACGCATCGCTGCTGAGAAAGAACAACAGATTCCCAAAGCGGATCGCGGCAAAGGCCTAGCCGGAGAAGTTGCGCTAGCTCGGAGTGAATCCCCTGCCAAAGGCAAATTATTCTTAGACCTTTCCCGGACCCTGGCCCAGGACCTGCCACATACCAAAGCGGCCCTGGTCGCGGGCAAGATTCGACAAGAACACGCCCAAAGTATTGCCAAAGCTACCGAAGTATTGTCTCCAAAACATCGCCGCAAAGTTGATTCGGCTTTGAAAGATCGGCTCGGCGTCGCCAGTCCCAAGGATCTCGGCAAACACGCTCGAGCCTATGCACAAACACTCGACCATACCGCAGCAGTTACCCGACATCGCAAAGCCAACGACGCCCGCCGCGTCACGTGCCAACCTGCCGGCGATGGCATGGCACTGTTAACTGCGTACGGACCTGCACCGGTCATTCAGAACATGATGAACGCTGTGGAATCGAAAGCAAAAAGCATCGTGAATTCCGGGAAATCTCAGGACGCGAAAGGCAAGAAGCGAACCCGCGATCAAATCATGTTTGATTTGCTCGCGCAATGGTGCACTGGCAATCCAAATCCCATGGCAGCAGCTAAAGTCGATCTCGTGGTTATGATGACCCCACAAACCCTGTTGGGACAATCTGACACGGCTGCCTGGTTAGCCGGACACGGCCCAATTCCTGCAGACGTCGCTCGCGAATGGTTGGCTCACGACGATTTGCATGTGTTATTGCGTCGACTGTTTACCGATCCCACCGCAACACAGGTGGTGGCTATGGAGTCTCGTGGCCGAGGCTTCGCAGCCGGATTGCGCAAAATCTTGTTCATACGAGACAACAGTTGTCGCAATCCTTTCTGTGAAGCCCCTATGAAAGAGGGTGACCATATGGACGGTCATGCCAGGGGTGGTGAAACAACATTCAAGAATGGCTCTGGACTGTGTAGTTACTGCAACCAGCTCAAAGAAAATCGGGGTTGGGAACATACCGGAGACGATCAGATGCTGAACGTAATAACACCGACAGGCCACCGTTACACCAACCCTGCGGGACCTCTGCTACCAGGCCATGAGTTCGAAACCGATCCTGCGAAGCCACCCGAACACCAAGAACTACCTTCACAAACAGTTCCGCCTCCAAATCCGAGTCCAAAACGGATATCGCACCCAAAGAAGCAGCCCGAAACATATCGTCTTCAGCGGCACCGGATTGCCATTACTCAATACTTACGATGCTGAGCCAAAGTGTTCATCGTCTGAGCCAAAGAGGGAATAAAACGCAGTGGCGTGGCCAAGGTGTTCCTTGACCACGCCACCAACTGGGAGTTTGCGTTAGATGATTTCAGACTTCAACAGGTCATCGAGTGACTGTGGGCTGAGCAAATACGGCGGTACTTCTAACACGGTAAAGGCACCGGACTGACCCTGTGCTTTTAGCCGTGCTGCAGCACGACCAAAAGCAACCATGGCCGCGGCTGTGAAGTTCGGGTTCGACTCTAAATCTAAGCTGAACTCAACGCTGGCATTGTGCCCTTGAAGGTTCCCCGTCGTAATGACGTGACCACCGTGTGGGGCACCTTGATGATCACGCTCAAATTCCTCTTCGGAGATGAAGTGAACAGTGGTGTCATACGGTTCGAAGTATGCTGGCATGCTGACGATTTCCTCGCGGATGCGATCGTGGTCCGCTGCATCGGCAACAATGTAGACGATTCGGTCGTGAGCTTGGGTCTTGGACAGTCCTTGACCATTGCCTGCGCGTGCTTGATCGATCGCATCCTGCGCCGGGATTGTGTATTGGACTCCGCGTTTGACCCCTTGGACCTGACGTACCGCATCGGAGTGACCTTGGGAAAGGCCTTTGCCCCAGAACGTGTTTTGCACAGGCTCAGGGAACAGGCTTAGCCCTAGGACTCGGTTCATTGAGAACAGGCCGGGGTCCCAACCGGTGGACACCACAGCAACGTTGTCATTGGCTTGAGCAACCTTATGCATGGCAGCACGATGCTCGGCAACTTTTGAGTGGTTGTCATAAGTGTCAACGGTGGTGAAGTGCTCTGCGAAACCAGTTGCCTGATCCGGGATGTCAGTTGCGGATCCGACACACAAAAACATCACGTCAATGTCGTCTTTGTATTTGGCAGCATCCTCGACCGGATAGACATCGGCGTCGGTATCTAGGGTTTCGCGACGTGAGAAGATTCCGAACAGCTCAAAGTCATCTAGCGAGTTGATTAGGTACTCGACGCCTTGGCCGAGATTTCCGTAGCCTACGATTCCAGCTTTAATGGTCATGAATTCTCCTGGTTGAAGACGCGTTGTTGGGCATTGAGAGCGGTAAGGAGGAAGGCGAAGTCCCAAGCACGGTCTTCCCAGGCTCGGTATCGGCCTGATGCTCCACCATGACCGCCTTCCATCTCAGTTTTTAGCACGATCGGGGAGCCACCTTCGGCAAGCGAAGTATCCTGATCGCTGGTACCTTTGGCGCGGAGTTTTTGCACCCACTTGGCCGGCTCAACGTAGAGCACTCGGGTGTCGTGCAATGACGTGACCGCCGCGATGGCCGGGTATTTCGTTGGCTCCACGTTATGGTACGGGGTGTAGTTGAGCATGTATTCGAAGACTGCTTTATCTTCGATTGGGTTGCCCCATTCTTCCCATTCCAGCGCGGTCAGTGGGAGGTCCGGGTTCAAAATGGAGGTGAGTGCATCAACAAACGGCACCTGGGCCACACAGACGCGGTACAGTTCGGGGGCCATATTTAACACAGCACCCATCAACAGTCCACCTGCGGAGCCACCCATCGCACCAATCTTGTCCGGATGCACCCACCCGGATGCTGCAACGAATCGAGTGGCATCAATAAAGTCGGTAAACGAGTTCTTCTTGGCCAGTTTCTTCCCATTTTCGTACCAGGCGCGACCCAGTTCACCACCGCCGCGCACATGCGCGACGACGTATATGACGCCTCGATCCAACAGCGACAGCCGTGAAGGACCAAAACCGGGATCCATCGAGACCTCATAGGACCCGTAGCCGTAGATCAGCGCGGGATTATCGCCATTCCATTCAACATCCTTGTGACGAATAACGGTCAATGGGATAGCAACATTGCGGTCCGTAGATTCGGCCGGTGCCCACCAGCGCTCGACCAAATACTGTGAGGGATCATATCCGGGGACCTCAGTCTGGCGGCGCAGTTTTGAGGAATTCGTAGCGGGATCGTAATCCAGCACCTGCGAGGGCGTAATCCAGGAGGTATACCCCAACCGAATATACGGCGAATCGATGTGCTGGCCAATCGGTGCCGCTGAATACAGTTCCTCGACAAAGGCGGGTTCTACGACGTCGACCTGGTCTTGCGTACCAATGCCGTCAAGCGGCAGTACCCACATGCGCGGCGTGGTTTCGGATCGCACGGCGGCAAACAGGTAGTCGCGAGTGACACCCACGCCGTCGAGTTTTACGGTCTGGGAGTGTTCAAACACGGTGCGCCAAGCCGAACGATCCGCCACGTTGTCGGCGTCGACAATGGACACCTGATTGTTGGGCAGGTGCGTGCCATCGGTGGCACGGTTGTGTGTGATGAGATACTGATCGCCAACCGGCACCACATCGTGCAGCGAGCGTTGTTCGCGACTGATCACCAGTTCCAGCGGCGCGGCAATCTGGGTCAGATCCAAAATGTGGGTTTCGGTGACCTCTGAGTTGCCCAGTTCTAACAGCAGCTTGGTCTTATCGGGGCTCAGCCCAAAGCCGCCCCACATTTGCGGGTCGTCTTCCTGATAGACAAGCGCGTCGGCGGAGACGTCTGTACCCAGGCGGTGGGAGCGCAGCCGGTATGGGCGCCAGGCGTCGTCGGGCTCCATATAGAACAAGCGCGTGCCGGAAGGGTCAAAGGCGATCCCGTAGGCTAGCCCCGAGATTTCATCGGGCAGTTGTTCGCCGTCGCGTAGGTCTCTGACACGCAGGGTGAAGCGTTCGTTGCCGGTTTCATCGACCAGGTAGGCCAGCAGGTTGCCGTCGGGGGAGACGGTCATGCCGCCTAGCGAGAAGAATGCAACCTTTTGGGCTTCAACGTTGCCATCCAGGATGACTTGTTCACCCTCCAATGCCACGCCGCGTTGAATTTGGGGTGGTTCCCACGAGTCATTTTCGACCGGCACGCGGCAATGCACCGCGTACTGGGCGCCTTCTTCGGTGCGAGTGAAGTACCACCAGTCATCAATGCGCGAGGGCACTGACATGTCGGTTTCTACGGTGTGGGCTTTGATTTCACCAAAGATCGCCTCGCGCAGCTGTTGCTGATCGGCGGTGACAGCTTCAGTATAGGCGTTCTCGGCTTCTAGGTGTGCAATGACCGCTGGGTCTTCGGGCTCTTTGAGCCAGTCCCATTCATCGACCAGGTCGACGCCGTGATAGCGGGCGGTGACCGGTTTTCTTTGAGCTTTTGGAGGGGTAGAAGTCATGGTCTCCACTATAGGGACTTAGAGTCCCAGCATGTTTTGGAATACGCCCATTCCGAAATAGAACACAAACGCGATGGCCACAACCCATAGCAACGGGTGCACTTCGCGGCCGCGTCCCTGACCGGTACGAATCACGGCGTAGGCAATGATGCCGGCGCCGATGCCGTTGACGATCGAGTAGGTAAATGGCATCAGGGCAAACGTAATGAACGCTGGGATGGCAGCGCCGACGTCGTTCCAGTCGATCTGGCGGACCTGTGAGACCATCATGAACCCCACAATGACCAGGGCCGGGGCCACGGCTTCGAAGGGCACCAGATAGATCAGCGGGGTGAGAAACATGGCGGCCAGGAACAGCACGCCGGTAATAAGTGAGGCGAATCCAGTGCGCGCACCTTCGCCAATGCCGGTGCCGGACTCCACGAAAATTTGTGTCGATGACGCCGAGCCTGCACCGCCGGCGGTCACGCCAATCGCATCTACTAACAGCACACGGTCAAGATTAGGGATATTGCCGACGTCGTCCACGTTGCCGGCCTCGCGGGCCAAGCCGACCGAGGTGCCCATCGCATCAAAGAACACGGATAGCAGGATGGCGAAAACTAATAGTGCGGCCGCAATGGAGCCGATGGAACTAAATGCGCCCAGTGACACATTGCCTAACAGGCTGAGATCGGGTGCGTTCCAGCCAGGCATGGCTGGGGCCACCAGGCTCCAGCCTTCGGGATTGACATTGCCGGCGTCGTCAACCGATGGCCCGATGTGGAAAACGCCTTCCAAAATATTGGCCAGAATGGTGGAGACGACAATGCCGATGAGAATCGCGCCGCGTACTTGACGCACGACCAGGATGGCGGTTAGCGCCAGGCCAATGACGAACACGAGGATGGGCCAGCCGGACAGTTCGCCGCCGATGCCCAGTCCCAGTGGAACGGTGGTACCGGCCTCATCGGGGAGGCGACGCACAAAGCCGGCGTTGACCAGGCCGATGAGCGTGATGAAAAAGCCAATGCCGACGACGATGCCGGTCTTGATCGCATCGGGTACGGCACGAAAAACTGCGGTTCGGAAGCCGGTGAGCACCAGCAGGACCATAACGAGTCCGGCAACAACGACCAGACCCATGACTTCAGGCCAGGTTAGATCCGGGGTGGTGGCAATCGTGATGGCTAATAGCGCATTGACTCCCAGCCCGGCGGCCAGACCAAAGGGGTGGTTGGCCCACAGGCCCATCAGCAAGGTGATGACGGCGGCGATCAGGGCCGTGGCTGCGGCAACAGCGGAGATTCCCAGGGTTTGTCCGGAACCGTCCGCACCGGACAGGACCAACGGATTGAGCACAATGATGTAGCTCATGGCCAGGAAAGTTGCCAGGCCACCACGAATCTCGGTGCCCAGCGTTGAACCGCGTTGGGAAATTTTGAAGAATTTGTCGAGTTTATTTTTGGGTTCGACGTCCTGGTGATTCACTGTGCGCAACGTTGACATGGAAATATCCTAGAACGTTTTTCTACCTCGAGGTTAACGCGGAGCCTCACGGTGGTCGCCAGCGGCCTGTCGGCCGGCTTCCCAGCGGAAGAAACTGGTCAACAGGGCACAGACCAACGACGCCGCACCGACGATCAGCATCGCACCGAAGGTGAACCAGCGCAGCGACGGGGTGACCTGTTCAAAATGGGTTGGCAGATCGCCCAGCCCGCCGGTCAATAATAATATTGCCACGGCGCCACCGATACCGATGACGGCCAACAGCCACAGCAGGATTTCGCTCAGGGAAGCGTGTTTGGCGCGTGAGCGCGCGGAAATGACATTGTAGTCGGCAGAAACCCGGTAGATAATGAACCCACCGATCAGCGTCCATAACCCAACGACTAGGTAGGCGGCCACAATATCTGCGGGCCGATGCCAGCCGTCCAAAAAGGTAGCCACGCCAACGGTTGCCGAGAAAATCATGCCGACTAACCCCACCGTAGAGCGCCAGCGCGGGGCGACCAATAAGAACACCGCAGCAAATGTGGCGGTGGCAAAAGTCACATGTCCAGACGGCAGGGAATTACCCGTGTAGTACGGTACCCCATTGGCCAGTTCGGGGCGATCCAAAAGAATTTTGAGTACTTGGGTGGTGAAATTTGCTGCCGCGAAAGTCAGGGCAACGATCAGCGAGGCGGCCCAGCGGCGTCGCCACAACGTGAGAACCAAGAATCCGACAGCAGCAATTGCTGCCACGACGATCGGCAGGTCAGCCAACAGGCCCACGGAAGCGGCGTGCAGTGACTGCAACCGAACCTCGGCCGAAGACAACGCGGCGTGATCCACGAGTTGTCCCTGGGAAGACAGCACAAATATCCGATAGGTTGCCGCCAGTCCGGCGATCATGACGGCAGCCAGTAGCACCCAGGCCCAGATTCGGGAACCGGGCGCGCGAACGAGCCGGCGGGCCGGCCGGGACGCCGGCAAATTATCCTCCGGCAGGTGATGAACAGAGTCGGTATACATCATTGAGCCTAGACTTACTACATGGTCGACAACTCACACATCCTACCGCTAAATGCTGATGTTGCTCTGGACGAACTGGCCGCAAACGCCGTCGCGATCGGGCTGCCCATGAACACCACATTCCGTAATACCACCTTGCGGGAAGTCATGCTGATCAAAGGGCCCATCGGCTGGGCTGAGTTTTCCCCGTTTCCTGAATACGGGCCGCAAGAATCGGCCCGGTGGTTGTCTGCCACCATCGAGGCCGGGTGGCACGGTTGGCCTGAACCGCTGCGAAACGCCGTGCCAGTCAACGCCACAGTACCGGCGGTGCCTGTCGACGACGTTGCGGCAGTGTTGGCCAGATTTGGGCCGGTCCCAGCGGTGAAAGTCAAAGTCGCAGAAGATGACTTGGCCACCGATATAGCCCGGGTCCAACGCGTCCACGAACTATTGCCCGACGCCGATATTCGCATCGACGCCAACACGGGCTACACGCATGAACAAGCCGTTGAAGTGATCACTGCGTTGCCGTTTCTGCGCTACGCCGAACAGCCGGTGCCGGGCATAGAACCGCTGGCTCGCCTGCGTGCTGCCTTGCGAGCCGCGGGCAGCAGTGTACTGATTGCTGCCGATGAAGCTGTGCGCAAAGAAACCGACCCGTTGGCCGTCGCCCAAGCCGAGGCCGCGGATCTGATTGTTGTCAAAGTACAGCCACTTGGCGGAGTGCGCCGGGCGCTATCCATCGTCGAACAGGCTGGGCTGGATGCCGTGGTGTCTTCTGCGCTGGACTCATCGGTGGGCATTGCCGCCGGGGTCGCACTGGCCGCCGCACTGCCACATCTCGAACACGCCTGCGGCTTAGCCACCGCCGCACTATTTGCCACCGAACCGGCAACCCCCGCACTGCCAACCAACGGAGCGCTTACACCCGGACCGGCCCCGGTGCCCGACCCAGAAGTGCTCGAGCAGCTCAAACTGCCCGCCGACCGGCAACGCTGGTGGCATAAGCGACTGGCAACGGCGCACGGAGTGCTGATGCAAAACGCGTAAGATGGGGCGCATGGATTCCATGGATACCGCACGAGCCATCGTCACCGCACTGCGTGATTCCGGGGTGCAACACGTTGTCATCGGGCCCGGTTCTCGCTCGGCGCCACTGGTATATGCACTGGCTGAGGCCGCTGATCCCGAAACCCTGCGGCTGCACGTGCGTATCGACGAACGCTCCGCAGCATTTACCGCCATGGGCATTGCCCTGGCCTCTGGGCACCCTGCGGCCGTAGTGACGACGTCGGGCACTGCCGCAGGCAACCTGTTACCCGCCATGATGGAAGCCTCCCACGCTGATATCCGCCTGGTCGCCGTCACCGCGGACCGCCCAACGGAAGTCCAATTTACCGGGGCGAACCAAACCACCGACCAACGCAATATCTTCGGTGTGCACGCTCGCACCTCAATCACCGTCACCGGGGATACCGCCGACTACGCAAAGACCCACGCCTCGGTGGTCGGCGCATTGGCCGTTGGGGCTGGAACCGCCAGCTCACCGACCGGCCCGGTGCATATTAACGTGCGTTTCCGCGAACCCCTCATTCCGCAACCGGATGCGCTCGCCGTCGTCCCCGAAGCAGAGACCGGCGTGCTCCCTGTACTCCAACCTGGACACGGGCAGCCGCGCTTTACCGTTGATAAGCGTTGGCGGGAGCGCGGGCAGTCCTATCAGGACCAGTTAGTGGAAGCCTCGAATCTGCGAGAACGCCATACTGTCGTGGTGGCAGGACACGGCGCCGGCCCGGTCGCCCACGATTTCGCGCTGGCACTCGGGCTGCCCCTGTTTGCTGAACCCTCATCTAACGCGCGGTTTTCCCGCAACGCCATTGCCGCCTATCCGTATTTACTAGGACCCGACGGCGGGCTCGGCGAACAGGCACATCGACTCGGCAAACACATTCGTCGGATCGTGCTATTTGGTCGACCCACCCTGTCGCGTCAACTGCAAGCATTACTCAAGCGCGACGACATTAAATCTGCGCTCTATCATCCCCGCCCCGTCGGGTGGTTTTCCCCGGGCGCTCGTAAGGAGCAGCTCGTCACTGAGCTGCAAGAGCTTGCCGAATTTGCTGGCAGCGGCCCTCCGGGATGGTTGGGTTCCTGGCAGTCTGCCGCTCAACGAGCCCAACGAGCCCTGGAACAAGCCCTGACACAGCGACAATACGTTGTTGGTAAACCAGGTGCCATGCGCACCGCTCAACTGGTCTCAGCGACCGCCATTGGTCAACTTGTCCTGGGCTCATCATCAGTGATTCGCGACGTCGATCTGGCCTGGCGTCCACCTTCGGAAGCGACATCTACGGTCTTTGCTCACCGCGGGCTTGCCGGCATTGATGGCACGATCTCCACGGCAACCGGTGTCAGCTTGGCGACCGACGAACGCACCACCCTGATGGTCGGTGATTTGACGTTTCTCTATGACACCAATGGGCTGCTGCTTGGTCCCACGGAACAAGAACCCAACCTCGACATTGTGGTCATCAACGATTCCGGTGGCGCCATTTTCCATGGGCTGGAACACGGCGAAGTGGCCACCCGTCCCGGCATGTCCACGGTGGTCGAACGGTTCTTTGGCACGCCCCACACCGTCAATATCGGTGCCATATGCGCAGCGCACGGTATAAAACACGAACGCCTCACCTCGGAACAACAGCTCATCCACGTGCTGGGTGATCCAACCGACGGTCGTCGCGTGCTGGAAGTAGTATCGGACCGCAGCCAACGACCCGAAGTACACGCAGCCGTTCAAGCAGCCGTTCGCGCAACGTTTGTTTAAAAAACGCCTCGATGACGTTGCACCTGCGCTACCCCAAACCAGACGACGAGAACGTGGTACGAGCGCTGCACGAACAGTTGTTGGCGCACGATGGTTTTGAATTTCTGCTGGCCCAGGGATCCTGGGATGAAATCCTACAAACCATCGAACACGAAGCACGCGGCGTGAATTTGCCGGCAGGACGGGTCCCTGCCGACTTCTTTCTGGTCGAGGTGGAGGGCGAAATGGTCGGTCGTGTGTCCATCAGGCACCGGCTCAATGAGTACCTGTTCAACTTCGGCGGACACATTGGTTATGCCGTCGCTCCCGAATATCGAGGACGGGGATACGCGCAGCTTATTCTGCGGCGTGCTCTTGACCATCTCTCCACGCTTGGTGTCGACCAGGCGCTGATCACCTGTCAGAACGAAAACCTCCTTTCCGCCAGAGTCATAGAAAAGTGCGGGGGAGTACTCGAAGATGTCAGGCGCGACGGTGATACCGCCTTTCGTCGGTATTGGATCTTTACCAGTTAGTGTTCACCGACGATGACCCGTTCCCAATGGACTTTGTGATGTAACAGCTGCCGGTACCAGTCGGGTCGCTTTTCGGGCAAGATTCAGGTTTGATCAGTATGCTGCTCCATGCCAGTCGGTAGATTTCCCGGACAGAATGGAGTACCCGTGACGGATTCAGCATCAAGGTCCCCGAAGAACACCCTGCTGGTGGGCTGTGGCCAACTTGGCACTGAACTGGGCCAACGCTTGGCCGCGGACGGCGTCCAGGTGTACGGTCTGCGGCGCAACGCAACGGATCTGCCGTCACCCTTGAAACCGGTTTCGGTGGACCTGAGCCAACCGGTAACAACGTCGCTGCCGGACGTCGACTCAATGGTGATCACTCTGACCCCGAGTATGCCAGCGGTAGACAATGAACCCGGCTACCTGATGGCGCTGAAACATCTTGCACAAGCGCTCCCGAAAACTCCGGCTCGCGTGGTGTTCGTGTCTTCTACACGGGTATTTGATGGCAACCCAGCGTCATATCCGATCACCGAAGACGACGCCCCGGTCCCGGCATCACAACGTGCCCAACTCCTCGTGGCCGCCGAAGACCTGGCTCGTGAACTCTTTGACGCAACCATCGTGCGTCCGGCCGGTATTTATGGCCCCGGCCGCGAGATGCTCATCCGGAAAGTTCGCGCCGGTGAACCAGTCAACCGGAAACGACGCACCAACCGCATCCACCAGACGGACCTCGCCCGCGTGCTGGAGCTGATGCTCACCATGCCCCAGCCGCCAGCGGTGCTGCACGCAGTGGACCAGACCCCGGGTGTCCCGCTGGGCGACGTCGTTGATTATATTGCCCAGCGCTTACAGCTGGAACCACCGCAGGGCAGTGTCGACGGCGTCGTCGGCGGAAAAATACTTGATGCCCGGTTGCTGCATACCCTGTTGGGTCCGTTATATTACCCAACCTTCAAACAAGGATATGACCAAGTCATCGCCGCCGCGCAGGGATGAGGTCCAGGCGTGGGCACGGGGCGTCCAGGATCAGGGTATATGCTTGGCCTGGTCCAAAAACCTGACACCAAAGAATCTCAAGAATCCCATATGTCTCGTCTTTTTCGTCTTGTCGCAACGCTAACCGCAGCCTGCCTGCTAGTGGTCGGCTGCTCGTCGCAATCCCCGTCGGCCTCATCCGAAACGCAAACCCCGCCCGCCCAGCCCAGCCCGGAGGCAGAACCCACCCCGAGTGAGGAACCACCTGAACTGATTGGTGGCGGGACCGAAATTTTCCCGGACCGGCGCTTCATCGCGCTCTACGGGCACCCGGAATACCCTGAGCTTGGCTCCTTAGGGGAACAGGGCCCGCAGGCCTCCGTGGAACGGGTTATCGAATTGGCTGAAATGTATGAGGCCCACGCCGATGAAGACATCATCCCGGCCTTTGAAATCATCGCGACCATGGCCTCGGCATCGCCTGGTGCGGACGGCAATTATTCGGCCGTGGCGGATAGCGAAGCGCTGGAAGCCTATGTGGACGCCGCAGAAGAACATGACGTTTATGTGGTATTGGACCTCCAGCCCGGCCACGCCGATTTTCTGAGTCAGGCCAAACTCTTTGAAGACTTGCTAACTCGCCCCAACGTGGGACTGGCCCTAGACCCGGAGTGGCGTCTGGCGCCCGGCCAGCGGCACATGGAACAAATCGGTTCGGTCAGTGCCGCAGAGATTAACGAAACCACGCAGTGGTTAGCCGAGCTGACGGCCGAACACGACCTGCCTCAGAAACTGGTCATCCTGCATCAGTTCCGACTGTCGATGATCCGCGGGCGCGAGCAAGTCGACACCGACCATCCAGAACTGGCCATGGTGCTGCACGCCGACGGCCACGGCACCGCCGAACAAAAAATGGACACCTGGCGGGCCCTCAAAGAAGACCTTCCCGACAACATGTACATGGCCTGGAAAAACTTCTTCCGCCAGGACAAGCCCATGTTTGCACCTCGCGACACCTTCGAGATTGAGCCCAAACCCTGGTTTGTGTCCTACCAATAACCACCGGGTCTAACCACCGGTTCGTCGGCTTAGAGGTTGTGGGCGTCGGTGAGCGTGGCCACGATGTGTTCAGCGATGGCCAATGACGACGTTGCTCCGGGGGAGGGCGCATTACGCAAAAACGTTGCCCGTCTTAGGTGCTCAATGACGAAATCGTCCACGAGGTGGCCGTGAGCATCCATCGCCTGGGCTCGAATCCCGCGCGGAATGAGTTTGGACGACGCTGCAGCCAGTTTGGGCACATAGGCGGTGGCCCCGGAGACAAAGCGCTTGCGCGAGACCACCCCGGCAAATTCCCGCAGCGCGGTCCGAATATTTCGCCCGGCAAATTTCCAAAAGCTTTGGCTGCGGACAACGTCAAGCGTATCGGCGGCATCGATGCGCCAGCCGGTGTAATTCTCGCGACCACACGATAAAAATGCATTGGGCCCGACGAGCATCTCCCCGTCAACCCGTTTGGTCAGGTGCACGCCCAAGAACGGGTACGCCGGATCGGGGACTGGATAGACCAGCCCGCGCAGAATCTGCCGATACGCCGGCTCCAGTTGTGAGTATTGACCGAAAAACGGCACAATCTTTGGATAGGTCGCCCCGCCAGCAAGCTGTGCGATGCGATCCGACTGCAGCCCGGCACACGAAACCAGGTAATCGAATTCTTCGGTGCACGGGCCGGCGTCGTTCGGGTGCGTGGTTGTCACGGTAGAACCGTGGTCCGACAGCGAAATGTCGATCACATGGGTATTGAGGCGCACCTGACCGCCTGCGGTGCGCACCTCGTCGGCTAAAGCACGGGTGACGGCGGCGAAGTCGGTGATTGCGGTGTGCGGTGAATGCAGCGCCAGCGTGCCCACTGCATTGGGTTCAAGCTGTCGGATCCGCTCGGGCCCGATGAGTTCGACATCGGGCACACCATTTGCCATCGCGCGCTGATAAATGGTGCGCAGACGGTCATGCTCGTCCGGATGGAGTGCGACGACGAGTTTTCCGCAAGCCTCATACGGCAGATTTCTCGATCGTGCATAATCGGAAAGTAATGCCACCCCTCGGCGACACAACCGAGCCTTGAGACTGCCCGGCTCATAATACAACCCAGCATGCACGACGCCGGAATTATGCCCGGTCTGGTGGGCGGCCACCTTCGGGGCTTTATCAAAAACCGTGACCGAGGCATCAGGGAATTGGTGGAGGAGTTCCCGTGCTACGGCCAGACCAATAATGCCGGCGCCAATGACACCAAAGGTGCGGGCCCTGTCCTGTGCCATGAGTGATTCCTCGGTGATCTCGGGAGCTTTGTGCGTTCGCGTGGTCTGACGAGCGCGATGGTCAATCTCGTTGCGCTTCAGTCTATCTGTGTTCCATGCACCGAGTGTGCTACTGGATTATTGAACTAATACAGCGGGACGATTGAAGGGTGACATGAATTTTGATTCTGCACAGCCGATATGGCAGCAACTCGTCGCCGAATTTACACGCCGAGTCATTATTGGTGAATGGAAGCCAGGTATGAAGATCCCGTCAACACGAGAACTGGCGCTTGCTTACAAGGTAAACCCCAACACCGTTCAACGAGCACTGGCTGAACTAGATCGCAATGGGACAACCCGCAGCGAACGCACCTCGGGGCGGTATGTGACCGGTGACCACACATCGCTAGATGCGTTACGGGACCAATCAGCACAAGACATAGTCGATGAGGTTATTGCACGTCTCAAGGGGATTGGTGTTTCACAGAGCCACGCCATTCAGCTGCTTAATGAACATTGGAGCACAGATGATTAACATCCAGCATCTAACGAAAAGATATGGCCAAGTTACAGCGATAGATGATCTGACATTGCAACTTCAGGGCAACAAAATCGTTGGCCTCCTGGGAGAGAACGGCTGAGGCAAAACGACATTGTTGCGAATCCTTGCCGGTCTGAATCAACCGACAACTGGACTGGTAACGATTGCTGGACATGAACCTGGTCAAGACACGAAGAGCATCGTCAGCTATTTGCCAGATACTCCGAATCTGCCAGTCCGGGCCGAAGTGGGCTATATGATCCGGTATTTTGCTGATTTCTTTAATGATTTTAACCAAGCAACCTGCGAGAACCTGCTCACGCAATTTGGGATTTTGCCCACGGCTCGACTCAACGAAATGAGTAAAGGCCAACGCGAGAAGGTGCACGTGGCATTGACAATGTCACGTGAGGCTCGAGTCTATTTGCTGGATGAGCCCATCAGTGGGGTCGACCCGGCGGCTCGAGACTCAACTTTGCAAGCGATTCTGGCAGCAATGCATCCCGAGGCGCTCATGATCATTACAACGCATCTTGTGGCTGATATTGAATCAATTCTTGACGAGGCCTTCTTCATGAGGCATGGCAGGATCGTCGCGTCTGGTGAGGTCGAGGAACTGCGGTCGAACAGTCAGCTGTCACTCAATGACTACTTCAAGGAGGTTTATGCATCATGATCGCTACTATTCTTCGACACGAGCGCATCCGAACGCAGCGTCCCTTACTGATCATTGCCAGTATCGCAGTAGTGCTCATCGCCCTAGCAGACCTGTTAGCAGTGTTCTTTGGAGTTATTGAGCTGGTATTTGCAACGCTGCTGACGCTGGCACTACTACCCGTCATACAGTTCTTTTTGGTCATTGATTTCTACCGCAGTTGCTATGGCAAAGGCGCGATGCTCACCCATTCGCTACCCGTGGCGGGACGTAAAATTTTCTGGACAAAAAGTCTCTTTGCGTTGGTGCTATCACTACTGACCGCGATGCTGGTCCTGATCATATTATTGGTGCAAGCGCGATTGGCGCTGAGTCTGGCCGATATTGGTTTGGCAGAGGCCGTGGGCGATACGCAGTTGCTATTCCATCATGTACAAGGGTTGTGGCCGGTTCTCATTGGTAGTGTGGCCTGGATAGTGCTCATGCCACTTGCTGCGATGTGTGCCAGTGTTGTTATCGGCAGTGGAGGATGGGCGCGTCGTTTGAGTATTGCTGGGCCGATCATCGTGTTCATGAGTTATTACCTGCTCATGCAAATACTTGGTGTTGTGTCAATCTTTGTGCCACCGGTATTTGATATCCCCGCAGGACAAGTGCGCTTTGAAAGTTTTTGGAGCATCATGGCGGTCAACGACACGAATCCCGTCTTGCCATTGAGTATCTTTATACTCCACATTGTGGTGATCGTGGCAATGTTGCTTTGGGCAAGCAGAGAAATGCACACCAAAGTGGAATTGCGTTAATGCCTTAATTGCGATGGATCGCTGCTACGCCTGTTCTGGAATAATTACCGAGTCTTGCCCAGAGGCCATCTTCCGTACTCGGAGCGCGTGTTTCATTGGACGCATTTTGGCGTGGGTTTCGGCCAGTTCTTCGGCCGGGTCGGAACCCTCAACGATGCCTCCACCGGCGTATACGCGCACATGGTGGTCATCCTCGATGACGCTGCCGCGTAAGGCGATACCAAATTCGCCGTGCCCGTTGGCATCCAGCCATCCCACCGCACCGGCATATAATCCACGGTCCATCCCGTGGGCTTGGGCTTCTAGCTGCCAGATCGCATCGAGAGCAAGATCTCTCGGGGTGCCACCAACGGCGGCGGTTGGGTTAATCTCAGCTACCAAATCCAGGATTGAAGTGGAAGCGGTCAGCCGTGCTGAGACATCCGTGGCCAGGTGATACACGTTCGGCAAGGCCAGTACAAACGGGGTCTTGGACACCTGCATGTCGGTGGCAAAGGGCGAGAGCTTTTCGACCAGCGAGTCCACAGCGGCCTGATGCTCGAAGATTTGCTTAGGACTATCGGATAACTGTTCGGCAATAAGTTGGTCGTTGGTCGCGACCGTGCGATCCACGGTTCCGGCCAGCACCCGGGCCTTTGCAGCGTCATTTTTGCGCGCGATGAGTAGTTCCGGGGTGGAGCCGATCAGATTGGCGACTTTATAGGTCCAGGCCGTTGGATTATGCTCCGCCAAAGAACGCATTGTAGCCGGGATGTGGAAACCGGCGGCGCTGTGCAGGAGTTCATCCCGGGCTAGCACGACCTTGTCGAGGGCGCCGGTCGTGAGCATTTTGACGGCGGTTCGCACGCTGTCCTGGAATGCGGCTTCGGTCATCTGGGCGGCGATGGGGGTGAAAGGTTCTTCGCCAACGGATGCGGCGTCAGTTGGGAGTTCTGAGAGAAAGACCGCGAAGATTGCGTCGGGGTTGCCGATGGGCTCGGCAGGGTCGTAAATATAGTGCAGCCACGACGAGGTTTCGTCCACGTCCAACACAAACTTTGGAACTGTGACTACCGAATCTGCATCGGATCGGGCATCGAAGGTAAATGCCGCAAAGGCTATCGGGGCACTGGCGCGCAGCCCGTTGGGCAGGACAGGCGCCTCGGGGGCGGTCAGTTCTTCCCACTGGTTGCGGGCTGTGGCGAATCGTTGCGGACCGCGGGTACAGAACCGATAGCGCTCGCCGAAACCAAACTTGCCTCGGTGATGACGAGAAAACGCACTGCTGGCCTGACCAATGATCTGGGTGGGCAGTTGTTCCAGTTGTGCATCAGAAAGCTGAAAGGCTGCGGCGGTAAAAGACATGATAGGCAATAATGTACCGGGTTTTCCGCCCACGCGTGGTTGCCACAGTCCCATGAGGACCACCAGAATATAAGGTGACCGATTGTGGAAAGTAGGTCGGCTATGCAACAGCAGCTGATATGGCCTCGCCGAGTTCGTCTGTGGGCCTGGTTGCGCAAACGCCGTCGTCGTGCCGCAAAACCGCCAACGACGCCGCGCGGACAGCAGCACAGAAAAAGCGCCCAGTGATCAGAGACGAGGCGATGATGTTGGCACCGGATGCAGTAAATTGAGGCCGCAGGGGTGCTCGCACAGCTGAAAATCCACGCCGGTCAAGGTAACGTCGACCGACGAGGGTGTGGAGCGGGGTAAGTTTGTTGACCAGATAAATGTAAGTTTTCAAGACTGTGATTCAGGCTGCCCAAACGGGTCGCTAGTGTAGGGTTGTACGGGTGGATATTTCTATTTCGCTGCCTCCGGGGATTGACGCACTCCAAAAGCACGAACAGCTTTTCGATGCGCTGCTGACCAGCTTGTCCAAGATCGAAGAAGACTTGGCCGAAGCCCTGGTATACGCCGATGGGTTGGCACAGGCCACGACTCGTCATTTGCTGGAAGCCGGAGGCAAACGCGTTCGACCCATCGTGACGGTCCTATCCTCAATGTTGGCTGACGAAAATGTGGCTTCTGGACTCGTGGATGAACCGGAAAAGCCTATCCGTCAAGCTGCGGTGGCCCTAGAACTTACCCATCTGGCCACGTTGTATCACGACGACGTCATGGATGAAGCGGATCAGCGACGCGGTGTGACTGCGGCACATCAGCAATGGTCGAATTCGATTGCGATTCTGGCCGGTGACCTGATTTTTGCCCGAGCTTCGGCCGAAATGGCAAGTCTGGGAACCCGCGCGGTCAAAGAACATTCAATCACCTTTGAAAAACTGGTCTTGGGACAACTGTGGGAAACCGTGGGCCCCGAAGCCGGGGACGATCCACTGCAACACTATCTGCGGGTTATCGATGGCAAAACCGCATCTTTGCTCGCCGCCAGTGCGCTGCTGGGTGCTCTGTTGGCCGGCGGCTCCGAGGAGCTCGTTGAGATCGCTGCAACCTATGGCGGCAACGTGGGGATGGCCTTCCAACTGGCCGACGACATTATTGACCTGACCAGCTCGTCTGATACCTCTGGCAAAGTACAAGGTACTGACCTGAAAGAGCGGGTCCCAACGCTACCGATTCTGTTGCTGCGTGAAGCCGCAGCAACAGGCGATGACAGTGCTATCAAAGCCCTGGAACTAGTCGATGGGCCATTGGATACCGATGCTCAATTGTCCGCAGCCGTCGACGCCGTCGCTGCGCACCCGGTGATTGATCGTGCCTGGCTGCTGACACAGCAGTGGGCTGATAAGGCCATTGTTGCACTGGACGGTTTGCAGGATTCACCGGTCAAAACGGCCCTGGCAGATTTTGCCCGGTACGTCGTCTCGCGCGACGCCTAGTATTTCAGCTCGAACCTAGAACTCCGGTAAGAACGTGGCCGCGGGATTCAGCGTGGCTTTAATATCCTGGGCGATTCGTGCTCGGTGATCAATATCCATGGGTTGGCGCAGGTGCCGGTAGAGCATATCGCCGTCATAGCGTGGGAAAACATGCAGATGGTAGTGCCACACGTGCTGGTTGCCGGCTGGCTCATTGTGTTGCCGGGTTGAAATACCTTCTGGATTCCATGCACGCTTCATGGCGAAGGCAATCTCGCGGGCCATGAGACTGATACGCATCAGTACCCGGTCGGGCAGATCGTAGAGGGCCTCGTAGTGTTTGGTCGGGCAAATCATCACGTGGCCCGCGTTCGGCCCGAAACCGTCTGCGGCGCTAAAGACGATGACGTCGTCGTCCTGGTAAATCAGATCAGACAGTTCGCATCGGTTATTCGGGTCGGCAACGTCACCGTTGACCAGTCCACAGAACGGGCAAACATACCCCGCGGGTGCATGCGAGTAGATCTGTGGGGGAGTCGGGTGGGGGCCGTGGCCGGTGGTGTCAGTCAACGTCGTCCTCCGAGTAGTTCCAGGTCAATATATCGGTGATGAGTTCAGATACTGTCATCTCCGTAGTTTCCCAGGTGCCAGCATGATCGGGCTCATCGGCGCCGACGGTTCGACGGAAGGCGATGGGATCGGGTAGGGATGTCTGGTCGATCGGGACGCCCCACACCGTCGACTCGTCAGCATCCTCGACGAACATGACCATGTCGTCGCGAACTTCTAATTCGTCTGGATCAAAGAAAAAGTGGTTGGTTTCCATCATTTCAGAGACACCCAGGGCCAGATAAAATTCTTGGAGGGCCAGCGGGGCGATGGCCTGGAACGTGGCATCAAGACCGCGGGTCTGGAGTTGTTCGGCTGCGATCGAAGACTCGACGAGCTGTTGTAATTGGTCAGCGTCCATACCGTCATCAACGGTCCATGAACGGTCCAGCAGTTTGGTCACCAAACCCTGGTAGGAGGGATAAAAAACTTGAGTATCTCGTCGAGCCATGCCTTCTAGTGTAGTCGTCGGAGACGTCACAGCTACTGTTGCTTACCGCTGAATTCATAGCTGACAACCAGGATTAGGCGATACGGTAATTACGTAATTAAGATTTACGGTACATCTGTGTCATCAAGAACAAAGGGAAATACGTGTCCGATACTATGCATCGTCCACTGCGGATCGCCGTTGTAGGTGCGGGTCCGGCCGGTGTGTACACCGCAGACTCACTGCAAAAAGCTGATATCGATTTCGACGTGTCGATTGACCTATTCGACCGGTATCCAGCACCTTTTGGTTTGATTCGCTATGGTGTCGCACCCGATCACCCACGCATCAAAGGCATCATTAACGCCCTGCACCGGGTGATGGACCGCGGGGATATTCGCTTTTTAGGCAATATTGAGTACGGTACCGACATACATCTTGAAGATCTGCAAAAACACTATGACGCCATCGTCTTTGCAACCGGTGCCATTAAAGACGCCCGTTTGAATATTCCAGGGGTCGAGGCCGAAAACTCCTTTGGTGCAGCAGACTTTGTGTCCTGGTACGACGGCCACCCTGATGTTGACCGGCACTGGGACCTGTCGGCACGTGAAGTCGCCGTCATTGGCAACGGCAACGTGGCCCTAGATGTAGCCCGAGTGCTTGCCAAACCGGCCAGCCAGATGCTGGAAACCGAAATCCCGGACAACGTCTACCAGGGGCTGAAAGCCTCGCAAGTAACTGACGTGCATGTTTTCGGGCGTCGCGGACCTGCTCAGGTGAAGTTCACTCCGCTGGAATTGCGGGAACTAAAATCCGTTGAAGACGTTGACATCATTCTCTACGAAGATGATTTTGAATTCGATGAAGCCTCCGAAAAGGCCGCCGAAGAATCCAATCAGGTACGCAACATGGTCAATACTTTGACCAACTGGTTGCTCGAACAAGAAGATAGCCCCGAAGGCACCGGCGCATCCCGTCGCTTGCACCTGCACTTCCTGGAAGCACCCGAAGAAATTTTGACTGAGCAGGGCAAAGTCGCCGGCATTCGTATGCAGCGCATGGCATTAGACGGCACCGGGAATGTGCGTGGCACCGGCGAGATGAAGTTCTACCCAGTCCAGGCTGTGTACCGTGCGATCGGCTACTTCGGTTCCGCTGTGCCAGATATTCAGTTCGATGAAGAACGCGGCATTATCAAAAACGATGAAGGCCGGGTGCTGGGAGCTAACGGGAAGCCAGTTCAAGGACTCTACACTGCCGGGTGGATTAAACGCGGTCCTGTGGGCCTGATTGGCCACACCAAGGGCGATGCGCTTGAGACCATTGGTCACATCATTGAAGATGTCGATCACCTGTACACTGCGGAAAATCCTGATGAAGACGCCATCTTGCGGCTGCTAGAACAGCGCGGCGTGGAATATAGTGATTGGAACGGGTGGAAGGAACTCGACAATCACGAAATCAACCTCGGGGATTTAGCCACTGAGTCCGGACCGGTTGAACGTGAACGAGTTAAAGTCGTCGATCGTGACGAACAGGTCCGCATCTCCCGAGCGAAATCCCGGGAAGCCGCACATAGCTAGAGGAAGACAGCATGCAACGCGCAGCACGAAATCGCACAAAAACCTGGTTTCTTTTTGCCCTCATGTTGGGCATCTTGGTAGCCATCGGCGCTGCTATTTCGGGATCCACGGGCAGCAGCATGTGGATCGTGCTCTTTACCGGAATCGGTTTGATCACTACCGCTGTGACCTATTGGAACTCCGATAAGATCGCGCTGCGCAGCATGCAGGCTTATCCGGCCGACCCTAACCAATTCCGCGGGCTGTATGAGATGGTGCATGACCTGGCCCAAAGGGCCGGTCAGCCAGCTCCACGGATTTATATTTCCCCGGCCCAGCAGCCCAATGCATTTGCAACCGGTCGAAATCCGGAACATGCGGCAATCTGTTTTACCGAAGGCATCATGCATTTGCTGAATCCTCGTGAACTGCGGGCAGTCACCGGACACGAGCTGATGCACGTGTACAACCGTGACATCCTCACCTCGTCGGTGGCTGCTGCCTTGGGCACGGTCATTCAAGGTGTGGCTTACATGTTGATGTTCAACCGCAATAACAGCAACGTGTTACTCAACCTTGCTGCTGCGATCCTGGCACCGTTGGCTGCAGCGCTGGTCCAAGCTGGTATCTCTCGAGATCGCGAAACTTCCGCCGATCACGATGGTGCGTTGCTCACCGGGGATCCGATGGCCTTGGCCTCTGCTTTAGAAAAGATCTCCGGTGGTGTCCAACGACACCCGATGCCGGCTGACGATCATCGCGTCAAGGCAGCCTCGCACATGATGATCGCCAACCCTTTTGCTGGCAAGGTGCGCAACTGGTTTTCGACCCACCCACCCGTTGACGAGCGGGTCGATCGTCTGACCCAGCAAGCCCGCGATATGGGACAGCACCAGTAACGTCCCGGCAAGCTTATTTGCCGTGGGACTTCCAATGCTGCTCTAACCAATCATTGATCGGACGCTTCAACAGGTCCTCGCGCGCGGTCTTGACCCAACCCAACGATTCCTCGTGATCGAGCCGAGCATCGCGAGCATCCTGATCTTTTTGTTGGACGTGTCCGGCATTTTCTACCGGCACTGGGCCGCGATCGAGTTCAGCTAGCTGTTCGGCTAGTTGATCTTGGGCCGAGGCGGCCTTTTCCAGACGCGACGGTGCGGTCATGATATCCACCAGTCCGCCGTCGACCATGAGTCCTTTGGGATGACGGAAGCCGTTGCGCAATGCGGGTTGAAGCACGTCGTTGGAGTTGAATGGTAGCTCAACCGCACTCCACCGCAACTGATCGATGGATTCGCCGTCTTGTTCCATCACGTGCAGGTCGCCAACGGTTGAAGGTGAGGTGTAGACGTCGTGGTCAAAAGTGATCAAATACAGCATTGGCAAAGCGCTCCTTGGTCTTATTTGAAATTCACAAATTGTAGTGCGGCGTCTTCGAAATCACGCAATAAGCCCATCGTCGCCTGCAGATCGTCTCGCGACTTCGAGGACACACGCAGCTGATCGCCCTGGATGTTGGCTTTGACTGACTTCGGACCTTCATCGCGGATGAGTTTGGAGATCTTTTTGGCAGTGGCTTGGTCAAGCCCCTCTTTGATTGCAGCCGTAATTTTGTAGTGCTTACCCGAAGCGACCGGTTCCCCGGCGTCCAGCGACTTCAGAGAAATCCCACGCCGGACGAATTTTGATTGCAGCACATCAAGAATGGCGTTCACGCGCTCTTCGGCATTAGCCGTCAGTGTGATCGTGTTGTCAGCGTGATCAATGGACGCATCAGTGTCTTTGAAATCATAGCGTTGCTGAATTTCTTTAGATGCCTGATTTACTGCGTTTGCGACTTCTTGTTTATCCACCTCGGATACGATGTCAAACGTCGATTCCTTGGCCATGAGCTCTCCTTGCAGACACTGGATGACTGGTACTGGTCAAAGTGTAGCGTGAATCCATTGGGGTGCCCCAGACGACGCCGACCGGCGGGCCGTAACTGTTCGGTGACGCTCAGGTAAACACACCGCACGACTCGATTCGCAAAAACAAAAAAGTGCTGGTAAGGTAATCATTCGTGCACGGATGACGTGCACATGGCAGATTACCCAAGCGGCCAACGGGGGCTGACTGTAAATCAGCTGGCATTGCCTTCACTGGTTCGAATCCAGTATCTGCCACCAATTCAATATAGCGCTATGACCTCGGTATGATCCGAGGTCTTTTGCTTTTAACACACGTTACTCCAATAAGCGTCCGTGACGCTGCACCAAGGTCTGGAGTTCTTGTGCACGAGCGGCAAAACTTTCAGGGGGCAGGTCGTGAGTAAAGCCGGTAATGGAAACGGCGGCAATGACGGTACCGCTTAGCCCCAACAGTGGAACTGCAACGGCCGTCATGTCCGCGTCCCATTCATTATTCGACACTGCCCAGCCGCGCTCTTTGGTTTGCGCAAACTCGTTGTCCAGACAGTCCGGGTCAGTGATTGTATGTTGCGTGAAGGCTTCAAGTTCTGTGGCCAGCACTTGGTCTTGGACGGCCTTCTCTGCGAAGGCCAATAACACTTTGCCACTGCTGGTGGCATGGCCCGGTGTTCTGCGTCCGACATATTGGCGGGGGGTAAAGAACTTCTCGGACGGCGCTGATTGGGCAATGTTGACCGCAAAGATTTCATCCAAGATAGCAACATTGGCGGTGAGCTTGAAGTGCTCTGCGACCATTTCGACGAGCAGTTGCGCAGAGCGGGTGAGATCATTCTGTGAACGCACGGTACTGGCTAGCTGCAAGATCCCATGCCCCAGCTCATAGGCCATTGAACCGGGTTGTCGAACAACCAGCTGGTGCTGCTCCAACACGGCCAGCAGACGCGAAGCCGTTGACTTATGCACATCAAGCTCTGCAGCGATCTCGGTGACCGTGGCTTGTTGCAGGCCATTGAGGATCCATAGGACCGTTACCGCACGATCAACTGACTGATTTGAACTCACGCTAGTGACCTTCCAAAAATTGCTCCATTAAAGCCCTTGCGTTGTGACAAAAGGCTCACTACAATTTGTGCCACAAGTCACAGTTGCATCTTACGCATAAGTTGCAACATATGCAACTCAAGGGGTTGGACCATGGAACAACAGACATATTCACCAGACGCAAAGATCGTCATCATCGGAGCCGGCGTCGTCGGTGCGGCACTTGCCGACGAACTGACGCAACGGGGCGCACGCAATGTCACGGTCGTGGATCAAGGACCGCTCTATCAGACCGGCGGCTCATCGTCTCACGCACCGGGCTTTGTGTTTCAGATCAATCCCTCGAAAGCCATGTCTGAGCTAGCACAGCGCACGCTAAATAAACTGGACGAGCTCAACCCCGGTGGCGACGACGACTGGGTGTTGAAACGTGTTGGCGGCATCGAATTGGCATACACGGATGATCAACTGCGCGAACTTAAGCGTCGTCACGGATTCGCTCAAGCATGGGGTGTTGAATCCAAACTCATTGATGCTCAAGGCGTATGCAATCTCTGGTCGGGGATCAATACCGAGGATCTGGTGGGTGCACTGCACACCCCCACCGATGCGGTCGTGCATTCGGTGCGCGCCGTGGAAGCCCAAGCAACCCGAGCCATCGAACACGGCGCAACTTTCCACGGGCATACACAGGTTATTGATCTCGTGGTGGAAGACGGCGCCGTCGTCGGGGTAAAAGTTGTCGATGCATTGACCGGGGACCATGAGCGTGTCATCGAAGCTGACTTTGTCGTCGCTGCCGGCGGTATCTGGGGGCCAACTATCGGCAAATGGCTGGGCAAAAACCTGCCAATGCAACCGATCGAACACGGCATGGGCTTTAGCCATGACCTCGATGAATTCCAAGACGCCGTCAATGATGAAGCCTGTAACTATCCCATCGTCCGTCACCAAGGGGCGGGACTGTATTTCCGGCAGCAGGGCAAAACGCTGGCGGTGGGGGCCTACGAGCACCGTCCGCTGGAAGTACGCCAAGACGAAATTGCCTCACCAAACGCCGCACATACTTCGGGACGCCAACCTGCCATTCACGATTTCACCTATCAGGATTACGCACCAACCTGGGAAGAAATTCAGCGGGTTTATCCTTCGGCGGGCAAAGCAGGACTGGATGAAGAACGTTCCTTCAACGGGCTGTTCTCTTTTACCCCCGACGGCGGACCGCTGCTTGGCCCGTCCAACACTATTCGGGGCATGTGGTTAGCCCAAGCCGTCTGGGTCACCGCATCGGCCGGTGTTGCACAAGTCGTGGCCGACTGGATGACCACCGGCAACCCGGGCATCGATACCTCAGAGCTTGATATCGCCCGCTTCGACACCCAGCTGCTCTCCCCAGAATTTGCGCGCCAGAAGGGTCTGGAATCCTACGACGAGGTCTACGATATTCGTCACCCGCGTGCTGCCTCTGCCAAATTGCGTCGACTGCGCACCTCACCGTTTTACTTCCATCAAAAACTCGCCGGCGCCCACTTCGTTGAAGCCAACGGTTGGGAACGCCCCCTGTGGTTGGATGAAAACCGGCGGCTTCTAGAAGAGGCCGATCTGGCTTTTCCGAAAATCCCGATGTGGGACACCTCGGAGTTCTCCCCGATCGCGGTCGCTGAAGCCTGGGCCACCCGGAACCGGGTCGCGATGTACGACATGACATCGTTGACGCGCTACCGTGTGGAAGGCCCGGATGCCACCGCCCTACTGGAGCGCCTCACCACCAATAAAGTCTCGAAAGCACCCGGCTCGGTCACCTATTCACTCATGCTGGATGCCACCGGCGGGATCCTTTCGGACATCACCGTTACCCGAGTAACGGAAAACGAATACATGATCGGCGCCAATAACCACCGCGATCTGATACACCTGAAAAATAATGTTCGCCCCGGCGAGCATGTCACCATCACCGATATCTCCCCGGGCACCTGCTGCATCGGTCTATGGGGGCCCCACGCCCGCGATGTGCTGAGCAAACTGACCGACGACGACATCAGTCATGAGGGCTTCGGCTACTTTAAAGCCAAACAAATCTACGTTGCCGCCGTTCCAGTCTTGGCGCTGCGAGTCTCTTATGTTGGCGAACTGGGCTGGGAGCTCTACGCCACCGCAGACCACGGTGCCCGCCTGTGGGAAGAAATCGACGCCGCAGGACGAGAATACGGCCTGATCATTGGTGGACGGCTCGCATTCAACGCATTACGTCTGGAAAAGGGCTACCGCTCCTACGGAGCAGATATCACCCGCGAACACCGCCCCGACCAAGCTGGGCTCGGATTTGCGGTGTCCAAGGTCAAAACTGATTACCTCGGCCACGATGCCCTGGCCACGCCACCACAAACCCAGCGCCGCATGGTGTCGTTGACCTCCGCTTTCCCGTTTGGCTCGCCGAACCCCGGTTCCCCGGTACGCAACCACGCCGGCGAAACAATTGGCTACACCGCTTCTTCGGACTTCGGATATACAGTCGGCAAAACGATCACCTATGCATGGTTAGAACCCGAATATACCGAACCTGGTGCCCAGGTCGTCATCCAGCATTTCGATCGATCGGTGCCCGCTGAAGTTGCCATGGATCCGCTCTATGACCCTGAGGGAAGCAAGATCCGTCGCTAAAGTCACAGCACTGCATGCACAGGCCACCGGTGGTAGGGCCCTACCACCGGTGGCCTGTTCACAGCTGCTTAGCCATAGACCGGGTCAGCTGCTTTTGGAGCCCCGATCCCCGGATCAATTTGATGAGGACCATCGGCCGATGGTCGGATATCGAAATCGAAAATTGCCGTCGGAATGTACACGGTCGAACACGAGTTCGGAATATCGACAACAGAGGATAGTCGCCCCTCAACCGGTGCGGCTCCCAGTAGTAAGTACGCCTGCTCGGGGGAGTAGCCGAACGTGGCCAGATAGTCGATGGCGTGCAAGATGGCCCGTTGATACGACAAGTGTGAATCAAGATAGCGTTGCTCGCCGTCCAACGTGACCGAAGTGCCAGAAAAAGCGATCCATTCACTGAATTGTGGATCCTGTCGGCCCGGCATAAAGATTGCGTTCTCGGACACCCCATAGAGCTCCATGCCGTTTTTGATCACATCGACGTGCAGCTCCATATAGCCACCCATCTCGATCCCACCACAGAACGTGATTTCTCCATCACCCTGGGAGAAGTGTAAGTCGCCGATCGAAAAGTTCGCACCTTCGACAAACACCGGGTAGAAGGCTCTGGTCCCTTTGGTCAGGTTCTTAATGTCTTGGTTGCCACCGTTTTCTCGTGGGGGAGCGGTGCGTGCTGCTTCGGCCCCGATGCGCTCGCGGTCGGCTTGGGGAACACTACCTAGCACCGACTCTTCAGGCTCCGGGGGCAACGCTAGCGGTGGGACGCGGTCTGGATCGGTGGCGATCAGCGCGGCTTCACGAGCATTCCATTTGGCCAACAGTTCAGCACTGGGCGCGGTGGCCATAATGCCGGGGTGAATCAGTCCTTCAAATTTCACACCGGGGATATGGCGCGACGTCGCCCACGGGCCATGAAAATCCCAGACAGCCTTATACGCGTCGGGGAACTGCTCGACGAGAAAACTACCACCATTGGATTTTGCGAAGATCCCGGTATAACCCCACCCCTGTCCAGCCAGTGGTCCCTGTTCCTGCGGAATCGGTCCGACATCGAGAATATCGACAATCAGCAAGTCGCCGGGTTGGGCACCTTCGATCCGAAATGGCCCAGACAATCCATGCACCTTTTTCATCGGTGCATTGAGAATATCGTCAGCAGAGTCATCATTTTTGATGTCACCGTCGAACCATTCTCGCGAGTCTACTCGGAAGCTGTCTCCAGGTTTGACGGTGGCCACCGGTGGGATTTCTGGGTGGTATCGGTTGTGGCCGATCTTTTCTTGGTCAGTAAACGGTTTGGACGAATCAAGTGGAAAAAGATTGCCAAGCATAGCCAGTTGCTCCTCCGTTACGGAAACAAGCCCCTAAGGTCGGGGCAATTTGTGATGCAGTGGGTTGCGAGTCATAGGTGTTGAGGGGCGCTTGCTAGTACGAGTGCCCGAGATGGAGTTGACGACCTGCGGTGCTTCGGCGGTCGCTTTGGTTGCGTCGAGAACGCGCATTTGTGCAGAGCTGCTCTTGGACGGACCGATCGCTGGCATCTGGCTCACGGCGTTTTGGCCACAGCCCGGGCATGCGACGGTGTCGGGTTTGTCGTGCATGGAAAAGAAGACTTCGAAAACATCACCGTCGGGACACCGGTAATCATAGAGCGGCATATAACATGTTCCTCTCACTGACGCTGCGCGTCGATAATGCTGAGCCAAACATGTTGATCACGAAACCACAACGGGTCTGACTTGGAGCGCAGCACATTCCATGCCGTTAAAGAACGGTCTAATACCGGTTGGACGAAATTGCGTTGTGCCTGATTGGACCCGAACCGGTCGGATTTCATTGAACAAATTACCTGCCGCAGCATGCAGTTGGTTGACAGTAACCTCGCGACGGGTCGTAAGGTGAAGATATGAGCCGTCCCAAAATTGTCATCAAACGAATCTATGATGACGCCGATGATTCCGATGGAAAACGAGTCCTCGTGGATCGAATCTGGCCGCGTGGTGTGAGCAAAGAAGATGCTCAGTTAGATGCGTGGCTCAAAGATATTGCGCCAAGTTCTGATCTGCGCACCTGGTGGGACCATGACCCCGACCGGCTCGAAGAATTCGCTGGACGATACGAGCAGGAACTTTCCGATGACGACCACGCTGACGCGGTAGACGAGCTCATTGATCTGATTCACGATAACGAGCGCGTGACGCTGCTCTATGCCGCCAAAGATGAAAACATCAATCACGCCAACATCTTGCAAGACTATTTGCGGCGGTATAGCTGATGGGAGATCCAGCGTGCTGGCTCGACCAGTTGTGTCCCAACTGTTCAGCGATGCTTGACGAGACATCTTCAGGAACTACTGTCACGTGTTGGCGCTGTGGTGCGCAGGTACGCTTCGACGACGAAGGCCCCATTGTCCTCTGAGGCCATCTCGGCTGGGTAGAATTACCAACCGATTCATTTTCGTGCCCATCACCCACTTGACTGTGATGTGAACCACTGGATATATTTACTGCAACGCTGTTGCGTTCAAGACAACTTTCTGAATCGCGCAGTCTTTGACCGGCACTTCGCCGTAATTATGACCCCGTATATTGGGGAGTCAAGGAGTAGACATGTCTTCAGTTTTTCTCGAAGACCTTGATGCCGATACTTATGCACAGTATCTCGGCCGAGAAGCATCCACGGTTATTATTCCCACCGGTGCCACCGAACAACACGGGCCACACATGCCACTTGGCGTCGATGCCATGTTGTCGTCAGCGATTGCGGCAGCTGTTGCAGAAGAAATTGGCGCGTTGGTAGCGCCGGTTTTCTCTTACGGTTATAAGTCGCAGCCGCGGTCTGGGGGCGGTGATCACCGCGTTGGTACCACCAGTGTGAGTGGCACGACAATGATCCACCTCGTTGAAGACGTGGTCGGCTCATTCCTAGAGCAGGGATTCCAAAACGTTGTTGTTTTAAACGGCCATTTTGAGAATTATCAGTTCATCTACGAAGGCTTAGATAATGCGATTGCCAAGGCACGCGCCAGCAGAACCTCAGCTCGAGGAGTGCTGATGTCGTACTGGGACTTCGTTGACGATGCCACTCTACAAAGCGTTTTCCCAAACGGATTCCTCGGCTGGGATATCGAACACGGAGGCGTTTTGGAAACCTCCCTTATGCTGTTGCTCCATCCAGAAAAAGTCGACATGTCTCGAGTCGTAGATCATCCGCCTGCACAATTGACCAATTACGACATTTTTCCCGAAGATCCGACCCGCACGCCCTCCAGTGGTTGCTTGTCCTCGGCAATAGATGCGACTGCCGAAAAAGGTCAGCAGCTCTTCGCAGCCGTTCGAGGTGCACTCGCTTCAGCTCTAATCTCAGAGCTTCAACTCATGGCTGCCACACGAAAGGCGCATTGACGTGACCAGTGCTAAAACTTCGAAAGTATCGGTCGAATACGCAGGCGAGCAGCCTGTGGAATCAGGCGAACAGCCTCCGGTTGAAGTACCTCGGTTCATGGGCCGACAAATTCCACCCCTAGACCGACTGCTCATCACGATCATTCCTCCGGTACTCATCGTTGCCGCGGTTATTTGGGTGATCGTTAATCCCAATGGTGCCGCCGAAACGATCTCGATGCTGAGGACATTTGTGACCGGGGAATTCACCTGGCTGTTCATCATGTACTCACTGATTGCACTGATTGTTTGTATCTGGGCTGCATTTAGTAAATTCGGCAAAGTCCGTCTTGGTGGTCCCAAAGCGAAACCTACGCACGGACGCTTCGCGTGGTACTCTATGCTCTTTGCCTGTGGGCAGGGCATCGGACTGATTTTCTGGTCTGTAGCCGAACCCATCATGCTACGTGATGAGAATCCCGTGATACCGGTCGTCGGAGCAGGCGGCGCAGAAGAGGGCGCGATCGTCTGGACCTACTTCCACTGGGGATTAACGGCCTGGGCGATGTACTGTGTCGTGGCGCTCTGCTTGGCGTACTCGCATCACAACCTTGGCAAAACGCTAACTTTCCGTGAAGCAACCGTCGATATTCTGCCGAAGAAAGCACGGCGCCCCGCCGGGGTTGTCATCGAACTCTTGGCCATTATCGCCACCGTGCTCGGTTTGGCTACTTCATTTGGTTTTGCAGCCATGCAGTTCAGCTCGGGCATTACGTCGTTTACGGGTATTGAATCTGGGCCGGTCATGTGGATGATCGTGATCGGCGCCTTCGCCGTGGTTACTGGCATCTCAGCCTATATCGGCATTAACAAGGGGATGGCACGACTTTCAGCAGTGAACTCGATTCTAAGTATCGTACTTGTCGTGGCGGTGTTCGTCTTCGGCCCGACGATTTATATGCTGTCGACCATGACCCAAACGTTCGGTACATTCGGTCAGAATTTCTTGTCAATGAGTTTCTTCACCGATTTCCAACTCGCGGCCGGCTCGCTTGATACATGGCAGGACAGCTGGAATGGCTGGTGGACAGTTTTCATCTGGTGCTGGGTTATTGCTTTCTCACCGTTTGTTGCAGGCTTTATCGCTCGCATCTCCCGGGGTCGCACCATACGCGAGTTCGTCCTCGGCGTGACCGTCATCCCGTCGCTTATTGTGATGGTGTGGGTCGGCGTCATCGGTGTTGCAGCGATCTACTACGACGACCAGTTGGATCGCTCTATCAGTGAGCAAGTTGCAGGAGATACCTCAAGCGGGCTATTTGTCATGCTTGATCAGATTCCGGTTGTTGGAACCATCCTGCTTGTCGCGGCCACAGTACTCGTGGCCACCTATTACATCACCTCGCTGGACTCTGGGACCTATGCGTTGGGTGAGTTCGTGACAGCACCGCGCAAATCCAGTCCGATTTTCCGTGTTGTGTTGGTACTGAGTATTGGAACCGTGGCGACTGTGCTGCTGTCGATCGGCGGTGAGGCAGTCGTAGACACCGTCCAGACCGGGACCATCATTGGCGCCTTCCCATTCTCGTTCGTGATCCTGCTGATGATCGCAAATCTGATCCGACGACTACATAAGCGCAATAAGAAAATCCGTCGTATGGAGCGGGCTATTAATGACCCGAATCCTCATCGAGTGCTGATTCCTGATCCCGACGGTGAGGGCTTCACCGAGCCGGCTGACGACGCCACCACTGTCGCGTCACGCCCGCCAGGATCCGCTGATCACTCGTCCTAGCCATTGAACTAAGCAAAACGGGCGCATCCCCTCAGGGAGGCGCCCGTTTTGTCGTGTCTTAACACGGTCAGGACACCTCGTCGCAAGCTTTGCAAAGATTTTCTAAAAGACCCCTTGACAGTGAGGATTCTCACACATATCCTGAATGCAACGGCGTTGCACTGATCGCAACTTGATCGGTTGCCGGTTTTCAATTCAGAGCGGCGGGAATCAGCCTGCGAGGCTCTAGACCTACTCACCACTATGGTTCAGCACCAAGCACACGGGCTGAGAATATTTCAAGGAGAACCACATGGCTAATGTCACTAATGTCAGCGAGTTGGAACGTCTGAAGACCCTCCACAACGGTGAAAAGCAGCCGTTGACTTTCTCGGACGCTGAGTTTGAGCGTCGTTTAGCCGGTCTGCGCTCGATTATGGCCGAAAAAGAACTCGACGCGGTCATCTTGACGAGCTATCAGAGCATCAAATATTACTCGGACTTCCTCTTCACATACTTCGGTCGCTCCTATGCGCTGGTCGTGACACAACAGGAATCCATATCGGTGACTGCCAATATTGACGCTGGTATGCCATGGCGCACCAGCTACGGTGACAACATTGTGTACACCGACTGGCGCCGCGACAATTTCTACTACGGTCTGCAAGAAGCACTAAACCGCCAGGGCATTAGCGCCAAACGTATTGGTGTAGAAGATGACACTGTGACCACCATGCAGCGCAAAGCACTCCAGGACACCTTCCCGTCAGCACAGTTGACGGACGTCTCCCAGGCCGCAATGCGTCAGCGCATGATCAAATCTGCCGAAGAGATTGAGGTCATCAAACACGGTGCCCGCATCGGCGATATCGGTGGTGAAGCCATCAAGGCTGCGATTCGCGAGGGCATTACCGAATACGAGGTCGCCCTGATTGGTGTCGAGGCGATGACGCACGAAATCGCCAAAACCTTCCCAGACCAAGAGGTGCGTGACACCTGGGTGTGGTTCCAATCCGGAATTAACACCGACGGTGCACACAACTGGGCAACCACTCGCAAACTACAACGCGGTGACCTGCTGTCATTGAACTGCTTCCCGATGACCTCGGGCTACTACACTGCACTCGAGCGCACTCTGACACTGGGGCAACCAGACGCTCGCACGCTGGAACTGTGGAAGGCCAATGTGGAAGTCCACGAAGCCGGCCTGGAACTGATCAAACCGGGAGCTGTGTGCAAGGACATCGCACACGAACTCAACGAGATCTTCATTGGCCACGGTCTGCTACCAAACCGTACCTTCGGCTACGGCCACTCCTTTGGGGTGCTGTCGCACTACTACGGCCGCGAAGCCGGACTAGAACTGCGCGAAGACATCGATACCGTCCTGGAACCAGGCATGGTCGTGTCGATAGAGCCAATGATCACCGTCATGGAGGGCGAACCTGGCGCCGGTGGCTACCGGGAGCACGACATCCTGGTCGTTGGAGAAGAAGGCGCTGAGAACATCACTAAGTTCCCGTTTGGCCCAGAACACAACATCATCGATGCCTAACAACCACTTGATCAGGAACTGATACCGCCTGATTGAGGACGAATAGAGCGCGAAAACGGGGGCCTCGAACAGCTGAGCTGTTCGAGGCCCTGCCGTTGTATGCATGCCTCGTGGCGTTTAGAGCTCGGTGTAGTCAGTCCGCAATGCGGTAGCCAGCGCTTCGAGATCCCTGGAGACGGGGTGGGTGAGTTCTCGATGGCTTTGAGCAGCTTCCGTGATATCGACAACGAACCAGGTGGAGTCATGCACCATGGGCAGCGGGCCGCCTTGCGTCGTCGACATTCGAGCTTGAATCTCATCGATAACGACCTCGTTCTCCGAATGCGCCATGACGACGCTTTCGGCACACCGTCGTCCCGTCACAAGACCGTGCTCATCGCCGGCGTCGAAGGCATAATCTCCACTGCTGCCCTCAGGACAGCCCAGATGACGATCAACGGCCTCGAATAATTCATCCACATTGTTAAAGTCGACGGGCTCAACTTCGCCGACATCATCGGGCATCCCGCACCCGCTCAGTACGAGCCCGGCCACGACCCCAACGAGGGTTGGTCTGATGAATTCTCGCAACGAACGGTCCTTTCTAGAAGGCGCCAGGTTATCGGAAGGCGCAGTGCAAGCGTAGGTCAGGGGGATTGTGAACGCTGAGTCGTGCAGCGTCGGTATGTGGTTGAACCATGCTTATGACACTAATGACTTCGGTGATGGGCGTCACGAGTTGGTTATCGAGGTTTCACGAAGTTAGTGTTCGCAGGTGAGATCCCACTGGTGTGCAGCAATCTTGAGTTCTTGCGGAGAAGGTTGCTGATGTGACAGGCATTCATCGCGAGCTTTGACGCGACACGATTGAAGCGCAGACATTACCCCAGATCTCCAGGCGGAACTCGGGATGATAGTTAGAGAGCTGTGTCTCGTTGGGGCCGCTTTTATCGATTCCACTCGGGGGCTGCGGCCATGAGCTCCTGAGTATACGAGTGCTGTGGGTCGTTGATTATCTGATTGGCCGTGCCCATTTCGACCAGCTGCCCGTTGGTCATCACCGCGATATTGTCGGACATGTGTTCTACGACGGCGAGATCGTGGGTGATGAATAAGTAACTTGCGCCCGTTTCTCCTTGCAGGCGGTCGAGAAGATCCAGCACGGTGGCCTGGACTGAAACGTCCAAGGCGGAAACCGGCTCGTCCAGAATCAGCACGTCGGGTTTGGGCGCCAGCGCACGGGCGATGGCAAGTCGTTGTCGTTGTCCACCCGATAATTCTCGGGGGTTCCGTCCGAGCACAGAACTGTCCAACTCCACCATCTCAAGCAGTTCTATGGCGCGCTCGCGATACTGGCGTGACCGCGAGGTCGTCCCCTTGGACAACGCGTTGGTCAGAACCTGTGAGACTGAATAGCGCGGATCAAACGATGCCAAAGGGTCTTGGTAGATGGCCCCGAGACGCTCGCGTAGCGCGCGACGTTCGCTTTCGTTGGCCGGTGCGAAATGCTCACCGAAAATTTCCACTGTCCCGGTGTCGGGAGCGGTCAAACCCAGGATCATCCGGGCCGTGGTAGTTTTGCCCGAACCGGATTCTCCGACCAAGCCCAGCGTGGTGCCCCTGGGGATTGATAGGGATACATCATTGACGGCCAGGTGATCACCAAAGGCTTTGGATAACCCGGTGACTTGTACCGCGAGGTTGTCGGAACGTTTGCTGGATACTTCTGGCTCAGGCCTGGCTAGATGTGGTGTCTCGGGCTGTTCGAGATCACGCGTGAGTGGAACAAACCGCTCAACGCCTGCGGGGATCGCAGCCAGCAATTGCTTGGTGTATTCATGGCTGGGGCGATTCAGGATCTGATCGGTCGGTCCCGATTCGACAATCTCACCGTTGCGCATCACAATGATCTCATCGGCCACCTGTGCGATTTGGGCCAGGTCGTGGGAAATGATCGCCAGCGCGATCCCTTGGTCGGTCAGGTCATTGAGCTGATCCAGCACCAACCGCGTCAATCGGGTATCCAGTGCGGTGGTTGCTTCATCGGCGACCACCACACAGGGGTTACCGATCATAGCCTGGGCTATGAGTGCTCGTTGCCGCATCCCACCGGACAGTTGCGGACTCCGTTGATCAGCGCGCACAGTTGGATTCGGCATCTCCACGCGGTACAGAGCCTCGATCGCCGTTTGCTTTCGAGCTCGACGCGACAGCGGCAACGTATCGGCGATTTCTCGATGGATCGGCCGCAGTGGATCCAAGCTGTTCAG
Source organism: Enteractinococcus helveticum (assembly GCF_001657475.1). Lineage (GTDB taxonomy): Bacteria > Actinomycetota > Actinomycetes > Actinomycetales > Micrococcaceae > Yaniella > Yaniella helvetica. The sequence goes on from NZ_LXEY01000022.1 coordinate 96,520, forward strand.
GGCATCCTGCAAGATCATCGCCACCTGCTGACCGCGAATCTCACGCCATTGTTTCTCCGTGAGGTGGCGGGCATCCGTGCCCAAAATATTCACCACATCGGCGGTCACCTGGCCGCCGGTCAACCCCAGCAGGGCGCGAGCGGTCACTGACTTCCCAGAACCAGACTCGCCAACAATCCCCAGGGCACGACCGGGCGTGAGCGTAAATGACACGTTCTGAACGGCTTGAATAACGGACTTATCTGGTCCGGGAAACGTCACCGACAGGTTCTTGATTTCAACCGCTGGTTGGCTCATGCACTCCTCCGAGTAACCGAACGCCCCAACAGGGTAGCCCCGGCCGCGACGGCGACAATTGCCAGCCCCGGGAAGACCGTCATCCACCAGGCAAAATGCAAATACGTGCGACCCGAGGCCAGCATCGCACCCCATTCGGGTGCCGGAGGCGGGGTCCCCAAGCCCAAAAATGACAGCGCGGAGGCCCAAATCACGGCCTGCCCGATGCCAAGCGTAATCAACGCCAACAGAGTCGTGAGCGTATTGGGGATCAAATGGTTGCGTACTTTCAGCCAGGTGGAGTGTCCAAGCACCGTGGCAGCGTCGAACATTTCAGAGTTCACTAACGTGCGCAGATGCGTCCGGATCAATCGTGCATAGCCCGGCGCGGTCGACAAGCCGACGGCGATAATCGCCGGCGTGGTCCCGGGCCCGGTAAATGCGATAATAATCAGCGCCATCAACAAGGTGGGAATCGCATAGAGTACTTCAAGCCCGCGCAGAATCACCGAGTCAAGCCATCGCGGAGCAAAGGCTGTGATTACACCCAGGACGACGGCGATGCCCATACCCAATCCGGTGGCGGCTAGACCGATGGTCAATGAGTCAGCGGTGCCGTGCACCACTCGGGTATAGATATCGCGCCCGGATTCATCGGTGCCAAACGGGTGTTGCAGTGAGGGGGACCCAAAAGCATCCGCCGGATGCACCGCAAGCGGACTGCCGGGTGCCAACAATGAGGGAAACAGTGCCGCGATGGCGATGATGCCCATAAACAGGGCGGCAACGATCTTTCCGGTGCGGGTCACTGGTCACCACCTCGAGCCGCAGCCGGGTTGATGAACGCTTCGATGGCCTCGACCACGAGCATGACCACCATATAAATCAACGCAGAAAACAGAGCAATACCGGTGACCATGGGCATGTCCCGGGACAACACCGCTCCGAGCAGGGAACGCCCGATTCCGGGGCGAGCAAAGACTTCTTCGACGACGACGGCGCCCGAGATGGAGGCCGCGACCGCCCAACCGGTGAGATTGAGTGCAGGTAGAGCCGCGTGGCGGAAACCGTGGCGGAAAAAGACTTGGCCTTCTGAGGCCCCGCGGGCACGTGCAGCGAGTGCAAACGGCGAATTCATCGCCGTCAATAAACTATCTCGCATCAACTGTGCAAGAAATCCGGAGAGCGGAATGGCCAGGGTGACGGCAGGCAGAATGATGCCCTGCATCGTGCCGGTATCCACGGCGGGTAGCCAGCCGAGCCAGGTGGAAAAGATAATGATCAGCATTGCCCCCAGCCAGAAGTGGGGGACTGCGGCCGCAATGACTTCGATAATCGTGCCCATAGTCTGGCCGATTTTCGAGCTGCGAGCAGCAATTGCCGCCATGACAAAGGCGATGAACCACGCGATGACTAACGCGATCAGGGTCAGTTGTAAGGTTGCCGGCAGCATTTCGGCCATGACCTGAGCCACCGGTCGATGTTGGGCATATGAGGTGCCCAAATCTCCGGTGGCTAACTGGCCAAGATACAGACCGTATTGCACCACAAGGGGTTCATTGAGGTGGTACTGCTCGCGTGCCGCCTCAAGGGCTTCGGCAGAAGCCTGAGAGCCGGGTCCTCCCATGATGGCTTCGGCTGGATCCCCCGGGATGAACCGGATGGCAATAAAGATCGCGGTGGCCACGAGCCACAGCAAAAGCACTGCGGCTCCTACCCGGCGGGCCAACCACGTGATGATGTGCATGAACTACTTACTGGTTGAGCCAGACGTTGTAGTACTCAGGAGCAGCGATGGCCGACGCCTCGCCCATGCCCTGGACATCTGCGGTATAGAGGAAGTGGTTCTGCTGGTCATACAGCGGCAGCACGTAGAAGTCTTCTAACACCATTTGCTGTGCTTGTTCGTAGAGGTCAGCACGTTCGGCGTCGTCGGTGGTTTCTTCGGCCTGGACCAGAATCTCATCGAGCTCAGGGATATCGACCTGGGCGTTGTTGGCGAAGTAGCCGGATGGGGCAGGTTCAATCGACGATGAATGGTACAAGATTCGTAGGACCGATGGGCCGACCTTGGTGTACGGGGCCGAGACCAGATTGTAGTTGTGCTCGCCCAGAGCTGCATACCAACTGGATAGGTCCAGCAAGTTGATCTGCATATCGAATCCAACTTCGCCTGCCTGGGCCTGGAACTGTTCAAATAGGGACTGTTCAGCGGGCACCGACTGGTTCGTGGAGACCGGCATGATGAGCTCGAGGCGCTCGCCGTCTTTCATCCGAACGTTATCCTCGTCGCGTTCGGTCCAGCCGGCTTCATCCAGCAGGTCGTTGGCCTCATCAACGTCGCGGTAGAACAGGGAATCATCGGAATACCCCAGGGGTTCGACCGAGGACAGCAGCGAGTGCGAACATGGTGCGGTATCGAAGAACAGGGCTTGGATACCGCCGTCAACATCTACAGCGCGAATAAACGCTTCACGAACCAGTGGATCATTAAAGGGTGCCTGCGAAGAGTTCAGCTCGATGCGGTTCGATGCACCGGGCCGTGGAGAATCCAGGTGACCGATGTTGGCATTATCTGCAGACTGAATGGTGTCTGGCTGGGCGTTATCAATGACGTGGACTTCACCGGACTGTAGCGCTGCATAGCGGGTTGCGGCTTCTGGGATGAGACGCCAGGTGATGCCATCGAGGTAGGCCAGGTCATTTTCGCGCTCTGAGTCTTCCACTGGCAGAACGTAATCTTCGTTGCGGACCAGATTAATCTGCTGTTCACGATCCCAGGAATCTACTGTGAACGGACCAGTTCCGACCGGGGATTCGCAGTTTTCCTGCACCTCACGAGCGAGCGCAGCGGGGGACTGGATGGCGGTCCAGTGCATGGACAGCGATTCTTCCAGCGCATTATCCGGGGCCGACAGGTGCAGATCGGCGGTCAGATCGTCGACGATTTCAACTTCTTGAACTTTTTGAACCGCCAAGTAGCCCGTCGAGGACGCCGTATCTGGGTCCTGGAGGTGTTCGACGTTGGCTTTGATTGCCTCAGAAGTCAGCGGGGTGCCATCGTGGAACGTGATCCCATCGGTCAGGGTAATGGTATGGGTCAGACCGTCTTGCGAGACCTCGGAGCTTTCGGCAAGCCAAGGGACAGTTTCGCCATCCTCATTTTTGGTAAACAGGGTTTCAAGATACTGAGTTGAAATCAGGCCCTGAGGATAGTTGCCGCCGTAGTGGGGATCCAAGCAATCGGGTTCGGCATCGCCAGATGCGTAAATGAGGGTGCCTCCGGATTGTGGTTCACCGGATGCTTCGCCCTGGGTTGAGCCGCTATCACCACAGCCAGCCAGCGCCAGGCCACCAATTGCGGCGGTGGCCAAGATCTTCAAATGTGAGGATGAGAATTTTGCCATAGCGATAACTTTACGGCCAGCGCACCGGTTGCGCCGTCTAAAAAGTCACATACGTCGACGACGTTCGGTACCAACGAAATTCACTTTCGGTTTACCATGGGTTTTCTGCAAGTTGCCGGGATCCGATGAGTCCGATGTCACTTGGTATCAGTGCCTGTTACGGTTTATAAGACCGTTCTTTGGGTGCTTGAACACCCTGTTGAAGTGAGGGTTTTCGGGTCTATGACTTGGCGGATTTACTCGATCATCGTCTTATTGCCGCTCGTCGCTATGACCGTGGTGGCTACCGTACGGCCACTGCAATGGATCTCCCTGGTGCCCGACCCGATGGCGACGCACTTTGATGCTGAGGGCAATCCGGACGGGTTCAGCGCCCCGATCACGAGCATTGCTTTAATTACCGGGATCAATCTGATGGTCGTCATAGCGGTTGTTCTCGCCCTGCGTCTGAAATTTTTGACCGGGCTTCAGGGACGGTTTCTGTCCGGTTCGGCTGCGTTTACAGTCGTGCTGATATCGGTGATTCAGCTAGAACTGTTCAAAAGCCAATCCAGCCTCACCGTAGCAACAGAGGCCTCGTTTCCAATGTCGATTATGGGGATGACACTGGGCTTTGCGGCAATTGCGGGTATCAGCATTGGTCTGGTGCCGACCCCAGCACCGAGCGCCACACACGAAGCAACACCGGACCATTCATCGGCGCAGAGTACACCGGAGGATCTGACGTGACGCAGCGTTGAAATGATGCATCCAGGTGTGCAGTTCGTTGTCCTCCTCGCCATTGCCAGCGTGCTTGGGTTTCTGACGCTTGCACCCGGGTGGATCAGTCTGGTGATCGCTGTTGTCACCGTGATTCTGGTGATCGCGACCTGGGGATGGCGCTTGCGAATCGATAACCACGGCCTGTCCTATGCAGGTTTTCTCGGCTTGCCTCGAGGCAACATTCCACATGCATCGATAGCATCTGCTGAAGTCACCGACATACGTCCTGGTGAATGGGGTGGATGGGGATGGCGCATCTCCGGTGCTGGAACAGGACTGATCACTCGTGCTGGTTCCGGTCTGAGGATCACACGGACCAACGGGCAAGTCCTTGAGATCAGTACGCAAGACGCTGTCACGGCAGCCAACCTCATCAACCATTATGGTCAGCGCGAGACGGCTCAGTAGGAGTCCGAACCACTGAACAGATATTCACGATGGGAGATACCAATTCACAGCGGCTGCAATGCTGTGAGACCGAGGTCTTCTTATCCAGACGATCAGCCGGTGCTAGCCGGAGGTATAGACGATGGCTAGTATCCACACTATGAACCAGCACCTTCAACACGTTTGTCCGGTTAGCAGCGTGACATCGTGAGTGTCACCGAGCGTCTCTATTCGGTACTGATCCGACGCAATGCCGAAGCAGAAGACGAAGTACCAGCCAATAGAAGACACACCATTGCGCCGAACGGGCTGCGACTGGTGCTGGCGAATGCGTTGCAGTCCTCGGGTGATCAGGTGGTCAACGCCTCGACGGTTTTGCCGTGGTTGTTTGCAGCACTGGGCGTTCCGCCGGCACTCACCGGCGTGCTGGTGCCCATCCGGGAGGCAGGCTCAATGCTTCCGCAAGCTTTTCTCACTCCGTTGGTGTTACGAGTGCGGTACCGTAAATGGGTTTTTATTGCTGGTGCTCTCGTACAAGCCGGTGCGGTCGCCGTGATGGCTGGAATCGCTGCCCTCGGTGAAGGACTGGCAGCAGGTCTGATTATTGTGTCAGCACTCGCGATCTTCGCCTTGGGCCGTTGCCTCTGCTCAATCTCCTCCAAGGATGTTCAAGGCCGCACAGTGCCCAAAGGGGAACGCGGCCAGATTAATGGCGTGGCCACCACGGCGGCCGGACTCGTTGCTATCACCCTGGGACTTGTGATCAGACTGCTTGGCGGAAGTGATATTGCTGCTGAACAATTGTTCTGGTTGCTGGCTCTTGGGGTGGTGTTATGGCTTGCAGTTGCCGCGGTCTATGTCGGTATTCGTGAACCAGTCAACGAACAGTCCGCCCCTTCCAAGAGCACGACGAACGAATCAGCGTCTGAACATAAAAATTCGTTTGTTCGGATGGCAGCCCTGTTACGGCAGGACAAGCCGTTTAGAGATTTCGTCACGGTTCGCAGCCTGCTACTTCTATCGTCACTGAGTCCACCCTTTATCGTGACGTTATCGGTCCACGCAGGTGCTTCCAGTCTGACGGGACTGGGCGGGTTTATCATTGCTTCAGGGCTGGCAGCATTAATTGGTGGACGGCTCTTTGGACGCTTCGCTGATCGCTCCAGTAAAAAGCTGATGAGTATCGGCGCGGGTGTGGCTTCAGCTGTCATTATCGTCACGGTGGGGCTCGCTGCGCTGCCCGCGGTGAGTGCTGACAGCTGGTGGGGCAACATGTTATTCGTGGTCTCATATTTCGCCGTGACGCTGATGCATACCGGCGTCCGCATCGGCAGGAAGACCTATGTTGTTGACATGGCCCAGGGGGATCAACGCACCGTGTATGTTGCCGTATCGAACTCAGCGATGGGCCTGATACTGCTTGTCGTGGGAGGTCTCAGCTCACTTCTGGCGCTGTTACACATCGCATGGGCGCTGCTGTTCTTAGCGGCTATGGGCCTCACCGGAGTGGTTGCCGGAGGGCGGCTGCCAGATGTCTCGCGCGGGTAGAGATATCCAGTAGTCTCCGACCCGATGCAGAACCGGAGTCTTTTGCTTCCCCCGGACCGGCACTAGGTGCGGTCTAAGGCTCAGAAATCAGGAGAGCTGAGGTTTATTGTTCTTCGCGACCAGGAGCTCGATGAGCAGCTGGTCTCGCTCATCGAGCGTCGCGACCCGTTGCAGTTCCTCCAGCTCTGCTGCGACCCCTTCTGACACAACAGGAATGTAGTCATAACGGGTGTTCGCGCTCGACAGATGGTTATCTGTGGATTCTTACTAGGCACGCTATGGCTGCACTAGTAGGCTGGCCGCATGGCAACAAAAGATCTAACTCAAGAATCGTTCCAAGAAACTATTGAAAACAACGACATCGTCCTGGTGGACTGGTGGGCCGACTGGTGCGGCCCTTGCAAGATGTTCGCTCCGGTCTATGACGAAGTCTCCCAAAAGCACGACGACATCGTCTTTGGCAAAATTGACACCGAAGATCAGCAGCAGCTTGCCGCAGCGGCAGGTATCTCCTCCATTCCAACCCTGATGGCCTTCCGGGAAAACGTGCTGGTCTTCTCCCAACCCGGCGCCATCAACGCTCAGCAGCTGGACAGCCTCATCGAGCAGGTCCGTGGACTGGATATGGAAGAAGTCCACAAGCAGGTTGAAGATGCTCGTGCCAAAGCCGAGCAAAACAAGAACTAACGATCCCGAAAATCGGTAGCCGCCATGCGTGGCCCGAAACGCGAAAAGCGGATCCCCGAGGCATACATCAGCCTGACAATGCGCTGTCGATGACCGGCCCAGGGCTCAAGAAGCTCTAACATCCCGGCGTCATCGGTGCGTTTGCCCGCCAGTGCTTCGCCGACGTGGTGGGCTAAGTGATAGTCACCAACCGCCACGTAATCGGCTGCCCCGTGGGTCCGCTGAAGTGTTTCTGCTACCGTCCACGGGCCGATACCGGGCAGCGAATTCAAACCCCTATCGATTTCGGCAAGCGGTTTATTCGCCAATCGATGCAGCGCGCTGGCACGGGAGGCCACAGCTCTTAAGGTACGTGCCATAAACGGTTGTACCCAACCTGCATGCCACTGCCAGGATGCGATACCCAAAATGGTCTCGGGCCGAGGAGCTAATTTCGGGGCAGGATCGCCGGCAGGGGAGGCCAACCCATAAGTCTTGGCCAACCAACTCCAGGTCGCACGTGCTTGGTGCTGCGTGACCTTTTGCTCCAGCACCACGGTCAATAATTCATCCACAAGCTGTCCGGTCGCCATCAGACGCATGCCTGGATGACGACGACGTGCATCAACTACGCGTTCTGGCAAGAGCTTGGCGGTTTGCGCCAGCACCTCATCGAATGCTTCCCAACCCGCTAGCGCGGCCTCATCGACTCCGAGTAGTACTGGCATGCGTTGAACAACGGCCTGGATAGCGTTGTCGTCACCATGAGCCCAGACGTGATACCGGATGGCACCAGGATGTAAAGGCGAGCTCGGGTGGACCAGAGCGATGGTTACCGGACCGGTCGATGACGGCTGAAAGGATAACCAGCTCACCCCATCGGTGGTTGCTGCAGTAGGGTCACCCTTGCCACGAACCAGCGGTGCCATATTGGCGGCAAGATCAACGGCAACACCCGGATGCAGAACATCAGAATAATCGGGTTTGCGCACGAAGTTCATGGCGTTTTATAACCTCCTGACACACCGTGAAACCGCCGAAGCAGGTAGCGTGGTGACTATGAGCCAAAATCAGCCTACGTCAGCGACACCCAAGTACGCAGAAACCATTCTGGACCTCATTGGCAATACGCCGTTGGTCAAACTCAACTCGATCGGATCGGATCTAAAACCAACGATCCTGGTCAAGTGTGAATTCCTCAACCCGGGCGGATCCATTAAAGACCGTATTGCCCTGAAGATGATTGAACGGGCAGAAGCCGAAGGCAAACTCTCCAAGGGCGGAACCGTGGTCGAGCCCACCTCTGGCAACACCGGGGTTGGTTTGGCCATGGTGGCACAACAAAAAGGTTACCGGTCTGTCTTTGTCACGCCAAGCAAAGTGGCCCAAGAAAAACGCGACGTGCTCAAAGCCTACGGCGCTGATGTTGTGGTTTCAGAAACATCGGTGGCCCCAGACTCACCGAACTCCTACTACGGGATCACCAATAAGCTGGAAGAAGCCATCGACGGCGCATACCAGCCCAATCAGTTCTTTAACTCCGCCGCTCCTGAATCACACTATGAGACCACCGGCCCAGAAATTTGGAATGACACTGCCGGACAGGTTTCCCACGTAGTGATCGGTGCTGGCACCGGTGGCACCATGACGGGAACCGGACGCTACTTGCATGAAGTCTCAGCAGACCGCGAGTCTGGTCCGGTCAAAGTGGTTGTTGCTGATCCATCCGGTTCTGTCTACTCTGGTGGTTCTGGTCGTCCCTACTTCGTTGAAGGTGTCGGCGAAGATATGTGGCCGGGCAACTACGATCCGAACGTCCCGGACTCAATCCATGAGATCACAGACGCTGAAGCCTTCCACTACACCCGCCGTCTGGCCGCCGAAGAAGGCATACTGGCCGGAGGTTCATCGGGTATGGCACTTGCCGCTGCGCTGAAAGAAGCCCAGAACCTATCTGAGGACGACCTGATGGTCGTTATCCTGCCGGATTCGGGCCGCGGGTATCTGGGCAAAATCTTTTCAGAAACCTGGATGCAAGAACACGGTTTCGACACCAATGCGCCCCAACCCGTTGCCCCACAGCGTATCGGCACTGCATACCGTGACGGCACGAACCCGGTTGCACCGCAAGCAGAAACCGCAAGCGTTGAGGTTGCCGGACTGGAAACCCAGATCGGTGAACTATTAGATGCCAAGACCGAATGGCTGCCGGGGTCACTGCCAGAGGTCGTCATTGCAGAAATTGATGCCCCGGTTGCCGATGCCATCTCGACGATGAACCGCTACGGCATCGACGCCATTGCCGTAGTCGGTGGGGTCCAAGATCAGTACCGCATCGGTGAATTGCGTGGAGCGGTCACCGTGAAGGACCTGATGAATCAGCTAGCAACCGGCAAGGTCACCGCCCAGACGTTGCTGTCCGACATCGAATTGGTTGAACTGCCAATGGTCGGCTACATGACCTCCGTGGCCGAGGTAAAAGCCATTTTAGATGCCGCACCGGCAGCCCTGGTGACCCGCGATGGCAACATCGCCGGCGTCGTCAGCTCTCACGACATTCTGATGCACCTGATCGCAAACTCATAGCCCAGGAGAACACTTCCATGACGTTTATTGATAAACACACTTCCGGGTTCAACACCCGGGCCGTACACGCAGGCCAGGAACTAGACCCGGTCTACGGCGCTGTGGTGCCACCTATCCACCTGTCGTCGACCTACGCGCCGGAAGCCATTGGCAAACTGCGCAAAGGTTACGACTACGGGCGTGGCACCAACCCCACCCGAGACGCACTGCAAGCACAGATCGCCGGACTAGAAACCGGGAACGCAGACACCGGATACGCCTATACCTTCTCATCCGGGCTGGCGTCGGAAACCGCGTTGCTGATGGCAGCCTGCAAACCTGGTGACCGTGTGGTCGTTGGCAACGACGTCTACGGGGGGACCTACCGCCTGCTCGATAAGGTGCTGGGCCCATGGCAGCTGGAACACCACGTTGTGGATATGTCCAACCTCGATCAGGTGCGTGAAGCACTGGCATCGGCCAAAGCTCGTATTCTGTGGGTTGAGACGCCAACGAACCCGATGATGAAGATCGCCGATATTGCAGCCCTGGCTGAGTTAGCCAAAGAATATGACACTCTGCTGGTTGTCGATAACACGTTTGCCACCCCGTACTTACAGTTACCGCTACAACTCGGCGCCGACGTCGTCGTCCACTCGACCACCAAGTACATGGGCGGCCACTCCGATACGATCGGTGGGGCAGTGGTGACAGAGAACGAAGAATTGGCCAATGCGATTAACTTCCAGCAGTACGCTGCTGGTGCCTCGAATTCACCGCTGGATTCGTACCTGGTGACCCGCGGCCTCAAAACCCTGGGCGTGCGCATGGACCGTCACGTGGCAAACGCCACCGCCATTGCCCAGTGGCTTACTGAACACCCCGGCGTGGAAAAAGTGCACTACCCGGGCTTGGAAGATCACCCCGGCCACGAGATCGCGAAAAAGCAGATGTCAGGTTTCGGTGGCATGGTCTCGGTGCAGTTCAAAGCAGGGGTGGAAGCCACCCGTAAAGTCGCCGAATCAACACATGTTTTCCGTCTGGCCGAATCCCTTGGTGGCGTAGAGTCGCTGCTGAATTATCCAACCGCTATGACGCATGCCTCAGTTGAAGGCACCGAATTGGCGGTTCCAGGGAATTTGATCCGTCTTTCTGTCGGTATTGAAGACCTCGACGACCTCATGGGCGACCTCGAACAGGCACTTCAGGGGCTCTAAACGAAACCTCGATTATTGAAAATGCCGGATCTGGCTTAGAATGGAAAAGTTCAGCCAGATCCGGCTTCTTCCTTTTAACCTTCAACTCCAGTCAATGGGACTGTTGAGTGGACCGTAGCGTGCAATGCAAGGAATACACCCGGATCCTTACATCACCTTACGAAATCTAGGAAGTCTTTTTGACCGAACAATCTTCGCTGCCCGAAACTGAAATTACCTTCGATTCTCTCAACCTTGCCGATCCGATCACCAAAGCTTTGGAAGGTCTCGGCTACGAGAAACCATCACCTATCCAGGCGCGCACCATTCCACTGTTGCTGGAAGGCCGTGACGTCGTAGGTCTGGCCCAAACCGGTACTGGTAAAACTGCAGCCTTCGCACTGCCAGTGCTATCCACATTGGCCGAGGCTGATCAACGCTATGACAGCCCACAGGTCCTGGTACTGGCGCCAACTCGTGAACTGGCCCTGCAGGTAGCAGAAGCCTTCACCTCATATGCCGCACACATTCCATCCGTGTCCGTTGTTCCGGTATACGGTGGCTCCTCGTATGGGCCACAGCTTGCCGGACTGCGCCGCGGTGCAACCATTGTGGTTGGTACCCCAGGTCGTGTCATTGACCACCTGGAGCGCGGTTCCCTGGATCTATCCGATCTGAAATACCTCGTCTTGGACGAAGCCGACGAAATGCTGCGCATGGGCTTTGCTGAAGACGTCGACCGCATTTTGTCCCAAGCCCCCGAAGGCAAACAGACCGCACTGTTCTCGGCCACCATGCCGCGCGCGATTCAGCGCATCACCGGTGACTACCTCAACGATCCTGCACAGGTCGAAGTTGCAGGTCAGTCAAAACCAGCCCAGAACATTCGTCAGCGTTACCTGCAGGTCGCCCAGCCATGGAAACTTGAAGCCATGACCCGCCTGTTGGAAACCGAAGATACCGACGGCATCATCACCTTCGTTCGTACCCGAAACATGGTCGAAGAACTCACCTCAAAACTGATCGCTCGTGGTTTCGCTGCCGCTGCAATTTCTGGTGATATTCCACAGAACCTGCGAGAAAAAACCGTCGACGATCTGCGTTCCGGACGGATCGACATTCTCGTTGCCACCGACGTCGCTGCCCGCGGTCTTGACGTTGAACGCATCAGCCACGTCATCAACTACGACATCCCGCACGACACCTCCTCGTACGTGCACCGCATAGGTCGTACCGGCCGTGCCGGACGCCAGGGTGATGCCATCTTGTTGATGACCCCGCGCGAACGCTACCTGCTGCGTTCGATTGAAAAAGCCACCAAGCAGTCCGTTGAAGAAATGCAACTGCCATCGCTGGATGAAGTCAACGCTTCGCGTCGTGCAGCATTCGCTGAAGAAATCACCAAGACGATTGCGACCAATGATGACGCATCAGAGCTCTCGGTCTACCGCGACCTGATTGCAAATTACATTGAAGAACACAATGTGGCAGCCGTGGACATTGCTGCAGCTTTGGCCATGATGGTTCAGGGCGGTCGACCACTGGAAGCCGAAGAACCAGACTTGCCACCAATGAACATGCGTGGCCGTCGTAAGGAACAGCAATCGGGCGAACGTGAACGGAGCGGCCGTCCGAAGCGTCCTTCCAAGGAAGGCCAGGCGACGTACTGGATTGCTGTTGGACATAAAGACCGTGTTGGCCCTGGCAACATTGTTGGCGCCATCGCGAACGAAGGGAACATCGACATCTCCGATATCGGTGACATCCAAATTCGTCCAACCTTCTCGCTGGTGGAACTGCCAGAGGAGTTGTCTCACAAGCAAGAAGAAGCCCTCAAGAACGCTGTCGTGGGTGGTCGTAAACTGAACTTACGTCTTGACCGCGGTGCACCGAAATCCTTCGGCTCTCGCGGCTCGCACGGTGGCGGTTTTGACCCGTCGCAACGAGGCCAGAAGAAGAAACAACGTTGGTCAAAAGCCAAGAAGCGTTCCGAGTTTAATAGCTAAAAAAGCGTAGACCGTGACGTTAGCCATAAACGAGTATTTCGATTTTGCCTTTTGATCATTTGTTGGTAAAGTCTTATCTCGTTGCCCCGATAGCTCAGGGGTAGAGCGCCATCTTGGTAAGATGGAGGTCCCGGGTTCAAATCCCGGTCGGGGCTCTGATAAAAATAGCCTGCGAGGTTCGCAGGCTATTTTTATCCAGAGTCAGATTTCTGATTTGGCTGTGTAGCTCAGTTGGTGAGAGCGCACGACTCATAATCGTGAGGTCGGCGGTTCAAATCCGCCCACAGCTACAGCGAAACTCCCCTGCAATTGCAGGGGAGTTTTTCAATTTCTTCCTCTATGCCTGAGCCCTGTACTCGTGCTCCTATTGCGGCAGGGCGATACTCTTCCGGTAGGCGTTTATCAGGCCTCGGATCATCACCACCACCACGTACGCAATCAACAGCACACACGTAATTGCGCTGGTAATTACCGCTGCGGGTCGTTCAGAGGCACCAGTATACACAGCACCCAGATCCAGAGCGTTCATACCGGTTCCAACAATGCCGACAATTGCCAGAATAATACCGAGCACCGCACCAATCGTCTGATTAATAAAACCGATCAGACTACAGACTATGAACAGCAATCCGATCAGGGCGGGAATCAAAGCAGTCCAGCTGGCAAATGCTGTCAGTGCGTAGGCCAGCCCGCCCAGGACAATTAGAATGACGCCGGTGGCCATGCTAATTCGTGACATGACATACCTCCTGTACACGCGCTTACGAGAAAGTCGTCAACGGTCACACCGTCATATAACTATCATCACATTGATTGGGTTGCAGGTACATCGTTTATGCTGCCGACGCGATCAACACGGCGGGGCCAGCTGTGTGAGTCACCGGTAGAGACCTTGTTAAATGTTGAATGGGTGGGGAGCTCAAGCTGCCCCACCCAATCAGCACATCACGCCGGTGTGTTTGTTAGTCGATAATGTTGTGTTCCGGGCCGACTTCAAATTCGGTCAGGTTGCGGTGACCATCTTCGGTGAGCACCAAAATGTCGTGTTCGCGGTATGCACCGGCACCTGGCATGTTGTCTGGTATGGTCAGCATCGGTTCCATCGAGACAACCATATTTGGCTTCAGCTCGGTTGCGATGTCTTCACGGAACTCCATGGCGGCTTCGCGACCGTAGTACGGGCTCATAACACCAAACGAGTGACCGTAGCCGATTGGAGCGTATTTCAACAGGTCGTGCTTTTCGAAGAACCGATTGAGCTCAGCTGCGACGTCCTGAGCAATGGCGCCTGGCTTGATCAACTCCTTGCCCAGTTCGAAGGCTTCCACGTTAATCTTCCACAATTCGAGACTGTGCTTGTCCGGTTGACCCAGGAACATCGTTCGTTCCATGGCGGTGTAGTGACCAGACATCATCGGGAAGCAGTTGATCGAAAGGAGGTCACCTTTTTGTAGTTTGCGGGTTGTCGGCCAGTTGTGGGCCCCGTCGGTGTTGATACCGGCCTGGACGAGGCACCAGGTTTCGCGCAATTCCTGTGACGGATAGGATTTGGCGATCTCTGGAACCATCGCCTCGGTACCAATCAGGGCGAGCTCGTATTCGGTGATGCCTTCTGTGATGGCATTCTTGATTGCACGACCACCGATATCAGCGATCCGAGCGCCCTCACTGATCAGATAGATCTCTTCATCCGATTTCACAACGCGCTGGTTCATCAGATCCGTGGCGACGTTGAAGAGCTCAACCCCTTCAAACCAGTCTTGGAATCGGCGGTATTGCTCAACGGTGAGACCATCGTGTTCGATTCCTAGCCGACGAGGTTTGATATTGCGTTCATCCAGTGTGTGCTGGATCGCGCGGAAAACGTTCTGGGCTTCCCAATCGGAGTAGACGATATTCTCGCCGTAGGTTGTACGCCAGGGCATGCCACCGTCAACCCAGGGAGTGATTGTAATGGAATCTTCCGGCGTAATGACAATCGCAAAGATTCGGCCAAACGGTGAGGGCACGAAGTCCGAGAAGTATTTGATGTTGTGCATACTGGTGAGCACCAGCGCATCAACCTCATCGGCAGCCATAACTTTTCGCGCGTTGGTTAGACGGCGCTCGAACTCAGCTGGTGAGTACGTCAGGTCCTGCTGCTCACCGTTGTACTGGGTAAAGACGTGCGGGACCGTACTGTGGTCGGTCTTTTGAGGTTTGGTCGGACTAGTCATAAAGCGATTCTCCACTTCAGCTATTGGGGCCATGTTCCTTGTTATTACCGTTCGACCCCATACTATGCACCGCTTAAAAGCGACTTCAAGACAAGGCCCGCGCTGATTCGTATCTGTGCCCCGTATAACGAAGCAGGGTTACACGATGTCAGCCGGGGGTGCACTGGCGAGGGCTACACTTCTAAAGGGCTAGTTGAATGCCTCGCTGACCAAGAAAATGGGGGTCTGTAGTGTCGAGCTGTGGTCGTGCATGATACGCCAGCTGTTACGCGTCTCGGTGTTCCTGTTAGGGATCTTTTTGATGGCCATGGGCGTGGCTGTCTCCATTCGAGCCGATCTGGGTACTTCCCCAATCGCCTCATTTCCGACGGTGTTATCGTTTGGGACGTCGTTGAGCGTCGGTGTGTACATGATCCTGCTCAACATCGTGTTTATTGCACTGCAGATGCTCATCTTGCGCCGGAAATTTCCAGTGTTCCAACTCATCCAATTGCCCGTAAGCGTGGCCTTCGGTCTGTTTATCGACCTGGGCATGTATCTGACTCAGTGGCTTGTGCCGGGCAACTATGTCGAGCAATGGGTCTGGACGGCGGTCAGTGTCATTCTCGTGGCATTCGGTGTGTATTTTGAGATGCAGCCGCGTATCTCGTATTTGCCCGGTAACGGCTTAGTCTTCACGATCTACACCAAGCTGCAGAACATCTCATATGGAACGATCAAAACGACTTTTGACACCACATTGGTAGTGGTTTCCGTGGTCACATCCTTGTTGTTAATGGGGGAGCTGAATGGTGTGCGAGAAGGAACGGTCTTTGCTGCAATAACCGTTGGCATCGTGATCCGAGGTATCAGCGCGGTCCACAAGCGCTTGGGTGGCGCGAAATCAGCCTGAAGACCAACTCAGACTCAAATGCGCTACACCACAAGATCGCGCTACTACAATGACTCGAGGTACAGACCTTGGCTGATATGCCGGAAACGGTGGGCTTCAGCACGCACAACAGAAGAAAACGGTGAGTGATATCTGCACGGGACTGAACGTGTCAAGTATTCAAAGAAGCGTCACATCAGGACTGTGGAGAATGCAAGCGGCTGGTTGCCTAACGGTGCTTCGAGGTGAGTGCCAGTGATACGGCAAATTCAGCGGACGCTGGTATTTTTTGTCGGCGTTTTCTTGATCGCGATGGGTATTGCCATCTCAGTCCGGGCGGATCTAGGTACTGCCCCGATTGCTTCGTTGCCCACCGTGCTATCTTTTGCAACGCCGGTCAGCGTCGGCACCTATATTATGTCGCTCAACTTGCTATTCGTCGGATTGCAAGCTCTCGTACTGCGCCGCAAGTTCAGATTGTTTCAGCTCATCCAAATCCCGGTCGCCGTTGCTTTCGGGCTCCTCGTTGATACGTGTATGCAGCTGACATCCTGGCTCGACCCGTCTAGTTATTTTGAACAGTGGTGCTGGATTATTGTCAGTGTGGTGAGCCTAGCCCTGGGCGTTTACATTGAGGTGCAGCCACGCCTGACGTATCTTCCCGGTGATGGCATTGTTTTTGCGATCTACACCGTTTTGCAAAATATCCCATACGGCACCGTGAAAGTCGTTGTCGATACGATCATGGTGGGCTTAGCGGTGCTAGCTTCATGGACGTTGCTCGATGGGCTATTCGGCGTGCGTGAAGGCACGGTCTTTTCCGCGCTCACCGTCGGGATAATAATCCGTGTCATCAGCCGCATCGACAAACGCATCCGAAAAACCAGTGCCGAGGACTGACCCTGGCGCGCGGCTAGAGGATCATCGCTGCGACCCACCCGGAAGCGGTTAGGGGAATGTTGTAGTGAATAAATGTGGGGATAACGGTGTCGCGCATGTGATCGTGCTGGCCGTCTGCTGCCAGGCCCGCAGTCGGACCCAGCGTGGAATCAGAGGCGGGGGAGCCGGCATCGCCCAGCGCACCTGCAGCACCAATCAGCGCCACCGTAGCCGCCATCGAGAAGTCTAATGAGAGACACAGTGGCACATAGATCGCTGCGATAATTGGCAGCGTCGAGAACGACGAACCAATACCCATCGTCACAATCAGCCCGACCACGAGCATCGCCAGTGCTGCCATGGCCTTGTTGTCGCCGAAGAATTCTTGGACGACGGCGACCAGTGGCTCCACCTGGTTCGACTCATTGATCACGGCTGCGAAGCCTTGAGCCGAGATCATGACAAATCCGATCAGTGCCATCATGCGCATCCCGGAGGTAAATACGTCGTCGGCTTTATTCCACTCGACCACGCCGGAGAGCAGGAAGATGCCAAGTCCCACGAGCGATCCGAGCAGGAGGCCGTCGGCTTCGGACCCGGTAAACTGCACAATCAGCTGGATGGCGAAGGTCGCCACGATCGCAATGATCGACATGATCAGGCTGTAGCGGGTCGGTGTTGGTTGAACAATTGTGCCGCCGGCCAGTGGGCGTTCTTCGTATTCGCGTGGCTTGCGGTAGCTAATAAAGACTGCGACGAGCAATCCGAGGACCATACCCAGCGCAGGGATGGCCATGACTTGCACAATGTTGATACCCGAGGTGTCCAGGCCAGCACGTTCAATATTGCTCAGCAGGATATCTTCCAAGAAGATTTTACCGAAGCCCACCGGCAACAGCATGTAGGTGGTAACCAGTCCGAAGGTCAGCACACAAGCGACCAGGCGGCGGTCGATGTTGAGTCGGTTGAATATCGTCAACAGCGGTGGGATCAGTAAGGGAATGAAGGCAATGTGGACCGGGATCAGGTTCTGGGACATGATCGACATCGCCAGAATGCCACCGATAACCAGGTAGGTCGTGAGCGTGACGACCTTTTGCGAGGCCTCTTCAGAATCAGCATCAAGTTTACGTATCAACGCATCGGCCAGTGCCTTGGGAAGCCCTGATGCGGCAACCGCCATCGCGAAAGCACCGAGTAGGGCGTACGAGAGCGCAATTTTAGCGCCGTCACCCAGCCCGGATTCAAACGCGAGCATGGTGCCTTCTAATCCCATGCCGGCCATGAGGCCGCCAACGAGGGCCCCGATAAATAAGGCGATAACTACGTGAACCCTCAGCAGTGCGAGTAAGAGCATGACGGCCACGGAAATAACTACAGCATTCACGAACGACAAGCTTAGACTAAACCTGCTTCAGGCACCGACCCGGGTGTGGACATTCGTTGGCAGAAGAACCAATTTTTGGCTCTCGCTACTACTCAGGTGCCTGTTATGTTTGATAGGAGCTTGCTAAAGTGGTGATATGAGACACATTGCAGAGCATCCTACATCGGGCACAGTTGTCGTTGGTGTGGACGGGTCAGAAAACAGCGAAAGAGCATTCGATGTTGCAGTTGATCTCGCCCAGAAATTTGATTATGGACTGCGAGTCATTGCCGCCTACACCGAACCGGGGTATGAATATCTTCCCGAAAATACCCAAGGCCTGGCACAAGAAAATGCCCAGGCAGTTATTAATGACTTGGTAGCCACCGTCAATGACGCTGACTTTGGGATCAGTGGCGTCACCATTGAAGGCGATGCTGCCGGTGCACTCATTAAAGCTTCAGAAGAAGCCGCCCTTGTGGTGGTTGGTAAGCGCGGACGCAGCCGTTTTGCTGGACGCTTTCTCGGAAGTGTTTCGGCCTCAGTTGCTTCGCACGCCAAATGCCCCACGATGGTGATCCCGGAAAAACGACACTCGGGTGAACACCTCGAAACCCAGTTCGCGCGATTGTCAGGTAGTCCAGAGCTGTCGGAATTCGGTGTGTTGTCATCTGAGGAATATGGCGATCCCACAGATTTTGAAGGAACCGTCGTGGTCGGCGTTGACCTTGATGCTTATCCGGTGGAATTATCCTTGCATGCAGCAAAACATGCTGAATTGTTGGGCAAGTCGTTGACCCTAGTGACATCACAGCCGTTCAGCGGCAGTATGTGGATGCCAGCATCGCCGGTTTATCAAGCAGAGGTCCCCGATCTTCGCAGAGACGTCGCCAACCGGCTTGCCAAAGTTGCCGAACAAGTGGCAGAAAAAACTTCTGCCGAAGTGCACTGGCGGTTCTTTGATGCCTCGCCTGCTGACGCGCTATCGGATGCGGCTCGAACCGCAGATGTCATCGTGGTTGGAACACGCGGTCGTGGTGGCTTTGCCGGTTTGCTGTTGGGGTCGGTTAGCCAGGCTGTGTTGAACCGCGCTGTGACACCCGTACTCGTGGTGCCAACCGCCAGCGACTAACGCAACGAATAACCAAAAATCCAGACTCGTAGTTACTGCGAGTCTGGATTTCCCATGCGTGTAGAAATCATTGCCGCAGTCGCCACACACTGGTCAATCAACGCCTGGGTGGCCTGGTCATCAATCCGATAGGACGGAGCGGCAATCAGGACCGCGGCTACGACTTTGCGCCGATGGTCATACACCGGCGCAGCAATTCCAACCTCGTCATCAAATGTCTCTTGCAAGTTGGTGGCATACCCCTGTCGGCGGACCGCCTCGAGACGTTTTTGTAATTCCGATCGAGTCCATCCTTGCTGCAGCTCGATGGTGTCTTGATCCAATAACACTGTCACAGTTTCTTTGGACATTTCCGCCAAGAAGATCTGCACCGTGGCGGAGCCGGTTGACGCGTAGCGCGCGCCGAGCGGAGAGGTGTGTTTGACGGTGCGATCGGAAGCGATTTGTTCGACGGTGACCGAAACGGACCCTTCCCACACTGCTAAGACTGCGGTTTCCTTTGTTGCATCGGCCAACTCGTGCAGATAGGGGTAGGCCACTTGCCGGACGTTGAGATTTGCCAGCAGCGGTCCAGCAATAGCGATCAGTCCAAGCCCGAGCTGGTATCGCCGGGTGGCAGGATCCTGTTCGACCCATCCTTCAGATTCCAGGGTGGCTAACAGTCGGGAGACCGATGATTTGTGTAACCCCACCTGTTCGGCGATCTCGGTGACGCCAACCAAAGGTTTTTCCGAGGAAAAGCATCGCAGTACGTCAACGACGTTATGGACGACTGAGTTGCGAGGGGAACTCATAGTGCTCCTTTGCTGGCCAAACGTTGTAAGGATCATACGGCATCTGTTTCGCAGCGCCTTATTGTGACCGAAAGATACACACCGGCTGCCCCTGTATAAGAGCAACGGTAAAATGGGACGTTGACCCGAACCGCCCAGCGTAAAGGTGAATACCATGAGCTCAATGGCTGCCAGCGACGTGAGTGCCTTGGCCGAGGCCGCAACCCGTATCGGCGCACGACCGTTTAAGGATGCCACTGGACATTGGTCGAACTCCGTCGAAGTGGCGCTCATGGACACCATCCTCAGCGCGTCAGCGGTTATGGACGGCGCTTATGGAGCTGGTGTGTTGCCGCGACTTCGGGCATATAAAGCATTTCGCGGTCAAGCAAATATGATGCGACTCTTAGCCACCCTGGGACCGTTTGCCCTGGATGATTTCGTGGCTGAACAGCACCACAAGAACCAGCTGATGCATGCTGCTGCAGCGTTGATGGACGCTGGAGTCAATGCCGCCGCAGATGTTGAACCGCAGGCCACCACACAACGCGAAGCACTGGTCTCCACCGACGGCCTATCCGAGCTGGCCTGGGATTATTTCCTCATCATGCTGAATATCGACACCCCGCAACTAGCACAGCTGCGAAACACCTGGCTGGATGATTTCGTCGCCCGTAACCTCGACGTCTCCAGGCTTGATGTGGACGCGCGCGATGCCTTGCTGGCTGAGGTTACGGCGCATCTGCACGCTGAACACCACCGCAAATCGTTTGGTCGCATGCCTGAATTTACGCTGCCGCAACTGTCGCAAGCGATCTTTCGCTCCGAGTACGCTCGGGCAACCAGCTAGGCTGCCGCGAGCGTACTTGATGTTTGAAGGTTGTTAGTCCTGGAGCGGTTTGTGACTTGTTTCCGGCGATAACCAAACGGCAACTAGTGCGATGACGGCTGCGCCCATGAGGTACCAGCCCGGTGCGATGGCGCTGCCGCTGGTGGCTATCAGCAGTGTTGCGATGGCCGGTGCGGTCCCGCCAAAGATCGCATTGCCTACGTTGAATGACACAGCAAATCCTGTATACCGGACTCTGGTGGGGAAGTTTTCGGCCAAGAAGCTTGCCAAGCTGCCATCGTTGAGCGTCAGCATAGCTCCCAGCAGGATCTGGACGAACAAGATGGCAATGATGCTCTCGGTGCCCAACAGCATGAATGCTGGCACGGTCAGCACGATGAATAATATCGAGGCGCTCATCAGAATTGTTCGTCGGCCGAAGCGATCCGACAGGTGACCGGTGAGGAAGATAAATCCAATATAGGTTACCAGCGACACGGTGGTCGTGATGTTGGCTAGCGTTGGATCAATGCCCACGGTCTGGGATAGATATGTGGGCATGTATGTCAGGATGACGTAGAAGCCGACAGCGTTGAGCAGTACGGCTGCGGTGGCGCGAATCAGGGTGCGCCAGTGATCGCGAAACAGTGCCCATACCGGGGCTTTAATGACTTCGTCGTCCTGTGACATTTCACGGAATACCGGTGAGTCTTCCAGTTTGCGACGTATATACACGCCAATCAAACCTAATGGCGCGGCCAAAAGAAACGGGAGACGCCAGCCCCAGGATTCCATCTGTGCATCACTGAGCGTGGCGGTCAGTAGTGTGGCCATGAGCGAGCCGAACAGCAGACCTGCTGCTGTTGATCCCGGAACCACGGCCGCATAGATGCCGCGTTTGCCTTCGGGTGCATACTCCACAAGATACGCCGACGCTCCCGCGTATTCACCGGAGGCGCTGAAGCCTTGCAGGACGCGGAACACTAACAACAGTGCTGGTGCCCACACACCGAGCTGGAGTGCCCCGGGCAGCAAGCCGATGCATACCGTGGAGGCGGTCATAATAAGAATCGACCAGGCAAGCGCATTACGACGTCCGACTCGGTCCCCGATATGCCCCCAAATGAATCCGCCGATCGGACGGACAAGAAATGACACCGCGAACAGTGCAAAGGTCCAGATAAGCCCTTGCGTGAGGTCGTCGGAAGGGAAAAAGACAACGGCGATCACCACGGCGAGATAGCTGTAGGCACCGTAATCAAACCACTCGACAAAGTTTCCAATGAAGCTTGCCACAATGACTTTGCGACGTTCTTTTTTACCGATCCCAGTGGGATGCGGGCGTTCTTGTCCTGAAAGGGTAGGACCGAGATCTTGTTCAGAAGCTAATGCGCCTGAATCAGACATATTTCACCGCCATACACTCGATGTTGCACTTATTGCAACGCTGTTGCACAACAGTAGAGTGTGATCTAGGTTACTGTCAAGGGTGGTGTTGGATCCGTTGGCGTCAAGGGCTTTGAGTGCGAAAAACCCGGCCTCACATGATGGGGCCGGGTCGGGGTTCGAGGGGCTTTACTAGAGGGCCTCGCGCACCATGGTGTAGAAGTTTTTCACGTGCTCTGACGCTGTCTGTTCGGCGGCTTCGGCTTCACCGGCGATGATCTGTTCGAGCAGTGTCGTATGCTCCACGATGTGTTCGTGGAGTGAAGGGAGGCGGTCCGATAGGGCCGCCCAGATGCGAGTGGCAATATTGTCTAAGCGAATCAGGGTTTCTGACAGGTGCTCGTTGTGGGTCACGCTGTAGATCAGCCGGTGCACCGAAAGGTCGTAGGACAATAGATCGCGCTGTGATTGATCGGGGTCCAGGCTTTTGAGTTCATCTAGGACTTCGAGCAGTTGCGCTCGCATTTCGCCGCCCTTGACCTCTGCGGCCCGACGAGCGGCCAGGGGTTCCAGGGCTTGGCGGATTTCTGATACGTGGGCGAGCTCAGTGACATCGACTTGGCTGGCAAACGTGCCGCGCCGAGGGTAGGTGACCACCAGGTGGTCCGCCTCAAGGCGCTTGAGTGCTTCGCGCAGGGGGGTGCGTCCCACCCCCATTTCTTCAGCCAATTGCTTCTCCATGATGGGTTCGCCGGGCTGAATGTCCAGCATGATTAAGCGGTCTAGCAAGATTCGGTAGGCGCGAGCCGACAAGGACTCGCTGTTCGTGTTGACGGTGTCCAACGTGGTCATCAGTGTCCTTTCATTGCTCCTTATTGTGCACTACTTGGGTGCATTCCGCAGCGTTTCAAAAACTTTGGCCCAAACCCTTGACAGACCTGTGATGGACATCATAGTCTGTGATCGGTAACTGATATATCAAATGTCGTTCAGAATTTTTCGAAGGAAAATGCATGACTAGTATCACCTCTCAGGTTGCTCCATCGCTGACTCAAGATCTGGTGGACCTCGATCCAGAAATCGCTGGGTTTATTAACCAGGAACTAGACCGTCAGCAACGCGGTCTAGAAATGATTGCCTCTGAAAACCACACCCCGCTAGCAGTCATGCAAGCCCAGGGTTCAGTGCTGACCAACAAATACGCAGAAGGCTACCCAGGCCGCCGGTACTACGGCGGCTGTGAACACGCCGACTCGGTAGAACGTCTCGCTATCGAACGCGTCAAGAATCTCTTTGGCGCCCAGTTCGCCAATGTGCAACCGCACTCGGGCGCCCAGGCGAATGCTGCGGTCATGCACGCATTGATCCGCCCGGGTGACACGGTCATGGGCCTGAACCTCGCCCATGGTGGTCACCTGACCCACGGCATGAAGTTGAACTTCTCGGGTCGGCTCTACAACATTGTGCCGTACTCGGTCGATGAAAATACCTACGAAGTTGATATGGATGAAGTCGCTAGCCTAGCTCGCGAACACCAGCCGAAGATGATCGTTGCCGGCTGGTCGGCATATCCTCGCCAGCTCGACTTCGCCCGCTTCCGCGAAATCGCGGATGAAGTCGGCGCTTACCTGTT
Organism: Enteractinococcus helveticum; assembly: GCF_001657475.1. Lineage (GTDB taxonomy): Bacteria > Actinomycetota > Actinomycetes > Actinomycetales > Micrococcaceae > Yaniella > Yaniella helvetica. The sequence goes on from NZ_LXEY01000022.1 coordinate 120,418, forward strand.
CGTCGACATGGCCCACTTCGCCGGACTGGTAGCAGCCGGACTGCACCCCTCACCCGTTCCACACGCCCACGTTGTCTCATCGACGACGCACAAAACCCTGGCCGGGCCTCGAGGTGGCATCATCTTGACCAACGATGCTGAAATCTCTAAGAAGATCAACTCAGCCGTCTTCCCTGGCCAACAGGGTGGCCCGTTGATGCACGTGATCGCAGGTAAAGCTGTTGCCTTCAAAGTGGCTGGCGAGGAAGAGTTTGCCGAGCGTCAGCGTCGCACTCTGGAAGGTGCAAGAATCCTGGCGGATCGCTTATCACAGCAAGACGTTGCCGACGTTGGGATCTCCGTACTGACCGGTGGAACGGATGTCCACTTGGTGCTCGTTGATCTGCGCAATTCAGAACTCGACGGCAAGCAGGGCGAAGACCTCCTGGAGGAAGTCGATATTACCGTCAACCGCAATGCCGTACCTTGGGACCCCCGTCCACCAATGACGACCTCTGGTCTGCGCATCGGCACCCCAGCGTTGACCACCCGCGGTTTTAGCACTGAAGCATTCGAAGAAGTCGCCGACATTATCGCTGAAACCTTGATTGCCGGGGCTACCGGCAATCGTGATGCACTCCCAGAGCTGGCCTACCGCGTTCAAGCGCTGGCCGATGCTCACCCGTTGTACCCCAACCTTGAACCGTTCGGAGCATAACCATGGCAGAACTCCTCCCACAGCACCCTGAATTTCTGTGGCATAATCCAGAGCCCAAGTCCTCCTACGATGTGATCATCGTGGGCGCCGGTGGCCACGGACTGGCCACCGCCCACTACCTCGCTGCCCGACACGGCATTACTAATGTCGCGGTAATCGATAAAGGCTGGCTGGGCGGCGGCAATATGGCTCGTAATACGACCATCATTCGTTCCAACTACCTCTGGGATGAATCCAGCCTGATCTATGAAACCTCGTTGAAGCTCTGGGAAGAGCTCCCGGAAGAGCTCGACTACGACTTCTTGTTCTCTCAGCGCGGCGTCATGAACCTGGCCCACCACGTCTCGGAAGTCCGCGACTCAGTGCGCCGTGTCAAAGCCAACCAGCTCAACGGTGTGGATGCCGAATGGTTGACGCCGCAAGAGGTCAAAGAAGTCTGCCCGATCATCAACATTTCGGATAACATCCGCTACCCAATTATGGGTGCGACCTACCAGCCGCGCGCCGGTATCGCTAAGCACGATCATGTCGCCTGGGCGCTGGCTCGCTCTGCTGATGCTGCTGGCATTGACATCATCCAGAACACTGAAGTCACCGACATCCTGGTCGAAAACGGACGTGTCACCGGGGTGGAAACCACTCGCGGGAAGATCTCCGCGGGACAGGTTGCTCTGTGCGGTGCTGGGCACTCTTCGCAACTGGCCGAAATGGCCGGGGTGAAACTACCAATCCAGTCGCACCCGCTGCAGGCGCTGGTCTCAGAACTGTTTGAACCGGTCCACCCGACCGTGGTTATGTCAAACCATATCCACGTCTATGTTTCACAAGCCCACAAGGGTGAGCTGGTGATGGGTGCGGGTATCGACACCTACAACGGTTTTGGTCAACGTGGTGCGTTCCATGTGATCCAGGAGCAGATGGCCGCCGCGGTCGAGCTGTTCCCAATTTTCGCTCGCGCGCATGTGCTGCGTACCTGGGGCGGCATTGTGGACACGACCCCGGATGCTTCACCAATCGTGTCCAAAACAGAGGTCGATGGTCTGTATGTCAACTGCGGTTGGGGTACCGGCGGCTTCAAGGGCACACCGGGAGCAGGCTACGCGATGGCTCACACGATCGCTCACGATGAACCGCATAAGATCAACGCAGCGTTTAGCCTCGAGCGTTTCGAAACCGGTCACCTTATCGACGAACACGGCGCCGCAGCCGTAGCCCACTAGAGAAAGGCAATTGCCATGATGCTCATTGATTGCCCGTACTGCGGGCCACGTAATGAAACCGAATTCGGTTACGGCGGCGAAGCACACGTCGCCTATCCACAAGACCCCCACGCTCTCTCGGATAGAGAGTGGGCCGAATTCTTGTTCTACCGCGATAACCCGAAAGGCGATTTTGCCGAACGCTGGGTTCACAATGGCGGGTGCCGCAAATGGTTCAACGCCGTCCGCGACACGATCACCTACACATTCAAAGCCACTTACCCGGTCGGCGCCCCACGCCCCGAGGTTTCCGGAGGTACCAAGTGACACGCACCACCACAGATCAGGACACGCACATGCGTGAGCAATTCGGCACACAGCGCTCATATCGGCTCGCTCCGGACCAAGCGCCCCACGCTGTCGTGGACCACACCGATACCGTTGACGTCGAAATCGATGGCAACCCCACTCAGGCCCTACGCGGCGATACGGTCGCCTCAGCACTATTAGCCACCGGGACCCGCGCCGCAGCAAATTCGATGTACTGGAACCGCCCGCGCGGCGTATTCGCAGCGGGCGTTGAAGAACCCAACTCGCTGGTTCATCTGTCCCCACGCCACGCCGGTGACGTCGAAGAGTCAATGATGACTTCTACCACTGTTCCGGTGACCAACGGATTAAAGGCAACACAGCTTCGTGGATTAGGTAAACTTGACCCTGCTCAGGACCAGGCTTACTACGACCACGTCCACGTCCACACGGATGTATTGGTGGTCGGGGCCGGTCCGGCAGGACTTTCTGCCGCCGCCAACACAGCCGCATCTGGTGCTCGCGTGATGCTCATGGACGAAAAGCCATGGGCCGGCGGGAGCCTGCTTGATGCCCCGTATGAAATCGTCGACGGCGTGCCTGCACCACAGTGGATCAACGACACCGTGACCAAACTGTCTTCGACCGACGACGTCGAGATCCTCACCGACACCACGGTTACCGGTGTCTATGACGAAAACTATGCGATCGCCGTCGAGCGCCGCACCCACCACCTGGACGACAGCCCAGGCGAAGGCATCTCACGTGAGCGCATCTGGCATGTGCGCGCCGATCAGGTTGTGCTGGCCACCGGAGCCCACGAACGCCCACTGGTTTTTGCGAATAATGATCGCCCGGGCATCATGCTGGCTTCGGCCGTGCGCACTTACCTGAACCGCTATGCTGTGCGCGCTGGACAACAGATCGCGGTCTTCACCACCAACGACTCGGTCTACCCGCTGGTGTCTGAGCTTGCCGCGACCGGGGGAGTCGTCGCCGTTATTGATGCGCGGTCCTCAGCCTCGGCCGCCGCCCAACAGGCAGTATCCGAGGGCGTCAACGTGCTGATTGGCTCGGCGGTGATCGACACCCACGCCGGTGACGACAATGAACTCAACGCCGTGACCGTGGCTCCGCTGAACGGCGGTAAACTCGACACGTCCCAAGCCCAGCGCATCGAGGTCGACACCTTGGCGGTTTCGGGTGGTTGGTCGCCCGTCGTGCACCTGCACTCGCAGCGTCGCGGTCGGATCGACTGGGATGCTCAACTCCAGGGCTTCGTCGCGGTGGAGTCTGTCCATGACATGCGCTTGGCCGGTGCGCTGATCGGCAAATACAGTACCGCTTCGGCGTTAACCTCGGGTGCCAATGCCGGTGCCGCAGCCGCCACCGCGGCCGGGTACGAAACCGAAGCCACAGCCGCTCGCGCTATTGACCGCCCGTACGGTCCGGTCGTCCCGCTGTGGATGGTTCCATCCCCGGAGGGTGACGACGCCGATAACTACAACAATCACTTTGTTGATCTGCAGCGTGACCAGTCCGTCGCCGATATTCTGCGCGCTACCGGTGCCGGGATGTCCTCAGTTGAGCACGTCAAGCGTTATACCTCGATCTCTACGGGCGCTGACCAGGGTAAAACCTCGGGCGTGCCAGCTATCGGCGTGATGGCGAATATCCTCGGTGTTGAGGATCTTTCCGAGATTGGTACCACAACCTTCCGTCCACCGTTCACACCGGTTGGTTTCGCAGCCTTAGCTGGACGTCGTCGTGGCAAACTCTTTGAAGTCGCGCGTGGCACACCAATCCACTCGGCCCACGTGGCTGCCGGCGCGGTGTTCGAAGACGTCGGACAGTGGAAGCGTGCTCGCTACTACCCGCAGGGCAACGAAACCATGGACGAGGCCGTCTACCGTGAGTGCGCTGCCGCACGCGAGTCGGTGGGCATGTTCGATGGCTCAACATTGGGCAAGATTGAACTACGCGGCAAAGACGTCCCCGAGTTCCTTAACCGTATCTACACTAACGGCTACATCAAGCTCAAAGAGGGTATGGGTCGCTACGGTGTGATGTGTACACCAGACGGCATGATTTTCGACGACGGCGTGACCTTGCGCCTAGCTGAAGACCGCTTCTTCCTGCACACGACCACCTCGGGTGCCGCTGATGTCCTGGAATGGATTGAAGAATGGCTCCAAACCGAGTGGCCGGAACTCGATGTGTTCGCCACTTCGGTCACCGAACAGTACGCGACCGTCGCCGTGGTTGGACCAAAATCTCGCGACGTCATGCAGAAACTGGCACCGCACGAAGACTTCTCCGCAGAAGGCTTCAAGTTCATGGCCTTCCGAGATATCACCCTGGCCTCCGGTATTCCGGTTCGCGCCAGCCGCATCTCGTTCTCGGGTGAACTCGCCTGGGAATTGGCCGTAGAATCCTGGTACGCATTGGCCGTGTGGGAAGCAGTCGCTGAAGCGGGTGCCGAATTCAATATCACCCCGTACGGCACCGAAACCATGCACGTGCTGCGTGCGGAAAAAGGGTTCATCGTCGTCGGCCAAGAAACCGACGGCACCGTGACCCCGCAGGACGCCGCCATGGAATGGATCGTGTCCAAGCACAAAGATTTCATTGGCAAGCGCTCCTTCTCTCGGGCAGACAATGTCCGCGAAGACCGCAAGCAGCTGGTATCTGTGCTCCCGGATGATCCAACCTTCCGCTTGGAAGAAGGCGAAGCCCTGGTGGCCATGGACACACCCATCGATATCGCTGCCGGACCAGTCCCACAAGAAGGCTGGGTCACCGCCTCGTATAACTCGCCTGCCCTGGGCCGCACCTTTGGTCTAGCGCTGATCAAAAATGGTTTTAACCGCGTGGGTGAAAGCCTCAAGGCCCTGGTTGACGGCGAAGTTGTCACCATGAAAATCGGACCAACCGTTCTATATGATGCCGAAGGAGCTCGTCGAGATGGCTAATGTACAACAGCTGCGGCGCTCACCACTTGCCGCTCGAAGTGAAGAACTACACAACGCCTCCGGTGACGCCGTGGCGGTGCGCGAAATCCCGTTCACGACCCAGGTCGGCATTCGCGCGACCCAAGGAACCGAAGGGTATGACGCGCTGGCAGCAGCCCTTGGTGGGCTGCCCGCGAAAGTCGGCGACGTCGTCGGTGAACCGTCGACTACGGCGGTGGTGTGGATGTCACCGGATGAATTCCTGGCCATCGACAAACCCGACACCGGGTTGGCCGAAACCCTGGAACGCACCCTGGGCGACCACTCCGGTCAGGTCCTGGACCTGTCAGCCAACCGCACGATCATTGAGGTCTCGGGTGAGGCTGCTGAACTGGTGCTACGTAAGTCTTGTCCGCTGGATCTGCACCCGCGTGCTTTCCAGGTCAACCAAGCCTATGTCACCGAAGTCGCCCAAACTCCGCTGATTTTGTGGCGGGTTGCCGAACACACCTGGTGGTTGGCACCGCGAATTTCATTTGCTGACCACGTCACTAACTGGCTGCTCGACGCAATGGTCGAGTTTTCCGGTACGAAAGGATAACTCTATGGCTCTCAGTGTGCTGGACATGTTCTCAATTGGTTTGGGGCCCTCCTCGTCCCACACCGTTGGCCCCATGCGGGCAACAGCCCAGTTCATCAATGGTCTGGACGTCGACACTCTGACGGCTACCGCGCGTGCCAAAGTCGAGCTGTTTGGCTCACTGGGGGCCACCGGTATCGGACACCACTCCGATACCGCGGTGATTCTGGGTCTGGCCGGGCACGATCCGGGCACGATCGAACCTGATCAAGTCGATGGGATCATCGAACAGGTACAAACCACGTCCACCCTGCAGTTGGGGGGTATCAAAACGATTGAGTTCGATCGAGGCCGCGACGTCATCTTGCACCTGCAAAAGTCTCTACCGGGTCACCCGAACGGGATGAAAACTACGGTCTACGGGGCTGATGGCCAAGAGCTGGCCTCCGAGATCAGCTATTCGATCGGTGGCGGATTCGTGGTGACCGAGGATGAGCTCGATAAACCACTGACCACTGAACGCAAAGTCCGCCACCAATTTGGTACTGCCGACGAACTGTTGGAACTATGCCGCGTCCACGACAAATCGATTGCCGAATTGACGTGGGAAAATGAGATCGAATGGCGTGAGCCTGAAGAGATTCGTGCGCAGCTGTTGAAGATTTGGCAGGTCATGCAGGACTGCGTGCAGTCCGGCATTGAGCGTACTGAGACCACCCTGCCCGGCGGGCTGCAAGTTACCCGTCGAGCACCGAAGCTGTATAAGCAACTCACCCAGGGTGGTGAGTCAGAGCGTACCGGAGATACTACAGACGCACTGCGCGGTATCGAATGGGTCAATCTGTACGCCCTGGCCGTCAACGAGGAAAATGCCTCCGGTGGCCGAGTGGTTACCGCCCCCACGAACGGGGCAGCCGGCATCATCCCAGCGGTGATGCACTACTATGCCCGGTTCCTGGATGATGTGACCGATGACAAGATCATCGAGTTCATGCTCACCGCAGGGACCATCGGCATCATCATCAAGACCCAAGCCTCGATCTCGGGAGCTGAAGTCGGATGCCAGGGCGAAGTCGGTTCGGCATGTTCCATGGCAGCCGCAGGACTAGCGGCTGTTATGGGCGGCACCGTAACCCAGGTGGAGGACGCCGCTGAAGTGGCATTGGAACACAACCTCGGGATGACGTGCGACCCAATTGGTGGGCTCGTGCAGATCCCATGTATTGAACGCAATGCCATCGCATCGGTCAAAGCGATCAACGCGGCACGCCTTGCCCTGCACGGCGATGGCAGCCACAAGGTCAGCCTCGACGAAGCTATCGAAACCATGCGCCAAACCGGTGCTGACATGATGGATAAATATAAAGAAACCTCGCGAGGTGGACTGGCCGTCGCGGTCACACTTCCTGAGTGCTAACGTCTCACAACCACGAAGGTCGGCTCGGGCAACCGGGCCGACCTTCGTGGTTGCCGACCGGATTACATGGGGCTAGATGTTGCATACCGGAGCAGGACGGCTCCAGAAGAAAACGGGTGGCGCTCCGTGAGCTCCACCTGGGGCGCTGGTCTGCATTCAGGATGGGTTTTCCCCGGCACAGCAAGGTCGGAGGGACGATGAAGTCGAACTCATCTATCAGGCTCAGCACATTGAATGCGCCAATCAGACTGAGACTGCCGTAGACGATCACGTCACCGGCAGATCGGTCCTTGATCCTCTGGATCTCGATGGCCGTTGCGTCTTCGACCCGGTGGGTTCCCGGCCAGAACGCGACGGCGCCGGATCGTGACACGACGAATTTGTCCATCTGGTCCAGCCGGTGTGCGTAGCGTTTTGTGCCCTCGCCCGCCTGGGTCTCATCGGCAGCAACGGCAGGCCAGTAAGAAGCGAAATCGCCATGCGTGATCCTGCCGAGCAGCAGGGCACCGGCGTTTTCCATCAGGCTGCTCTCATAGTCCATGAGATCGCCGTGGGCGTGAAGCCAGGCTGGGAGTGGGTACGCGACATCCACGCAGGGCAAGTTCAGAGCGTCGCTCTAAGAGCTAAAGACTAGCGCTGGCGGCATGAGGAAACGACTACAAGGCTCACTCGGCAGGCTCACAGCTCGGGCGATCCGAACCATTGCACCTGACCTAGCGCGGGTCCCACCCTCTTGCTGACCGCGACCCTCATCGCCGCCATTGCTATCGATCTCATCACGCTGCCGACCACGTCGATCGCAGCACGTCACGCCAGTCGGATCGTCGGAATCCAAGCTGTCTATTGCTGATTGTGTCCAAACAAATGCGATGACTTGGTGCTTTGAGTAGAGTGACCTGCGTTACTCACACTCACAAGGGCAGTACAGTGATCACACTTGAATCAGTGTCAAAACGCTACTCCGGAAAATTTGGCCATATTGACGCTCTCATTGACGTGTCAGTCCGGGTTGAACGATCAGATATTTTCGGCATCGTTGGGTTTTCTGGAGCCGGAAAATCAACGCTTATCCGCATGGTCAACCGCTTAGAAGAGCCAGATAGCGGAACCATCATGGTTGATGGTGATGACGTGACCGCGATGACGAAAAAACAACTCCTGACCAGTCGCCGCAACGTTGGCATGGTGTTCCAACAGTTCAACCTGCTAGAGACCAAAACCGTCTTCCGCAACGTCGCCATGCCGCTCATGCTGCAAGGCAAGTCCCGTGCTGAAATAGCCCGGCGGGTCGATGAAGTGCTAGACATCGTCGAGCTGTCTGATAAACGCGACGCCCGCGTCAGCCAGTTATCTGGTGGGCAAAAACAACGTGTCGGGATTGCCCGGGCCCTGGCCACCGAACCGGACATTCTGTTATGCGATGAGGCCACAAGTGCGCTCGACCCCAAGACCACCGAGGCGATCCTGCAACTGCTGAAACGCATCAACAAAACAATGGGCGTGACGATTTTATTGATCACCCACCAAATGCAAGTAGTCCAACGAATTTGCAATAAGGTCGCCGTGATGGAAGGCGGCCGAGTGGTGGAACAAGGCTCGGTTATCGAAGTGTTTGGCAACCCACAAACCGCCACCACGCAAGAATTCGTCCGAACGGTGATCAATGACCAAATCCCCGAAGCCGTGATGGACCTAGTTAAAAACGACCCCCGTAATGCGCGCATTTATCGACTGCGATCAGTGGGAGTAGCTTCTCAAAATGCTCTGCTGTCCAAGCTCAACCAGACCACCGGATTAGAAATCAATATTCTGGGTGCCACCATCGAGCAATTAGAAGACACCGTGGTCGGGGTATTCCACGTGCAGCTGGTGGGCAGCGACGACGCCATTGACCGCGGTGAACAGCACATCGATGCCGCCCGGATCACCAAAGAACAGGTGCGCTTCTAATGGACTTTATGGAACAAGACTTCTTCGGTGTTAGCGGTGAAAGACTGCTCCTGGCTGGTGCCCAAACGGTGTACATGCTGGGCTGGAGCATGCTTTTTGGTGCGGTTTTAGGTATCGCCATCGCCCTGCTGTTGGTGATGACCCGGCGCGGCGGACTAACGGAAAACCGGGTGGTCTATTCGATCTTGAACTTCATCATCAACGTCACCCGCAGTGTGCCCTTCATTATCTTGTTGGTCGCGCTCATTCCGTTCACCCGGTTCGTCGTGGGCACCAGTATCGGCAGTCAAGCCGCACTGGTGCCATTGACCATCTACATCACCCCGTTCATCGCACGCATGGTGGAATCCAGTCTGCTGGAAGTCAAACCCGGTGTCATCGAAGCCGCCCAGGCTATGGGTGCCACGAACTGGCAGATCATCCGCCATTTCCTGCTTCCGGAGGCTTACCCTTCGATTGTGCTCTCGCTGACCACCAGCATCGTCGGATTATTGGGTGCCACCGCGATGGCCGGCTATGGCGGAGGCGGCGGCGTCGGCGACCTCGCCCTGACCTACGGTCATCAGCGATTCAATACGCCCTTGATGATCTTCACCATCGTCATCCTGGTGATCTTCGTTCAAGTCATGCAAGCCTTTGGCAACGCTTTATCGCGTAGATTGCGCGAACCAAAATAACACTCATCAACTCATGAAAAGGAACAGCTGTGAAACACCTGACCAAACTAAGCCTGCTGCTGGCGTTGCCCGCCACGCTGGTACTAGCTTCCTGCACCCCACCGGGTGAAGGCGATGCTTCGGCCGGCGACGACGCCGGTGACCGCGGCGAGATTGCGTACTCGAAATCCCAAGGTCCTTATACTGAGCTCTTCGAAGATGCGATCATCCCTATCCTGGAAGAAGACGGCTGGACCTTCCGCGTCGAAGAAGTCTCTGAACTCCTCAACGCCAACATTGCCCTCAACGACGGCGACGTTGACCTTAACGTTGAGCAGCACACGGCGTACATGGACGACTTCAACGAAAACTACGACGGCGATCTCGTGGCGATCACCTCCATCCCGACCGTTCCGGCTGGCCTGTATTCCGAAAACCACGACAGCCTCGACGACATCACCGAGGGCGCTACCATTGCACTGCCGGATGACGCCGCCAATGCCGCCCGCTGCTACTTAGTCCTAGAAAAAGCCGGCTGGATTGAGATCGACGACGACGCAGATCTGGGCAACATTACCCAGGACGATATCGTCGACAACCCGTATAATCTGGAACTCACCGAGATGAAATCGCTGACGATCCCGTCGGCAGCACCCGACTTTGATTTCTACGTTCTGACCGGTTCGATTGTGTACAACGCTGGCATCGACGCCTCGACCGCACTGGAAACCGAAGATATCCTGGACCACCTGGTTTTGAAAGCCGTGGTAAAAGAAGAAAATCAGGACACCGAATGGGCACAGGCCGTCGTCGACGCCTATCACTCAGACGAATTCAAAACCTACCTTGACGAAAACAACGATGGTCTGTGGTGGATCCCTGAAGAGCTTCAGTAACCACTGCTGACAGTACCTACAGGAAATAAGAACGGCGGGGTCAATCGCAAAGAGTGGTTGACCCCGCCGTTTGTCATTTGTAAGGTCCGCACTATTCATCGATGCATTGCCTGGGACTGTCAACTGAGATTTGATCAACTTGCGTACCCTGGTCTGGCAGTTTTGGTTGGACAGTTACACGCGCGTTAGGAACGCTGCACTGGGGGGACTTGCTATGGCACCCCGATGAAGGTTCCACCTCAATGGTGACTCTCCACCTGATAGGTTCATGCCTTTGTTGAAGATGTATCTTGGCAATGCTCAACCCGAGAACTGACGCACGGAGTATTGAAAACCCCGCATCGGCCTCAAACATTGCGGAGCATTTGCTCGCTGCGCCCCGGACTGTGATCGCGGCTGAGTTTACGCTGGCTTTGAGCTTGAAGCCCCGGTTTTACCAGAGGAACCTTCAGCCCTGCAACGGTCCACACAGGGTGAAACTTCTAGCTGAGACACGAACCGGCATCTGGAACATGACAGGTGCCGGTTTTTCATTGAACGAAAGTAGGCTGCGGGGACATTGGTACGCGCAGCGGCCCTATTTCCTGACCGAATTGCGCTGCCAAATGACCCGCGACCGGGTTGGTGCTGACATCGGTGCGTTGGAACTCGAAGGCCTCGTTACCAACCCGCACAAACTCGCTCAAGTGACATCTCAGTGACTGGACGCTGGAAATTCGACCACTGCGGGGTACATCTTTCACCGAAGCAACTCTTCGAAGTATTCACGACCGATTGACGATGCTGCGGTTTGAAGAGATGGCGGTTCTGTGGTGTCAAACTGACCTTACCGATGCCGGTGCCCGTAATGCGGATCGGACCAGTCCTCGTCGCACCAATGAGGCCTTCCCGGAGACCATGGGAATCACGCCGGCGATGACCGGCGAATGTTCTTGGCTGGGATGACAGTTCATGATGATCCTGGGGGCTTGTGATCCGCAGGTTTTACGCTCTGTCGACCAGTTTCCACAGAAGTTCTTCATGGAATCGGTGATACCAATGTGGCGGGACCGATCTTTCTCCCGGCATCATTGTCGTGCCCCTGTTGTGTGGCCGATCGGCTCACAGATTTCTTCAATCTCGGCGGTGTCTCGTGAGATGTTACTGTCCAAGATTCCCAGTCCCGGTCTTAAATTTCTTCGGGTTTAACCTGGCCGCCTATGGACAACTGGAGATTGGCGGAACATCGATCGGACCACAGTATCTGTATGTCATGCTCGGCATGCTGCTGGTCAATATCGTGTTTTTAACGCTGTCCTATCAGCGGCTGAAAATCACGACCTTCGACCCCGAATTCGCAACCAGCCTGGGGATGCGCAGCACCTGGATCAATACGGCATTCATGTTTCTGGTATCCGTGACCGTCACCGCAGGATTTAATGCTGCCGGTGCGATCCTCGTGATCGCACTGGTCATCACCCCTCCGGCAACAGCCTATCTGTTGTCCAAAAACCTTCCGACCATGATCGCCCTGACGGTGGTCATCGCCGTGGTTGGCGCGCTTGCTGGCTTCTGGTTTGCCTATGTGCTCAATGCCGCCACAAGTGCGGCGATATCAGTCTTCTACGGGGTGCTGTTTGTCCTGGCGTTAGCTATCGAACGGTTCATCAAGTTGCGTCGTCGCCGCCTGGTTCGGCCCGAAGCGCGGTCCGTTGCGACCGCCAAGCGACATGATGAATACACGGCGACAGTGCAGGCGGGTGCATAATTTCCGGCGCAAACCTGCCAGGGCGCGCCACTGAGGTCGCCGGGTGTGAAGTAGATCAAACAGAAGCGCGGCTTTTGGCGCTGCACGCAGTTCGACAAACATAAGACGGCGAGCAGTCGCCATCAGGTGCTAGCATGCCGAAGTGGCCGTGCAGCCATCGATCCAGTGCCGGCTATTATTAACGAATCGAAAATGACCGCTACTTTTTAGGCGATGAAAAGCGAAATGTTCCAAAAACTCTAGAACCCTGTCGTTCACGCTTCTATTGTTGTGGGTGCCAGAACATTTCTGGCAATTCAACCACTGACGAAGAATGGGATCGGCACGATGGCAGATCTGCTCCCGGAACACCCGGATTTCCTCTGGCGCAATCCACGACTGAAATCGTCCTATGACGTCGTAATCGTCGGCGCTGGCGGACACGGGCTTGCAACCGCCTACTACCTGGCCAAAGAACACGGCATTACCAATGTCGCCGTGATTGATAAAGGCTGGCTGGGTGGTGGCAACATGGCACGCAACACCACGATTATCCGTTCCAACTACATGCTGGATAAATCCACGCGCTTCTTTGACCGCTCACTCCAGATGTGGGAGGGCCTAGATGAGGAATTAGAATACGACTTCCTGTTCTCCCAGCGCGGTCTGATCACCCTGGCCCACACCGATGCCGAAGTTCGCGAATCCATCCGCCGGGTGGAATCTAACGTGCTCAACGGTGCAGACGCGCAATGGCTGACCCCTCAAGATGTCAAAGCACTGCTACCGATTGTCAATATTTCCCAGGACATTCGCCACCCGGTCATGGGCGCCACCTACCAGGCGCGCGCTGCCATTGCCAAGCACGACCACGTGGCGTGGGCATATGCTCGCAAAGCCTCTGCCATGGGTGTCGACATCATCCAGAACACCGAAGTCACCGGATTCATCAAAGACGGCGATAAAGTCATTGGCATAGAAACCACCCGCGGCAATATCGCCACCGAAAAAGTCGGCATCGCCGTTGCCGGTCACTCCTCCCTGCTGGCCGAAAAAGCTGGTTTCGAGGTGCCGATCCAATCGCGCACCCTACAAGCGCTCGTCTCGGAACTATTCGAACCGGTTCACCCGATGATTCTGACCTCCCACCATATCCACGTGTATGTTTCCCAGGCCCATAAGGGCGAGCTGGTGATGGGCGCCAATACCGACCCGTACACCGCCTATGGTGCACGCGGCGGATTCCACACGATCGAGCGCCAGCTGGCCGCAGCCGTTGAATTGGTCCCAATTTTTGCTCGCGCGCATCTGATTCGCGTCTGGGGCGGCGTCGTCGATATTTCCCCCGACTCGACCCCCATTATTGGCAAGACGCCGGTTGAGGGGATCTATATCAACTGCGGTTGGGGATCCGGCGGCTTCAAGGGCACCCCGATTGGTGGATACACCCTGGCGCACACGATCGCCCACGATGAGCCCCACGAATACAATAAACACTTTGGTTTAGACCGTTACTACACCGGACACCTGGTCGATGAACACTCGGCCTCGGGCGTGCTGCACTAGGAGAGCCGCGACCATGATGCTAATTGACTGCCCCAACTGTGGGCCACGCGATGAAACCGAATTTGAATACGGCTCCCAAGCACACGTGCCGTACCCCAAAGACCCGCAGGCACTGAGCAATGATGAGTGGGCTCAATGGCTGTACTTCCGGGATAACCCCATGGGGTTGCGCGCCGAGCGCTGGGTTCATGTGACCGGTTGCCGCAAATGGTTCAACGCGGTGCGCGACACCGTGACCTATGAATTCAAAGCCACCTACCCGGTGGGCACCCCGCGCCCAGATATCGCACAGTACAACGGAGGCACCCGATGAATACGACTGCTTTGACCACCGGCACTTCTTTCCGGGTTGCCGCAGATGTTGTCCCGGGTGTGGTTGTTGATCGTCATGACGCTGTTGAAGTCACGATCGATGGCCACACGATGCCCGCGTATCGTGGCGATACGGTGACCTCGGCGCTGTTAGCCAACGGTTACCGCAGGGTTGGGGACTCGATCTATTTGGGTCGGCCGCGCGGAGTGCTGGCCTGTGGCATCGAGGACCCGAACTCGCTGGTGACCGTGACTCGGGCCAAGGCGAACACGATTTCCGAGACGATGCTGATCGGACCGACCGTTGAGGTCACGAACAACATGGTCGCCGATCATGTGCAAGGCATTGGCAAACTGGCCGAAACCGCTGATCCGGAATACTACGACTACACCTATGAACACCCCGATGTGCTCGTGGTTGGTGCAGGGCCCGCCGGGCTGGCCGCCGCGCTGCAAGCCTCTCGCGCTGGGGCGCGCGTGCTGATCTTAGATGAGCGAGCCACCTTCGGCGGCAACCTGGTTGGAACACCGGAAGCGGTCATCGACGGTAAACCGGCCGACACTTGGATTGCCGAGACCGTCGCCGAACTCCAGGCCAACGACGACGTCACGCTGCTGGGGCGCACCACGGTATTTGGGGCCTATGAGAACAACTACTTCATGGCCACCCAGCGCCGCACCGATCACCTGGACGAGCAAGTTCCATTCGGCGTATCTCGTGAGCGCACCCTGCATATCCGCGCCAAGCAAGTGGTGCTGGCCACGGGCTCGCATGAACGCCCCATCGTCTTCAAGAATAACGACCGCCCCGGCATCATGCTTGCCTCGGGCATCGCCGGATATCTCAATCGCTACGGCGTGCTGGCCGGCAGCAGCATTGCGCTGTTTACCACTAACGACTCGGTTTACCCGTTGGCCCGTCAGCTGGCCGAGCTGGGGCACTTGGTTGCCGTGGTTGATGTGCGCACCGAACTTTCCGAAGTCGCACTGCAGGCCGTGGCCGCCGGGGTCAACATCATCTCCGCCTCGGTGGTGTGTGATACCGCCTGCAATGACCAGGACGAACTCACCGGCATCACTGTGGCCGAATACCTCGACGACGGCGCACTGGGCGCAACCCGGCGCCTGGAAGTCGATACCCTGGGCGTTTCGGGTGGCTGGTCACCGGTCATCCACCTGCACTCGCAACGTCAGGGCAAGGTCGCCTGGGATCACGAAGTCCAGGGCTTTGTGATTGGGCAGCCGCGTGCTGATTTCCACTACGCCGGATCCGTCACAGGGTCGCTGATGCTGGGCGAAGCCCTGGCCAACGGTGCCCATGCCGGGGCTGCTGCCGCTGATGCAACCGGACACTTCTCGTTTGTGGAAGAACCCGTTGCCGCCGCCGGTCACCGCGGGCCTGTGGCGGCGCTGCGTATGGTGGCCTCACCCGACGGCGAAGACGCAGAAGCTTACGCCAACCACTTTGTGGACTTGCACCGCGACCAGACGGTTGCAGACGTGCTGCGTGCCACCGGTGCCGGTATGTCATCGGTGGAGCACATCAAGCGCTACACCTCGATCTCCACGGGAAATGACCAGGGCAAGACGGGTGCGGTCAACGCGATTGGTGTCATGTCGGAGCTCCTGGACGGGCACACCATGGACGACATCGGCACCACCACCTTCCGCGCCCCGTATTCACCCATCTCCTATGTGGGCCTGGCGGGTCGTCAGCGCGGCAAACTTTTTGACCCACTGCGTAAAACTGCCATGGACCGTGCACACGAAGAACTCGGCGCCGTCTTTGAAATGGCAGGGGAGTGGCGCCGCGCCAGCTACTACCCGCGCGCAGGCGAAACCAAAGCCCAGGCCATCCGTCGCGAAACCATCGCCGCCCGCAACGGGGTGGGCATGATCGACTCGTCTACCCTGGGCAAGATCGAAATCCGCGGCAA
The DNA here is from genome assembly GCF_001657475.1 of Enteractinococcus helveticum. GTDB lineage: Bacteria > Actinomycetota > Actinomycetes > Actinomycetales > Micrococcaceae > Yaniella > Yaniella helvetica. Next base: position 136,614 of record NZ_LXEY01000022.1, read on the forward strand.
GGACTCAGCCGAATTCCTCAACCGGATCTACACCAACGGCTTCCTCAAACTGGCAGTGGGTCGCGGACGCTACGGCGTAATGACCGGCGTCAACGGCAAAGTCTTTGACGACGGCGTGACCCTGCGCCTGGCCGAAGACCGGTTCTTCATGCACACCACCTCCGGTGGCGCCCAGCGGGTGCTCAACTGGTTGGAAAACTGGCACCAAACCGAATGGTCCCACCTGGATGCGACCTTCACCTCGGTCTCCGAACAGTTCTCCACGGTTGCTGTGTCGGGCCCCAAAGCCCGCCGCGTGATGGAACAACTCGCCACCGACGTCGATTTCGCCACTGAAGCCTTCGAATTCATGGAGTTCCGCCACACCACCCTGGACAACGGGATCCCCGCTCGCATCTCGCGAATCTCGTTCACCGGAGAACTCTCCTACGAGCTTGCCGTGCCAACCCAGTACGGGCGGGCCCTGTGGGATGCCGTGGCACAGGCCGGGGCCTCCTACGACATCACCCCGTACGGTCTAGAAGCCCAACGTATTCTGCGTGCTGAAAAAGGTTTCGTGATCGTCGGCCAAGACACCGACGGCACCAACTCACCCCAAGACGTCGGCATGGACTGGGTGGTATCCAAGCTCAAGCAGGACTTTTTGGGCAAGCGCTCATACGCCCTGGATGATTTCCAACGCGACGACCGCGAAGAACTCGTAGCCATTATGGCCACCGATCAGATCTCACTGGTGCGCGACGGCGCAGCACTGGTCACAGCCGAAGATCTCGACGCTCCGCGTCCGGTCGCAACCTCAGGCCACGTCACCGGGTATTACGAATCCGCAGCGTTGGGTCGCACCTTTGGCCTGGCCTTAGTTCGCGGTGGCTCCAAACGCATCGGCGAAAAGCTCTATGCACCCGCCTACGACCCGCCCGTGGAATTTGAAATCACCCCGCTTGTCTCATTCGATCCGGAAGGAACCCGTCGCGATGGCCAACGCTAAACCAGTAGACCCCCGCGCGCTGCGCGAGTCACCCCTGCAACACCTGGCCACCGATATGGAAGCCGCCGAAGTGCTGGGCCCACAGGGCGTGGCCGTCCGTGAAGTCCCATTTGCGACCATGATCGGCATCCGAGCCACACCCGGCGGCAGCGCACATGCCTCCATTGCCGCAGTACTACCGGATGGCCTGCCGAGCGCCGTCGGTCAGGTTGCTGGTGCACCCGATGCGCTCGCAGTCCTGTGGAATTCACCCGATGAATTCCTCGCCGTGTCCGTAACGGAACACCCAACACTGTTGGCGACATTGGAAGCAGCACTGGGCGACGAACGCGGTCACGTCGTGGACTTATCGTCGAATCGGACCATCGTTGAACTCTCCGGGCCAGCAGCGGTGTCGGTGCTCCGTAAGACGACGCCGACGGATGTTCATCCATCCGTGTTCACCATCAATCGTGCCATCACCACCACCTTGGCCCGTACCCCCGTATTGATGTGGCGAACCGATGAAACGACCTGGCGGATCATGCCGCGGGCATCCTTTGCCGAACACATCGCGTTCGTGTTGATGGACGCCATGCACGAATTCAACCACGTGCTGATCGACTGACACAGACACTTTCAAGTAACCGTGCCCGTCCGAAGTCTGCTTCGGGCGGGCACCGTGCTGTGAACAGTCAATCGGTTTGCACCAGCATCTCGGCTACACTGCAGCCATATGGAACGTATCAATGATCAACTCGTCTCCTGGGCCTCGATGCTTGAAGTAGAAACCCGCAAACAGGCCATCACCTCGGCCGAATTGGATTTCATCCACCCGCACATCGCCCTGATGCCTGATGCCCACCTGGGCTACGGCGCAACCGTAGGTTCTGTCATTCCGACACTGGGCGCCGTCATGCCTGCAGCAGTCGGCGTGGATATTGGGTGCGGCATGATCGCGGTGCAAACCCAATTCACGTTCAACGATCTCCCCAAGGATCTCAAAACACTTCGGGAACAGATCGAACGCGCCATCCCGGTTTCTGCAGGCCAATACAACCGCAAAATCCTGACCACCGCCAAACCGCGCATCGACGAATTAGAAACCATGGCACTGCAGATCGACTTCGATCCCGATGCCTTCGACAAAAACTGGCGAGTCCAATTGGGCACCCTGGGCGGCGGCAACCACTTCATCGAAATCTGCCTGGACGACCACGACAACGTCTGGACGTTTTTACACTCCGGTTCGCGGGGCATCGGTAACAAGATCGCCACCCACCACATTGCGATTGCCAAACGCCTCCGTCACGAAGCCGGCGACACCATGCCCCACCAAGATCTGGCCTGGTTTGAAGAAGGCACCCCAGAGTTTAGCCAGTACATTGACCATTTGCATTGGGCTCAGCACTTTGCGCTGTTGAACCGTGAAGAAATGATGGACCGGGTCAACGAACAGCTGGGCCGCTGGGCGGGCGAACCAGTACGTGACATCCAACGGATCAACTCGCACCACAACTTCACCGAAAAAGAAGAACACTTCGGCAAAGAAGTCTGGGTCACCCGCAAGGGAGCGATTCGCGCTCGCAACGGCGATATGGCTTCAATTCCGGGCTCAATGGGGGCTGCCTCATACATCGTGGAGGGCAAAGGCAATGCTGATGCACTCGACTCAGCCCCACACGGTGCAGGACGACAATACTCGCGCCGGGCTGCGCGTCGAGCCTTCACTCAAGATGACTTACGCAAAGCAATGGTCGGCATCGAATACCGCGATACGCATAAATTTATCGACGAAATTCCGCAGGCATATAAGCCGATCGACCGAGTCATGGCGGACTCCACCGAACTGGTGACCATTCGCCACACACTGCGCCAAATCGTAAACGTCAAGGGGGACTAGTCCGCATCAGGGATAATAGAGACCATGTCTTGGATGGATGATAACCCCTTTACCACCGGTTCCCGCACCTACCAACGGGTGTTGATCACCGGGATGGTCATCCTGGGCATCGGTTTTCTCTGTGCCATTGTCGGTGGGCTCACCTCCACTCGCATCCTGTCACTGACCGCCGTATGGGTTATGGGTGCAGGACTCATCACCCACGTGATTGCTCAAATGATCCGGTATGCCGGACGTCGCAAAGAACTGCGCGAAAACCTCGAAGCTGACCGCAAACGTCGCCAACAGCGTGGAAAGGACTAAACATGACTGTTGACATTACCGGCCGAGAATATCCCACGGTTGGCCCGTACCACGTTGGAAGCGAAGAAATCCGCAACTTCGCGACCGCCGTGAAAAATACCCACCCCTTGCACCACGACGTGGAGGCCGCCCGCGCCGCCGGTCACAAAGACCTCGTCGCACCACCAACGTTTCTGGTGTCGATTGCCCAACGTGCCGAAGCCCTGATGGTCAATGACCCCGAGGCCAATGTGGATTTCTCGCGCGTGGTCCATGCTGATCAGCGCTTCACCCCCCACCGCAGTGTGGTCGCCGGTGATGAACTCTATGCCACCGCAACGGTTGGCTCCGTCAAAGAACTCGCCGGCAACCGACTCATCACCACCCACGTGGAGATCACCACTGCCCAAAGCGCGCCGGTGGCGACCATCACCTCGACGTTGCTGATTCGCGGATAAGGACTGTTTCATGATTGCAATCGAAAACCTCACCAAAGGCGAAGTCGTCGCCACCCGCACCATCGACATCACGCGCGCGGACCTCATCCGCTATGCCGGGGCATCGGGCGATTTCAACCCGATCCATTGGTCCGAAGCCACCGCCCAAACCGCAGAACTGCCCGGAGTCATCGCCCACGGCATGCTCTCAATGGGCCTGGCCGTCGACTTGGTCACCGAATGGACCAACGACCCCAGCGCCATCATCGACTACCAGACCCGGTTTTCTGCAATGGTCCCCGTTGAAGAAACCACGCACACCGCTAACCCGGCACGACCATTTGAAAACCCCAATCCCGGGGCACAACTCGACGTCGTAGCAAAAATCGGGGCAATCAACGAAGAAACCAACGTCGTCCGCGTGGATCTGACCGTCACCAACCCCAACGACGACAACGCCCGTGTCCTGACTCGTGCCCAAGCTCAAGTGCAGCTCTAACCGTATGACACAAAACTTACTGGCCAATCACACCACCGCCCGAGTTGGGGGACCAGCCACCACGTGGGTCAAGGTCACCACAGAAGACCAACTGACACTCGCCATTGCTGACGCGGACACCGCCGACGTGCCGTTGCTCGTGGTGGCCGGTGGCTCCAACCTACTCGTCGCTGACGAAGGCTTTCCTGGCACCGTCGTGCAGATCGCAACCAAAGGCATTGAGGTGGTCGAAACCACCGACACCAACGTCCATATTCGTGTGGCAGCCGGACATGTCTGGGACGACGTCGTTGCCTGGTCGGTGGCCGAAGGCCTCACCGGCATTGAAGCCCTGTCTGGTATCCCGGGTTCTACCGGTGCCACCCCGGTCCAAAACGTTGGCGCTTACGGAGCGGACATTTCCCAAACACTGCACAGCATTCGCGTTTGGGATCGCAAAGCCCGCAAGATCATCGAGCTGACCGGTGATGATCTGGAGTTTGGGTATCGCGACTCGATCATCAAGCGATCGATCGTCTCCTCGACCACGAACTTTCGCAATGCATCACCGCGTTGGATTGTGCTCAGCGTTGATTTACAGCTGACCAAAACCGGTGAGCTAGCACCCGTGCGGTATGCCCAATTGGCTCGTGCCCTGAATGTTGAACTGGGTGACAGCGCTCCACTGGAGCACATTCGTCAAACCGTGCTGGACTTACGTGCCAGCAAGGGTATGGTGCTTGAGTCCACGGATTACGACACCTGGTCGACCGGGTCGTTTTTCACCAATCCGATCGTGCCGATTGAAGTGGCCAGCACTCTGCCTGATGAGGCGCCACGCTTCGCGCACCATGAGGCCGGAGAGAACACGGAGACGGTCAAACTGTCAGCTGCCTGGCTGATTGATCACGCTGGTTTCCACAAGGGCTTCGGCCTGAACGGTGAATCCGGAACAGTTGAGGGCAGAGCATCCTTGTCGACCAAGCACACGCTTGCTTTGACGAACCGAGGCAGTGCGACAACCCAAGATTTAGTCAGGATCGCCAGCTTGGTGCGCGACGGTGTTGTAAAAAAGTGGGGCATCACGCTGGTTCCAGAGCCAGTGTTGGTCGGAGTACAGCTGGGAATCTGAGACTAGTCGTGTGTCGGTTATTCGGGCTACGTCACTTCAACCGACACGCATCTCCGCGGTAAGGGTACTCGCACGTCACTTTAGATCGAGACAGGTTCTTTCGCCTCTGGCACAAGCTGGGCAGATCGTTTTGTTGGATGGTTGTGGTGCGCTTTATGCCAGGTCATCAGCACCACGGAGATTAGTCCTACTAGGGACAACAGCAGCCATATGGCCAGCGGTAACAATACGCCACTTGTGTCGAATGCTCCACCAGCAATCAGCGAGCGCAACCCGGTGACCACGTGAGTCATTGGCAGCCAACCGTGCAAGTCTTGTAAGAACTGCGGAGCTGTTTCAATTGGATACGTACCGCCGGCAGCTGATAACTGCAAGACAATCAGTACCAGCGCAAGAAAGCGGCCGGGCGCATCGAAGACAGCAATGAGCATCTGATTCAGTACGAAAAATGTGAGACTTGCAAAGAAACAGAGCGCATATACTCCCGCTGTTTGTGCCATATCAATACCGACGACAAAACGTACAAAGGTGACCATCAACGTACTTTGAGTACACGCCATGATGAACGCTGGGACCATGTTGGTTAACACGGCGCGTAAACGGGAATCAGCAGTCACGATACGACGCACATTTATTGCCGGTTGCATCAAGAAATAGCCCATGGCTCCAACCCATAGCGCTAGCCCCATGAAATACGGGGCTAGACCCCAACCATATCCAGCGACCTCATGAAGACGTTGCTGGACCAATGTGACAGGATCCGAGGCGGTGCCAGCCAGGTGATCGCTTTCCTTATCGGAATACCGCGGAACATTGCCCTTGCCCTCATCAAGTCCTGTCGCAAGATCATCGGCTCCCGTGTCGAGCTGACCTAGTCCACTGTGCAAATCATGAGCTCCTGTAGTTGCATCCCCGGCGCCGGATGCTAAATCGGACGTACCATTGCTCAGCACGGTGGCACCGTTATCAAGCGTCTCAAGTCCGGTGCTGAGCTCACTGGATGCGGCCGCTGCACTATTGATTGCACTGGAAAGCTCTTGTGCGCCATCCACGAGACCGCCGGTCGTAGTCGTAAGACGATCTGCTGACTCGTGCATCAGCTGGCTGCCCTCGGTGCCACGGTCCGCCCCGGAACGCACACGATCCAAGGCCTTCTGCAACTGAGTAATGTCTGTTGAAAGCCCGGCCAGGCCGGTAGCGGTGCCGTTTGTCGTTTCGACACCAGCCACGTCGGCTAGATCCTGTTGCAGTGTCTTGGCCTGTTCCTGTGCCTCCTCGTGGGTGGTTTTTGCTGCCTGTGCGTTGTCCGTCATCGCTTGCACAGCAGCCTGGCGTTGGGCCTCAGATAAGTCTTCCCAGCTGTCTAACAGGTCCTGGCCGTCAGCAGAGATATCATCAGTGTGTTGGGAAGCAGTTGTGAGCAAACCATCAATATTTGCGGCGGCTGATTCAACCCCTCGGGTGTTGTCTAGTGCGCTCTGTGCATCAGTCGCCAGAGTGGCGACCGCCGACGAGGCGTCTGCAATCTCATCAGCTATGTTTTGTATACCGTCGGCGATCTGCTGTGCTTTATTATCAATATCCTCAGCTGTGTCGGGCAGGTCTTGAGTTTGGGCATCGAGGGTGGCGAGGCCGGAGGCTAGCTCACGCGACCCAGAAACGGCCTCACCTGTGCCAGCTGCTAGATCAGCGGCGCCATCGGATAGTGAATTGGCCCCACTGGTTAGTTCGTCAAGACCCACGACCAGATTCCCCGCTCCAGCATGAGCACTGGATGTGCCGTCGGAAAGATCGTGTGCACCATCGGCTGCTTCATCAAGTGCTGTCCCAATCTCCGTGAAACCAACGGTCATCTGTGCTACAAACTCTTCACCGACTTGCTTGGCCACTGACGAGCGAACCGCCTCGCCAACGGTTGCAGCAATATTGCCAGCGATAATATTTGATGCATCGTCGGTAATGATCGTCAGTTGAGACTGGGCTGCTGCCAAAGGGTCCTCGTCGCCTAGAGATGCAGCGCTTGACGAGAAGCTGTTGGGAATTTCTAGAATTGCTCGAATCTGCCCTGCTTCTAGGGCATCATGGGCCTGGTGTTCGTTCATGGTCGTCCAGCTGAAGCTCTCATCAGAGTCCAGTAACGTCTCGGTGAGATCGTCGCCCAGCTGAAGCTCTTCATCATCGCTGGTCGTGGCAGGCTCGTCTTTGTTTACGATGGCTGCGGACATGACCTCTAAGGAAGCGGTGGGATCTTTGACGGACCAGACCAACAGGCTGGCATAGATCAGTGGAATGACGGCCAGCGCCGTCAAGATAATCGTCACCTGAACCTTGGGGTTGAGACGGGACATAAACGATCTCCCAAGCAGAACTTCATACGATACTTTGACACATGTAAATCTTACAGGTGTAAACTTATCCTGCTATGCTGGATCATGTCAATTTCACGGCATGTCTATCGATAAGGATTGGGGTACAAGCATGGAGCAAGTGGCCTCGGGACCCGAAGACGCGGAAAGTTCGGTCAATCCGCGGGCTGAACGTTCTAGGGCAGCTCTGATTGACGCGGTCACCGTAGCTCTGGACGAGGGGCAGCCGGGTGAAGTTTTTAGTGTTGCTGAAATTTCACGAGCAGCGGGGGTAAGCCGACCAACCTTGTATCAGCACTTTGGTGACCTGCCAAACTTGATGCGTGCATCGGCACTGGTGCGACTAACATCGCTATTCGATACGGTCCCGCCACTGCAGGCGCACCCCACGGCGTCTTGGAGGACAGCCGCTACAACGGTGCTGCAAGCTTTGCTCCAAGAGCTGGGGCATCGCCGAGCCTTTTACTTAGCGGTCTTAGACTCGACCGCTGGGCGGGATGTGCGCGAAGATGTGATCGAGTTTTTAGCTTCGCGGATCATTGACGTGCCAGCCCTGGGCGCTGTCATGAAGAAAGTAGAGTCCACTGCTGAAGGACTGCGCGAGCACGCCATGTTCTTAGCTGCCGGGGCTCTCTGGCGTACGGAACGTTGGCTCCGGGATGACAACCCAGAGTCCGCCTCCCAACTCGCTGATCGTTTGAGCCATATTCTGGCAACCACCGGTGGAATGCAACAAGCTTAGGGATTAGCCGCTAATAGAATGTGTGCACCTATATTGATGGTGATCGTGTAGGTTGTAGCACTCAGGGTCCTGTGTTTCGACGATTCAAGGCATACAATGTGTCAAAACATTGGTAGAGCAGGACGAGTTTGTGCTGCATGACTAGGAGTACCGTGACCATGTCTGACGAACAGCCCGCCCGGCAACCACAAGGCGCGCCCGCCGCATTGCTCAACGGGTTGGCTATCTTGGAATCGTTCTCGATTCGGCGTCCGGCCCTGGGCGTTACTGAAATTTCAGAAATCGTAGGTTTGCATAAATCTACGGTGTCCCGGATGCTGCATGGTTTAGCGGAACTGGGCTATGTGCAGCGTGAGCGTGACGGTGGTCGTTACCGGCTCGGCCTGAGTGTTTTGGAACTGTCGGCCCCGCTGCTGGCGGATCTCGATATTCGTGACGCTGGCTTAGAACATTTGGAACAGCTCACAGAAGTTACAGGGGAGACCTCAGCGCTCGGCGTGTGGAGCGGTACCGGTACGATCGTCGTCGACCAGGTAGCCAGCCCGCATCAGGTACGGCACACCCAGCCCATTGGTAACCGTTATAACCAGTGGAACTCTTCATCGGTGCGTGTCATGCTGGCATACCAGCCGATGAAAACCGTTTGCGAATTAGTCGATGGTGGTCTGATCATCCCACCCAAGGGCGGTTTGACTCACGAACTCATTCAAAACGAACTCGATGAGATTCGTCGGACCGGTGTGGCGATGAATAAAGGTTTCACTACTCCGGAAGAATTTGGTGTTGCAGCTGTGGTACGTGACCTGCGAGGTGCTGAGATCGGTTGTGTGATTCTTTCTGCACCGTCGTCGCGCGTCGAGCTCAACGATTCCGCAGAGGACCTGCAGGAGGCCGTGCGCAAGACGGCCAATGATATCTCGGCTCGCCTCGGCGCCCCGGTAGTGTCAGAAAACGGTCAGGGGCATGATTCCGAGGAATCACACCCCTGAGCACGTTTTTATCGACCGGTTAGACCAGAGTTTTCGCCTTGACCGGTTTTTGCTTGGATGGTTTCACTTTGCTATCGGCGGGTAGCACCGGAATAGCGGATGTGATGGGTTCATCATCCAGTCCAGCACCGAGCTGTCGGCCTGCGGTCTCAGGCATCAGGGTTGTGGCAATGAACGCACCGGCTGCCACGACCGTGAGGTAGATAGCAGGGGAGATCGGATTGCCAGTGACATCGATCAGCCAGGTGGCGATATATGGCGCTGTACCGCCGAAGATGGCGTAGGAGACGTTATAGGTGATGCCCGAGGCGGTGTAGCGAACGCGGGTCGGGAAGACCTCGGTCAGAAGCACTGCCGTCACCACGTTGGCAGTGACGGCGCCGAACATGATCATGAGCTGACCGAGCAGTGCCGTGCCAAACGAGCCGCCCGAAGCGATGATATAGCCCGGGATGGCAGCACCACCCAGCAGGATGGCCGAAGCGAACATGGTCTTGCGGCGTCCAATGCGGTCGCATAAACGTCCAGCAAGTGGGGCGGTGCATGCGGCAAGGGTCAACGCAATGACGTTCGAGGCAAGGACAGGTACCGCCTCGAGCTGGACGACTTCCCGCAAGAATGTTGTCATGTAGGTCGAGAAGATGTAGAAGCTCAGCGCGGTCAGCGAGATGTAGCCTGCCAGGATCATCATCGGACGAGCCTGGGTCTTCAGGGTAGAGCGCAACGGGGCATGCTCGGTGGTGTCATCTTCTTCGGCTTCTTGGAACATGGGGGATTCGCCGAGTTTGCGACGGATCCAGAAAGCGATCAGTCCAAGTGGTGCGGCCACGAGGAATGGGATACGCCAGCCCCATGCATGCATAGCCGCGTCACCAATGCCGGTGGTCAGCAGGAAGGACAGCAGGGCTGCTCCCGCAAAGGCAGTAAAGGTCGCGGTCGGCATGGCCGAGCCCCAGCGGGCGCGCTGGTTGGGTGGCGAGTGTTCAATGACATAGGTGACGGCGCCTGCATACTCTCCGCCGGCCGATAGTCCCTGCAGGCAGCGAGCGAGGGTCAGTAGGATCGCAGCCCAAATGCCAATTTGGTCATAGCTTGGTAGGAGTCCGATGGCTGCGGTAGAACCGGACATCAAGAGCACGGTGGTGATGAGGATATTTTTGCGACCGATGCGGTCACCGAGCATGCCAAAGAATGCTCCGCCTAATGGACGAAGAGCGAACGCGACGGCAAAGATGGCAAACGTCTGTAGCAGCGCTACAGCACCGGTGGAATCAGGAAAGAACACGGTGGCGATGATGGTTGCCATGAAGCCGTAGACCGCGAAGTCGAACCATTCCACAACCGTGCCGGCGAAACCGGCGAACGTTACTTGACGTAGGGTTTTGATCGAGACTTGCGAAGTAGGCGTGGGTGTTTGATGAGAGGTTGAGTCGGCAGTCGTCATGGAAGACTCCAGTTCTGGTTGGCCGGGTGCACACAACGTCCAGGACCGCAGCACGGAGCAGGGTTAGCATGTCGGGCGTTGGCGTCACGGTCATGCGGCTCAGTGTTTGAGGTGCTGGAGCGAGTATTGAGTTCTTGATCATGTGCTGGCATGACGTTTCGACGAGTCGTTGTTCTGTACGAGAGAACCCATCTTCGAGGTTGTGATGTGCCGCACATTGCGTTGCTGATCTAACAATTTAGTTGTTAGGTCAGCAACTTGCAAGGGTTTGGCGCAATTGAATTAAAAGATTCTGGGCATGACGAGGTGGGTTGCTTATACCAAGGCCCTTGCTGAGCTGAATGATTCGCTCAAAGGCTAGGTTGGAAGCGGTGTTGGGCGGTCGCCAAGATGATTACTTGTGAGCCTCAGATTCTGGGGTAAGTTGCTCTACGAACTGGGGTTTCCGACGGAAGTAGACCTGTCGTCGGATGATTGCCACGACGTCGTCTTGCTCATCGGTGATTTCGACGTCGAACCAGTGGAGATATTTCTCACCGTTGGCCGTTTTTGTTTTGATGAGGTCCCATGTTTCGTCAGCGACCTGCATGTCAGCGGTAATTTTTCCCCGGCCAGGTTTGACGAATTTTGCTTCAACTCCGACGTCCCACACCAAATATTCTTTGCCGAGACCGTAGACGCCGGCGAACATGAAAAATGGGTCGGTCATGGATAGCATGGTGCCGCCGAATGCTGTCCCGACCAGGTTCCGCGTCAAGATATTGGGTTTATGTGTGACGATCGATCGGGATGCGTCCTGGGCGATGTACTCGGGTTTGATTCCGGCTCCGAGATACGGTGGCCAAATTCGCATGAATCGCTGGAGGAATTTCGGCCCGATGCGCATGGAGGCATATGTGGGGATCTTGAATTTCGGCAGTCGCACGGCGTGACTCCTTATGCTCTGGCGTAGACCGTATTGCGGTCATTCTAGATCACTGGATCACCTTTGCTGCAGTTGCTAGTACTTGGTCTGGATCCATCTGGTCAGCAGCCCCTATTCGCGTCGGCCAAACTGCGATGACGCGACCTTGCAAAGTTGAGACTGCTGCGCTCCTGGGAGCCAGCGGTGTCAGATATCTTTGGCAAAGTAGACGGTGTCGATGCCTGGACCGCGATCATCGGGGATGCGATGTATTTCTGCAAACCCAAGCTGGTGGAGTAATCGAATGTGTGCTTCGTTCGTGGCCCAGGTGCGGGTGGCGACGCCCTGATTGAGTTCTCTAGCGGTTGCTAGAAGGTTTTCGTACATGCGCTGGGTGACACGATTTCCACGGAACGCAGGACGCACAATCACGGTAGTCACATAGTGGTACGGCTTCATCTTTGGTACATTGGGCAGATGAAATCCGGGGCGAAAGCTTAGAAACCCAGCCAGAGTCTCGGCTCGTGTGGCTGGGCTGGCTGTGATGATGTGCTGGTGTGGGATTGACTCGAAATATGCAATAGTGCCCGCTGATTGCGCTGCCAGGGTTGACTTCAGTCCGGTCTGGGTTCCAGACGTTCGCATCGACAGGGGCGGGATAAACGCGGTGTCGGCTTCGACCAAGATGTTCCAAACCTGGGAAGCAATGGATGATTCGACTCCAATGGCAGGCGGGCTGATGCTAATCTGTGGCTTTATGACTGGGGTCCTGTTCTGCGAGTCGCTGATTGACGATAGCATCGATCAGTTCGGCCTCTTCGGTCAGGACCTGGTTGATGGCAATGGCCTTAGCTGCGCGGTGTGTTCGATACACCACCATGAGGGTCGCCAGCAGAAAGCTGATGAGGCTCCCCAGCGTGTAGCTTGTTACCACCGCGGTGCTAGCGTCGGTCGTTGATTGCACAAGCCAGATTCCTACGCCGAGGGATGCGCTGGCTTGCACAAGCAGGCTCCAACTGTAGTTGAGGCCGGCGCGGTGACCGGCTTGCCATGCGGTTACTGAGAACGTGGTGGACCATAGACGGATACCAAACAGATTATTGGGTCTGCCACCGTGACTGCCCGCATAGCAGGCGGCAATGGTGAGAATCGCGCCTTGGAGCAAGCCGGCTGGCAACAACAACACTGCGGGGTCCATGACTGCAGTCTAGCGAATGTGGTTGATCCGACTCCACGGCCCATGAGCCGAGCGTTAAACGGGTGAGCCATCATTTTGATCATGGTGGCTCACGCTGGTGCCGGAGGACCGGCGAATGAGTTTTTAGAGGTTGCCGGTGGCAATCATCAGCATGCGACGTACTGGTTCTGCAGCACCCCACAGCAGCTGGTCACCTACGGTGAACGCCGAGATGTATTCCGGACCCATTGCCAGTTTGCGCACGCGGCCAACTGGAATATCCATGGTGCCGGTGGCCGCAACCGGGGTCAGCTGCTGCATCGAGGCTTCTTTATTATTCGGAATGTATTTGACCCAGTCGTTATCGTTGGCCAGCAGCTCTTCGATTTCATCCAGTGGGACGTCTTTGGTGAGCTTCAGAGTCAGTGCCTGGGAGTGGGACCGCAGAGCACCGATGCGAACAGTGACAGATTCCAGTGGCATGATGTCATCACCGGTGCGACCAAGGATCTTGTTGGTCTCGGCCATGCCCTTCCAGTCCTCACGGGACATGCCATCACCCAGGTCCGAATCAATCCATGGGATCAAGGAACCGGCAAGTGGAGCACCGAACTGGGTGGTGTCTAGGGAGCCATCGCGCTGTGCGGTGATGACCTTCTTGTCGATCTCTAGGATGGCGGAGCTTGGGTTTTTCAAGTCTTCTGCCACGACGTCATGCAGAGTGCCGAAGCCTTTAAGTAGTTCACGCATATGGCGTGCCCCGCCGCCGGAGGCTGCTTGATAGGTCATTGCGGTTCCCCACTCGACCAGTCCGTTGCGCATCAGACCGCCGAGGCCCAAAAGCATCAGTGACACGGTGCAGTTGCCGCCAACGTATTGGTTGATGCCGTTTTTCAGGCCGGCATCAATCTGGTCACGGTTGACCGGGTCCAACACGATGATTGACTCGTCATCCATACGCAGGGCGGAGGCCGCGTCGATCCACAGGCCTTTCCAACCGGCAGCACGCAGTTTTGGGTAGACCTCGTTGGTGTAGTCGCCGCCCTGAGTGGTCAGAATGATCGGCAGCTTGGCCAGGGTGTCGATGTCGTGGGCATCCTGCAGTTTTGTTGAGGTGTCTACACCGGGCAGTTCAGGCACAGCACCTCCAGCATTGGAGGTGGAGAAAAACACCGGGTTGATCTTGGCGAAGTCATTTTCTTCGACCATGCGTTGCATTAGGACGGATCCGACCATGCCGCGCCAACCAATAAGACCAACGGTTGGACGGGATGCTGCATCAGCGTACATTGGAGCTTCCGAAACTTGTTGAGTCATGACGTCTCATTCTACATTCTGTGATAGTGCGTACTTTTTGCGAGCGGAGTATGCCCAGAGTCCGATCCCGATAAATACTTGGGTCAGGACAAGAAGGAAGATGATTCCTGCGATCGTTTTGCCGGTCAGAACCAGATACAGTCCCATGCCAGCACATACCAGTGCCAATAGGGGACCGGCTACCAACCCGAGAAAGGCCAGCACCATCTGGCGCTGGGACACCGGGGCGGTGTTTGTTGTCTTAGTCAAGGGTGCGCTCCCATCGTTCAAACCGGTACTGCACCGAGGATTTGGACGTATGCCAGCCAGCCGATGGATCCTGTTGAGTCAGCGTCCATGAGGTATCAAGTTTGGGTGCATACGTATCGCCATCAACGTGAATGTTGAATAGGCTGCGTTCTACAACGGTGGCTACCTCTAATGTCTGATCATATAGGCTGCCCCCACCAATGACCCAAATCATCGGGCCGGTCTTAAGCTCACCGGCGAGTTGTAGCCCCTGTGCCAGATCGGCGACCACGTGAACATCGCCATGGTCTAATTTGTCATCCGAGGGATCTTCGGTGAGGGTTTTCGATACTACGATTGAGGTCCGGCCGGGCAGCGGTCGGAACGATTCTGGAAATGACGACCAGGTTTTTCGTCCCATCACCAGGACTTCGCCCATGGTGACCTCTTTGAAATGTTTGAGATCTTCGGGCACATGCCAGGGCATATCACCGTCCAGCCCGATGACACCGTCCAGGCTTTGCGCCCAAACGAGGCCGATGTGCGTGCTAGACGGCAACTGGAGCTGAGATAGTGGGGTGGTGTTGGTAGTCAATGACTTCGAAATCTTCCAATTCGTAGCTGAACAGATCTTTGGGTTTGCGACGGAATCGTAGCTGTGGGTACGGGTACGGTTTCCGAGCGAGTTGTTCACGGGCCTGATCGACGTGGTTTGTGTAGATGTGAACATCCCCACCGGTCCACACGAATTCGCCCGGGTTGTAGCCCAATTGCTGGGCCATCATCATGGTCAGCAGTGAGTACTCTGCGATATTGAACGGCACTCCCAGGAACATGTCAGCAGAACGCTGGTAGAGCTGGCAGGAAAGTTTGCCGGGACCATCTTCTTCGGGCTGGACGTGGAACTGGAACATCGCGTGACAAGCAGGCAATGCCATTTCATCGATCTGCCCGGGGTTCCAAGCTGAGACAATGTGACGTCGGGACCCGGGGTTCTGGGCCAGCGATTCCATGACCTGGCTGATCTGGTCAATCGATTCACCATTGGGTGCCGGCCAGGAGCGCCACTGCACACCGTAAACGGGACCTAATTCGCCGTCTTCGTCAGCCCACTCATTCCAAATGCGTACCCCGCGTTCCTGCAACCACTTCACGTTGGAATCGCCGTTGAGGAACCAGATCAGCTCTAAAGCAGCAGATTTAAAGTGCACACGCTTGGTGGTGACCAGCGGGAAATACTCCGCGAGGTTGTACCGGATCTGACGGCCAAATACCGAGTAGGTACCGGTGCCGGTGCGATCCGTTGTCAACGTGCCATTTTCAAGCACATCGGCCAGCAAATCTTCATACGGGGTGTCGATGGACTGAGCAGTCATATTCCTGTTTCGGGTTATCGTTTAGCGGCTGGATTGGTGACAAGATGCAGGTATTCGGGATACCGGCGCAAATAGTCCACAATATAAGAACACTGCGTCGTGAACTTTTGTTCCTGTTTTTCAAACTGATCGAGCAGCAGGGTGGTCAACGCACGGGCATAGCCTTGGCGACCGTATTCTTCTGCCACAATGGTGTGTTGCAAAACGTAGACTTCAGGGTCTTCGTCAGCCATGCGATAGCCGATAAAACCGATGAACGTTGTGTCTCCCGTGTACGGGCTTTCATGGTGTAATTCAAAACGGTCTTTGGCAGGAGCGTGCACTAACCGCAGGTTCTGATGAACGATTTTTTCTGGCTGCGTGCCCGGCAATTTTGTCATAGCCACAGCCTACCAAGGCTGCCTGATCGCGCCTATGGTTCCTCCACAAGATCGCAGCGCTGCGGATCGACAGGTTATTTCACCAGTGGCTCGTAGCGTTCAACCGACACGATCTGCCCTGCACGATGCTTTGCCCGGTGGACTACCAATATGGAGCCTGGCGCCAGCTTAAATTGTTTTTTACTGGTGACCGACTTCGGGTTTATCAGTGCCCGTTCTTCCCGGATCCAGGCTTTGATCTCTTTGAGAATCTGTTTTACTACCCCAGGCTGAGAGCACACCATGATGGGCTCGGGACGTTTGAATTCTTGGCGGAGTCGTCGTGCCAAGAATCTGTTTGGAGCCTCGACGGTTTTATTAAGCCACTTCTTGGTTCGCACTGCTCCACCGTATTTCTTGACATACGGAGCAATGGTTTCCAACGAGCGCGTGTATTTGGAGGTGACGACGCGTGTGGGCTTCCACGCTCGCAGTAAACGGGCGACGGCTTTAGCCTGTTGATATCCAGAATCGGCCAGCGGACGGTCAATTTCGTCTCGAGTCCAGGACTCTGCCGGGGTAGCTTTGGCTTGACGCAGGACCACGAACGGCACGGTTGCCAGTTGGTGAGCCTCGAACGCGGCCTCTAACACGTCGAGAGGTTTCTGATCGAGCTGCTTGGAGAGCATCTGCCGGGCTCGTTGCACATTCACCCAGCGAACGTCATCGAGTTCTTTATTATCGGGACGGGCCTTTTGGTCGATCACCCGGGCTGCCCAATACCAAACCTCTTTGCGCTTATTGCCCTGAGGGGTTTTATATCGGATGATTCCTAAGGGAATCCCAAGTGGCAGATCAAGCCCGACTTCTTCTTTAGTTTCCCGCCATGCTGTTTCTGGCAGGGTCTCATTGGCTCCGAGTCGGCCTTTGGGCCAGGACCAGTCATCAAATTCCGGCCGATGGATCAGCAAGACCTGAAGTGTTCCAGACTTAATGCGCCATGGAATCGTGCCGGCAGCCAGGATTTTTGCGTTGGTTCCTTGTTCAGCTGTGATCGCGGTAGCACGGATAGTGGTGAGCTTACCGAGGCGTTTTGCAGCGCGCATGAAGTGTGAGCCTAGCTGTTGGAAGAGAACATGACGTCGGTGTTTTCCACACCGAAACCCAATGACGTGTAGAGGTTGACCGCTGGGCGGTTTTCATCATCAACATACAACACAATCTTCTCCAAGCCAGAACCGGCCAAGTGGTTCATGCCATGCAGGGTCAGGGCTTTGCCCAGACCGGAGCCTTGCGTATCCGGATGCACGCCGACGGCATAGACCTCTCCGGAGGCCGACCCCACAGGAGTTTTGGTCCAGTGAAAACCCGCCGGAGTGCCCTGAGCATCCTCGACGATGAAAAAGCCTTCCGGATCGAACCAAGATTCAGCTTTGCGTGCCTCTAGATCATCTTGGGTCAGCTGGCCCTGTTCGGGATGATCCGCAAAAGCAGTGGCGTTGAGGGCTAACCAGGCGGCATCGTCGTCACCGGGTACAAATGTGCGGATGGAGTACCCCTGCGGGATCGTCACATCCCCAAAAGATTCCCGATCAATTTCTAGGGCCATCCGATATAGGACCCGGACCGGCTCCAGCCCAGCCTTGATTGCCAAGCGGCGTGCTGCCGGATGATCGCCGTGGCTCCAGGCGGTAATGGCCTGTTGTTCTGCGGCGTGCTGGGCGAGCACCTGTGTGGTCGCATCGACTAATTGCCGCCCGAGTCCATTGCCGCGCTCATCTGGTGTGACCAGCAGCTCAACTACCACGGGCTGTTCGGCGTCTTCGGGAATAACGATTGCTGCACCACCGGTCAGATCGGGGCTGCCGGTGGTGATCAACCATGCCCGGCCGGCGCGCAGCTCGACCCAGGTCTGATCGCCAAAGGGCTCATTGTGGTCGGCCGCGACCCCAAGATCGGCAAGTTTTCGGAGTTCAGCGAGGTGATTCGACGTTTCTGCAGGAGCGTGCACGCGCAATTGAGTCATGCCACCACAATAACGGGTACCGCGATTTTTCGGGCACGGTTGTCGTTAAGCCCAGCTCAAAGCTGGTGCCATGACATGATAGAGGGGTGCGTAGGACTATTTCAGCTTTGACCACGGTCGCCGCCGCTGCGGTGCTGGCTGTGGTGACGGTATTTGTACCCAATTTGCCACAGTGGGTCAGCCCCGTGGTCTTATCGGTGCTGGTCATCGGCTTTTCGATAGCCTGGCCGGTTACGGTCAGCCCCACCCCACGCTGGGGCATCAGCGCGGTCCTAGCGGTGACCGGGTTGGCCTCGGTCTGGGTGGTCTCCTTGCTGCCTGCGCAGGTCAAATTTTCGCCACTGGCTACGGAATTATGGCTGGCACCAGTCGGGGGAGCTGCCGCATTGGGCGTGCTGCTGATCTTTGGAGTACAAACCTTTTCCCCGCCCGGTGGGCTGCAGCGGTTCTTAGCCACCGCCATGCTGAGTGTGGGTGCTGTCATTGCGGCCACCACCGCCGGTTGGGCCATGCTGCTGCGGCAGAAATTCGAAGTAGCTCAAGGCACGCTGGTCATCGAGCGCATCACCGGATTGACCTGGTTGATGCTGACCATACTGGTTGCCCTGGCCGTGGCAGCGCTGGCCACCTTATTGCCGACCCGACGCCGCAACCGCATGATCGCCGTCGTGGTTGGTGCAACACTGGTGGCCATCATCATGCAGGTCATACGTCCCGGGGTGTTATCCGTACCGGCGGTCATCGGCGCGGCAATTGCTGCATTGATCATCGCGCTGGCAGATAGTCTTTCCGAATCCAAAGAGGCCCTGCCGGAGTCGCTGCAACACCCGCTGACGGCGGTCGCACTGGGCACGGGCACAACGATTGTCACCGGGATGGTTGGGTACTTCGTCATCAACGTTTTACCCTGGTAATAATTGACGACACCAAGTCGTATCGAATCGAGATTGTGAGTAAACTAAGGGCCATGTCTGTTGTAGCTTTAGAAATCTTCTTCACCGTCCTCGTCGGCCTGGCTGGCGTAGGTATGGCATTATTCGCACTGCTGGTTATTCGCGGCCTCTACAGAGGTCAGCGCTAAAACCCGACGTGGCTATCGAACTACCCTACGATCTGCTCCCAGAGCTGTCGCCGCTATCCTGGTTGATCGGCTCCTGGGAAGGCCAAGGCCGTCTTGGCGCCGGCGAAGAGGACTCGCAGATCTTCTACCAGCGCATCGATTTTGGCGAAACCGGCCTGCCCTTTTTGCAGTATCGCGCCGAAACCTGGCTGTCTGAAGAAGACGGTACCCTGATTCGCCCGCTCACCTTCGAATCCGGATACTGGGCCATTGACCGGCAGCGGCATTCCGCCGACGTCGGGCCCGGCATGAAACCTGCAGACCCGGTTCCGGCCTACCGCTCAGCTGAAGACGTCGAACGGTTACGGAAAAACGAAACCGATTTTCCCATCACCGCCACGATTACCCACCCCGGCTCAATGTCTGAGCTGTACTACGGGATCGTTCGCGGACCCCAGATCCAACTCAACGCCGACGCGGTCCTCCAGGGCACCCTGGCCGGCACCTACCATTCGGCCAACCGCATTTACGGCCTGGTCAACGGTCAAATGTTCTGGCGCTGGGACGTCGTGGAAACCGATGGCGAAGAACCCAAACCGCACGCCTCGGGCATCCTAGACAAAATGCCATCCGAAAACGATGGTCGTCTGCCACCCGGGAAACCGCACCTGCCCGGCAAACACGAAGCGTAGAGTGTGTACATGCTTGACGTCACTCATATCGAATACACCCCGACAACCTCACCGCTGCTGGCCGGTGAACATGCCATTCACGGCGCGGTCGCAGCCGATTCGATAGACGCCTGGGTCGCCGGCCACTACGGCCAACCGAGCCAGGAACAGCGCGCGCTGGCCAATGGCCAGGCCGTCGTTGACCTCTCGCACTACGGCATTGTTACCATCACCGGGTCCGACCGCCTGAACTTGCTGCACACGCTGACCACTCAAAACTTCCAGGGCATGGTCGCCCCGATCGACACCGAAGCCCTGTTCTTGGATCTGCGCGGCCGCATTGAGATCGCCGTCAAAGTCCATGACGACGGCGAAACCACGTACCTGATTACCGAACCGACCATGAACGCTACCCTGGTCGACTGGCTGACCCGCATGCAGTTTGCCGCCCGCGTTGAGATCGCCGATCGCACCGGAGAACTGGCACTACTTGGCGCAACCGATGAGATCCCCGGCCTGCAAGGCCCCGTGTGGATCGACCCTTGGCCCGGCATTGTTCCCGGTGGTTACGCTTACACCCCTGATCCGGCTGATCACCCCGCCGTACACGAAGACTACGCCTGGCGGCTCTACATTATTGAAGCCAGTGCCCTGGTGGAAACTGTCACCAACCTGCCAGAGGGTTTCCGGATTGCCGGCACGATGGCCTCCGAAGCTTTACGCATCGCAGCGGGACGTCCACGACAACTCGTCGATACCGATGATCGTTCCATCCCACACGAACTCGACTGGCTGCGCACCGCAGTCCACCTCGAGAAGGGATGCTATAAGGGCCAAGAAACCGTGGCACGCGTTCACAACCTGGGTCATCCACCCCGGCGCCTCGTTGGGCTGCTGATCGACGGGTCCGTCCACGGCCTACCCGAAGCCGGCGCCGATATTATCCTGCGCCCCGAAACCGAAGACCCCGAAGCCATGGCCGCTGCCCGCTCCATCGGGACCCTGAAATCCGTGGCCATGCATCACGAAATGGGCGCGGTCGGCACCGCGATCATCCGTCGCAATACCGATCCTGAAGCGCAACTGATTATCCGCGAAACCCCGCCCGAAGGCGCCGAAGATGCCGCACCAAACTTCACGGCAGCCTCCCAGGAGATCCTCACCTCACCGGCAGCGGGCAAAGTCGTCGGGCGCGTTCAAGGACTCAAAGACCTCCGACGTCGCTAAGCAAACGTTACGCTGGTTCGGTATCCCGAGAGGATGAATCCGACGTCGTTGGCCATCTTTTCTCCAATCTCATCACCTACGGGAGTGACCCACTGGGGGATGAGGCCATCAAACATGCACTCTTCGGCGACTCGGGCCAGCATAAACGTCCCGTAGCCTTTTGTGCGTTGGGCTGCCGCGACCAGCACGGCTAATTGGCCCACCGTATCGGAAAACACGTCATAGCCAGCACCAGCAATCGGTTCGGAGTGCTCTCCAAACGCAGAGATCGTAAAATAGTGATCCAGCGCATCCAATGGCTTTGCCACGATATCGTCTGGTGGACAGGCCGCTTCTAGGCGTCGAATGTCCTTGCTATGTGAGGTGACATTGAGCTGAGCATCCTCGTAGTACGGGATGTCTTCGGCGTAGTAGAGCACCTCTTCACCTAGCGAGCGTGCGCCAGCTTCGTAGCCTAGCTGCAGCATGGTGGACTCTAGGGCGAGTACGTCGTCATCAATATTGCGGGCCGCATCAAGGAACCAGGTGGGAGCGTACAGCAGCGAAATATTGAACAGCTGGATAAACGTGGCGGTGTTTGGATCCCAGTCTGTCAGGTCGTGTTCTGCAGCGATTTCGAACCGTTGGATTGCCGAAGCGTCATCATTGGCACGATGCAGGGCATGGGCCTCAATGTCCAGCGAGCGTGCCCAGGCCGCTAAGACAAGATTTTGATTAGCATTCGATAACCCAGGCGAATTGAGGTAGTGATTCGACAAGGGGTGCCTCCAGGAGAAATGGCAACGTAGTTCCTCGCATTGTCTGCGAGCGTCATCACCCCAGCATAACGGGATGTTGTTTCGCATCACAGCGTTGCTGGTCGCTTCCGGATTCCACCGGCCGCGTACGCGCACCGAACGTCCATCAGATGAAACAATCGTGAAAAGTGTTGACCGTCACACCGGCGTGGTTTAGTGTTCTTGCTTAGTGATATATCTCATAAAGCGTCCTTGATATATCAGAAATTGACGACACGGAGCACATACTTTCTCATGAACACCATCACGCGACGAAAGAAAACACACCTGTTTTCCACGGAACGATCAAGCACCATGCGTGTGTTGACCTATGCGGGTGCCATCATGGCATTCCTTATTGGTTCAGGATTCGCAACTGGTCAAGAAATCATGCAGTATTTTGCCTCATATGGCTTCTGGGGCGTGTTCGGCACTGGGCTCCTCGTGCTGGCACTCATCAGCTTTGTTTCCATCCAGTTTCTGACGGTTGGTCAACGCGAGCAATTCAACAAGCCGTCACAAATTTTTGAGTATTATGCTGGCAAGTACGTCGGGAAGTTCTTTGACTATTTCTCCATCCTGTTTGTATTCCTGTCCTTCACCGTGATGGTGGCCGGCGCCGGCGCCGTCTTCGATGAGCACTACAATCTACCAACCTGGGTCGGTGGCTTTGGACTGACTGTTCTGGTGGCACTGACGGTATTATTTGGCCTGAACTCCCTGGTTGATGTGATCGGAAAGATTGGCCCGCTGATTGTCATCATCGCTATTGGCTTGGGCATTGTGGGCATCATCAATGCAGAGACCGGGATCCTGGCCGGTAACGACCTGGTGACAGATCTTGAAATCCAACAGGCCTCAAATCACTGGATCACCGCGGGCCTGAGCTACGTTGGGTTCTGCATGCTGTGGTTGGCGGCATTTCTGACTGCGCTGGGTAAAACCGTGCCAACCCAGCGCGAAGCGCGCGCTGGTGGATTGACTGGCGGTGTCGTCTTTTCCCTGTCGTGCATCATTGTTGGCCTGGGTCTGTTGGCAAATATTGAACGTGTTGCCGGAATGCAGATCCCGATGCTGGTGCTAGCAAATGACATCGCACCATTTGTCGCGTCTTTGATTTCTTTGATGATTCTTGCTGGGATTTACACCACGGCCATTCCACTGCTGTGGACCGTGTCGTCACGCTTCTTCCCTGACGGGACCATGAAGTACAAATACCTCACGATTTTCCTTGCGTTGCTGGGCACGGTCATCGGATTGTGGCTGCCATTTGATGAGATGGTCAACATCGTTTATGTGCTCAACGGTTATGTGGGCGCCATCCTGCTTGCGATCATGGTTGTCGCGACGATCTGGAAATGGGTCGCACGCCGCCGCACGATCGCAGACGAAACTCCTGCAGATCTGAACCCGATACAACGCTAGCCGACAGACAAAGTGTTGCGGGGTGCAGATGCTAGGCATCCCGCAACACTGCTGAGAGAAACTGTTGAGTCCGCTCATGCGACGGGTTGGTGAAGATTGTCTCGGGATCGGCACTTTCGATGATCTTGCCGCCATCCAACATCATCACTCGATGGGAAACGTCGCGGGCAAAGCTCATCTCGTGAGTCACGATCAGCATGGTGACATCTGTCGTGGCGGCCACATCGCGCAAAACTTGCAGAACATCGACGACAACTTCAGGGTCCAGAGCAGAGGTCACCTCATCCAGTAAGAGGATTTCTGGGTCCATGGCCAACGCGCGGGCGATTGCTACACGTTGCTGCTGGCCACCAGATAGTGCCGTCGGGTGGGAGTCGGCTTTGTCTGGCAGACCGACCTGTTCCAGGAGCTGGTGTGCACGCTCAATGGCATCGCGTTTGGCTATTCCCAAGACATGAATTGGTGCTTCGATGATATTTTCTAGCACCGTCATGTTGGGAAACAGATTGAATTGCTGAAAAACCATGCCGATTCGAGTGGTCAGCTGCTTTTGTTGACGTTTTGACACTGGAACGCGTTTTCCGTTGCGCTGCTCGTAAACTAACGGTTCACCGCCGATAAAAATATAACCACCGGTCAGCTCCGCCAGTGTCATGACTAATCGCAAGATAGTAGTCTTGCCAGACCCTGATGGACCAATGAGCGTGACACGTTCGCCACGCTCTACTGTGAAACTGAGATCCTTCAATACGGTCTTGTCATCGAACTGTTTTTCAACGTCTCGAAATTCGATGACCGGGGCGGTGGGTTGAGCATCAGTGTGCATAGGCAAGACGTTTCTCCAAACGGTTAACGAGGACTGCGGTGCCGTAGCTGGCAACCAGGAAGATAACCCCTGCAATGGTGATGGTTTCGATATACCGATAAGTGAATCCACCAATCTCCAAGGCGGTGGTCACCATTTCCATAACGGAGATCGCAATGAGGAACGGGGTGTCTTTAAACATCGAGATGGCGTAATTCCCCAGCGAGGGGATGGTAGAACGCAACGCTTGGGGGATGATGATTCGCCGCCACGTTCGTCCAACCGGCAACGACAGCGCGGTGGTCGCCTCCCATTGACCGGTGGGTACCGAATCGATGCCCGCCCGATATACCTCCGACATGTAGGTTGAATAATGCACCCCATAGACCAACAGGGCGATGGTCATGGGCTCCATCCACACAAATCCATAGAAGACCACAAGTAGCTGGACAACGATGGGTGTCATGCGAATAAAGTTTGCAATCCAGGTGACCAGCCAGGAAAGTGGTTTGGGTAACACGCGGATGAGAATGGCAATGACCAGGCCCAAAGCAGCAGCGATCAGTGTTGCTACCACGGTTACCAGTAGTGTGACTTGAAAAAAGGAACGCAACATTTCGGGAAGGACTTCCCAGGCAAAATCCCACCGCCAGAAACTCGTGGTGTCATCAATATCTGGCGCTTCCACGGTGGTTAATAGTTTATCGAGCCGTATCATCGGGCACCTCCGGGGAGTACCGGTGTGGGCTGATCATCGGGCGACTTCTTAGCCGTGGGGACTGGCGACAGAATCTCTCGAAGGCTTGGTCCTCTGCCGAGCTTAAACTTGGCACGTGCTTCTAACAGACGCATCAGCTGGGTCAATACCAGGGCTATGAGGAAGTAGACCACCAACCCGACAACGGCCAGTGAGAAAAACCAGTCCGTGGTACGACGTAGTTGCAATAGCTCAAAGGTAAATTCGCTCATGCCGATGATATAGACAATTGAACTGCCTTTGAGTAGATGCACCCATAGGTTTGTCAGCGACGGCAACATGAGAGCCCAGGCTTGCGGAAAGATGATTCGACGCATCTTGTGCGGCCACGACATGGATAAAGCAACAGTTGCTTCCCATTGCCCCTCAGGTACGGATGTCAAAGAGGCCCGGACAGCTTCTGCCCCGTATGCGCCGTAATTCAGAGTCAGTCCAAAAACAGCCACGAGCATGGCTTCGAGACTGGGTCCGAACAGCGGCAAAACATAGAATAACCACATCAGTTGTACTAGCAATGATGTGCCCCGGAAGAACTCGATGATAATCCGCGCGGGAATACGCAATAGTAGGTTGGTGCTGCCGGCCATGAGTCCTAATATGATTGCCACAATAAATGCCAGCAGGCCGCTAATAACCGTGAGCTGGATCGTAAGTAGCAGCCCATCCCATAATCGAGGGCCGTGCATGATGAGGGCATCTAAGTAATCCACGAGAACGCCTCAGTCCCTTCGAGTTTCCTTAACAGGTGTGTGGGGGGATAAGGAATTATTCCTCGATATTTTGCAGTGCTTCCAGATCTCCTGCGCACAGGGCTTCGGCAGTCAAATCTTCAGGCGGAACCTCTGCGTCTGTGAACCCGTGTTCTGCAAGAATTTCGCCTAACTCACCGCTAGATTTCAGCTCGGCCAGATGCTCGTTATATTCGGATAGCGTCTCTGTGTCGTTCTGCCGGAACACGGTTGACCCCGCACCATATTGCAACACTCCATCAATTTCTTGGACGAAGGGGTCGGTGACCTCGACACCATCTGCATCTTCGACCATTTGATTCAGTGAAATCGCAGTCATGGCAAATACATCAGCGCGCCCACCTTGGACCATTTCCAGGCCTTCATCAGCGCTGCCCACTCCCTCGTAATCTAATCCCAGATCGGTGGCGTAACCGGCTTCAATGCCCGCGGTGAGGGTCGTCAGTGTAATATCCTCGCCATTTTCTTGGGCTTCCAGGACATCATCGAGATTTTCAACGCCATAGGGGTTGCCCTCTTCGACGACCAATGCGGTTGTATACATGATCTCGGGCTCAGCAAAGGCGGCCTCTTCACAACGCTCCGGGGTGATGGACATACCTGCCGAAATGGCGTCAAAGCGTTCGGCATTGAGACCAGGAATCAAGTTGTCCCAATCAACTAGCTCCGCCTGAACCTCGTAGCCCATCTCGCCAAAGATTCGCTCAGCTAACGCTACGGTGGCTCCGGCTGGATCGCCGTTTTCGTCGAGATATGAGTAGGGGACTTCGCCGGCAATACCGACGGTGATGACATCGCCCGAAGCGGTATCCTCCCCGCTGTCACCGCTGCATGCGGTCAGTGCCAGAAGTGCCGCGGCTGAAAGTGCCGCAGCTTTTGTTGTTTTTGAGATGTTGCGAACCATAAAAGATAACCACCCTCAGGTTGCACCGGATCTGGGGCCGTCGGCGGATGCACCAGGCGGCCAGACTCAAGGTGCGCGTCGTTCGTGTAGTGACGACAATCACTGGTCGTTCAGGATGTGGACTACCTTACGGGCCTGGTTCGAGGGGCTCAACAGCTCAAGAGCTAAAGATTACAACTTTTTTGAAACTTTATGGATTAGAGATGTTGGCGGTCTGACCTGGGTAAAAGGTTATATAGGTGCGCCGGATGCACCCGAGAGCGTTCAGCTCAGTTCGCCGACACTGCAAAGCTGCACAGCCACGTGGGTCGTATTCACATATGAATTACTTAGTTTGTCCGAGCGTCCTGCAACGTGCGTGCGTGTGGTGGCCGCTGGCTGTGGGCGGTCATGGCCTC
Source organism: Enteractinococcus helveticum (assembly GCF_001657475.1). GTDB lineage: Bacteria > Actinomycetota > Actinomycetes > Actinomycetales > Micrococcaceae > Yaniella > Yaniella helvetica. The sequence goes on from NZ_LXEY01000022.1 coordinate 163,513, forward strand.
GGCCGGATCAGTGCCCAGATCGATGATGCGGTTGTGCTCATCAACGTGCACAACGTTGGGATCATAGGTGCGCGCCTCGGCGTCTTCCATCTGTGCATAAGCAATGAGAATGACTAGGTCGCCCGGGTTGATTAGATGCGCGGCGGCACCATTAATGCCGATGACGCCGGAACCGCGTTCACCGGCGATGGTATAGGTCTCAAGCCGAGCACCGTTGGTGATATCCACGATCGACACCATCTCGCCGGGCAGAATGTCCGCAGCATCGAGCAGATCCTGGTCCACGGTTACGGAGCCTACGTAGTGCAGGTTGGCTTCAGTAACGGTAGCCCGATGGATCTTGGCGTGGAACATGGTACGCAACATAGGTTCTGCCTCTCAGCGTTTTTGAAAATAGGTTGCTGGCACGGTAGCCAAAGTCTAAGTGTACTCGCTATGTATTAATGTCGAATCCGTCACCTTTATTCCCACGGGGAAACATAGCGTAGACGGTTAGGTCTGTGATGTGATGCGATAGACGTCGTCGGCCAGTGCATCAATATCTGCTTGATGATGCGTCACCATGACGGTGGTGACGCCTTCTAGAACGTCAGCTAAAAGCTGGCGGATGGCAGGCGCGGCGTGTGCATCAAGTGCGGCCAGTGGTTCATCGAGGAGGACGAGTTGTGGATTCGAGGCCAGCACTCGGGCTATGGCCACGCGCTGAGCCTGTCCGCCCGATAATTGATGCGGTTTGCGCTTGCCGTACCCGGACAGACCAACGCGTTCCAACCATTCTTCGGCTTTACTTTTACGAGCTTTGCGACCGGTGATACCGGCCCGATCCATGCCGTACATGATGTTGTCCAGGGCCGATAAATGCGGGAACAAATGATGATCCTGCGAAAGATACCCGATGCCACGGCGTACTGCAGGAGTCCACACCTTGGGCCTTTGTGCTGGATTTGGGCAATCGAACAGTACCGTACCATCAAGGCGTGCTGTACCGACGTCCGGCATCAACCACCCGGAAAGTGCCATAAGCGTCGTGGTCTTTCCAGAACCATTGGGGCCAACCAACGCCATGACATCACCGGGGGAAACCTCAAAGGCCAGCTCGACGTTGCGTTGTGCCACGGTGAGTTCTACTGCCAGGCCGGTATGGTTTGTGTGATTCATGAGCATGCTGGGATCAACCTACCGGTTCTGGGCTTTTGGTCTGAAGTATGCGACTGCGATGACCACAACCGCAACACAAATGAGGACCAGCGACAGTGCTACAGCGGAATCAGGATCAGTTTCGCGGGCCAGATAAATCTCCAACGGCATGGTCCGGGTGGTGCCTTGCAACGAACCGGCAAAGGTAATGGTGGCGCCGAATTCACCTAGTGCTCGCGCAAAGGTCAGCACCGCCCCTGAAATCAGGCCCGGACGGAGCAACGGGATGGTGATGGTCCAAAAGGTTCGCCATTTTGACGAGCCAAGTGACTGTGCGACACGTTCATAGTGCTCGCCTGACGAGGCCAGGTGGGATTCCAGAGTGGTCACCATAAATGGTAATGAGACAAATGTCTGGGCTAGCACGACGGCGGTAGTAGTGAAGGCAATGTCTATGCCGAGTGCTGACAGGTGCTCACCTATGAGTCCACGGCGCCCAAAGGCTTCGGTGAGGACAATGCCGGCCACAACCGGTGGGATCACCAGTGGTACGTGCACCACTGATCGCATGAGCGTACGACCAGGAAAATGAGTTCGAGCTAACACCAGTGCCAGGGGAACGCCCAAGAAGACACATATAAGGGTGGCAGTCGTTGCAGTGCGAAGAGATAACCACAAGGCATCCAGTGCGGATTGACTGGTGAGTAGTTCTGGAAGATCTGACCAGGTGATCCCTGTTAGTAGCGCGATAAAGGGGATGACAAAGAATGCCCCCGCTAGTAGCGCGACGGCAATTGTTAAAGCAGGTATGCCAGCAGACAGGGTCGGACGAGTCCGAACGCTGTCTGCTGGCCTAGTAGTAGTCATATGTGATGACGCGTGACTTTACGGTGCGGAGAAGCCATTGGCTTCGAGGATGGATTGGCCAGCACCAGAGTGAACGAACTCAATGAATGCATCGGCAGCTTCAGGATGTTCCGAGTTCGACGTGCGCACGATCGGGTAGTAGTTCAATTCTTTGTCAGCTCCTTCAACATCAAACGTATCGACCTCATCGGGAGCCAGCGCGGCGTCGGTTGCATAGACCAGACCAGCATCAGCCTGTCCGGAACGCACCTTGCCCAACACGTCAGAGACTTGCTGCTCTTCCGAGACGGGATTCAACGTAATTCCGGCGGCTTCAGCTAGTGTCTGGGAGAGGGCACCGCAAGGAACTTGCGGTGCGCAAATGACCAGGTTCACGCCCTGAGCATTGGCTTCTTCTAAAGTAGAAACATTTGCTGGGTTATCCGCCGGGACGATGCCCACTAACTTATTGGAAGCAAAGAGATCACGTGAGTCGACCTCAATGAGGTCTGCTTCTTCTGCTGTGTCCATATTGGCTTCATCAGCTGAAGCGAATACATCTGCAGGTGATCCTGCTTCGAGGTTTTGGACCAGTGTGGAGGAACCTGCGAAGTTGAAATCAATGGAGACATTGGGGTGTTCGGCGGTGAATTCCTCTGAGATCTCCTCGAACGATTTTTGTAATGAAGCTGCGGCTAAGACATTCAGGGTAACTTCTGCTTCGGAAGCTGGTGCGCTTTCCGATTCCTGAACATCAGCTTCAGAAGCCCCAGAACTACAGCCGGTCAGAGTCAAGGCGATGGCCGCAGCTAGCGTGGTGAGAGTGCGTTTCATGATGACAGTCCTGTGGTTTCGATAACGACATTGGTTGCTTTGACAGTTGCGATTGCAGGCGAACCGACTTCAATGTCGAGTTCTTGAACTGCTTCGGTGGAAATCAGCGAAACGACCCGAAACGGACCACATTGCAGCTCGACTTGGGACATGACCTTGTCGGAGACAATCTTGGTCACGAGTCCATTGAGCTTATTCCGTGCCGAGGAGGTCAGCTCTCCTGGCACATGTGATCGCCCATCTGCTGCAGCTTGGGCCAGAGCCGCGACCTCAGCCCCGGAGACCACTTGTCGACCGGTCTCATCGGTCGTTGCGGAGAGTTTTCCATTCGTGATCCAGCGGCGGACGGAGTCATCTGAGACGCCCAAATATCCAGCAGCTTCTGATATACGCAAATACGCCATAGACCAAGAGTCTATGGCGTATTTGCGAAAGAAGTAAGTGTTCTGATCCGCAGATGCGGAAAAAGTTACGCGTTGATCAGTGTCTGAATGCGGGAAACGCCTTCGACCAGATCGTCTAGGCCCAGGGCGTAGGAGAGGCGGATGTAGCCGGTCTTGCCGAATGCTTCACCGGGGACAACGGCGACCTGGGCTTTCTCTAAAATGACCTCGCCAAGTTCTGCAGAGGTTTCGACGTATTGGCCGGCAATTTCTTTGCCGAGCGCCTGCGTTACGTCAACGTAGGCGTAGAAAGCACCCTTGGGTGTTGGGCAGTTGAAGCCCTCGATCTCATTGAGCATTTTGACCATAGTCTTGCGGCGTTCGTCAAAAGCTTTCAGCATCTCTTTGACGGCGTCCAGTGGGCCGGATACCGCAGCCAGAGCCGCCTTCTGGGCGATGTTATTGACGTTGGACGTCAAGTGTGACTGCAAAGTTGAGGCAGCTTTGACAACATCAGCCGGACCAATCATCCAGCCAACGCGCCAGCCGGTCATGGCATAGGTTTTTGCCACGCCGTTTAGGATGATCGTCTGGTTCGCCAGCCCAGGTACCGCCTTCAGGATGGGGGTGAATACCGCTTCGTCATAAACCAGGTGCTCGTAGATTTCATCGGTGATAACCCAGATCCCGTTATCTAGAGCCCACTGGCCGATGGCCTTGGTTTCTTCTGGGGTGTATACGGAGCCGGTTGGGTTTGACGGCGATACGAAGACCAGTGCTTTGGTGTTCTCGGTGCGAGCTGCTTCAAGTTGGTCAACGGTGACCTTGTAGTCCGCTTCGGCGCCAGCAAAGACATCAACCGGGGTACCGCCGGCCAACTTGATCGCTTCAGGGTAAGTGGTCCAATACGGTGCAGGCAAGAGAATTTCGTCGGTTGGATCAACAATTGCAGCAAACGCGTTGTACACAGCCTGTTTGCCACCGTTGGTGACAATCACTTGGGACGCATCGACTTCAATGCCGGAGTCACGCAGTGTCTTATCGACAATGGCCTGCCGCAAATCGGGGAGGCCTGCTGCAGGGGTGTAGCGGTGGTTGGCGGGATCAACGACGGCTTCCTTGGCGGCTTCAACAATGTAATCCGGGGTGGGGAAGTCGGGCTCTCCGGCGCCGAAACCAATGACCGGCTCGCCAGCTGCTTTGAGCTGTTTGGCTTTGGCAGTGATCGCAAGCGTTGCAGATTCAGGAATGGCTTGCAGGCGGACAGAAACACGGCGTGCTGGTTCAACCATAGGTGGTCTAGGCCTTTCGACGAGTTACTCACGTCAAACGCGAGCAGAAGAAGTAATCGATGGGGTAATCGTACTGCACTATTGGCTTGATCACGGGATTTGTTGATGTCCTCAGCCGGCTGTAAAACATAAAGATGCCCCCCGATTTGTCGTCTTGGATTGCATTGGCTATGATTGGACTCTGGTGTAGGTCGCACACCAGCTTTTGTGTGCGGTCAACCCTAGGGCAGTGGCGCAATTGGTAGCGCAACGGTCTCCAAAACCGTAGGTTGCAGGTTCGAGTCCTGTCTGCCCTGCGCATGAGGTTCGAAGGAATCGAAGAACCTATCAGCACAATCATTGTGAGCGAGGATTAGTGAGCAAGACATCGTCATCCCGATCCGCTGAAAAGCGCGGGTTCTTTGCTCGGATCATGATGTTCCTGCGCCAAGTCATCGACGAGATGCGCAAGGTGGTCACCCCGACCCGCCAAGAACTCGTCAAAATGACCGGCGTGGTCCTGGTCTTCGTTGTCATTGTGATTGGACTGGTGAGCCTGCTCGACTGGCTGTTCGGTATGGGTGCATCCTGGGTATTCGGTAGTTCTGACGGCCTCTAAAAAACTTCACATATATCGCGGGGCGCTTCCCGTTGTGAAGATGTCAGTAAACACCCGTGATTGACCGTTGAGAAAGCAGGATACCTAGTGTCGGAGAACGAACTCGATCCAAACATCGATTCCAGCGACGTTGAAGAGATCAACGACCTGGTAGAAGATGTCAACGACGACGTCGCAGACGAGCTACAAGAACCAGCTGAAGCAGCGGCCGATGTAGAAAACACCGTTGAAGAACCAGCTTTTGATGAAGACGGCGACCCTGATGAGATAGCGGTTCGCGCCCCAGCTGACGTTGCAGAAGACATCGCTGAAGAAGAACTCATTGAAGAAGTTACCGCTGACGTCGATACGCCACAAGAACCTGCGGTCAAAGATTCAGAGCAAGTCGCCGATGAGTTGCGTGCTCGCCTGCGTCGTGCCCCGGGTGAATGGTACGTCGTCCACACCTATTCTGGTTATGAGCGCCGTGTAAAGGCCAACCTGGAAACACGTATCCAAACTCTTGAAGTTGAAGACGACATTTACGAAATCGAAGTTCCGATGGAAGAAGTCGTCGAGATCAAAAACACCGTGCGTAAGGTTATCAACCGCGTACGGGTGCCAGGTTACGTGCTCGTGCGCATGGAAATGACGGAAGATGCTTGGGCCGCTGTGCGCCACACTCCAGGTGTGACTGGATTTGTTGGCAACGCATATGATCCAATCCCGCTGTCACAGCAGGAAGTCTTTGACATGCTGGCACCGTCGCTGCTGCAAGAGGCAGCCAAAGAAGCTGAAAAAGCTGGCGCACCACTTACCGGCGAAGCGGCCGAAGAAGTGGCGCCACAGGTTTCTGTGGACTTCGAAGTCGGCGACTCGGTCACCGTCAAGGAAGGCCCATTCGAATCTCTGCCGGCAACCATTTCTGAAGTCAAGCTTGAATCTCGCCAGCTGGTCGTCCTCGTGACAATCTTCGAACGCGAAACCCCTGTGACCCTTGGCTTCCACGAAGTCTCCAAGGCTGAATAACTAGATACCAGACTTCACTTCAAGCCCGAAACGCTTTGTTCGGGCTTGTGGTGTCCAGATCACCGCGCCACGGTGATCACCCCGTCGCCCACGCTCCTGTGGATGACGTTATCCGAAGTAGAAAAGGACCCAAAAATGGCCCCGAAGAAAAAGGTCGCCGGTCTGATTAAACTCCAGATCGAAGCAGGTGCAGCATCACCTGCTCCACCAGTTGGCCCAGCACTTGGTCAACACGGTGTCAACATGATGGAGTTCGTCAAGGCCTACAACGCTGAGACCGAATCCATGCGCGGCAACATCGTTCCAGTAGAAATTACTGTGTACGAAGACCGTTCGTTCACTTTCATTACCAAAACCCCTCCTGCATCCCAGCTGATCAAAAAGGCTGCTGGTGTCGCAAAGGGTTCAGGTACTCCTCACACCGCCAAAGTTGGCAAGATCACCACGGCTCAGGCAGCAGAAATCGCTGAAACCAAAATGCGTGACCTCAACGCCAACGACATTGAAGCGGCAACCAAAATCATCGCCGGAACTGCCCGCTCCATGGGTATCACCGTCGAAGGCTAACCTCAAACATTTCTCGAAATTCGTGGTAGGGCCGAGCGCGGTCCGTTGACACCACAACTGCATAAGGAGAACAAGCAGATGGCAAAGCGCAGCAAAGCATATAGAGCAGCCGCAGCGAAAATCGAAGATCGCCTGTACGCGCCAGCTGAAGCAATCGCTTTAGTAAAAGAAACCAACCCGTCCCAGCGCGATAGCACCGTCGAAGTCGCTATGCGCCTGTCGGTAGACCCACGTAAAGCCGACCAGATGGTCCGTGGTACCGCAAACCTGCCACACGGTACCGGTAAAACCGCTCGCGTGGTCGTCTTTGCAACCGGCGCAAACGCTACCGCAGCTGAAGAAGCTGGCGCAGACTACGTTGGTTCCGATGACCTAGTAGAACGCATCCAGGGCGGCTGGACTGATTTCGATGCAGCAGTTGCATCCCCTGACATGATGGGCCTCGTTGGTCGCCTCGGTAAAATCCTGGGCCCACGTAACCTCATGCCAAACCCACGTACCGGTACGGTGACCCCGAACGTCGCGCAGGCAGTCAAAGACATCAAGGGCGGTAAAATCGACTTCCGCGTCGACCGTCACGCGAACCTGCACTTCATTATCGGTAACACCAGCTTCACCGCTGAACAGCTCACCGAGAACTTCGCAACCGCACTGGACGAAATCATCCGTCTGAAACCATCCGCTGCCAAAGGCCGCTACATCAGCAAGTCGACTGTAGCCACCACCTTCGGTCCCGGAGTTCAGATCGATCCAAACGTCACCCGCGTACTCGCTGAAGAAAACTAAGACGACACCCAACTTGCTTGGGTAGTACGTAGCAAAACAGGCCAGGAATTATTTTCTGGCCTGTTTTGTCGTTGACGGCGGAGTCCCAGAACCATCAGGTCCTGGGACTCCGCCGTCTACATCTGTTGGGTATTACTGGACTGCAAAGAACACAGAATCGCCAAAGAGACCCGGTGAAACTTTCAGTGTGCCGTCTGCGATCTCATCTTCTGGTACTTCGATGGCGATGTTGCCGGTGGCAGAAGCACCTTCATACAAAGTTTCGAGCGAATCGAAGCTATTTGGAGTGACCACCATGGAATCATGGCTAGCAAACGAGTTGCCGCCCGCTGAGACGTATTCCACGCTGACCCACGGGGTATCGCCTTCGGGGTTCGTTCCGGTATAGGTCGCGCTGACCTCCACCATGATGTAGAGATTGCCATCAGCTGGAGCTTCATTAAACGGATTCTCAGCCGCAATGGCATCCGTGGCGTTCAAATCAACACTATTGATAGTCACATCCCACTCGGAATTACTAATCGTCGATCCTATGGCTAATGGATTCGCACGTGATCCCTCCTCAGCCTCATTGGTGTCTGCAGAATCTGCGGGTTCTTGCTCTGCCACGACGTCTTCAAGTTCTTGCATCTCGCCTCCATCGGTGGGGGACTGAATCTGTGTTTCTTCATTGAACGCCTCATCGAATGCAGATCCAACCACGCCGATAAAGACGATCATGCCGACAATGGTGCCAACGATTGAGATAATCAGCGCTGCGATGCCCTGTCCACGTTTTTGGTTCTTCATAAAAAGCGAAACGATAGACAAGATAAATGCAATGGGCAGCAGGATCCAGCCAAGAATCATTGCTCCTGGAATCACCGCAAATATTGCTCCAACTATCGCAGCTACCAGAGCAATAATTCCCACCGTATTGCGCGCCTTGGGCGGCTGCTGGTGTGGTTGGGCCGGACGTATATCGGTATTGGTTGTCATAGCGACCTTTCGAATTGGTGCGGGGAAATATGGACATCGCTAACGCTATGAACAATGCCAAGGTGTTCGTACCGCTTAGCGGGTACATCCTGATACCCGATCGGGTATGCCCTATTGACCGAAAGTGTGAATGATTGCCCGGACACGGCGGCTAAACTGACTTATCATGACGACTATGACGAGAAAGAACCGCTGGTGGCCAATACTGGCCCAGGTTGTGGCCATCTCCGGCATGATGCTGACCGGGTTCTTGGTGAGCATGCTGGCGATTTTTACTACCCCGGAAAACTTCGTCGACGTCGCTCAGATGGAGATTTCTGATCTGGGTGCGGTTCGTTTCTTATTCGCTATCCTGTTGTTGCTCTTGATTCCGTGGTACCGGAAAATCCCTCTGGTTTTGATGATTGCGGGCGGTTTCTATGCCGTGATCATTCAAGGCGATCCTTTCGTCTTGGCCGTTGGACTCACCGTGTGGATGGTGCGCGCCGAACATCGGTGGCACTGGATCGTAGCCGGAGTAGGCCTGCTCGGGATCGTCATCAACATTGGATGGCACATTCTTGCACTGCTCAGGATGCCCGATGGTCTCGCGGTTCAGGCTTTCATTGTTGCCGTATTAACCGTTGGCTTTCTTGCGGTGGCGGTTGTGCTGGCAACCTCCATATTGACGCGACAACGCCGTCGCATTGAACAAGCTGATGCCACGGTCGAAGCCGCGGAGCACGATCGAGACAATATCTCTACCCAGATGACGCGACAGACAGAACGTGAGCACTTGGCGCGGGAAGTCCATGACACACTAGCCCAACGGCTCACGGCATTATCGTTACAGACCGGTCAAATGCAAAAACAGCTGGCTCAATATCCTGATGCTGAACTCTCGACCGCCCTGCAAGCAACGAAGCAATATTCAGACCAAGCGTTAAGAGATTTGCGGAACCTTGTGAGTACGTTGCGCGAACACGGAGAGGAAGAAACTGCCGTGCCATCTGTAGCGCCCGATGGCTTCCAAGACCTCAAAAGACTTTTCGATGATGCCTCCGACCAAGGGCTTGTCCTATATCCGCTCATTGTGCTCAACGGCTATGACACAGCACCCGATGAACTGCAGCGTGCAGTCGTGCGAATTACCCAAGAAGCTCTGACAAATGTGATGCGGCACAGTCCAGATCAGACAGTCCAGTTGCGTTTCGAAGGGCAACCAGGGGAGGGGCTGCTCATGGAATTTATGAACCGTCGCGAAACGCAAGCCCAATTCGACGCCGGTAGCGGTACGGGGGTGCTCGGTATTACTGAACGTGCCGAGCTCCTTGGCGGAAATGCTGACACAGAATTTCTCCCAGAACATTTCCGCCTCAGCGTGAGACTTCCGTGGCTACAGGAGCCAACTGCCCAGTAACCTCCCACCTACGGTGCTAAGCTCTTGTGTGTGGCAATTCAGGTGTTGATCGTAGATGATGAAACGATGACGCTCCGGAATCTGGAAGCGATCATCAATGCCGACCCCACGCTAAACGTCGCCGGGACAGCCACCAATGCCATTGATGCAATCCAACAGGTTCGCGCTCTACGACCTGACATCGTCCTTATGGATTTATATCTCCCCGGCGAGTTTGACGGCGTAGAGGCTATCCGGCGGATCCAGAACTCATTCAATCCGCCCAAGATCATCGCAGCTACGAGTTTTGACCTAGAGTCTTATACTCGTGGCGCGCTCGAAGCTGGCGCAGTCGGCTTCATCTTGAAAAACGACGCAGAAACGCTGTTGATCCCCGCAATTCATTCGGCAGCCGAGGGGGACCCCATTGTCTCTCCACAAACCACTGCCCGACTGATCCGAAGCTTCCTCAAGCCGACGACGGCACCAGAAATTGTCCGAGCGCGCGAACGCATCGCCTTCTTATCAGAACGAGAACTCCAAGTAGCCCACCTGATTGGGCATGGCAAGGTCTATAAACAAATCGCCGCCGAACTGAACATCGCACCAGACACAGTGAAATCCACTGTTACCAATGCGATGCAGAAGACCGGGGCTGATAATGGTGCCCAGATAGCATTCTTGGTGGGACAGGCTCGTTTAGACATGGACGAGATGCAATAAGTCTTGCCCCAAAGGGTTTTGTTATCGCTTCACCACTTGACGGGATCTGGCCGATTTGCCAATTCGAAATGCACCCGTGTAAGATATTCTATACCGAAGACCGCCGGTGGTATTTACCTGTGTTAAATAGGTGAAACTATAAAAGCTCATTCGATGAGCGGCCCGCGCAGGTGAACATGACAGCATAGACCAACTGCGTCTTAAGGCAGTTTAGAATCTTTGCGCCCTGTGCACCTGCACGGGGCGTTTTTTATGTTTGAGCGGCCGGCATATCCACAAAGGAAGGAGTGCCATGGCGAATGCTGAAAAAACTGCAGCCGTGGAAGAGCTGACGGAGCTTTTCCGCAACTCATCTGCAGCAGTTGTCACAGAATACCGTGGTCTCACCGTGCAGGAGGTTACGGCACTGCGCCGTGCTCTGGGTGAGAACGCTACTTACGCCGTGGCGAAGAACACGCTGACTGCCATTGCGGCAGAACAGGCCGGAGTAACTGCCCTTGAAGGCAAACTCACCGGCCCTACCGCAATTGCATTCGTCTCGGGTGAAACCGTAGATGTTGCAAAAGTCATTCGTGATTTCGCCAAAGACCACGACAAACTGGTCATCAAGGGCGGCTACATGGATGGCCAGCCTCTTGAAGAATCCGATGTTAGACAGCTTGCAGATCTCGAATCTCGCGAGGTTCTGCTGTCGATGATGGCTGGTGCAATGAAGGGCTCCCTGTCCAAGGCTGCCGCTACATTCCAGGCCCCACTATCGAAGGCTGTTCGCCTCGCAGAAGCGCTGCGCGAAAAGCAAGAACAAGCTGCCTAATCTCAGGCACCCCCGGTGCCGCTGCAAACCTCTCAAGACTTTTATTCAAAAGGAGCCAATATCATGGCAAAACTGTCCACCGAAGAACTGTTGGATGCTTTCAAAGAGCTGTCCCTGCTAGAACTGTCCGAATTCATCAAGGCTTTTGAAGAAGAATTCGACGTAACCGCTGCTGCTCCAGTCGCAATGGCTGCTGCTCCAGCAGGTGGCGGCGACGACGCCGGTGCTGCTGAAGAACAGACCGAATTCGACGTCGTTCTCGAATCCGCTGGCGATGCCAAGATCGGTGTCATTAAAGAAGTACGCGCTCTGACCTCCCTGGGTCTGAAAGACGCTAAAGACCTCGTTGACGCTGCTCCAAAGGCCGTCCTCGAAGGCGTCGACAAAGCTGCTGCAGACGCTGCCAAGGAAGCTCTGGAAGGCGCCGGCGCTACCGTAACCCTGAAGTAAGCTTCAGCCACGGACGATCAGCTTCGTTCTGATCTAGCCTCAACCTCACCCCGCTGCACATGCAGCGGGGTGAGGTGTTTAAACGTAAAACCTTACTCGGCTATGACGACTTCGCTTGCGCGTCACTTCGACAATTATTTGGAGTTACCCCAAGGACACCGATTATTCACCGGATAAAATCTGGTTCCCTGCAGACCGGTATTATCGGCCACGTACATCCGAAAGATAGCTGTATAGCAAACGGGGATAGACAATGAAGTGGGCCTTTGTCCGACATGGACGCACAGAGTGGAGCCGAAAACGACTGCTGCAAGGGCGAACAGATAACCCGTTGAGTGCTGAAGGATATTTCGAAGCAACGAAAGCTGCCCAGAGCCTACAGCGCATGGGGCACTGGCACGCTATCTACTCCTCGCCACTGATGCGATCGGTTCAAACAGCCCAACGGATAGCAGAGATTCTTGGCATTGCTCAGGTGCATAAGGTGGATGAGCTCATTGAACGCGACTTTGGTCCTGCCGAAGGCATCCATCTAGGGGACTTTGACGAAGAGACTCGCAATGAACTCATGTGCGCTGAAGAATCTGATGAGGCACTGAAGACTCGAGCACTTGAAGCATTCCGTTACATTGCACAACAACACCGTGCCCACAACGTCATCTTGGTCGGCCACGGCACGTTCTTTCAACTAGCATTATCCGCAGTACTGGGGTTCGAGCACCCACCGATCCTCAATGGGGATGTTCTAGAATTCCCCGCTGAACGTTTTCTACATCTATAGCTTTCTGCGTGCGTCACCGCCAACGACACCTGAAAGGTGATCGTAAAATGCAAGGCCATGCACCAACCACAGTGATTGTTAGCCGCCGATTGCGCTCATGGTGCGTTCAGGTTGTACGAAGCCTGGCATACCCAAGCCGGTTTTCGTTTGACCGTGTGCTTTCGGTTTATGCCACATCGCTTCACGCCACGCGTCGGCAATGGCATCATCGGAAGAACCATCCCGAAGCAGCCCCATGAGATCAGTTTCTGTATGCGAAAACAGACAGGAACGGACTTTGGCGTCTGCGGTAATCCTGGTTCGCGTGCAGTCCGCGCAGAATGGTTCTGTCACCGAGGCAATAATTCCTACCGTGCCCAGGACTTCGCCTGACTCTTGTGAGATCACGTCAAAGAGCTCCGCCGGTGCCGAGCCGCGAGGGGACTTGTGTGGCGTCAAAGTGTAGACCTGCGAGATCTGTTCTCGAATTTCGGCTGCGGTCACCATGTTGTCTCGGGTCCAGTTATGATCGGCATCCAGTGGCATCTGCTCAATAAAACGTAACTGGTATCCGTGCTTGATCGTCCACGTGAGCAGCTCAGCTGCTTGATCGTCATTAATGTCCCGCAACAACACCGCGTTAATTTTGATGGGATCCAACCCAGCGGCCTTAGCGGAGTGTAATCCTTCAAGTACTTTCGTGAGTCGATCGCGTCGGGTAATTTTTGCAAAAGTATCAGGACAAACGGTATCCAAGGACACATTGATACGAGATAGCCCGGCAGCGACGAGATCGTCGATTTTCTTTTCGAGATTGATACCGTTGGTGGTCATCGCTAGCTCCACCTGTGGGTGTGCATTGTGTACCGATGCAATGATGTCAACGAGGTCTGCTCTGACCATCGGCTCCCCGCCGGTGAAACGGATTCCCTCAATACCAAGCCGAGCGATGGCGATATCAGCTAACCGAATGACTTCATCCGCCGTCAGCATGTCATTCTTTTTGAGCCAGTCCAGACCCTCAGCAGGCATACAATACCGACACCGTAAATTGCATTTGTCGATGAGCGACATGCGAAGATCAGTAGCAGTACGACCAAATTGGTCTATCAAACCAGTCAAGAAGTGCTCCTTACCATCACAACAGATAAAGCGTTGTTGAGGTTGTTAGGGCGGGGGATGGGTGTTTCATCTTATAGTTAGTCTAGACCCTGTCAATAGGCGATGAAAGGTAGTCATGGACCACCAGCTCAGTCACGTACGTTCCGATGGGTCAGCCCACATGGTCGACGTTACCGGTAAAGATACAACGGCTCGAACATCCCGGGCACAAGCTGTGGTGCACACAAGAAGCGATGTCATCGACTTAATCATGGATGCCGATTTGCCCAAGGGCGACGCGCTGCCGGTGGCTCGAGTTGCAGGCATCATGGCTGCCAAGAAAACCTGGGAGACCATTCCACTGTGCCATCCCATTCCACTGGGAAAAATTACCGTTGATTTTGAAGCAGACGTTGACGCAGGCACCCTACGGGTTATCACGTTGGTGAAAACCAAAGGTGTGACCGGCGTGGAGATGGAAGCGTTATCGGCCGTGTCGACGGCAGCGTTGACAGTGTATGACATGATCAAGGCTGTGGATGCCCGGGCGGTTATCACCGATATCAAAGTCTTAGAAAAAACCGGTGGAAAATCCGGAGATTGGGCCATTTCGGAGCCGGGAGATGACTCGTGACGATGTCAACGGAAACCTACGCTGATACCCTGGCCCGCTTATTGCTCGACACCGTCGGGGAATTACCTGCAATATCGTTACCGCTTCGCGAGGCGATAGGATGGCGGCTTGCCGCTGATTTGTTGACCAAACATCCATCTCCGCGATTCGATAATTCGCAGATGGACGGTTATGGGATCGGTTATGCCAACGTAGCAGGCGGCCGCTTTCGTGTTGGACCTGATGTCCCAGCGGGAACCGATCCGACAGATATTTATCACTACGGCGTCAACGGGTATGGTCATGACACCGCTGTACCGATTATGACGGGCGCAAAAATACCTGAAGATGTCGTTGCGATCATACCGGTCGAACAGGCTGATCCACCTCACTTCGTGGACACCGGTGAGTACGTCTATCTGCCCTCGGTCGAGGTTGGTACATTCATCCGGAAAACCGGCAGTGACATGCCTGCTGGAACGTTACTAGCCCGACAGAACACACTCGTGGACGCCGCTCTTGTTGCCGCTGCAGCATCACAAGGAATCGCAGAGCTCACCGTCAAAGCTCGTCCAAAGATTGCCGTCGTCGCTGGTGGCGACGAGGTAGTTGCTGGCAAAACCCCCAGACAAGCACAAATCTTTGATGCCAATACCCCGCTTATGCAAGCCTTTGGCACAACGCACGGTATGGAAATCATTGCCACCGGATCTACAACCGATGAACTCCGCGATTTCCAATCAGAAATCGATCGGCTGATTCGTGATCATGCGCCAGACATCCTCATCACCTCCGGGGGTATCTCCGAAGGAAAATATGAGGTCGTGCGTCAGCTTCTTGATCGTTTGGAAGTATCTTGGGTCGGCAAAATTCAACAACAACCCGGTGGCCCACAGGGCTATGGGGTCTATAATCGCACCCCAATCATTGCCCTGCCAGGTAATCCCATTTCAACTCTGGTTTCACTGCGCATGGTGGTCGTTCCTGCGCTGTGGAAAGCCTTTCGATCCGGTTGGTCACCTCTTGCTGTTCAGACCAAGATCAACAGCACGGTAACCGGTATTCGCGGCAAGACCCAATATCGTCGTGGCACCGTGGGATTACAAGGTGCAGATCTCGTGACACAACTCCAGGGTGAAGCCGGCTCGCATCTACTGGCTCAAGCAGTCGGTTCAAACGCACTACTAGAAATCCCGCCCCTGTCGAGATTTAAACCGGGCCAAACCGTTACTGCACATCTGTTTGCCGATGCAACATTCGACGTCGCCGTCAAACCTTTGCCACATCTGAAACCTCAACCCGTAGTGGATCGCAGCTCTACTGCTGACGGTCAAGGCAAAACCGCTCAAGTGATCATCGCATCCACTCGAGCGGCTGCAGGAACGTATGAAGATGAGGCCGGCCCCCAACTGGTCCAATGGCTGCGTTCTAAAGGCTATGTCACACCAAATGCATTGGTTGTCGCTGACCACGACCTGGCCAACACCATGACACAGCTGATGGCTGAGGACCAAGAAGCTTTGCCCGATCTACTCATTACCAGCGGTGGCACGGGAATTTCTCCAACGGATCAGACCGTAGATGTGATTGGCGAGATCCTTGACGTTCAACTGCCACATGTGATGACGGCAATCCTGCTGGAAGGTCTGCGGCATACGCCGCACGCTGCACTTTCCCGTGGCATCGCCGGGGTAGTAGGCCACACATTCGTTGCGACCTTACCCGGCTCATTAGGTGGAGTCCGAGACGGGATGACGGTGTTAGATGACATCGTGGACCACATTGTCGAACAGATCCGCGGTCAAGACCATCAACGATGAAGAAACTCACTTCGGAGCTCCACACGATGAGGCGATGACCCGGCATGGTTCAACTGCATGTTCTTACTGGCTATCGGCATGGAGCTAGGCACTGACTGCGCTGCGCATTGCCTGCAGCGTTGCATAGGCGACTTCGACACCTTTCACATCGGCATGGTCATTGATGAAGCGATCAGCTTGCAGGTTATACACCTGCCCGGGTGAGAACTTATACGGTGTAGCTGTGTCCCAATCTCGTAAGAATACTTCGGTGGTGTTAACTTCAGGGGTGTGTTGGGCACCGTTTCGTCCCATGCCGCCGTACGGGTCGTTCTTATCACCCAGTGCAGCGGCATTATCGCGTGCAATGCGAGAGGCCAGAGGATAAGCAATCCCCAGAGCCCGGTCGTTTTTCGTATGGGTAATGATAATGGGCCCGGTAGCCCGTCTGTCTTGGACCACGGTGCGGAAAGCGCCGTCATGTTTCTCATCAAATTTTTCTGCAAAACCGTTATGCGAAAAGGCCGCCTGAAGTAACGACAATGACACCGGGGCTTTGCCCGGGGCCATTTGCGCGACTGCTGAGACCACGGCGCGGGCTCCAAAGCTGTGACCGATGAGATGAATAGGCAGCTGCGGGCACCGTTGACGAACCAGCTCAAGCGTCTGGGCCAGCCCATTTCGACCGACCAGGCCAGCACGAGATTTCATTTGATAATACGTCGCATAATTCGCGATGCGAACCGCCGCTGTTTTAATCTTGGACCAGCCGCCACCAAGAAACGCGGCACCACCTTCCTCACGGAAATCTGTTGTACCGACTCCGCCGGCTGATCGACTGCCTGGACCCGAATCGATTATTCCCACAGGATCACCAAAGCGCTCAAAGAGTTCCTCCGGTTCCAATTCAAAAAACTCCCGAGACGCATCGTCCTCGTGTGCTTCAGCAGGGTTCAATGCAGCCCGGATATGCAAGACGAATTCCCGACGTGCCTGTTCGGAGTCCTCCAGCTGAGCGACTAACCCCATGGCGTGGTTGATGTCATTGGACCACACGGGCTCCGTTGACTCAGGGCCGTGATCACCCAGCAGATATGGGTCCTGCTTCAGCGCTTGCAGACTCAGTTGGACCTCGTCACTTTCGGAGAGGCCGACGGCTCCACCACCGGCAATGAGATCCTCGGCAGCGAATTTCTTACTGGGCCAGAACACCTGCAACACCATGGTTCGAGGCAGTATTTTCGACGCAGCAGAATCGACCCGACGAAGACTGGCCAACCATTCGTTGTAGAGCTGTCGTGCTTCCTCCATGTTGTTATTCCACCCGTGGGTCAAAACTAACAGTGACGACGCATCACCACACGCCGTCAGCAGGGCTTCGAGACGATCGGGGTTGTAGATCTCCCCGAGCTTGGTGTATTCGACATCGTATGTTTGGCCGGTCATGGTGACTCCTACACAGACTGAATCGCTTTCATTACATCGACGAGACCGTGACCCTCAAAGTAGCGTTCTCGTCCCAACGGCATGGCGCTGTCTAAAAAGATCCGCTTCACTTCTGCTGGTTGACCAATAAATTCGCGTCGTATTGAAAGAAATGCGGCAATAGCACCTGAGACATGCGGCGCTGCCATGCTGGTGCCGCTGTCATCGATATAGCAAGCACGATCAGCGATGCTGTCCGCACTGCTACTGGCCGAATCATCCGGCGAACTGCTGTGCTGACTTTGCTGAGCAATCTGATCGAGCGCCTCAGTTTTCTTTTGGCCTGCTGCACACGAAAGGATGCGCTCGCCAGGAGCCACGAGGTCAGGTTTCGGTCGGCCGTCACCGGTGGGTCCTTTCGAGGAAAAATATGAAATCCCAAAGGTGTGGGGAGCGTCTCTATGCGTTGAGCCCACGGTGATCGCGGCTTCTGCATTGCCTGGATCATTGATCGAATTGGCCAAACCGACCCGAGTGGTTCGACTACTGGCACTAATCGTGGCATATCCAGTATTGCCTGCAGCTGCCACGACGACCACACCGGTCTGGACTAAGCGATTGACCTCCACGCATAGCGGGCTCTGTCCGCAAGCAAACATTTCAGCGTCAAATTCATAGCCCACGCTGAGATTGACCCCGTGGACACGCAGCTCTTTTGGGTTATCGTTGAGTTCTTCTCGAATGTATTCCAACGCTCGAATGATATTGCTGGAGCGTCCTTGCCCCTGACCATCTAATACCCGCAAGCTGACTAAACGAGCCCGGGGCGCAACCCCGTGCAGACGTCGTTGCTCTTGGTCACCTGACAGGGGACGGGCACGTGTGACAGTCTGACGTTGTGGTGTGTTTTCCAATTGTTCCCCGGGTGCCATCATCACTTCGTGATGTAAGACCACAGCGGAACCGTCGGATGGTGCTTGACCAGCGATGATACCGGCTACGTGAGTGCCGTGCCCCATAGTATCAATCAGTGCATTTTCACGATGGAGGGCAATGCGCCGCTTGCGTTCAGTTTGCGACAGCGCAGCTCCATCGATCAGTTGTTCGTCGGGATCGTCTAAACGTTGGCCGTTGATAGGAATGAAGCATCGATGCAGCCCCTGGACCGATGGGTCGTATAGAACATGGTCGGGTGCAGTACCAAAATGCGGATGTGTCCCATCCACCCCGGAGTCGATCACTGCCCAGGTGATCCCCTCGCCGCTTGCTTCGAAGGTTCGCAAAGCCGCATCGGCCTTGATCGTCGAGATCGAGTGTGTAATGTGAGCCTGGACGGGAAAGTCTGGCCAGAGTTTGTACATAGTCCGGAAACGAAACGCCCCGATCGGCATGGAGTCGGTATTTTCCGACTGGGACGCTCGTGCGCGTTGGGCAGCTTGACGTTCGTCGGCAGCAACGAGGGTCTTCCACTGTGGCATGGTCATTTCACACCGAAAATATGTCTTAGAAATTCTGGTGATTCCCCAGGGTGGATCTTCAGCGAGATCCGACAGATGCTGCTCTGCTGGCTCAACAATAATCGTTCGAAAAAGTTCTGCAAAGGCTTTTGCTGCCTCGGCCAGCCCATCAACGTATTGGACATTTAGCTCGATGAGATAGGGACCGTAGTCCTCTTCGTTAGTCCCAAGCCCCCACAGGGCACGCTTTTCTGGATTTTCCAGCTCAGGTGGAGCTGTCTGCCGGGCCATCCGCTCGGCTCGAAACTCATCGTCCGGCATTCCTGCCGGGTTATCCCGGGGCTCCATACCGCAATTTTATAATCGGAAGTTGACTTGGCCTACAGCATAATGAGTTCACTTGGGTGTTCAGCAAGATCCGGGGCGCAAGCGGTGCAGAAACGGTGTCCTACAGGTGGAGTTTTTATCGCCGTATGGCTCAGCGTTCCATATGCTGGTCTGGTACAAACAGACTTATACGATCGAAAAAGAATCTCGTTTGCATTTCGCAAGGAAGAACTCGTCGCCCTGCCAAGGCGTGATGGGCTCCGACGGGAGTTTGTGGAACAAAACTGCGACCCGCGTCACGCCCGAAAGCGAAATTGTAAATAACTTGAGGGCGCCTACTGGACAAAAGGGGTCAAGTCAAGCTATGCTGATTCTTTGCGTATCCCTGTCTTCAGGTCGTTTTGGTGTTCCCGGCTGACCGTCGGGTTCACCATCTCCACAGGATCATACACAAGAGCGGCTTGACCTTCATATAGCGGTGGGTCCCGTGTCTTTGTCTCGTGGCGTACTTGATTAGATGCTCGGGCACTACGCGTCTATAGATACTTGGAAGGTCTGTGAAAGGATCGCTGTTGGTCGCTTCTAGCACCTCTGAAAACACAACCGCTACAAACTATCGACACGGCGCTTCAGCCGGTCGTGTTTCTTTTGCAAAGATTGCTGAACCACTTGATGTGCCCAATCTTCTTGCTCTGCAGACGGAATCTTTTGACCGTCTTGTTGGCAATGAGCGCTGGGCTGCGCAGGTCGCACGTGCACAAGAAATTGGCGATGATTCGGTAGTTACGACTTCAGGTTTCGGAGAGATTTTTGACGAAATCTCACCGATCGAAGATTACCAGGGCACGATGTCTCTGTCGTTCTCCGACCCAGAGTTCTCGGACCCGAAGATGGACGCTGAGGAAGCCAAGGAACGTGACGCTTCCTACGCGGCTCCGCTGTATGTCAAGGCCGAGTTCATGAACTACAACACCGGCGAAATTAAACAGCAGACCGTCTTTATGGGTGACTTCCCGTTGATGACCGATGAAGGTACCTTCATCATCAATGGTACCGAGCGCGTCGTCGTTTCCCAGCTGGTCCGTTCCCCGGGCGCTTACTTTGAACGCACTCCAGATAAGACCACTGACAAAGATATTTACACCGCCCGCATCATTCCATCACGCGGTGCCTGGTTCGAGCTGGAAATTGACCGCCGTGATCAGGTTTCGGTTCGTTTGGACCGTCGTCGTAAACAACCTGTCACCGTGCTGCTCAAGGCTCTGGGCTGGACCGAAGCTCGCATTCGCGAAGAATTCGGCCAGTATGATTCCATGATGCTGACCCTGGAAAAAGACGGCATTGCCGACCAGGCTGAAGCACTCAAAGATATTTACCGCAAACTGCGTCCGGGCGAACCAGTCTCGGTAGATTCCGCGCAGAACCTGCTGGCAAACCTGTACTTCACCGAGCGTCGTTACGACCTTGCCAAGGTCGGTCGTTACAAACTCAACCGTAAACTCGGCGTCGATGCTCCACTTGGCGACCCAGCCTCCCTGGTGCTCACCGAAGAAGACGTTACCCAGATGGTGCACTTCATCGCGGCACTGCACAATGGTGACTCCAAGATCAAGGGCACCCGTAAAGGCCAAGAAGTTGACGTTCCGGTAGAGGTCGATGACATTGACCACTTCGGTAACCGTCGTATCCGTGCGGTTGGCGAACTGATCGAAAACCAGATCCGTACCGGTTTGTCCCGTATGGAACGCGTGGTTCGCGAACGCATGACCACCCAGGACGTCGAGGCCATTACGCCCCAGACCCTGATCAACATCCGTCCGGTCGTTGCGGCCATTCGCGAGTTCTTCGGAACATCGCAGCTGTCGCAGTTCATGGACCAGGGCAACCCGCTGGCTGGTCTGACCCACAAACGTCGCTTGTCCGCACTTGGCCCAGGTGGCCTATCGCGTGACCGCGCCGGTATGGAAGTCCGTGACGTGCACCCATCGCACTACGGTCGTATGTGTCCAATTGAAACCCCAGAAGGTCCAAACATTGGGCTGATCGGTTCGATGGCAACTTACGGTCGCATCAACGCGTTCGGGTTCATCGAGACCCCGTACCGCAAGGTTGTTGACGGTCGCGTCACCGATACCGTTGAATACCTCACCGCTGATGACGAACTGCACGTCCAGATCGCTCAGGCCAACGCTGTACTGCACGACGACGGCACCTTCGCCGAAGAATTCGTCCTGTCACGTCAGCGCGGAGGTGACGGTGAGCCAGTGCTCGCCGACCCGTTCGATGTCGATTACATGGACGTTTCGCCACGCCAGATGGTGTCAGCTGCAACCGCGTTGATTCCATTCCTCGAACACGACGATGCCAACCGCGCGCTGATGGGTGCCAACATGCAGCGTCAGGCTGTGCCGTTGGTTCAGTCGGAAGCCCCACTGGTTGGTACCGGTATGGAAAAACCGATTGCTATCGACGCCGGTGACTCCGTCATTGCGCAGAAACCAGGTGTTGTTACCGAGGTAGCTGCCGACATGGTGACCGTTATGGAAGATGAAGGCACCACCCGTCACTACCCAATTGCCAAATTCGAGCGCTCCAACCAGGGCAACGCTTACAACCAGGTTGTTCGCGTATCCGAAGGTGCGCGAGTCGAATACGGCTCGGTTCTGGCCGACGGTCCTTCGACCGACAACGGTGAACTCGCACTTGGAAAGAACCTCCTGGTGGCCTTCATGCCATGGGAAGGTCTGAACTTCGAAGACGCGATCATCGTCTCCCAGCGCATGGTCTCCGATGACGTCTTGACCTCAATTCACATCGAAGAATACGAAGTCGATGCTCGTGACACCAAACTTGGTGCCGAAGAAATCACTCGCGACATTCCAAACGTCTCGGAAGAAGTTCTGGCCCAGCTTGACGAACGCGGCATCATCCACATCGGTGCTGAGGTCGAATCCGGTGACATCCTCGTCGGTCGTGTGACCCCGAAGGGTGAAACCGAACTCACCCCAGAAGAACGCCTCCTGCGTGCCATCTTCGGTGAAAAATCCAAGGAAGTCCGTGATACCTCGCTGAAGGTCCCACACGGTGAATCCGGAACCGTTATTGGTGTTCGCATCTTCGACCGCGACGAAGACGACGATCTGCCAGCAGGTGTCAACCAGCTGGTCCGCGTCTATGTTGCCCAGAAACGTAAGATCACCGACGGTGACAAGATGGCCGGCCGCCACGGGAACAAGGGTGTTATCGCCAAGATCCTGCCGGTTGAAGACATGCCATTCCTCGCCGACGGTACCCCGGTCGATATGATCCTGAACCCACTGGGTGTGCCAGGACGTATGAACCTGGGCCAGGTTATGGAACTACACCTCGGCTGGGCTGCTGCCAACGGTTGGAAGATCGAAGGTGAACCAGACTTCCTGAAGAAGCTGCCAAACCTGCCGCGTGAAACCGGCCCGGTCAACGTCGCCACTCCAGTCTTCGACGGCGCCGAAGCCGAAGAAGTCACCGGTCTGCTTGGTCACGTCCACCCGACCCGCGACGGCGAACGCCTGATGGGCACCAACGGTAAAGCCCAGCTATTTGACGGACGTTCTGGCGAACCATTCCCAGAACACGTCTCGGTTGGCTACATGTACATGCTGAAACTGCACCACTTGGTTGACGATAAGATTCACGCTCGTTCAACCGGACCGTACTCGATGATTACCCAGCAGCCGCTGGGTGGTAAAGCACAGTTCGGTGGTCAGCGCTTTGGTGAAATGGAAGTGTGGGCACTGGAAGCATACGGTGCCGCGTATACCCTGCAGGAACTCCTGACCCATAAATCTGACGACGTCCACGGCCGTGTTAAGGTCTACGAGGCCATCGTCAAGGGTGAGAACATTCCAGAACCAGGCGTTCCAGAATCCTTCAAAGTCCTGATCAAAGAAATGCAGTCCCTGTGCCTGAATGTGGAAGTCCTTTCCGCAGACGGCCGGAATATCGAAATGCGTGACTCGGATGAAGATTCATTCCGTGCTGCTGAAGAACTAGGCATCGACCTCTCCCGTGCTGAACCCAGCTCGGTAGAAGAAGTCTAAGTTCACAACACAAATCAGTCTTTCATCCATTTTTAGAACCAGGAGTTCATAGGACAATGTCCCCAGAAAACTCATTCGGCCTCATGCGCATCGGACTGGCCACCGCAGACCAAATCCGCGAGTGGTCCTACGGTGAGGTCAAAAAGCCTGAAACCATTAACTACCGAACACTCAAGCCAGAAAAAGACGGCCTGTTTTGTGAACGTATTTTCGGTCCAACCCGCGACTGGGAATGCTACTGCGGTAAGTACAAGCGAGTCCGCTACAAAGGCATCATTTGTGAACGCTGTGGTGTAGAAGTCACCCGTTCCAAGGTTCGTCGTGACCGCATGGGCCACATCGAACTGGCCGCACCAGTGACCCACATCTGGTACTTCAAAGGTGTGCCATCGCGTCTTGGCTACCTGCTCGACCTTGCACCAAAAGATCTTGAAAAGATCATTTATTTTGCTGCCTACATGATCACCAGCGTTGACGAAGAAGCACGTCACGCCGATCTGCCAAACCTGCAAGCCGAGTACGATCAGGAAGTCAACTTCCTGAAGAAACAACTCGACTCCGATATTGCCGCCATTTCGCGTGAACTCGAAGAAGAGCTCGCCGAACTGGAACAGGCCGGTGCTAAAGCCGCAGAACGCGAAAAAGCCAAGTCCCTGGCCGAAAAGACCATGGCTCAGGTACGCAAACGCGCCGAAGCCGAAATCGCCCAGATGGAAGATGTCTGGGATCGTTTCAAGAACCTCAAGGTCGGCGACCTGGAAGGTGACGAACAGATCTTCCGCTCGCTGCGCGATAAATACGGCGAATACTTCGAAGGCTCCATGGGCGCAGAAGCGATCCAACGTCGTCTTCGGACTTTCGATCTGGAAGGTGAATCTGAAAAGCTTCACGAAATCATCCAGACCGGTAAAGGCCAGCGCAAAACCCGTGCCCTGAAGCGTTTGAAAGTGGTCAACGCATTTTTGACCACCGACAATAAGCCAGAAGGCATGGTGCTGGACGCCGTCCCGATCATTCCACCAGAACTGCGCCCAATGGTGCAGCTTGATGGTGGCCGCTTTGCGACCTCTGACCTCAACGACCTCTACCGTCGTGTGATCAACCGCAACTCGCGTCTGAAGCGCCTGCTTGAACTGGGTGCACCAGAGATCATCGTCAACAACGAAAAGCGCATGCTGCAGGAATCCGTCGACTCACTGTTCGACAACGGACGCCGCGGCCGTGCCGTCACCGGACCGGGCAACCGTCCGCTGAAGTCGCTGTCCGACATGCTCAAGGGTAAACAGGGTCGTTTCCGTCAGAACCTGCTGGGTAAACGTGTCGACTACTCGGGCCGTTCGGTCATCGTAGTTGGTCCTCAGCTGGAACTGCACCAGGCAGGTCTGCCAAAACAGATGGCACTGGAACTGTTCAAACCATTCGTTATGAAACGTCTGGTTGACCTGAACCACGCCCAGAACATCAAATCTGCCAAGCGCATGGTCGAACGTACCCGCCCACAGGTTTGGGACGTGTTGGAAGAAGTCATTACCGAACACCCGGTACTGCTCAACCGCGCACCAACCCTGCACCGCCTGGGCATTCAGGCGTTTGAACCACAGCTGGTTGAAGGTAAAGCTATTCAGCTGCACCCACTGGTCTGTGCCGCATTCAACGCAGACTTCGACGGCGACCAGATGGCAGTCCACCTGCCACTGAGCCCCGAAGCCCAAGCTGAAGCCCGTCTGCTGATGCTGTCGTCCAACAACATTCTGAAACCATCCGATGGTCGCGCAGTTGCTGTGCCATCCCAGGATATGATCATCGGTCTGAACCACCTGACCGATGTTCGCGACGACGTCGTTGGTATTGGCAACGCCTACTCCTCGCTCGGTGAAGCCATCATGGGTATGGATGCCGGCAAGGTTCACCTCAACGCAACCGTCACCATTGGTGTGGACGGCTTTGTGCCATCCGAGGTACAACCCGCCCCAGAAGGCTGGGAACCCGGTCAGCGCGTGAACCTGGAAACCACCATCGGTCGCGTGCTGTTCAACCGCCTGCTGCCAGCCGACTACCCATGGGTAGAAGTTGTAGCAACCAAGGGAACCCTTGGCGAACTGGTCAACGACCTCGCTGAACGCTACCCGCTAGTTGCTACCGCTCGAGCGTTGGACAACCTCAAAGATGCTGGCTTCTACTGGGGCACCTGGTCAGGTGTCACCGTTGCGATCTCCGACATCACTTCGAACTTCGACAAAGCATCGATCATGGAAGGATACGAAGATCAGGCAACTAAGGTTCAAACCCAGTACGAAACCGGTCTGATCTCGGATGATGAACGTCGTGCCGAACTGATCGATATCTGGAACAACGCCACCGACGAAGTTGCTGCAGCAATGCAGTCCGGTATGGGCAAACAAAACGCCATTAACCGCATGGTCACCTCGGGTGCTCGCGGTAACTGGCTGCAGGTTCGCCAGATTGCCGGTATCCGTGGTCTGGTAGCAAACCCGAAGGGTGAGATTATCCCTCGTCCGATCAAGTCCTCCTACCGTGAGGGCCTGTCGGTTCTGGAATACTTCTCCGCTACTCACGGTGCTCGTAAAGGTCTGGCAGATACCGCGTTGAAGACCGCGAACTCGGGTTACCTGACCCGTCGCCTGGTCGACGTTTCGCAAGATGTCATTGTGCGTGAAGAAGACTGTGGCACACGCCGTGGTCTCAACACGACCATTGCTATCCCAGACGATAACGGCGAACTGGTCTTCGTTGACGATATCGAGACCTCGGCCTACTCACGTGTCCTGGCTACCGACGCCAAAGACGCTGACGGCAACGTCATCGTTGAAGCCGGCCAAGACATTGGTAGCACCAAGTTGGACGTCCTACTGGAAGCCGGCGTCAGCCAGATCCGTATCCGTTCGGTGCTGACCTGTGATTCCGCTGTTGGAACCTGTGCCAAGTGCTACGGCCGCTCGATGGCTACCGGTAAGGTCGTCGACATCGGTGAAGCAGTTGGTATTATCGCTGCTCAGTCGATTGGTGAACCAGGTACTCAGCTGACCATGCGTACTTTCCACACCGGTGGTGTCGCATCGGCTGATGACATTACCCAGGGTCTGCCACGTATTCAGGAGCTCTTCGAAGCACGTACGCCAAAGGGTGTTGCCCCAATCTCCGAGGTCGCCGGTCGCGTGACCATCGAAGAAGACGACAAACAAGTTCGTCTGGTACTCACCCCGGATGACGGCTCTGAAGAAATGGCCTACCCGGTCCTGCGTCGTTCACGTCTGCTCGTCGAAGACGGCCAGCACGTTGAGGTCGGTACCCAGCTGGTTGCTGGTGCCATCGATCCGAAGCAGGTCCTACGTGTTCTTGGCCCACGTGCCGCCCAGAAGTTCCTGGTCGACGAGGTCCAAGAGGTCTACCAGTCCCAGGGTGTTGGCATTCACGACAAGCACGTGGAAGTCATCGTCCGTCAGATGCTGCGTCGAATCACCATCATCGACTCCGGTGAAACCGACTTGCTGCCAGGTGAGCTCGCTGACCGCGCTGACTTCGTGGCCGCCAACCGTGCTGCCGTTGCGGAAAGCAAACGCCCAGCCGTTGGTCGTGACGAGCTCATGGGTATCACCAAGGCTTCGCTTGCAACCGACTCGTGGCTGTCGGCCGCATCCTTCCAGGAGACGACCCGCGTTCTGACGCAGGCCGCAATGGAAGGTAAGGCTGATCCACTGCTTGGTCTGAAGGAAAACGTCATCATTGGTAAGCTCATCCCAGCCGGAACCGGCCTGGACCGCTACACCAACGTTGCCGTTGAACCAACCGATGAAGCCAAGGCCAACATGTTCACCGGTGCTGCTGCATTCCCGGATTTTGATTACCCGGGTATGGACACCGAAATCGGTGGCGACTTCCACGCGATCCCGCTGGAAGACTACGGTATGGGTGGCGACTTCCGCTAACCTCGTAGGCCGCTAGAACCGGCCCCAAACACATAGAGAGCCAGTGCGAATATTTGCACTGGCTCTCTCAGGTTTAAACGTAAAAGAAAAACGACCACTACCCGCGGGCACGACGACGCTTGAGAACTTGGGCCATCACGAAACTGTAGACACCAACGAATAAAGCCAGGCTCACGCCCACCCAGTTCGTAGGATTCGTTGCCACGAGTGCAACGACCCCGATGACAATAAACAATGCGCCAAATCCAGTGAGCATCATAACTAATGCAGTCGAGGGAGGGGTGGCGGTTTTGGTATCAATCTTGGCCATGAGACATCAAACTCTCTTCGTCAACAACGAACGGAACGTTATACCTACCTTAAAGGCCATCAGTATATATCCGCTAATACGATGACTGCCCATGCAACACTTTGGCCGCGGTCCCACTCGAGTAGGACCGCGGCCAAGGCGTGATGTCAGAAGGGTTGAACCCTAGCCTCTGCGAGCAAGGTACCGGTTGAACGCTCGAGCCAGGACCTTGTTGATGGGGTAATCCCATTCGCCCATGGTCTCGACGACGTCTGCGCCCATCGTGGTTTTGAACCGCGTGAGACCCGCAAGCTCATGCTCTTTATTCAGGGTGGGGGAGACCCCACCGAGGTCATACCAGCGCGCGCCCGCTTCCAGACTGAGCTTGACCTGTTCCAGTTGCAAAGCGCGCGGAGCATAGCGTTTGGACTCGGCACGAGTCGAAGCACCGTAGACATACCATCCCGTATCTTGCTGCTGAACGTAAATTGCTGAAGCTAGCAGTTGGTTCTCGAAGTGAGCAAACAACACTTTGCACTGTGCGATCTCGGAGGCATTCAGTGCGTTGAACATCGCCTCAAAATAACTCTGAGGACGACCAGTGAAGTCATCGCGCTCAGCGGTTTCCTCATATAAGGCCTGCCACTGACTGATCTCGGAAACATCGCCAACGGAAATCTGCAAATCCGAGCGCATCGACTTTCGAGTCTGACGACGCGAGGTGCTATCCATGCGAGCCAACACGTCCTCGACGGCTTGCACAAATTCAGGAGACTCACGATCCGCTCGCTGCTCGTCAGTGAGCTCAGGCAGCGGAATACGCGCCTGGAATTGAGCCTGACCCGGACCAAAATCCTCGGTCATCTCCGGTTTTTCCCACCCTAAGCGAACCAAGGAATCTTCTAACGACCATGCCGTGGGATCAGACTCGACCGGATGAAGGTCTGGGATCATGTCATGGTCATTGGCCGATAGCGTACGACGAACTGTCTCTGCGTCCCAACGGCGCAGCATAAATGGCAGCCCCATTCGGATCAAAAACGCGCCCTGACTCCGCAGATATGGCACCAGCGGATTCACCAGAGAATCCAGCGCTACGTCCTCTGGATCAAAGATAGGCCCCTCGGCCATATACGCTAAATTGCGCCCCCGAAGACCAGGCACCGGGATCGGTCGGTACAGCACCAGGCTGGTGGCAACCAACTCGTCATTGTCCCACCACCCCAACGATTGGCCACGCCATGCCGCTTTGGTCTGGGGCCAATAGGGGTTCTGAAGAAAGGAAGCCCGCGGCTGGTCGGCGAGGAACCTTTGACGCTGTTCAGTGGAAATCTCTTGGATATTCAGGGTCTTATGTTGTGTCACATCTCCAGCGTACCCCAGCCGTTGATCGTTCCAAGAGGTAGAGCGAGCGGGATCACGGTTGGCAGTTGCTAAACTCGTCCACTATGACCTCACAGATCCCCACCTCCCAATCCTTTGTCCCGGTCATTACCGGGGGAGACCTCGGCGCGTACACGCTGGCCCGCGAATTCCATGAAGCATACGGGGTGGTATCAGCAATCGTTCCAACAGCAGAAAACCTGATTGTTGGTGGCAGCAAAATCACCGAGCTCTATCCTGCTGGAGCCATGTTCGATCCGGATCATGTCGTTGAACACTTGGCTAGCGTTGCTCAACAACTACGGCGCGACGGCGCACGCCCCCTGCTGTTGATAGCAGGCTACGATCATCTGGTTCGTATCATGATCGACCACGCTGAAGCTCTCCGTTCGATGGGATATGTATTTCCTGAGCTCACCACCGCCCAACTTGACCGGGCCTCATTGAAAGACAATTTCTACGCACTGTGTGACGAACTGGCGATCAAGTATCCCCAGACCGCCTCCATTGACTGCTCGCAAGGCACGAACACCATTGACGCCTTCGTGAACTCTATTGCTGAGCTGGGCCTGGATTACCCACTCATTTTAAAGGCTGGTGACGGCGCAGCCTGGGCGAATACGCGCTTTTCCGGTCGACGAAAAGTACACTTCCTGCAAGAACCGCAACAACTGAAAATTATCATCACTCAAGCCATAAACGCTGGCTATCAGGGTTCCCTTATTCTTCAGCAATTCATTCCAGGCCCGGATTCCAACCTAAGAATTCTCTCGCATTTCCGCGATCGAACCGGCGAGAACGCACTGACCGGACTTGCCGAAGTCATCGTCGAAGACCACGCAGCGGGGCTTGAAGGCAACTCACGGGCTGTTGTGGCAGTCGCTGATGCGGCGATGCAAGAACAGGGCGCACGACTCATGGATGCCTTGGACTGGCATGGATTTGGCATGTTTGACATCAAGATCCATGAGACGACGGGCGAACCATATTTCTTGGAGATGAATCCGCGTTTGGGCCGCCATCATTATTATCTGACTGTTGCCGGAGCAAACCCCGCAACGTACCTCTACCGGGAGTTCATTGAAATGAGCGCCCACGGGCAACCGGTGACAACTGAGGGACCTGCTGCTTCACTGACGATCCCTTTAAAACTGGCGAAGCATTATGCTGCACCAGCACAGCAACAACAACTTGAAGCCGCCAAGCGTGCCAACCGTATTGGCTGGCCGTTGCAATACAGTAACGACCGGAACCTGAAGCGAGACCTGTACCAGCGCTATCGTCTGACCAAGGCCGCAGCCGAAGTTGCCCACACACCAGGCACGATGAACGCTTAACCGCTGGATCTTCCCGTACGCGACTGTCTGCGGCGCAAAGACATGGTCCAGGAGGCCAGGAGCCATCCGGCACTGCTGGTAGCGGACAAGAGACTCTGCGTGGGGACGCACACGAGATGTTTTGGAGTCGCTGCGGATCGCTGATGAGCATTGATTGCCTGTCATGTCCAGTCGGCAAACAACTGACCGACTGGGTATGACGGGAGCGCACACGTGATGCATACCCTAATCAGTATGCAAATTGTTGCAATGTGACCGAACCTGGTACACTGAGAACGATTGTTTCAAAGTGGCAGTAGGACTCTGTCCGGGTTGCGGGGAACTTGCGCGACAAATGCCACCTTTTTGCACGTCTAAAGCCGAATAGTCTAAGACGTCGAAAAACGACCAAGCTTTCTTTCGATTCGATGCGCTGCATACCGCCTCGAACCGTTCGAAAGAAGATAAATCATACGGAGAATATTTTGCCAACAATTCAGCAGCTGGTCCGCAAGGGCCGCACGCCAAAAGCAAAGCGTGTTGGTGCGCCTGCGCTTGACGCACGCCCAATGCGCCGTGGTGTGTGCACCCGTGTGTACACCACCACCCCTAAGAAACCGAACTCCGCGCTGCGTAAAGTCGCACGTGTCCGCCTGGCCGGTGGTATCGAAGTTACCGCCTACATTCCAGGTGAAGGCCACAACCTCCAGGAGCACTCCATCGTGCTCGTTCGTGGCGGTGGCGTGAAAGACCTTCCAGGTGTCCGCTACAAGATTGTCCGCGGTGCTCTGGACACTCAGGGTGTCAAAGATCGCCGTCAAGCTCGTAGCCGTTACGGCGCTAAGAAGGAGAAGTAAACCATGCCACGTAAAGGTCCTGCGCCAAAGCGCCCACTGGTAGTTGACCCTGTTTACAGTTCATCTTTGGTCACCCAGCTGATTAACAAAGTTTTGGTCGATGGTAAGAAATCGACTGCTGAACGCATAGTCTACGGTGCCCTTGATGGTACCCGCGAAAAAGGCGGCGACGATCCAGTAGCAACGCTCAAAAAAGCTCTGGATAACGTTCGTCCTGCATTAGAAGTCCGCTCTCGTCGTGTTGGTGGCGCCACCTACCAGGTACCTGTTGAGGTCAAGCCTGGCCGCGCTACTGCTCTTGCACTTCGCTGGTTGGTTACCTTCTCCAAGGCACGCCGCGAAAAATCCATGACTGAGCGTTTGACTAACGAAATTCTGGATGCGTCCAACGGACTGGGTGCAGCTGTAAAGCGTCGTGAGGACGTGCACAAGATGGCTGAAGCTAACAAGGCGTTTGCCCACTACCGCTGGTAAATCAAACACCAACTCAGTACTCATTCCGAGCCGTTGCCTCAACCAGGAGTCTGTGGCTCACGGAACCAGGCAACAACCAAGGGAGAACCTGTGGCACAACAAGAAGTGCTTACCGACCTCACAAAAGTTCGTAACATCGGCATCATGGCTCACATTGACGCCGGTAAAACTACCACGACCGAGCGTATCCTCTTCTACACCGGTGTAAGCCACAAACTGGGCGAAACCCACGATGGTGCTTCAACCACCGACTGGATGGAGCAGGAAAAAGAACGTGGTATCACCATTACCTCCGCTGCTGTCACCAGCTTTTGGCACGGTAACCAGATTAACGTCATCGACACCCCAGGTCACGTTGACTTCACTGTTGAAGTTGAACGTTCTCTGCGTGTCCTCGACGGCGCGGTAGCTGTATTTGATGCTAAAGAAGGCGTTGAACCACAGTCCGAGACCGTATGGCGTCAGGCTGATAAATACGGTGTACCTCGTATCTGTTTCGTCAACAAGATGGACAAACTCGGTGCTGATTTCTACAACACCGTTGAAACCATCAAATCCCGCCTGGGTGCCAAGCCTCTGGTTATGCAGCTGCCAATCGGTGCCGAAAATGACTTCATCGGTGTCGTTGACCTGCTCAGCATGAAGGCTTTCGTATGGCCAGCAGATGCCAAAGGTGACACCAAACTTGGTGCGAGCTACGAGATTGAAGAAATCCCAGCTGAACTGCAGGAAAAAGCTGAAGAGTACCGTAACGAACTCATCGAATCGGCTGCTGAATCATCAGATGAACTGATGATGAAGTATCTCGACGAAGGTGAACTCACCAACGATGAGATCAAAGCCGGTATCCGAGCATTGACCATCGCTGACGACGCCTACCCAGTCTTCTGTGGTTCCGCATTCAAAAACCGTGGGGTCCAGCCAGTCATCGACGCTGTCGTTGACTACCTGCCATCCCCACTGGATGTTGAATCGGTCAAGGGAACTTCCATGAAGGACCCAGAAGAAGAACTGACCCGCAAACCAAGCCTTGATGAGCCATTCTCCGCACTGGCATTCAAGATTG
This sequence comes from Enteractinococcus helveticum, assembly GCF_001657475.1. Taxonomy (GTDB): domain Bacteria; phylum Actinomycetota; class Actinomycetes; order Actinomycetales; family Micrococcaceae; genus Yaniella; species Yaniella helvetica. Next base: position 196,200 of record NZ_LXEY01000022.1, read on the forward strand.
CGGCGCACCCCTTCTTCGGAACGCTCACATATATCCGCGTTTACTCCGGAAAGATCAAAGCGGGCGACCAGATCCTGAATGCGACCAAGCAGAAGCAGGAACGCGTCTCCAAGATCTTCCAGATGCACTCCAACAAGGAAAACCCTGTTGACGAGGCTCAGGTAGGTCACATCTACGCGGTTGTCGGTCTGAAAGACGTCACCACCGGTGACAGTCTGTCGGCCAAAGAAGCACCGATCATTCTGGAATCCATGGACTTCCCAGAACCAGTGATCTCGGTTGCTATTGAGCCAAACTCGAAGGGTGACCAGGAAAAACTGTCGACCGCTATTCAGCGTCTGTCGGCAGAAGACCCAACCTTCACCGTTTCTCAGAACGAAGAAACCGGCCAGACCGAAATCGGCGGCATGGGCGAACTGCACCTCGACGTGCTGGTCGACCGCATGAAGCGTGAATTCAAGGTTGAGGCTACCGTTGGTAAACCACAGGTCTCCTACCGCGAAACCATTCGCCAGAAGGTTGACTCGGTTGACTACACCCACAAGAAGCAGACTGGTGGTTCCGGTCAGTTCGCTAAGGTTGTGGTCTCCTTCGAACCCTTGGTATCCGAAGAAGGCGAAGTCTACGAATTCAAGAACGCTGTCACCGGTGGACGTATTCCTCGTGAATACATCCCATCTGTCGACCAGGGTATTCAGGAAGCCATGCAGTTTGGTGTTCTTGCTGGTTACCCAATGGTTGGTGTCAAAGCAACTCTTGAAGACGGCGCCTACCACGACGTTGACTCCTCGGAAATGGCGTTCAAACTTGCCGGCTCCCAGGTCTTCAAGGAAGGCATCAAACGCGCAAAGCCGGTTCTGCTTGAACCGATCATGTCCGTTGAAGTCCGTACCCCAGAAGAATACATGGGCGACGTCATTGGTGACTTGAACTCCCGCCGCGGTACCATCGAATCGATGGACGATGCAGCAGGTGTCAAGGTCGTCAAGGCCAAAGTCCCACTGTCTGAAATGTTCGGTTACATCGGTGACCTGCGCTCCCGCACTCAGGGTCGCGCTGTCTACACCATGACCTTCAACTCATACGGTGAAGTACCTGCTGCTGTCTCTGAAGAAATTATTCAGAAACACTCCGGCCAATAATTTAGACTTATTAGCTGGCTAGATTTATGGTGGTGGGCTTGGTCCTGCCAAACCCACCACCAGCCAAACGGTGTGTCACCCCGAACATAACGTTTGGTACAGGACTAGGGTCCGGTCCGCGCAGGCGGCCGAGGTTGTTTAGCAATCCACGGACCGGTCCTAACCACCGGGGAAACTAGTAATAACAACATCTGACGTAGACTGGACCAAAGTCAGACCGCCACAAGCGGCTGCATGTCCTTCTCCAGTCGAACAGTTCTAGGAGGAATCTGTGTCGAAGGCAAAGTTCGAGCGGACAAAGCCGCACATTAACATCGGTACCATCGGTCACGTTGACCATGGTAAAACCACCCTGACCGCTGCGATCTCCAAGGTACTTGCCGATAAGTACCCAGAGTACAACGAACAGCGCGACTACGCCGACATCGACGGTGCTCCTGAAGAGCGCCAGCGCGGTATTACTATCAACGTTTCCCACGTTGAATACGAAACCGAAAAGCGTCACTACGCACACGTTGACGCCCCAGGTCACGCCGACTACATCAAGAACATGATTACCGGTGCTGCTCAGATGGACGGCGCAATCCTCGTTGTTGCTGCAACTGACGGCCCTATGGCTCAGACTCGTGAACACGTTCTGCTGGCCAAGCAGGTTGGCGTTCCAACCCTGCTGGTTGCACTCAACAAATCCGACATGGTCGATGACGAAGACCTGCTGGAACTGGTTGAAATGGAAGTTCGCGAACTGCTGTCCTCCCAGGACTTCGACGGCGACAACGCTCCAGTTATCCGCGTCTCCGCTCTGAAAGCTATCGAAGGCGAAGAAAAATGGGTCAAGGCTGTTGAAGATCTCATGGACGCTGTGGATGAATACATCCCAGAACCAGTTCGTGACCGTGACAAGCCATTCCTGATGCCAATTGAAGACGTCTTCACCATTACCGGTCGCGGTACCGTTGTAACCGGTCGTGCAGAACGCGGTACCCTCGCAATCAACTCCGAAGTTGAAATCGTTGGTATTCGTGAGTCGCAGAAGACCACCGTTACTGGTATCGAGATGTTCCACAAACAGCTCGACGAAGCATGGGCTGGCGAAAACTGTGGTCTGCTGCTCCGTGGTCTGCGTCGTGAAGACGTTGAACGCGGTCAGGTTGTCGTAGCCCCAGGCTCGATCACCCCGCACACCCAGTTCGAAGCAAACGTCTACATTCTGTCCAAGGACGAAGGTGGCCGTCACAACCCGTTCTACTCGAACTACCGTCCACAGTTCTACTTCCGTACCACTGACGTAACCGGTGTTATCACCCTGCCAGAAGGTACCGAAATGGTCATGCCAGGTGACACCACCGAAATGACCGTTGAACTGATCCAGCCTATCGCAATGGAAGATGGCCTCGGCTTTGCTATCCGTGAAGGTGGACGTACTGTTGGTTCCGGTCGTGTAACCAAGATCATCGCCTAACTCCCTACGAATTGAGCACATGCTCTAACTAGGTAGTAAGCCAAAATATCCCCTGCCACTCGGCAGGGGATATTTTGTATTCAAATACTCTAGATTCAACCATCTCCCGGCATCGACACTACTGAGAAGGTTGGAACATATTAGCAATGATCGTGTGTTCAAATACGGCTTTCGGTTGACCGTGGTCTGTACAGAAGCAGCTAGAACGGCATCCTAGTCGCAGCATCAGTATGGGGAATTGTACGCGTTTCCGTAGCGGCACTGATCTAACGCCGTGGACTGCTGGGCTTCATCGTGGTGCTAGCACCAGGAATGATCTACAACTATCGAGTTGTTTGTACCTGGCACGTCAACGGTATTGACCCAGCGGTTACGTTGGTATTTAACAGACCTTCCATACTTCTGGGCCCGCTTATATAGAGTGGTCTTTCGCGGAATGACAGGGGACAGCTGAAGCGCCAGTTCGAATGTCAGCACTGCCTCACCAAATATAGCTCTTTGACCGCCAACGCTTTTCAACCGCAACCAGTTCTCGAGCGGAAAGCACTATGCCGGCCGATTGGCTAATCCCCATATAATCTGTCATAATAGACAGGTTGCTCGCAATGAGTGTGCCCAGAAGGCGTAGTACTACGGCTCTGAGCATGCTCTCCAAGAGCAGGCATCAAATTCCCCAGACCGTCTATACAGTGCAGTCTGGCGAGTAAAAAACTTGATGGTCTCACATAGTCGAGGAACCCGTGCAACGGATTCGGCTATGCGAGCGAAAATAACACATGCACCAGCTTCAGCTGTACCGCATGTACACAGGGACAGGTACTCAACTAGTACGGAAATGAGGCAGACGCCATGGCGGGACAAAAAATCCGCATCCGGCTGAAGTCGTATGATCACGAAGTGATCGACACTTCAGCGCGGAAGATCGTTGATACGGTCACACGCGCAGGCGCACAGGTAGTTGGCCCGGTTCCACTACCTACTGAGAAGAATGTGTTCGCCGTGATCCGTTCTCCGCACAAATACAAAGACAGCCGTGAGCACTTTGAAATGCGTACTCACAAACGTCTTATCGACATCGTAGACCCGACTCCTAAGGCTGTTGACTCGCTGATGCGTCTTGACTTGCCAGCGGACGTCAACATTGAAATCAAACTCTAAGCTAGGGAGGTGCTGAGAGAACTATGACCACATCCCAAAAGAATATCAAGGGACTGTTGGGCACGAAGCTCGGCATGACCCAGGTATGGGACGAGAACAACAACCTCATTCCCGTTACTGTGGTTCAGGCTGAGCCTAACGTAGTTACCCAACTTCGCAACGAAGAAGTTGATGGCTACTCCGCTGTCCAAATTGCATACGGGGCAATCGATCCCCGTAAGGTCTCCAAACCATTGGTCGGACACTTCGACAAAGCCGGTGTAACACCGCGTCGTCACGTCGTTGAAATCCGTACCGCTGACGTAGCCAACTACGAACTCGGCCAGGACCTGACCGTTGAACTGTTCGAAGCAGGACAAAAAGTTGATGTCACTGCGAACTCCAAGGGTAAAGGCTTCGCCGGTGCCATGAAGCGCCACAACTTTGGTGGCTCATTCGCTTCCCACGGTGCGAAGAAAAACCACCGTAAACCAGGCTCGGTTGGTGGCGCAGCTACCCCAGGTCGTGTGTTCAAGGGCAAGAAGCTTCCAGGCCGCATGGGTAACGTCAAAACAACCACTCAGAACCTGACTCTGCACGGTATCGATGCAGAGAACAACCTGCTGCTCATCAAAGGTGCAGTACCTGGCCCACGCGGTCGCGTTGTTCTGGTTCGCGATGCAGTGAAGGGAGCCTAGTTCAATGGCTGTCAACAAAGTATCGGTGGATCTACCAGCTGAACTCTTTGACGTCGAAGCAAACGTTGCTCTGATGCACCAAGTTGTCAACGCACAGCTTGCTGCCGCACGTCAGGGAACTCACGCGACGAAAACTCGCGCTGAAGTATCCGGTGGTGGACGCAAACCGTTTCGTCAAAAAGGTACCGGCCGTGCACGCCAGGGTTCGATCCGTGAACCACAGATGACCGGTGGCGGTATCGCACACGGTCCACAATCACGCGACTACTCGCAGCGTACCCCCAAGAAAATGATCGCAGCAGCCCTGCGCCAGGCACTGTCTGACCGTGCCCGCAACGGACGCATCCACGTCGTCGAAGCCCTGATTGATCAGGACACCCCTTCGACTAAAGCTGCAAAAACCGCGCTGGCAGAAGTCCAGAACGAACGTCGTAACTTCCTGGTCGTTATCGACCGGTCCGACGACGTCGCTGCACTGTCAACTCGTAACCTGCAGCATGTTCACACGCTGTATGCTGATCAGCTCAACACCTACGACGTGTTGAAAGCTGACGACGTGGTCTTTACCAAGCCTGCATACGACGCCTTCGTGGCCGCTGCAAGCGCCAAGTAGGAGGAGACCACATGTCAACCAACATCGATAAGAACCCCCGCGACGTGATCCTTGCTCCCGTCGTGAGTGAAAAGAGCTACTCGGACATGGACGAAGGCCGTTACACCTTCCTCGTGGACCCACGCTCAAATAAGTCTGAAATCAAACTGGCTATCGAAAAGATTTTCGACGTCAAGGTGGCTTCAGTCAACACCATGAACCGTGAGGGTAAGCGTCAGCGTACCCGTTTCGGCTACGGCACTCGCAAAGCTACCAAGCGCGCGATTGTCACGCTGAAAGAAGGTTCCATCGACATCTTCGGAGGTCCGGCTGCCTAAGCCGGAGACCACTTAATCGAGGAATATATCTATGGCAATTCGTAATTACAGACCGGTTACACCGGGCCAGCGCGGCTCGTCGGTATCCGAGTTCTCAGAAATCACCCGAACAACGCCCGAGAAGTCGTTGCTCCGCCCACTGTCAAAAACCGGTGGTCGTAACAACCTCGGACGTATCACATCACGTCACCGTGGTGGTGGACACAAGCGCCAGTACCGTCTGATCGACTTCCGCCGTCACGATAAAGATGGCGTACCGGCAAAGGTCGCTCACATCGAGTACGACCCAAACCGTACCGCCAACATTGCACTGTTGCACTACGTCGATGGAGCCAAGCGCTACATCCTCGCCCCAGCTCGTCTGAAGCAGGGCGACATGGTGAAGGCTGGCCCAAATGCCGACATCAAACCAGGCAACAACCTGCCGCTTCGTAACATCCCACTGGGTACCGTGATCCACGCTGTGGAACTGCGCCCAGGTGGCGGTGCGAAAATGGCACGTTCAGCTGGTGCATCCATCCAGCTGGTTGCTCGTGAAGGCAAATACGCACAACTACGCCTCCCATCGGGCGAAATCCGTAACGTTGACATCCGCTGCCGCGCCACCGTTGGTGAAGTCGGCAACGCCGAGCAGATCAATATCTCGTGGGGTAAAGCCGGACGTATGCGCTGGAAAGGCGTACGTCCACAAACCCGCGGTGCCGCTATGAACCCTGTGGATCACCCACACGGTGGTGGTGAAGGTAAGACCTCCGGTGGTCGTCACCCATCGAACCCGAATGGTAAGAAGGAAGGCCGTACACGCCGTCCGAATAAGGCCAGCGACCAGTACATTGTGCGTCGTCGTCCGAAAAGCAAGAAGAATCGATAGGAGCTGATCTCTTTATGCCACGCAGCCTGAAGAAGGGCCCCTACGTAGATCAGCACTTGTACCTCAAGGTTCTTGCTGAGAACGAAAAGGGCACTAAAAACGTTATCCGCACTTGGTCACGTCGTTCGATGATCATCCCGGACATGCTGGGTCACACCATTGCAGTCCACGATGGTCGCAAACACGTACCGGTGTTCGTTACCGAATCTATGGTCGGACACAAACTGGGAGAATTCGCGCCAACGCGTACCTTCCGCGGCCACTCCAAGGACGACCAGAAAGGCCGCCGCTAAGCGCGGTGGCTGATCTTAGAGAGGATTAAGCAATGGAAGCCAAGGCAATTGCACGCTATTTGCGTGTTACGCCAATGAAGGCCCGGCGCGTCGTCGACCTTGTTCGTGGTAAGCAAGCGAATGAAGCCCTGGCCATTTTGAAGTTCGCCCAGCAGGGCGCAGCTGATCCGGTGTACAAGGTACTGGCCTCTGCAGTATCCAACGCACGGGACAAAGCAGACCGCGAAGGCTTGGCCTTCAACGAAGAAGAACTGTTTGTCAGTGAAGCCTTCGTTGACGAAGGTCCAACCATGAAGCGCTACCAGCCACGCGCTCAGGGTCGTGCCTTCGAAATCAAGAAACGCACTAGCCACGTCACCGTGGTTGTTGCAACCGATGAAGATCAGGAAGGTGGGACCAACTAAATGGGTCAGAAAATTCACCCACACGGATTCCGCCTCGGCATTACCAAAGACCACGTTTCCCGCTGGTTCGCTGACTCCAACGTTGAAGGTCAGCGCTACAAGGACTTCGTCAAAGAAGACGTGCAGATCCGCAGCCTGCTGCAGGATGGCATGGAACGTGCCGGTATTTCCAAAGTTGAGATCGAACGTACCCGCGACCGTGTCCGTGTAGACGTACACACTGCTCGCCCAGGTATCGTCATCGGTCGCCGTGGTGCGGAAGCTGATCGCATTCGCCGTGAACTCGAAAAGCTCACTGGCAAGCAGATTCAGCTCAACATCCTAGAAGTTAAGAAACCAGAAACCGACGCACAGCTGGTAGCACAGGGTGTCGCCGAGCAGCTCACCGCACGTGTGGCATTCCGCCGTGCAATGCGCCGCTCGATCCAGTCGGCAATGCGTGCAGGCGCCGAGGGTATCCGTATTCAGGTATCCGGTCGTCTGGGCGGTGCCGATATGGGCCGTACCGAGTTCTACCGCGAAGGCCGTGTCCCGCTGCACACCTTGCGCGCCAACATCGACTTCGGTCAGTTCGAAGCCAAGACCACTTACGGACGCATCGGCGTCAAAGTATGGGTCTACAAGGGCGACTTCACCGATAAAGAATTGGCCGCTCAGGAAGCAGCCGCTCCATCAGGCCGTGGTGGCCGTGGTGGTCGCGGTGGTGCACGCCGTCGCCGTGGTGGCGCCCCATCGGGTGCCCGCGCTGGCGCTCAAGGAGGCAACGCGTAATGCTTATCCCACGTCGCGTAAAATTCCGTAAACAGCACCGCCCAGGCCGTAAAGGTATGGCCAAGGGTGGCACCGAAGTATCCTTCGGTGAATGGGGTCTGCAGGCAACCACCCGCGCATATGTAACCAACCGTCAGATCGAGGCAGCTCGTATCGCGATGACCCGTTACATCAAACGTGGTGGCCACGTGTGGATCAACATTTTCCCAGACCGTCCGCTGACCAAAAAACCAGCTGAAGTTCGCATGGGTTCGGGTAAAGGCTCCCCAGAATTCTGGGTAGCCAACGTAAAACCCGGCCGTGTCATGTTTGAACTGTCTGGCGTCACCGAAGAGGTCGCTCGCGAAGCTCTGCGTCTGGCTGCACACAAGCTGCCAGTCAAGGCTCGCATTGTACGCCGAGAGGGTGGTGAATAACCATGGCATTGGGTTCACCTGAACTGACAACTGAAGCACTCGATGGTTTCGATAACGCACGCCTGCGTGAAGAACTCGACAAAGCAAAAGCCGAGTTATTCAACCTGCGCTTCCAAGCAGCAACCGGTCAAATTGAAAACACCGGTCGCATCAAGATCGTCAAACGCGATGTTGCACGTATCATGACCGTGCTGCGCGAACGCGATCTTGGTATCCGCGAAGAAGTCGAAGCCAGCGAAGAAGACATCAAAGACAAAAAGAAAAGCCGCAAGTAGGCTGAGGAGGAATGACAGTGACTGAGTCTGTTGACACCGCAGCCGCACCAGAGCGCAATTATCGCAAAACTCTGCGTGGAGTCGTCGTCTCCGACAAGATGGAAAAAACCATCGTTGTCGAGATCGAATACTTCAAGCAGCACGCTCTGTACGGCAAAATCATGCGCCGCACCAAGCGCGTCAAAGCCCATGACGAAGAAAACACCGCCGGCATCGGCGATACCGTTCGTCTAGCCGAGACCCGCCCGCTCTCCAAGAGCAAGCACTGGCGCCTCGTCGAAATCGTAGAACGCGCTAAGTAAGCCTTCTGCTTCGACGCACACATTAACACTGCATCCGCATCAAGAACTCCTGATGCGGATGCAGTGTTTTAACACCAACAAGGAATCCAACCCAGCCGAGAGTAGTGAACAACGATTTTCCAAAACCACCTGGCGTGCGGTAGCATGTTGTAGCTGTGCCCTTTTCATAGCTCGGCCATCCACCGGGTATCTGACGACAAGTAAGCACAACATCTTGCATAAACGTGCCTCGGCCCTGGCTCAAAAGCACTGTGCGATCAGTTTGCCTCTGTGTGCAACCCGATCACATACGTCTCACCTAGCTAGGGGTAAGCACAGCAAGAATATTTCCATGACCGTTCCGCAAGGCTCAACCCACCCGAGGGCTGAGAACCAGCGAGACAAGCAGGAGTAAGCAAGTGATTCAACAAGAATCGCGGCTCAAAGTTGCCGACAACACCGGTGCGAAAGAAATTCTCACCATCCGTGTCCTCGGTGGCTCTGGACGCCGCTATGCATCCATCGGCGACGTTATCGTCGCCACTGTCAAAGATGCCATCCCAGGCGGTGCCGTCAAAAAAGGCGACGTCGTCAAAGCAGTCGTAGTACGCACCAAGAAATCGGTTCGTCGCGCAGATGGCTCCTACATCAAGTTCGACGAAAACGCAGCAGTCATCCTTCGTCAGGATAACGAACCACGCGGTACTCGTATCTTCGGCCCAGTTGCCCGTGAGCTACGTGATAACCAGTTCATGCGTATCGTATCGCTGGCTCCGGAGGTGATCTAACCCATGGCGAAGATCAAAAAAGACGATCTCGTACAGGTTTTGTCAGGTAAAGACCGCGGCAAACAGGGCAAAGTCCTGCGCGTTCTTCCAAAACAAGACAAAGTCCTCGTTGAAGGTGTCAACCGGATAACCAAGCACGTTCGTGCAGGCCAGGGACCAGACGGCGCAACCGAAGGTGGACGTGTAGAAGAGGAAGCTCTGATGCACATCTCCAACGTTGCAGTTGTTGATCCTGAAACCGAAAAACCAACCCGCGTTGGTTACCGTTTTGAAGAAGTCGAAGAAGACGGCGAAACCAAGATCGTCAAGGTCCGTTATGCCAAGGCCTCTGGAAAGGAGCTGTAATGACACAGGTATCTGAAAACGCAGCCTCCAAGGTCAGCCCACGTCTGAAGACCAAATACCGCGACGAAATCAAAGCCGAACTCCAAAGCGAGTTCAACTACGAAAACGTCATGCAGGTACCAGGTCTGGAAAAGATCGTGGTCAACATGGGTGTCGGTGAAGCCGCACGTGACTCGAAAGTCATCAACGGTGCCATCGAAGACCTCACCGCAATCACCGGCCAGAAACCACAGGTAACCCGCGCCAAGAAATCCATCGCACAGTTCAAACTGCGTGAAGGTATGCCAATTGGTACACACGTCACCATGCGCGGCGACCGTATGTGGGAATTCCTGGACCGCCTGGTTACGTTCGCGCTACCACGTATCCGTGACTTCCGCGGCCTGAGCCCTCGCCAATTCGACGGCAATGGTAACTACACCTTTGGTCTGTCCGAACAGTCCGTATTCCACGAAATCGATCAAGACAAGATCGACCGTGTACGCGGTATGGACATCACCCTAGTAACCACCGCCAAGACCGACGCCGAAGGCCGTGCACTGTTGCGTGCGCTGGGCTTCCCGTTCAAGGCAGACCAGTAATCCAACTACGTTATAGGTCTTGACCCGGTGTACCGGATCAGGAAACCACAACGAGAAAAGGCTAAAGCCACATATGAGTATGACCGACCCCGTCGCAGACATGTTGACACGTCTGCGCAACGCAAACTCGGCGCATCACGACTCCGTGAGCATGCCGTCTTCAAAACTGAAGCGCGGCGTCGCCGAAATCCTGAAAAACGAAGGCTACATCGCCGACTGGAACGAAGTTGATGCACGTGTAGGCAAAGACCTCGTGCTCGACCTGAAATTTGGTCCACAGCGTCAGCGCTCCATCGCCGGAGTACGCCGCATCTCTAAGCCAGGTCTGCGCGTCTACGCAAAATCCACCAAACTGCCACATGTGCTGGGTGGACTGGGCATCGCGATCCTGTCGACTTCATCTGGTCTGCTGACCGACCGTCAAGCAGCTTCGAAAGGTGTGGGTGGGGAAGTCCTCGCCTACGTCTGGTAACGGAAAGGAAGGGAAACAATGTCACGTATTGGAAAGCTTCCGATCACCGTACCTTCCGGCGTCGAAGTTGCCATCAACGGCTCCGATGTGTCCGTCAAAGGACCCAAAGGTGAGCTGGGCATGAGCATCAGCGGCCCGATTGAAGCCAAGCTCGAAGAAAACACCATCACGGTTATCCGTCCGGATGACGAACGCGAATCCCGTTCGCTTCACGGCCTGACCCGTACCCTGATCGATAACATGATCGTTGGCGTCACCGCTGGCTACTCCAAGAAATTGGAACTGCACGGTACCGGTTACCGCGTGGTTGCTAAAGGCAGCGACCTTGAACTGCAGCTTGGCTTCTCCCACCCGGTTGAAGTCACCGCTCCAGAAGGTATCGCCTTTGCTATCGAAGGCAACACGATCACCGTATCGGGTATCGATAAACAACTTGTCGGCGAAACTGCCGCAAACATCCGTAAACTGCGCGTTACCGAACCTTATAAGGCCAAAGGTATTCGCTACGAGGGTGAAACCATCCGCCGCAAGGCCGGAAAGGCAGGTAAGTAATGTCAACTGTCAGTATCAAAGGCAAAGGCAAAAACGCTGCCCGCCGTCGCCGTCACGCACGTGTACGCAAACGGATTCAGGGTACAGCCGCACGCCCACGTCTGGTTGTCAACCGTTCCGCACGCCACATTTTTGCCCAGGTTATCGACGACGAAGCCGGTGTCACGCTGGTGTCAGCTTCCACCATGGAAGCCGACCTGCGCGCATCCGACGCTGAGAAAACCGATAAAGCTCGCAAAGTAGGCGAAATGATTGCACAGCGCGCTGAAGACGCCGGTGTGACCGCAGTCGTATTCGACCGCGCTGGTCACAAATACCACGGTCGTATCGCAGCAGTCGCTGACGGTGCACGGGAAGGTGGACTGAAGCTGTGACCGAAGCAAACAACGAAAAGGACACACAGGTGACCGAAACAACTCAAGAGGCTGTATCGGAAACCTCGCACGGCTCCGACAGCCAGCACACCGAGCGCGGTGGCCGTGGCCAACGTCGTGGCCAGCGCTCCGAACGTGGCGATCGATCAGACCGCGGCGGACGCCGTGGCGGCCGTGATGACAACAAAGACCAGTTCCTAGAACGCGTCGTTGCCATCAACCGTGTCGCCAAAGTGGTCAAGGGTGGACGCCGGTTCGCTTTCACCGCACTTGTAGTCGTCGGCGACGGCGACGGCATGGTCGGTGTCGGCTACGGTAAAGCCAAAGAAGTCCCAGCTGCCATCGCTAAAGGTGTCGAAGAAGCCAAGAAGAGCTTCTTCCGCGTCCCACGCGTCGGCACGACCATCCCACACCTGTCCCAGGGTGAAGATGCCGCAGGCGTTGTCTTGCTGCGTCCAGCCTCGCCAGGTACCGGTGTTATTGCTGGTGGTCCAGTTCGTGCGGTACTGGAAGCTGCCGGTATTACCGACGTGCTGTCCAAGTCCATGGGCTCGGCTAACGCCATCAACATTGTTCGCGCTACCGTTGAGGCACTGCGCCAGCTGGAAGGCCCCGAAGAGGTCGCAGCTCGCCGCGGACTGCCAGTCGACGAAGTTGCCCCACGGGCAATGCTGCGCACAATCGAAGAAGCCCGTGCCAAGCGTGCTGAAGAAAAGGCAGGTGCATAATCGTGGCAAACTTCGACTCAACCCCGAAGAACCTTGTGCCATCCGACGCAACCCTGACCATCACACAGGTACGCTCGGCTATCGGACGCAAGCCAAAACACGTTGAAACTCTGCGGTCGCTCGGCCTGAGAGGTATCGGCAAGTCCGTTACCCGTAGCGCCGACGCCGTCACCGTGGGCATGGTCAACTCCGTGTCCCACCTGGTAAAGGTCGAGGAGGTCGACTAATGGCTGAAGAACAACAAGAAGCGATCAAACTTCACGACCTGCGTCCAGCAAAAGGCTCGAACAAACGCAAACTGCGTTACGGTCGTGGTGAAGGCGGTAAGGGCGGTAAGACCGCAACCCGTGGTACCAAGGGCACCCGTGCTCGCAATAAGGTGCCAGCAGGTTTCGAAGGTGGACAGCTGCCGCTGTACATGCGCCTTCCAAAACTGCGCGGTTTCAAAAACCCTGCCAAAATCAACTACCAAGTTGTGAACTTGGACAAACTGACCGAATCCTTCCCAGAAGGCGGCGACGTCACCGTTGCTGACCTTGTGGCCAAGGGCCTGGTTCGCAAGAACCAGCCGGTCAAAGTCCTCGGCTCAGGTGACATCGGTGTCGCAGTCAATGTGACCGCCGATGCATTCTCCAAATCAGCTGTCGACAAGATTGCTGCAGCCGGAGGCTCAACAACCACTGCATAACCCTGTTCTGACATAGGACAGCGTGAGCTGATAAGCGGCCCTCGACCGTTGACGAATCTCGTCACAGGTCGAGGGCCGTAGGTTTTAACGTTAGAATGCAAACCGTGCCTTTTCCTTGGCACACCGCGTACAAAAGATCCGGCGCTCTGTCGAATCTACGAAAGTGCAGTCTCGCACTACTGTCAGGAGGACACTTGTTCAGCACGATAGCCAGGGTGTTCAAGACCCCCGATCTGCGGACCAAGATCCTATTTACCTTGGCGGTCATCGCCATTTACCGGATCGGCGTCTTCGTTCCCGCCCCAAGTGTCGACTACGGCAACGTACAAATGTGTCTGGCTCAAGGTGACACCACCGGCGGACTGTACTCATTCGTCAATATGTTCTCCGGTGGCGCGCTGCTCCAGGTATCCATCTTTGCCCTGGGCATCATGCCCTACATCACCGCATCGATCATCACCCAGCTGCTGCGCGTGGTCATACCCGCCTTTGAACGCCTCCAGAAGGAAGGCCCCGAAGGCCAGGCTCGTCTGACCCAGTACACTCGCTACCTGACCGTAGGGCTGGCACTGCTCAACGCGACCACCATTGCCACCCTGGCACGCTCTGGAGCGCTGCTGAACTGCAACGTCTCCCTGCTCAACGACGACAGCATCTGGGCGACCCTGCTCCTGGTGATGACGCTCGCCATGGGCGCCATCGTCATCATGTGGATGGGCGAACAAATCACCGAACGCGGCGTGGGCAACGGCATGTCGCTGATGATCTTCGTATCCATCGCTGCTGGCTTCCCAGCAGGTTTGGCTGCCATCTGGCAGACCCAAGGCTGGCGCATCTTCGGCCTGGTCATGGTCGTAGGCATTGCTATTATGATGCTGATCGTATTCGTCGAAGACTCCCAGCGTCGCATTCCCGTCCAGTACGCGCGCCGTCAGATTGGTCGTCGTACCGTGGGTTCGACCACGACCTACATTCCGATTAAAGTCAACATGGCCGGCGTGATCCCAGTGATTTTCGCCTCCTCAATACTGATGCTGCCGCAGATCCTGATCCAGTTCAACATGCCCACCGACGGCAGTGAACCTGCCGGCTGGATCGTGTGGCTACAGCAGTACTTCGGCACCGGATCCCACCCGCTCTACATGGCCGTGTTCTTCCTGATGACGATCTTCTTCACGTACTTCTACGTGACCATTACCTTCAACCCCCAAGATGTTTCGGATAATATGAAACGTCAAGGTGGTTTCATTCCTGGGGTTCGAGCCGGTCGTCCAACCGTTCAGTACCTGGAATACGTCATCTCGCGGGTAACCTTTGTTGGCGCGATCTATCTTGGTCTGATTGCTATGATCCCTCTGATCGCATTCGTGCTGATCGGTGCCGATCAAAACTTCCCATTCGGGGGCGTCTCGATCTTGATTATGGTTGGTGTAGCCTTGACCACGATCAAGCAGATCGACGCACAAATGGAACAACGCCATTACGAAGGCCTGCTCCGCTAGGCTGGAACACAACCACACGAGACCCAAAGATCAAGGACAGGACAATCTATGACACGTTTGCTCATCATGGGCCCTCCAGGGTCAGGCAAAGGCACCCAAGCGGTACGTATTGCAGACAAAATGGCCATCCCGGCGATCTCGACCGGAGACATCTTCCGTTATAACGTCAAAGAGCTCACTGAGCTTGGCAAAGAAGCCAAAGGCTACATCGATGCAGGCGACTTTGTACCCGACGACGTCACCAACCGGATGGTCGCAGATCGTCTGAACCACAAAGACGTTGCAAACGGTTTCCTCCTTGACGGCTACCCACGCACCCAGGGGCAGGTCGAAGCACTCAATAAGATCATGGACGACAAAGGTGAAGACCTCACAGCAGTCCTGGTCTTGGAAGTACCTGACGAAGAAATCGTCGAACGCCTCCTGGCACGCGCCGAAACCGAAGGCCGCTCCGATGACACCGCAGAAGTCATCCAGCACCGCCTGGATCTCTACCACCAAGAAACCGCTGACTTGATTGAAGGCTACGTCGAGCAGGGAATTGTCGGTCGTGTTGACGGCACCGGAGCCATCGACGACATCACCGAACGTCTGCTGCAGACCATCTACAATATCCGTGCGCGGACCGGAACACTGCCGGTCATCAAACCTCGCTCTGGTGAGTAAACAAAAAGCGTGTTGAAAAACCGACCCGACACATATCGGGTCGGTTTTTCGCTGCCCAACGATACCTTCGGCCGTGGTTGGCAACTGTTGGCCCGACGCACTACGCTGGGTGAGTATTCAGCCGAGTCAACCCGCCCAATCACCGCCTGCCCGAAACACAAGAAATCAGCAACAGGAATGTCACGACAAATAGAACTCAAAACCGATGCGCAGCTGGCTACCATGCACAAAGCCGGCCTAATTCTCCACCAAGGGCTCGACGCGGTCGTGGCAGCAGCACAACCCGGCGTGACCACCGCACACCTCGACCAGGTCTTCCGCACGGTACTGGCTGATAACGGTGCCACCTCCAACTTCTTGGGATATCACGGATTCCCCGCAACCATCTGTGCCTCCGTCAATGACGAGGTCGTTCACGGCATCCCGGGGGAGCGGGTCCTGCAAAACGGTGACATCATCTCCATCGACGCCGGTGCAGTGATCAACGGCTGGCACTCCGACTCAGCTCGATCCGTTATCGTCGGAACACCTGACCCCGCGGATGCACGCTTATCAGCAATCACCGAAGAAGCCATGTGGGCGGGTATCGCAGCTTTTGCTCAAGCCAAACATGTCGGTGAAATCGGTAATGCCATCGAAGACTACGTTCGAGCTCAACCGGGCGAGCCTCTGGGCATCCTGGAGGACTACGTTGGCCACGGTATTGGTTCAGCTATGCATCAAGCACCCGATGTCTTCAACTACCGATCCGGCATGCGCGGTCCACGTGTCAAAGCCGGCATGGTCTTGGCTATTGAACCAATGCTTGTTCGTGGCGATATCGACACGAAAACCCTCGACGACGACTGGACTGTTGTCACACTTGATGGTTCGAATGCCTCACAGTGGGAACACTCGGTGGCGCGCCACAAGGAAGGTATCTGGGTCATTACCGCGCCTGATGGCGGGGCAGCCAATCTCGCCCGCTACGGTGTAACGCCGGTGCCGATCCCACAAAACTAACTCACTGTCAATAGCGTTTGGCATTATTTGGCAACATGCGCTAACATAGTACCTTGGCTGATTCTGCCTTTAAGTTCATCGGTGTGTCCGAAAAAGCTCAAGAACGAATCCGCTCATAAACGCATGCTTTTGTGATTGTCCGGCTCGACAACGTGCCGGAACGATTGCAGGAGATAACAGATTGTGGAGGACATGGCTAAAAAAGAAGGCGTCATTGAAGTTGAAGGAACCGTTTCAGAAGCGTTACCAAACGCTATGTTCCGGGTCCGGCTAGATAACGACCACATTGTGCTTGCCACCATTTCAGGAAAAATGCGTCAACACTATATTCGCATTTTGCCTGAAGACCGTGTGGTGGTCGAGCTTAGCCCATACGACCTCGAACGAGGCCGTATTGTCTACCGCTACAAATAACACTATCCACCTCTGGAACGCTCAAGGAGGAACCCTGTGAAGGTTCAACCAAGCGTGAAGCGGATCTGCGATGACTGCAAGGTTATTCGCCGCCACGGCAATGTCATGGTGATCTGCTCTAACCCACGCCACAAACAGCGCCAGGGCTAAGCCCCAGCGCAATATACATAGGCCCACCATGGGCCGCAGCAACACAGAGCATCAAGCTCAACCTTCGGACAAGACAAAGGCCGAAGACTTACCCGCCAAGTCCAGGACACTGTTTGGGATGTGTCGAGTTCTTCACATCCCGCATTGCACCGCTTGGCCGGAGTTATCCCGGGTAAGGACGTGTTGTTGAAGACCTTTGTCATAAAGAACAGGAGAACGGCCATATGGCACGTCTAGCAGGCGTTGATATTCCACGTGAAAAGCGTGTCGTCATCGCTCTCACCTACATTTACGGTGTTGGCAACAGCCGAGCAGTCCAGATTCTGGAAGCTACCGGCGTAGACGCAAGTACTCGCGTCAAAGATCTATCCGATGACGAAATGATCAAACTGCGCGACTACATCGAAGGCAACCTTCAGGTCGAAGGTGATCTGCGCCGTGAAGTTGCAGCAGACATTCGTCGCAAAGTCGAAATTGGTTCCTACCAGGGGCTGCGCCACCGTCGTGGTTTGCCAGTCCGCGGCCAGCGCACCAAGAACAACGCTCGTACCCGTAAGGGCCCGAAGAAGACTGTTGCAGGACGCAAGAAGTAGTCACTTCTGCTCCCACCCCGTATTTACCAATTCAAGCTTTTTGTAGGAGAGCATTCTATGGCAAAGCCACGCGGTGCGGCCCCACGTAAGGGACGTCGCTCCAAGAAGAATATTACTCAGGGCCAAGCCCACATTAAATCAACCTTTAACAACACCATCGTTTCGATCACCGACACCACCGGTGCTGTCATCTCTTGGGCCTCCGCCGGAGAGATGGGCTTCAAAGGTTCCCGTAAATCAACCCCGTTCGCTGCTCAAACCGCGGCTGAGCATGCTGCTAAGCGCGCCCAGGAACACGGGATGCGTAAAGTTGACGTCTTTGTCAAAGGCCCAGGCTCCGGTCGCGAAACTGCGATTCGTTCACTGCAGGCCGCAGGTCTGGAAGTCGGCTCCATCCAGGACGTCACTCCAGTTGCACACAACGGTGCACGCCCTGCCAAACGTCGTCGCGTCTAAGGCTTTTGAGCACACCACAACCAACGCTCAACAGCCATGTTGACCAACGGTCGTGGATTAATCTAGAAATAATTTCCATCGTTTCCCCCAACTGCGCGCATCAAATGGCGGATCGCGCGCCGAAAGGAAATGTCAGTGCTCATTGCACAGCGCCCCACGTTGACTGAAGAACCCGTTTCAGAAACCCGGTCCCGTTTCGTCCTCGAACCACTAGAACCGGGCTTCGGCTACACTCTCGGTAACTCACTGCGTCGAACCCTGCTGTCGTCGATCCCAGGTGCCGCTGTCACCTCGGTTCGTATCGATCAGGTTCTACACGAGTTCACCACCATCCAGGGTGTTAAAGAAGACGTCACTGAAGTCATCTTGAACGTCAAGCAGCTGTCGGTCTCATCTCACCACGATGAGCCAGTAGTTGCTTACCTGCGCAAGCAGGGACCAGGTGTCGTGACCGCAGCTGATATCACCCCACCGGCAGGTGTTGAGATCCACAACCCGGATCTGCACATCGCTACCCTGAATGAAAAGGGCAAGTTCGATATGGAATTGACCATCGAACGTGGCCGTGGGTACGTAACCGCTGCACAGAACAAATCCCCAGATGCCGAGATCGGCCGTATCCCGGTTGACTCCATCTACTCACCAGTATTGACCGTCACCTTCAAAGTCGACGCTACCCGTGTGGAGCAGCGCACCGACTTCGACAAGCTGACCATCGATGTTGAAACGAAGCCATCCATGGCCCCACGCGACGCACTGGCCTCGGCCGGTTCAACCCTGGTTGAACTGTTTGGCCTGGCGCGTGAACTCAATGTTGAAGCTGAAGGTATCGAAGTTGGCCCATCGCCTGTCGATACCAGTGTTGCAGCAGATCTGGCACTGCCAGTAGAAGACCTGGAACTTACCGTCCGGTCCTACAACTGCCTGAAACGCGAAGGCATCAACACTGTTGGTGAGCTTGTAGCACGTTCCGAAACTGACCTGATGGACATCCGCAACTTCGGTGCAAAATCCATCGACGAAGTCAAGGAAAAACTCGAGGGTCTCGGTCTGTCGCTCAAAGACGGTGGCCCTGGAAGCTTCGACTCGCCTTTTGACTCCCAGGAGTCAAACGAGTACGGGCTCTAAGACATATTTGAACCACTGATTCCCTGCACATAGTGCCGGGAGATCATACAAGGAGAATTCATGCCAACCCCAACCAAAGGACCGCGCCTGGGCGGCGGCCCGGCACACCAGCGTCGTATGCTGGCGAACCTGTCGGTCAGCCTGTTCGAACACAAGTCCATCAAGACCACGTTTACTAAGGCAAAGCGTCTGCAGCCTTACGCCGAGCGTCTCGTCACCTTCGCAAAAGCAGGTGACCTAGCCTCGCGTCGTAAGGTACAGGGTCTGATCGCCGGTAACTCGCGCACAAACAAATCTGTTGTGCACGAACTGTTCACCGTCATCGGCCCAGCCATGGCGAACCGCGAAGGTGGATACACCCGTATCACTAAGATCGGTAACCGCGCTGGCGACAACGCCCCAATGGCAGTCATTGAACTGGTCATGGAACCAGTTTCGCCAAAACAGGCTGTAGTTGCTGAAGCAGAAGCCGTTGCTGAAACCGCAGTTGACGAAGCACCAGCAAAAGAAGCTGTTGAAGTCGAAGAAGCTGTTGAAGTTGACGAAACCGTAGAAGCCGAAGAGACCGAAGAAACTGCTGAAGCAGCCGATAAGGCTGACGAAGACAAGTAAGTCCTCTCAACGGAACCCGTAAAAGCCCCGCACATACTGTGCGGGGCTTTTATGATTACCCGTCGTTGTACAACGACTACACTGACACGTATGCATGACCAGAGCACTTATCGGATTCGCATCGACTTGGCATACGATGGGACCGCCTACCATGGGTGGGCCACACAACCTGGACTTGCCACTATCCAAGAGACCGTAGAAGACGGCTTAGCCACCATTTTTCGCCAGCCGGTAGCCACCACCGTCGCCGGACGTACCGATGCCGGGGTGCATGCAGCCAATCAAGTCATACATTTCGATATTCCGACAGCACTCTGGGAAAAATTGCCCGGTAATCACCGTATGCGGCCCGCTGAGACAGCGATGGTGACGAAGCTCAACGGTGTGCTGGCCAAAACATCTGGTGCGATCCGCATTCGCACAGCCCAGATAGCTCCCGAAGGCTTTGATGCCCGATTCTCGCCGATTGCGCGCAGTTATCGGTATCGGATCGCACTGGAAGAGCTTGACCCCCTCACCCGACACTTCACGTATCACCATCGCAAAGCCCTGGACATTGATCGCATGGTTGAGGAAATTTCTGGGATAGAAGGTTTGCATGATTTCGGGTCATTTTGTAAGCCTCGACCAGGTGCAACGACCATTCGAACACTGCAAGAATTTCGGATCACCCGCGATGAAGCTGTGATAACACTCCATCTAACAGCTGATGCATTTTGTCATCACATGGTTCGAGCTCTGGTGGGAGCCCTGCTGCGGGTCGGCGATGGTTCACGCGAAACAGGTTGGTTACGTAAGCGCCTGACGAACCCTGCGCGCGATTCCGATATGGTCCTGGCACCGGCCCACGGGCTCATCCTTGACCACGTGACGTATCCGGCCGACGAGCAGCTCGGCGCGCGTGCAGCGCAGACTCGAGCCAAACGTGACCCTACGATGCTGCCTTACGACTAATCCGCCGGGCTGCTTCGGTGATGACGGCGACCACAGCGGCAGTATTCGCGGTGACTTCATGCTGATCGGTTACCAGTTCCAACCGCGTCGTGGGACGACCGGTAATTGGCTTGGTTACCACGCCGGGGAAGGAAAACGAAGAAAACGAGGCGGGAAGAATCGAGGCGCCGACTCCGGCGGCAACCAGCCCCATAACGTTTTCCTGGTTAACGGCCCGCTGGACAATTCGCGGTGAGCGCCCCAGGGGGTGGAAGATCTCCATGATATTGGTGACGTAGCCTGGCATCGACTGAAATGGAAATAAGACTAATGGCATTTGGATGAGATCTTCTGACGAGATCTCATCTTCTTTAGCCAACGCGTGATTGGAGGGGAGTACAGCTACGAGCTGCTCCGTTAGAAGTGTTGAAAATTGCAACCCCGATTGCAGGGGAGCATCCCGCATGATGCCGATATCTAAACGATTCTCTAACAGTGCTTCGACCTGTTCACCGGTGGCCATGGGCTGGAGGTCTAGATGAATGCCTGGGTGTTGTAGACGCATGTCACGCACACTGGCCGGGACGAGTTCATAACTGGCCGAAGAAACGAATCCAACCCGTACCCGACCGCGCCGTCCGGCTTTGATCTCGCGAATGTCTTCAACGGCCTCTTCCAAATCTTGCAAGATCGGGCGGATAAGATCCCGGAAGCGGGCTCCCTCGGAGGTCAATGAGACGCGGCGAGAGGTGCGATCGAACAGCGAAACGCCCAGTTCTTCTTCTAACCGCTTGATATGTACGGTCAAAGGTGGCTGCGAAATATGCAGGCGAGCTGCGGCCCGGCCAAAGTGTAATTCTTCGGCGACTGCCATGAAATATTCCAGTTGACGTAATTCCACGATCATTCCTTCTGGCCGGAGCCCATCAGACCGACCACCACAACTCTATACCCACGAGCATCGCGGCTGGTCGGGACAAAGAAGCATGACCGTCCACAGTCGTTTTGCGATGAATGGTGATCCGTAGTAACATGGGTAGCTGTTGTGCGTGTCCTCCCGGATCGCAAGCGCAGCAGCACCCGACGCAGTTGCATCGTCGTTAGGGTCGTTGCGGCACCGGGAAGATCGGACCCGGCTTCACGCCAGCCCTCACCTGGTGTACCGGAGATGCACTGTCAACTTAACAGCAGAGTCGCGCTTATGGTTCTCACGACCATCCGGTTCTGCTGACCGAACACCGACATACGAAGGCTAATACATAGTGCGTACGTTTACACCAACGCCAGACGACGTTGATCGTCAATGGCACGTCATTGACGCCACCGATGTGGTGCTGGGACGTCTTGCCAGCCAGGTGGCAACGCTGCTGCGCGGCAAGCACAAGCCCACATTTGCACCTCACATGGACATGGGTGATTACGTCATCATCCTCAACGCTGAAAAAGTAGCGCTGACCGGTGCCAAGCTGGAACAGAAAAAGGCTTACCGTCACTCCGGTTACCCGGGTGGCCTGACCTCAACCACCTACGCTGAACTGCTGGAGAAAAACCCAGTTCGCGCGGTTGAAAAAGCCATCAAGGGCATGCTGCCATCGAACCGTCTCTCCGACCAGGTTATTAAGAAACTCAAGGTCTACGAAGGTTCCGATCACCCGCACGCGGCCCAGCAGCCAAAAGAATTTATCATCGACCAGGTCGCCCAGTAGGCCCTGAGTTCAAGGAGAACCCATGACTGAAAACGTCAATGAGATCACTGAGGACCAGGAGCTGACCAGCTACACCTCGGAATCTGATGCCCCAGTTGCTACACAAGAAGTTAGCGAACGCCCAGCACTGACCCAATCCGGTCAGGCCGTTGGTCGTCGCAAGCGCGCCATTGCCCGTGTCCGCCTGGTCCCAGGTACCGGAACATGGAAGATCAATGGTCGCGAACTCGACTCATACTTCCCGAACAAACTGCACCAGCAGGAAGTCAACGACCCATTCCGTCTACTTGAGCTCGAAGGCGCCTACGACGTCATCGCTCTGGTCCACGGTGGTGGCCCATCCGGTCAAGCCGGTGCTGTCCGCCTGGGCGTTGCTCGTGCACTCAACGAAATCGACCGCGAGAACAACCGTGGCCCGCTGAAGAAAGCTGGCTTCCTGACTCGTGACGCTCGTGCAGTTGAGCGCAAGAAGGCCGGCCTCAAGAAGGCCCGTAAAGCTCCACAGTACTCGAAGCGTTAATTCGCCAGAACTGTTCAAAACATCCGTCAACCTGTGTTGGCGGATGTTTTGCTTTAACCACCCGCACACGTGCGCTTGACTTCGCGCACAGGAACAGTGTTGTAGACCTCATCAAAACGCTACGATCAAAGATGACCAACCCGATCGTCAAAGGTGTGATGCGACAACAATGAGTCAACACGATCAGCCCTTACACATGGCCATCGATACCGGTGGGACCTTCACCGACGTCGCAATCCGGGCCGACGACGGGACCATGAGCGTCTGGAAACTTCCGTCAACCCCGGCAGCACCAGAACAAGCGGTCATCGCCGGGCTCAAAGGTGCATTGAACCGAGTCGGTGGCACACCACAAGATCTCACCCGATTTGTCCACGGCAGTACCGTAGCAACCAACACCGTGATCACCCGTGACGGAGCACGCATTGGTATGGTCACGACCAAAGGCTTTCGAGATGTGCTGGCAATTGCGCACCAAGCCCGCCCATCCATCTACGATCAACACCAAGCGCGCCCCGAACCACTCATCGACCGCAAACATATTGTTGAAGCCACGCAACGCATGGACGCCACCGGTCAGATCATTGTCGAGCTCGATGAGACCGCACTGCGTACGACCATTGAAGATCTTCGCGAGTTCAACCTGGACGTCGTCGTGGTCTCCTTTCTCAATGCCTATGTGAATCCCGAACACGAACATCGAGCTGCTGAGATCATTCAGGAAGCTGGTATCGCCCATCAGGTTGTGGCAGCAACCGATGTATCGGCTGAAATGCGTGAATTTGAGCGCACCTCGACCGCAGCAATCAACGCCTACGTTTCCCCACGCATTTCGCACTACATTCACCAATTAGAACAAGGACTCACCCAAGCCGGTGTGGAAACCGGGTGGCGGATCATGCAGTCCTCCGGTGGTTTGCTCAGCCCCACAGACGCTGCAGAACACCCCGCACGCACTGTGCTGTCAGGCCTGGCCGGCGGCGTCGTCGGAGCCGCCAACTGGGCCAAACACCTTGAGCTGCAACGCGTCGTCTCCTTTGATATCGGCGGTACCTCCACGGATATTGCCCTGATACGCGATGGCATCCCCGATGAGACACTCTCATCTGAAATTGCCGGGCTCCCACTGAAGCTCCCGTCGGTCGATGTTCACACCATCGGTGCCGGCGGCGGTTCGATCGCCTGGTTAGATTCCGGCGGTGGCCTTCGCGTTGGTCCCCATTCCGCCGGAGCCGATCCCGGCCCGATCAGTTATCAGCGCGGCGGTGAGCATCTTACCGTCACCGATGCCCACGCCGTCATCGGTCGTCTGGGTGATGAGCTGCTTGGCGGAGAATTCGACCTCGATGTACCGGCGGCTCGCGACGCGATGACCGAATGGGGGCAACAGCTGGGCCTTTCTGCCGAAGATACCGCCGAGGGCATTCTGAAGGTCATTACCGCAACCATGGCTCGGGGTATTCGCAAAGTCTCAGTTGAGCGCGGCGTTGATCTACGGGCCTGTGACCTGATGGCCTTCGGCGGCGCCGGCCCGTTACACGGCGCGGATCTTGCCCGGGAACTCAATATGCGCTCGGTAATCATCCCACCTCGGCCCGGAATCGCCTCAGCGGTGGGCATACTCGATGCACCCATCCGCTACGACTATGCGACCAGTGTCGACGTCAACACGCCGCAGGCACTCAGCGACCTTGAGGCGACCTTCCAAGATATGCAAGCACACGCTGGTGCTGATCTGGATCATCCGGAGGCTGAGACCCACTATGAGTCTCTGGTCGATGCTCGGTACATCGGTCAGTCCTATGAGCTCACGGTCGCCTGGGACCCCGACTGGGGGACCCAACGCGAAATCTTTGAACAAGCCCATGAAGAAAACTATGGATTTGCTGATCCGGATGCGGTCATGGAGATCGTCGTCGCCCGGCTGGTGGTGACCCAACCCGTTGAACATGGCGTCCTAGAATCCGTGGCGTCCATCAGCGCTGAGGTCACAGCCACCCACCACCGCAAGGTCTATATCGATGGCTCCTGGCGCGACGTGCCAATTTATGATCGCGCCAGTTTCGGGGAGGCAACCGTAGTGCAGGGCCCGGCGATCATCGAGCAGTTCGACTCGACCATCTATATTCGTCCCGATCAGTCAGCGCAGAACGACACCTATGATTTCCTACATATTCGCTCTGCGACAGACCAGGAGCAGTCATGAACCAGACGTCGTTGAATGCGGTAGAACTCGAAATCGCACGCAACCGGTTAGAATCCATCGCCGAAGAAGTCGGCACCGCACTGATCCAAACCAGCTACTCGCCCAACATCAAAGACCGGCGCGACTGTTCAGCAGGCATCTATGGGCCCGATGGCATGCTCATCTCACAGGCCGAACATATTCCATTGCATCTGGGCTTGATGCCAACCATGATCAAAAACGCTCTGGCCACATACGGTACCGAGAATCTGGTTGACGGCGATGTGCTGATCACCAATAACCCCTATCTCGGCGGGTCCCACCTGCCAGATATGTGTGTCATTACCCCGGTCTTTTGGCATGATGAACTGATTGCCGTGGTCGCCAATCTGGCCCACCATGTCGACGTCGGCGGGATTACCCCGGGCTCGATGGCCACGCATGCCACCGAAATCTACCAAGAAGGTGTGCGGGTTCCCCCGGTCAAACTCTTCGACCGCGGTGTGCTCCAGCGCGAACTGTTCTCGGTATTACTGACAAATATTCGCACCCAGGACAAGACGCGCGGCGACATCATGGCTCAGGTCGCCGCCAACCGACTGGGCGAACGGCGTATCCAGGAATTATTAGCAGAATGGGGCACCCAGCGTTTTGGGCAATCCACTCGGGCTCTGGTTGACTATGCTGCCCGCCGCACCGCAGCCGCCATTGGCCACCTGCCCGATGGCAAGGGGACCTTTACCGATATTCTCGAACACGACGGCAACCGCGAACATCCCACCGAGATCACCGTGACCGTGGAAGTCTCCGGTGAACACCTCACCGTGGACTTCACCGAAACCAACGACCAAGTCTCCGGTGCCGTGAACTGTTCCTGGGCGGTGACCGAAGGCTGCGTGGCCTACGTGATTAAACTGCTCACCGATCCCACCTTGCCTTCCAACGCAGGCCTGATGGAACCGATCACCGTGCACACTCGCAAAGGCTCACTGGTGGCAGCAGTATTTCCCGCACCGGTGGCCAACGGCAATATCCAAACCTCACAGCGCATTGTCGACGCTTTGCTCGGCGCGTTTCACGAATTCGCTCCCGAACATGTCCCGGCGGCCTCCTCCGGGTCGATGTCGATCATGACCATCGGCGGCTTTGACGAAACCACCGGCCAATACTTCTCCTACGTCGAAACCTACGGCGGGGGACAGGGCGCCATGCCGGACCAGGACGGCGCCTCTGCCGTACACACCCACATGACCAATACCCGCAACACCCCGTGTGAAGTCATTGAGCGCGAGTATCCGCTACGCGTTGAGGCCTACCAAATCGCCGAGAACACCGGCGGAGCAGGCACATTCCGCGGCGGCGACGGGTTGATCCGCCACCTAACACTCACCCGCGGCAAAGCCCAAGTCGTAGCCGGCACATCCCGGGTGACCACTGCACCCTGGGGCCTCGCTGGCGGAT
Source organism: Enteractinococcus helveticum (assembly GCF_001657475.1). Taxonomy (GTDB): domain Bacteria; phylum Actinomycetota; class Actinomycetes; order Actinomycetales; family Micrococcaceae; genus Yaniella; species Yaniella helvetica. Next base: position 222,736 of record NZ_LXEY01000022.1, read on the forward strand.
CAGATGGCACGCCAGGCCATGTCATCCGCCATGGTACTGACGGCGATGAACCCCGAGAATCCATGACCAGGTTCGAAGTCCATGCCGGTGAAGGCATCACCATACAAACCGCAGGTGGTGGTGGCTACGGCACCGCATAGCAGCTACGAGTTGACCCTCCTGCAACGGGAGACCCGATGATGAAGATACCATCACCCAGGAAAGGACCCATTGCATGATGACCATCGGCGAATTCTCCGAGGCTACCGGGCTGACCATCAAAGCCCTGCGACACTACGACGAGGTCGACCTGCTGACCCCGGCAGAAGTGGATCCCAACACGGGCTATCGGCATTATGACACCGCCGAGGTCAAAACTGCGGCAAGCATTTCGATCCTGCGCGAAATGGGTCTATCGCTCAAATCGGTTCAACAGTATCTCAACGACAACACCGTGAGAACACATGTGCTTGAAGAACACCGAAACACGGTCTTGGCGGAACGGCAGCGACAAGACCTGCTGTGGGACGAGGGCATAATGATTCTCGACGAGTACCTCAAAGACTATGAGATAGGCCAGCGCACCGCCCAAGCAATGTCCTGGGTCGGTCATGTCATGCCCACAGACCAGCCGCGACCAGATGACGACGCCGAAGTCCTAGGCTTTCAAGAATTCCTCAAAACCCTGCCACAGTACGATATCAACGTCACCGGCCACACCTGGACTGAATTTCGAACCGATCAGGCCTCAGGCGCCTCGGTGATGTGCCAAGCAGTTGGGCTCACACACGCCGTGCCCACCGTGGTTCCCCACCCGGAATACATTGTCACCGGGACACTGCAGCCCCGAATCGAAAAATACGTTCGCATGAACCCGCTGGTCGCCATGAGTCCCGAACTGTCGGCACCACATCCGGCCGCAGTAGCAATCTTCCATGAAGCTCGTGAGGACGACGTCTTGGGAATCCGTCAGGTCCGAGTACCCGACAGTGACCTGAACAGCATGGAATTGGTCATTGACCTACCAATTCCTTCGACAACCCGTTAGGGTGGCGCACCTGCCGGATTGATAGTTACCAGCTAGTAACAGTACGCTGGGTAACGACCAGAAAGGTAGGCTATGACCGCTGCACAGACCCTTGCCGAAGTCCAACACGTCTACCGAACCGGACGAACCCGCAACGTCGAATGGCGCTTAGGCCAGCTCTCCGCGCTACAACAACTGCTGGAAGACCACGCCGACGCCATCGAAACAGCTCTGCAAACCGACCTTGGCAAGAACGGTTTCGAGTCCTGGGTATCTGAAATCGGTCAGGTCCTCCACGAAATCAAAGCACTGCGCAAACAGGTCGCCTCCTGGGCCAAGCCGCAACGCGTCCGTACACCGATTGCCCTCTGGCCCGCGTCATCAAAGATTCAACACGAACCCCGCGGCACCGTGCTGGTCATCTCCCCGTGGAACTATCCCATCCTGCTCAGTCTGTCCCCACTGGCCGGGGCGGTGGCCGCCGGCAACGCGGTGGTAATGAAACCCTCCGAGATCGCCACCGCGGTCGAAACCCTCCTGGCCGAACTCATACCGCAATACCTCGATCCACATGCCGTTCGCGTCGTGACCGGCGGCCCCGACGTCGTCAACCAGATACTCAACACCGGCCCAGACTACGTGTTTTTCACCGGCTCCCCACGCGTGGGATCCATCATCGCCCAGGCCTGCGCAGAACAGCATATTGATTACACGCTCGAGCTTGGTGGCCAGTCGCCGGTCTATGTGCACGACGACGCCAATATTCGCACTACCGCGACCCGATTAGTCTGGGGCAAATTTTTCAACGCCGGGCAGACCTGCGTGGCGCCCAACCACATCTATGTGCATCAAGCGATCGCCGAGAAATTCCAAGCCGCCGTGCTTGCTGAGCTCGCTCAGCAATTCGGCCCAAATCCCCAGACTCATCCAGACTATCCACGCATGATCACCCCCGATCACACCGCCAGCCTCGCCGAACTGCTGGCAGCATCTACCGGCACAACGCTGCACGGCGGGACCATTGACGCCGAACAACGCTTCATCGAACCGACCATCATCACCGATATCGCTGAAGACGACGCCTTGATGTCGCGAGAACTCTTCGGCCCGGTCCTACCCATCATCCAGGTCACCGGAATCGACGACGCCGTGCACCGCATCAACCAACGAGCCCACCCACTGGCGGCATACGTCTTCACAGAGTCCAACGCCATCAAAGATTCCTTTTGCGATCATGTCGTCGCCGGAGCCATCGGCATCAACATTCCGGTCATGCACGTCGCCAACCCACACCTACCTTTCGGTGGGGTAGGAGCATCAGGTCGCGGCCAATACCACGGCCGGTGGTCACTAGAAACGTTCACCCACCACCGCGCGGTCTTAGACAAACCCACGAGCTGTGACACGATCAAACTGCTGACACAACCGGTACCAGGCTGGGCCAATCGACTGGTCCGACGTTTCTTCTCGGCCGGCAAGAATCCACCCGCCGACAAACGAGCCGCGCAGTACTACCGCACCCGGCCCCCGGAATAGCCTTCGCCATGGACACCAGCTTTCAACTATTACCAACCGGAGAGCCACTGGTTGGCCAACAACATCGCAGGCTCGATGCCGCCAGTCACGACTTAGACGCCCCACTCGCCGTGCTGGATCTGCACGCACTATCAGCAAATGCGCACAACCTGTTGCACCGTGCCCAGGGCAAACCCGTGCGTATTGCGTCCAAATCCATTCGCTCGGTTGAAGTCCTCAACGCCCTGCTGGCCCTTGAAGGGTTTGCCGGCGTCTTGGCTTTCACCCTGGATGAAGCCATCATGCTCGTGCACATGGGCGTTACCGACGACGTCGTCGTGGCATATCCGACGGTGGCCCCCAATGCGTTGGCGAACCTGATCAGTTCCACCCAACTCCTGTCGGCCATCACCCTGATGATTGATCACCCCGATCAACTTCGAGCCATCCAACATGCAGGCACACCCGTGGCACCGGTCCGAGTATGCCTGGACCTTGATACGTCGCTTAGGCTTGGGCCGATCCATATCGGTGCGCGTCGATCACCGATCCACCGGGTCTCCCAAGCACGAGCCGCAGCCGAATATGTCACCGCCTCCGAGCAATTTCGCCTCGTGGGCCTGATGGGGTACGAAGCACAAATCGCCGGGGTAACCGATACCAATCCGATCATGAGGTCACTAAAACGCCTCTCCATGCAAGAGCTCGGCGCTCGCAGACCCAACGTGGTGGCTGCCGTGCAAGCAGTGCTTGCGGCACGAGGACTCCCGGAGCTGGAATTTATCAACGGCGGAGGTACCGGGTCATTGGACTTCACGACAACCGATGACTCCGTCACCGAACTTGCCGCAGGCTCCGGACTGTATGGCCCGCACCTTTTTGATCACTATGCCAGGTTCTCACCACATCCGGCAGCCTTCTTCGGGTTGGACGCCGTACGGATGCCTTCTGCGGATATGGTAACCGTGCACGGCGGAGGCTGGATCGCCTCCGGTGCACCCGGTGCCGACCGACTGCCACAACCTGTCTATCCACCAGGCCTGCGGTATACCACCACAGAGGGCGCCGGCGAGGTTCAAACGCCGCTGAAGGCCCGCGGTGATACGCCGCGTATCGGACAGCGGGTGTGGTTTCGACACACCAAAGCCGGTGAGTTAGCCGAACACGTCAATCATTTTCAGATCCTTACCAATCAGACCATCACCGCCCGCGTGACTACATATCGGGGTGATGGCTACGCATTTCTCTAAGGCGGGCAATCAACTATGGCTCACACCTGGTCCAACTGGTCCAAGACGATCAGCTCAACACCAACTGACGTGGCCACTCCCTGGACCATCGAGGCCCTCGAAACCACCGTCGATGAGGCGATAGCCCAGTGTCGGCGCCTTAAAGCGGTGGGTTCTGGACATTCCTTTACCAGTATCGCTGCCGCGAACGACATCCAGTTGGACCTGAGCAATTACACCGGGATTGTGACCTTCGACCAGCACGCAGGACGCGTGACCCTGCGGTCTGGGACCCGCCTGTGGCAGATAGCCCAGCTCTTGGCCGGCAGCGGGTGGGCCATGGAAAATCTGGGAGATATCAACCAGCAGTCCATTGCCGGGGCCATTTCCACCGGCACCCACGGCACGGGGGTACGATTCGGCGCCTTAGCCTCACAGGTCATAGGACTTGAGTTCATCACTGGCACCGGGCAACGTCTCACGGTGTCTGAAGACCAAGACCCCGAGGTACTGGATGCACTTCGGGTCAGTCTGGGCGCATTTGGCATTGTCACCACGGTGACTCTGCAACTCGTACCCGAATATGATCTACGAACGGTGGAAGCCCCAGCACCCCTGGATGAGGTCCTGGACAATTGGCAAGCATTCAACGACCAGCACGATCACTTCGAAGTCTTCTGGTTTGGACACGATCAGAATGTTCAGACCAAAAGTTCGCAGCGACTCCCGGTCCAAGACCGCAGCCCATCGCCGTTGCAGCGCGCCCAAAACTGGGTCACCGACGAGCTGGTGTCAAACGGTGGTCTGGCGCTGATCAGTCAGCTGGGCCGGCGCTACCGTCGCTTGCTGCCTGCACTCAACCGGTACGCGACCCGAGCGTGGGGCAGCTCCGACGTGACAGCCCACTGGTCGTCCGCGTTCGCTACACCACGTCGAGTCCGATTCAACGAGATGGAATATGCGCTACCATTTGAGACCATTCCAGACGTCGTGCGCGAACTGCGAGCACTGTTCTGTCGCAAGAACCTGGGCAGCACATTTCCGTTAGAGATTCGATCAGCAGCACCAGACACGGCGTGGTTAGCCACCAATCACAGTCAACCCACCGGCTATATCGCGGTGCATCAATATTTTCAACAGGACTTCCGAGAGTATTTCGCCCAGATTGAGCCGATCCTACGTGCTGCCGGCGGGCGACCCCACTGGGGCAAACTCCATACGTTAGCTGCCGCAGACTTCCCCGCGCTGTACCCGAAATGGCAACAGATGCTGGACCTTCGCGAACAATATGATCCCCAGCGCATCTTCGCTAATTCATATGTGACTCGAGTCTTAGGTGCTTAAACCTGATGCGGGGTGCACACCGGAACCGGTGTGCACCCCGCTGATTCAACAACCAATGTCGTCAGAGTACCTTGGACAGAAAGTCCTTGAGCCGGTCTGATGTCGGGTTGCTAAAGATCTGCTCTGGCGGACCGTATTCTTGGATCACGCCGGCATCGATGAAGGCCACTCGGTCAGCGACTTCCCGGGCGAAGCCCATTTCGTGTGTCACCAACACCATGGTCATGCCCTCATCGGCAAGACTACGAATAACACCCAGCACTTCACCGACCATTTCGGGGTCCAGTGCCGAGGTCGCTTCATCAAAGAGCATGATCTCAGGATTCATCGCCAGAGCCCGGGCGATGGCCACACGCTGTTTCTGCCCACCCGATAGGGAGGCTGGTCGTGCGTCAGCTTTTTCTTCGAGACCAACACGGCGCAGTAATTCCAGGGCTTCTGTGCGTGCTCGGTCCTGAGAATACTTTTTGACCTGAGTCGGCGCCAAAGTAATGTTTTCCGCCACGGTCATGTTGGGGAACAAATTGAAGTGCTGGAACACCATGCCAACGTGTTTACGGACTTCATTGAGGTCCACCTTTTCGTCGGACAGGTTGAAGCCACCCAGCCAAATATTGCCCGAGGTAATGGACTCCAAGCCGTTGATGCAGCGAAGCAGGGTAGATTTTCCGGAACCGGATGGACCAATGACACACACAACTTCACCGGTTTTGACGTTGGCGTTGACCCCGCGCAGTACCTCATGGTCACCGAATGATTTGCGGAGGTCCTCGATACGAATGACGTTGGTCTCGTCATCGGAGACCAGTGGAATTGTGGAAGTTTTTGGATTCGCCATTAATTATTCACCCTTCTATCCACAAAGTTTGCCAGAGCGGTCAGCAACCAGACCGCCACGAAGTAAATGGCCGCGACAATCAGCAAGACTTCGGTGGTACGGAAGTTCGCTGCATAGATTTGTTGGGCCTGGTACAGCAACTCGCCAAAACCAATGGCCAGCAGCAATGAGGAGTCCTTGAGCATGATGACCAACTGGTTGATCAGCGATGGTGTCATCATCTTGAACGCCTGTGGGAGGACGACCTTGCGCATCGCCTGACCTTGTGTCAGTGCCAGGGACCGGGCCGCTTCGGTTTGTCCCGGATCGACCGATTGCACCGAACCGCGGACGATTTCAGCGATGTACGCCGCCCCGTTGAGTGACAAGGTCAACGCACCAGCGACCCAGATGGAGATTGGGACGCTGATCAGCTGTGGCAAACCGAAATAAAAGAAGAACGCCCAGACCAGAATTGGCGTGCCACGGAAGACGGCGATAAATGCTGTGGCAATTCCGCGCAGCACAATATTCGACGAGATTTTCATGAAACCAAACATCAAACCCAGTGCCATGGCAATGGCAAATGAGATGCCGGTGATGAGCAAAGTGTTGCGCAGCCCCACCATCAATGCTGGCATCGAGGTTGCTAGCAACCCGAAGAAGGTTGACGGATCCGGGCCGGATTCACCACCGATGTAATGATCAAGAATCTCTTGGTATTCACCGGATTCCTGCAGGTTGGCCAGACCCTCATTAAACATTGCTAACAGCTCTTGGTTCTGGTCCTTATTCACCAGAAAACCGTAGTCACCGGTTGGCTCGGGCTCAGATACCAGCTCCAGACCTGACCCTTGTTGGATCCCGTAGGCAATAATTGGCAGGTCATCAACAAGCGCGATATCGTGTCCCGACTTGACCGATTCCACCATCGTGGTGGTTTGATCAAGCGCATTGATCTCGAAATCGTAGCCCTGTTGCATCTCGCGCGCCCACTCTTCGGAAAGTGAGCCGGTCTTGACCGCCACGGATTCGCCCTCAAGGTCTTCCCAGCCAGAAATGCCTGAGCCCTCAAGAGCGGCGATAGTCAATTCACCGGTGAAATATGGTTCTGAGAAGTCATAGACTTGTTGACGTTCTTCCGTGATCCCTGCACCGGCAATCACTCCGTCCACCTGATTGGCGGTCAACGCCTGCAGAGCCGCATTGAACCCCATAGACCGAAATTCAACACGGAAGCCCTGATCCTCGGCGATAGCCTTCATCAGGTCGATATCGATCCCCACCAGCTCGCCGGCAGGGTCGCGAAATTCAAACGGCGCAAATGTTGTGTCTGTGCCGATGACATACAGTTCGCCTTCTGGATCGCCGCCTTCAGCATCGGGTGCAGTGTCTGCTAGCGCAGACGGCACCAACAAGAAGCTGAAGAGTACCACGAGCCCGGCGAAGACCCATGACAAAAAGGTCTTGTTTTGCCTCATCTCATCACTCCAATTAGCTAGTCAACCATGAAATCAAAGCTAATCCGAGCACGATACAGTTGTACAACCTTCGTCGGCGCTAAGTTGCCGAAGTACGCGACGAATCTCCGATATCAAGCTGTTATGGGTAATATAGGAGAATCTTCGTACTGTCACAGGAGAAGGGGCGCGACGGAATATGCGCATCGACGACGATTTTCAGCGCTGGATGCAACACCACCATCAGACTCGGGCTCTTCCATGACAGATCTACACAGCAAGCACGGTGTGCCACATCGAGTGAGCACTGATGTCAGTAATCATGGGGTGAGTATTTCTCAACGAGAGCAACCAGACCATTTGCCCATGCGAGCTGTCGATCCAGCTCGGCCGATGCAAGACTCATGCATCGTCTCGGCTGCACTGCAAGCGCGAAATGCATACACTCAGCCAGATGCGCCAAACGTATTGCAGCCATTAAGTAGCGTGCATCACGAACGCCATGGCGATCGCATGATAAACCTCGGGCACGCAATGTATCAATGCAAGATGTCTAGAACATCGTGCTTTACCCTGGTAAGAACACTTCCTAGGCACACCCTCCGGAATCACGCATTTTGTGGTCCGGTGTCTGTGCTCAGTGAGTATGGCGACGACTTAGGCGGTAGCTTCCCGCTTGTTCGATAAGATCTATAACTGAATCATCCCGATCCCGCACCGGGTGGTTCGCCGGTCACACAGAATTGGTAACAATGTCACAATTATTTGGTACTGACGGTGTTCGAGGCATAGCCAACGAAAAAATTACCGTCGAACTCGCAATTGAACTCGCCCAAGCTGGGGCAGTCGTCCTCGGATTCGAGAACTCCAACGGAGCACGCCCCAAAGCTGTGGTAGCCAGAGATCCGCGTATTTCCTCGGAATTTATCACCGCCGCCGTGTCAGCAGGTCTCGCATCATCCGGTGTCGACGTCTACGACGCCGGTGTCATGCCAACCCCAGCAGCCGCCTATCTGGTTGACGATATCAACGCTGATTTTGGTGTGATGATCTCTGCATCACACAACCCAGCCCCAGACAACGGCATCAAATTCCTAGCCCGTGGTGGCGATAAACTCACCGACGCACAAGAAGCCCGCATTGAAGCGCAACTGGGCCAACCGCCATTGCGCCCCATCGGTGCCGAAGTCGGCCGTGTGCGCAGATTCTCCGATGCAGAAGATCGCTATGTCATCCATCTGCTGAAATCGCTGCCGAACCGACTGGACGGGATCAAGGTCGTCATCGACGCCGCCCACGGGGCGGGTTCTGCCGTGGCACCGCAGGTCTTTGCAGACGCTGGCGCCGAGGTCGCCCTGATCGGGGCCGACCCTGATGGTCTAAACATTAACCAAAATTACGGCTCCACCCACATGGAGAACCTGCAGGCTGCAGTACTTGAACACGGTGCCGATCTTGGAGTCGCGTTGGACGGGGACGCTGACCGGTTCTTAGCCGTTGATCACAGCGGCACCATCGTCGACGGCGACCAGATCATGGCGATCATGGCACTGGCGCTCAAAGAACAAGGCAAGCTCAAAGACGACACCTTGGTTGTCACGGTCATGAGTAACCTCGGGCTGAAACTGGCAATGCAAGCACACGGGATCAATGTCGTAGAAACCAAAGTCGGGGACCGCTACGTCCTAGAGGCCATGCACGCCAAAGACTACTCGCTGGGTGGCGAGCAGTCTGGCCATATTATCTTCTCTGAATGGGCCACTACCGGTGACGGGATTTTGACCGGCCTGCACCTTGCCGCGCGTTTGAAAGAAACCAATAAGACCCTGGCTGAGGTATCAGAAGTGATGACGCGACTGCCACAGGTGTTGATCAACGTCAAAGACGTCGACAAAGATGGGGTCGGCAATAATGGCATTGTTGCCGAGGCGGTTGCCAAAGTCGAGACCCAACTTGGCGAAACGGGACGCGTACTGCTGCGCCCATCGGGTACCGAACCAGTGGTCCGCGTCATGGTCGAAGCCGCTGACAAGGACACCGCAGAATCCCAGGCCCAACTGCTGGCGAGCGTGGTGTCAGAAAACCTATCGCTGTGAGTTCACCTGACGAGCGCCCCACCGAGGAAGAGTTGCGCGAAGCCGAAGGATACTTCCGTCGCGACGTCGATGAGTTCCATCGGGAAGCCAACGTGCTTGCGGGGCACGACCCGCAGGATGTCTCAGCAGACCCGCCAGAAAACCTGACAGCTCGACGGCTCATAGTCTTTGGCATCTTAGTATTAGCTGGAGTGGTTGCCGCAGCGTTAGCCATGGGCCTGATGGCTATTCCAGTCTGTGAGAATCCACCGTATAACTGGATGCCGTGCATCCCGAATCTCTAGTTGAAGACACGCCAGCCGTCCGATGACCTACCGGACGGCTGACGTGTCTTTTCTGGTGTGAGAAGTTTTAGACGCGTGGACGATTTGCCAAAGCATCGCGAATTTCACGCAGCAACGCAATCTCTTCTGGAGTTACTTCTTCGTCTTCTTCCTCGCGCTTACGCATTGCGATGAGCTTATTCATCGGGGTAACAATGGCAAAGTAAACAGCTGCCGCAACTAACAAGAAGTTTACGATCGCGGTCAACAGCACCCCGAACGCGATTTCGTTGCCGTTGAGGGTGATCTTGGCGAAATCATCGAAATTCGGCGAACCGACGAGCGCGGAGATCAGCGGCATCAAGACTGAGTCCGTCAGAGCGGTCACGACCTGTGTGAAGGCGGCACCAATGATTACAGCAACGGCAAGGTCCATGACATTGCCCTGCGCTAAGAAGTCTCTAAATCCCTTGAGCATGATTCACAGTATAAGGTCAGACCTATCATCAGAGTATGAGATATGCCTCATGATGGTTCTACTCTTGGTAATCCGGCGCTGGATCTAATTCAAATTCGCGTTCTGCAACGCCAGAATGCTCGACAATATGCTGTGCATATTGTTCACCGAAGTAGCGCAAATGCCATGGTTCGTAGGAAAAACCCGTGTATTCGTGCTCGTCTTCGGGGTAGCGAATGACAAACCCAAACTCATGAGCCCGCTCAACCAACCACTGACCGGCTGGGGTTTCACCAAAGCTTTGTTTCAGGGTGTGCTGACCGCCCGGGGTATCAACATCAAGTGCTAATCCCGTTTGATGCTCGGAAAATCCTGGTCGAGCAGACATCTCATTGGTGTTCGTCGTGCCGTATTGGCGAACGTAGTTGTCATACAGCTCGGTCTGGTAGTCATACGATCGATACGCTGAGATGACTGTCAGGTTGATGCCATCCTGTTGGGCAGCTTCAAACATCGCTTGCGTTGCCTCTGCAGCTACTTCGCGCAGCATGGGAGCACCTGCACCGAACTGGGCGGGTAGCTCCACCAGATCCGTCGGTTCATAGTCAGCAGGCAGGGGACGCAGTTTATTGACGATAACCGTCATCGAATCCGGGGATTCCAGGTCCTGTGGGATATGCGATGTATCCTGTGTATCCTCATCCGTTGAGGCGGGTGCAGTTGACTCGGGCAGCGCTACTTCAATTTTTGGTAGAGCAGGTGTGCTCTTGGCCGGGGAGGGTTTGCTGCTCGTGCTTGAGCGCTCCTCGTCTGCCGTCACCGGGGTGAGTGTGACCTCATCGATCTGCCGGGGGACAGGCTCTGATGACTGTGGCGATGAAAGCGTCGTCGTCGAGGAGGTCGACGACTCGGTGGCGATGGACTGTTCGCGATCATGTGCAACCGGCAGGTTCATGTCCTCGTCACGGCTTGACGCCACTGGATATGTCTCTGGTTTTAGCGGTGAAAATTCTTGCACCGGGCGTCCCATGGTCTCAGCAACCACGGGCGGGGAGACAAAAATACTTGCTCCAAGGCAGGCCAAGGTGACCGCTGCAGCGGTAACAGTCACAGTGGTGCTACGGGGCATGCTTAGATTTTCCTCATAAGGACGCGTCTGACATAGTGGTCTGCGTTCTTGGTCAATACTAGTTTAGCTCTGCCCCGAGTGGGTAAGACGTTTTGAATCAGGTTCGGTCCGTTGATCCGATCCCAAATACCGGTGGCAGTTTTAATGGCTTCCGTATCGGTCAGAGCCGCATAGCGGTGGAAGTAGGAATCTGGGTTGGCAAAGGCGCCCGAACGGAGTTTCATGAATCGCTTGACGTACCAGCTGCGGACCGCTTCGTGCGGGGCATCGACATAGATGGAGTAGTCGAAAAAGTCAGATACCGATAGACCAGAGGTGCCATCGGAACGTGGCCGCGGTGGGGCCAACACGTTGAGCCCTTCGACAATCAAGACATCTGGACGACGCACCACAATCTGTTGATTGGGCACAATGTCGTAGGTCAGGTGAGAATACATCGGTGCACGCACTTCCGGAACGCCAGCTTTGACATCGGAGACGAAACGTAGCAAACGGCGGCGGTCGAATGACTCGGGGAACCCTTTGCGCTCCATCAAACCCCGCCGACGGAGCTCGGCATTGGGATAGAGGAAACCATCTGTGGTCACTAACTCCACCCGTGGGGTGTTGGGCCAGCGACGCAACATTTCCTGCAGCACGCGGGCAATCGTAGACTTGCCCACCGCCACTGAGCCGGCAACCCCAATGACAAATGGGGTGCGACGCGTGGTCTCACCGAGAAATTTATTGGAAGCTTCGCGGAGTTTGGCCGAGGCTTCGACGTAGATGCTTAGCAGGCGGGACAGCGGGAGATAGACCTCAGCGACTTCGGTCAGCGACAGTTGATCTCCCAGTCCCCGAAGTCTCTCGACATCAGACTGGTCGAAAGGTTGTTCTAGCTCGTGGGCTAGTCTTGACCACGTAGCACGGTCAAGTTCAATAAACGGCGAGTACGACTGCTGTGGCTCGACCGGCGGTGAACCCACAAAATTGATGGGCTCAGTTACCGGACTCACCGGGGTATTCGGTGAATCGGGGGCCCCTGCAGGAGAGCTGGTCGCATCACGAATGTGGAAATTCACCTCATCATTATGGCTCATCAGGCCCGATAGAAGACAATTATTCATATCCAGCTTAGCTACCGGCAAGGGTAATTAACAGAGTTTGGAATAAGGAGATCGGTGAAACAGCCACAAGAGCAGCCGGCCACGCCTACGCGCAACAGCGGATATATCCAAGCATTCTTGGCATATCTCTTATGGGGCGTGCTCCCGATCGTGTTCGCCTATTACATGACAGCCCATCCCGTTGACCTACTGGCATGGCGCGTAGTTTTGGCACTTGGCGTCACCCTAGTTGCTATCTCGTGTATGCGTGGGGCCTGGAAGCGTTTGGGCACCGCGATGAAGACCCGACGTGATCATTTGCTGCTCATCTTGGCCGGACACCTCATCGTGATCAACTGGGCCATGTATATTTATGCGGTGGCAACGAACCGCGTGCTGGAGGCCTCGTTAGGCTATTTCATCAACCCGGTGGTCACCATCGTACTGGGGGTTGTGATTCTCAAAGAACGGTTGCGAGCCTTACAGTGGGCAGCGGTGATCGTGTCATTCATCGCTGTGATTATATTGACCGTGGAATATGGCCGCTTGCCGTGGATTTCCCTGACGCTGGCGTTCTCATTTGCGTTTTATAGCCTGGTCAAAAATAAAACCGGGCCGTCGGTAGATTCACTCACCGGGCTCACCGTCGAAACCCTATGGTTATCGGTGCCCTCAACCGTGTGGCTGATCCTGGCCTCAATGGGACTACTGGGTACCGCCGGAGGCATTGGTGTATTTGAAACATTCGATACCGTGCAAAGTGTCACCCTGCCGGTCGTGGGATTAGTCACCGTTATCCCGCTGGTGTTATTTGCCGCAGCTGCGGCTCGCTTGCCGCTATCTACGGTGGGCATGTTCCAATACATTGCACCCATCGCGCAATTTCTCTTCGGGTATTTCGTCTTCCATGAGGCCATGTCAACGGGCCGTTGGATCGGGTTCATTTTGGTCTGGGTAGCCGTGATTATTCTCATTGCAGATGTCCTACGACAAATACGACAGAATCCGAAGTTACGAATCACAACATCGCAAACTGCCCGAGAAGAACCGGTAGACTACACATCATGATCATTGGCATAGGTGTGGACATGGTTGACATTGCGCGCTTTGAGCGACAGCTGGAACGGACTCCGAAACTTCGTGAGCGTCTGTTTACTCCAGCTGAACGCGAATTGAGCCTGCAGTCTCTGGCGGCTCGATTTGCTGCCAAAGAGGCCGTTGCCAAAGCCCTGTCCGCTCCCGCCGGTATGAACTGGCAACACTGTCAAATCGGTCGCGAAGCATCCGGTGTGCCCTACGTTGTAGTCACCGGCACCGTTGCCGACATCGCCGAAGCCAAAGGCGTCCGACGCTGGCATCTGTCCTTGTCCCACGACGGCGGTTGGGCCACCGCCATGGTTGTTGCCGAGGGCTAATGCGCCGCTGCTATACCGGAGCTCAGATACGCGCGGCCGAGAAGCCGCGACTGGAAGCCGGTGACGGTCCGGTCCTGATGCGTCGCGCCGCATGGGGCCTCGCACACCACACCTTTCAACTGCTTGCAACCCGCGCCCAAACGTACGGCAGCCGAGTCATCGGGCTGATCGGAAAAGGCAATAACGGTGGCGATACCCTGTGGGCGCTCAGTTTTCTCGCCAAACGCGGCATCGCCATTGCCGCCATCCCCATCAATACGACCCCAACTGATCTACATCCGGAAGGCCTTGCCGCATTTCGCCGTGCCGGTGGTCGCATCGTCGATAAGATTCCTACCGATACTGCCGCGGTAATCGACGGGGTATTAGGTACCGGATTTTCCGGCAGCTTTGATCTGCCCGGTTACCTGGCGACGAATCATCTCAGTATTCCGGCAACAGCCGCAGTCATCGCCTGTGACATTCCATCTGGCGTCCTGGCCGATACCGGCGACATCCCGGGGGCAGCGCTAGCAGCTGATCTCACTGTGACCTTTGCCGGCCCCAAGGTGGGACTGTTTGCTGAAGCTGGAAGTCAACACAGCGGCACGATTCGCGTCGTCGACATCGGGATCAACGACCAACTGGCAGCCATTGATCACCCGTGGTGGATTGCAGAAATCCCCGACGTTGCGAAAAGCTATGGGACACCTGCCTGGGATGTGCATAAATATTCGCGCGGGGTGCTGGGTGTGGTGGCCGGATCGGCAGAATATCCTGGCGCGGCCGTGCTGGTGGTCAATGCTGCAGCCGCGACCGGGGTCGGGTACATCAGCCTGGTGGCTGAACCGCCCCGCGGCAAAACGGTTGCCGATAAAGTTATCAGCGCCAACCCGCAGGCTGTAGTTGCAGACCAACTTACGGATAAAGCAACTGCCGTTGTGATTGGGCCCGGACTCGGGGAGACGATGCGCGCCAAAGATGCCACCGGTGCGGCACTCCAGGCAGCACTACGGCTACAGATTCCAGTCTTAGTCGATGCCTCTGGGCTCGACGTGCTGCAAGCCGAGGTATTTGAGCTAGGATTTGCGGCGTTGGTGCTGACCCCACACGTAGGTGAGATGCGGCGTCTGACACAACGCCTGGCACCGGATCTTGCCGAGCATTCCGTCGTCGACCAGGCTGCAGAATTCGCGCGACGCTTTGACACCTGGATCGTGCTGAAATCAGCCACCACATATGTGTTTGGTCCGCATGGCATCCGCAGTGTGCATCCGGGGCGCACCCCAGAACTGGCCACCGCAGGAACCGGCGACACATTGTCCGGAATACTGGGGGCCGGGCTGTCGCGACTGCGGCCCGAAGACCACGACTTTATGCAACGTCTCTTTCACACACTCAGTGCCGGAGTGCGACTACACTCAATGGCCGGTGAACTGGCAGCCCGCGACGGCGGCGTCGTGGTGAGCACGCTGGAACATTACATTCGTCAAGCAAAACGGCAAGATCTGGAATAATAAACGTCACTATGGCTACATGTTGGACTTCAGAACCGGAACGCTGGGTGACCATCGATCACTCGGCGTTGGCGCATAATATTCACACCATCGCCCAGTGGGTCAAGCCTGCCCAGGTGATGGCCGTGGTCAAAGCCGACGGCTACGGCCACGGTGCGGTAGAAGTCGCCCAAACTGCGATAGCCGCCGGTGCCACCTGGCTGGGCACCGCCCACATCACCGAGGCCCTGAAACTGCGCGAAGCCGGTATCACCGCGCCCCTGTTGGCCTGGTTGCACACGATCAAAACACCATTTCATGCGGCCATCGAACACAACATCGACATTGGGGTCTCAGGCCCAGAACTTGAAGCTGTGGCCCAAGCCGCGCGCAATGCCGATCTGCCGGCTCGCGTTCACCTGAAAATTGACACCGGCCTATCCCGCAACGGAGCGGTACCCGAAATCTGGGATGACCTGTGCAAGCGCGCCTCCGAACTCCAACAAGCAGGCATCCTGCGGGTCGTGGGCGTCTTTACCCACTTTGCCAACGCCGATGACCCAGACGGCGACGCCGATGTTGATGCCCAACTGAGCCTCTACCACGAGTCCGTAGAAACCGCGCGCAAGCACGGTCTGACCGTGGATGTGCGACACGTGGCCAACTCACCGGCCCTGCTGTCACGCCCCGATACCCACCTGGATATGGTCCGGGCCGGGGTGGCCATCTACGGGCTGAGCCCATTTCCCGATCGCACCGCCGAAGATCTCGGGCTGCGCCCGGTCATGAGCTTTGGTACCACCGTAGCCAATAACAAACCCGCCGATGTGGGCACCGGGGTGTCCTACGGTTATGCCTACCGCTGCGAACTGCCCACCCGACTGGCACTGATACCCGCCGGCTATGCCGACGGTGTGCCGCGCACCGCCGTCGGGGCACCGGTATGGATCGAGGGCAAGTTCTACCGTGTTGCCGGCACGATCGCCATGGACCAATTCGTCGTCGATCTGCAAACCGATCGCAATGACGTAACCACCGCACCCGTTGGTGCTGAAGTCGAACTGTTTGGCGAAAAATCTGGGATCTCCTCGGACGCCTGGGCTATCGCGGCCGGCACCATTAACTACGAACTCGTCACTCGCATTGGTTGCCGGGTGCCCCGAGTGCACAAACAGTGGGTGTAATGGTGCACCAGGAAATAGAACTTGCCAACCTTATGGACACCCAACGTCTCGCCGTTGCCGTTGGTCAACAGCTGCGTGCCGGCGACGTCATTATTTTGACCGGCGAACTCGGCGCCGGCAAAACCACCTTCACCCAGTCACTGGCCAGGGCGCTGGGCATTACCGCCCCCATCACCTCGCCAACCTTTGTCCTGGCCCGTCACCACAATCATCCCGACGACGGCCTGAACCTCGTCCACGTCGACGCCTACCGCATCACCGTTGCCGACGAACTCGCCAGCCTCGATTTGGAATCTTGGCTGGCAGACTCCGTGGTCGTCGTGGAATGGGGCCGCGGCACCGCCGAAGCCCTGACTGATGCCTACCTGGACATTGAACTCATTCGCCGTGGTGCGACCTCCGACGAACTGATCACCGATTTTTCGGACGACGACGTCGAAGAACCCCGCACGGCGATCATCACCGGGCACGGGCAACGTTGGGAAGGAATCCAGTTGACATGAGCCAAATATTTTTAGCGCTCGACACCTCCGCCACCGCCTCGGCGGCCATCCTGCGCGACGACCAGATCGTGGCACACCGGGCCACCGATTCCCAACGCAACCACTCAGAAGTCCTAGCCGGATTCATCACCGAGGTACTCACCGACGCCGGACTCGACCCAACGGCACCACAGGGTCTGGCTGGCATTTTTGTTGGTGTCGGCCCCGGCCCCTTTACCGGCCTGCGCGCAGGCATCGTCACCGCCCAAACCCTGGCCCACACCTGGGACATCCCGGCCCACGGAGTCCTCAGCCTCGATGGGCTGGCCCACCGGGTGGCCCCCGAAGCTTTCCGCAGCGGGGTCGAAGAGTTCATTGTCGCCACCGATGCCCGCCGCAAAGAGGTCTACTGGGCCCACTACGACAACATCGGCGGCCAATCCCAGCGCCTCCACGGCCCCTTTGTCACCGACCCATCCGAGGTCACCGAACTGCCCGTCTACGGCGCCGGCGCAGGCCTATATCCACAACACCTCTACGGCATGACCAACTCCACCGACGCCGTACCGGATGCCGCCGATATCGCAGCCTACGGCGCTCTGGCGCTTCGTCGCGGATGGGGACTGTTGCCGGTGGAACCGCAGTACTTGCGCGGCCACGACGCCCAGATCCCAAAGCAATTGCGTCAATGAACTCGCCAGCACCACTGCAATTGCCACCCGGCTACACCCAGCGCACCTGGACGGCTGCGGATCTCACCGAGATCACCCAACTAGATGCCCTAATCTTTGGCCCGGACGCCTGGTCCTACCAACTCTTCGAAGCCGAATACCAAGCATCCATCGCCGCCAACCCACACAGTTTCTACCAGGCCATCACCCATAACCAAGACCTTGTCGGTTTCGCCGGGGTCATGTTTGGCCCCCCATTTGCTGACATCACCACCATCGGCATCCACCCCGACCACACCGGCAAAAAACTCGGCGCAGCCCTGCTCATCTGGTGTATCCGCACCGCCTGGACGCTGGGCGCCAAAGACATGCTGTTAGAGGTTCGGGCAGACAACCACACCGCCCAACGGCTTTATGCCGACAACGGATTCACCCATATCCACACCAGACCCAAGTATTATCCTGGCGGAATAGACGCCTGGATCATGCGCAAACACCTGCGCGAACCACAAACATCCAGCAGGACCAAGGAGTAACATGACATCCCCGATCGTGATAGGGATCGAAACCTCGTGCGATGAAACCGGCATCGGCATCGTATCCGGGACCACCCTGCTGGCTCACCAGGTCGCATCATCCATGGACGAACACGTGGCCTTCGGCGGTGTCATCCCCGAAATCGCCGCCCGCGCACACGTCACCGAATTTTTACCCGTGCTGGATGCCGCCTTAGCCGAAGCCAACATCACCCTCGACGACGTCGATGCCATCGCCGTCACCGCCGGCCCCGGACTCGCCGGGGCCCTGATGGTCGGAGTCGCCGGTGCTAAAGCCCTGGCAGTAGCCACCGGCAAACCGCTCTATGGCATCAACCACCTCATCGCCCACATTGGCGTGGGTTTTCTCGACGACGTCGGCGCTGACCTCCACAACGTCAACCAACTCGGTGCGCTGTTGGTATCCGGTGGGCACACCGAAATGTTGAAGATCAACTCGCTCACCTCCGACGTTGAACTCTTGGGCTCCACAATCGACGACGCGGCAGGGGAAGCCTACGATAAAGTCGCCAGACTGATCGGCGCCGGATACCCCGGTGGCCCGGTGATCGACAAGATGGCACGCCAGGGCAATCCCACGGCCTTCAAATTCCCACGTGGGCTAACTGCCCCCAAGTTCATGGGTAACGCCGAGGAACCGGGCAAAGATCGTTACAACTGGTCATTTTCCGGCCTCAAGACCGCTGTGTCTCGTGCCGTGGAACAATTTGAACTACGCGACATGAACGTTCCGGCAAACGATATCGCTGCATCCTTCCAGGAGGCGGTGGCTGACGTCATCACGCATAAGGCAGTTTTGGCAGCAACCGAACACGGCATCGACCACATTCTGCTGGGCGGGGGAGTGGCGGCAAACTCTCGATTGCGAGCCTTGCTGACAGAACGCACTGAGGCCGCTGGTATTGGCTTGACCATTCCACCGATCAATCTGTGCACGGATAATGGTGCGATGGTTGCCGCACTGGGCGCGCAACTTGTCGCGGATGCAGTCGAGCCATCGCCCATGAATTTTTCAGCTGATCCGACCCAATCGGTCAACCTGGTCAGCGTCTAAACCACACACCAGCTGCACGGCTGCGAACGCGGACAACGGGTCTACCAGTTGCGGATCGAACCTACGGTCTCCGTGGCAGACCTCAACACCAGTTCGGTCAGCTGCTGCTGAGACAGCCTCTGGCCGAACTTCGACTGCGTCTGAACGCGCTGTTGGGCTGCGGAATTATCGGCACGCAACATGTCTTCGACCCATTGCAGCTCCTTTGCACATCCCAGTTGATCGGCGATGGGTTCAAGGCGGTTTAACACCAGTTCCAGGTGATCGGTCACCAACATCTCTGTGCCTGCCGCATCGATAATGGCGATGGTTTCTAGACCATAGCGGGCCGCGCGCCACTTATTTTCCTGCACATACCAAGGTGGCAAAATATCGACGTGTTCCAGCGCTTCGACGTCACCGCCGACAACTTCGTGCACCAAACATTGGGTCAGCGCGGTAATCGCTCCCACCTGCTGCAGGGTGGACACTCCATCGCATACCCGCTGTTCAATGGTGCCGTATCGGGGCACCGGACGGATATCCCATCGGATCTCGGTGACGTCATCAATGACCCCGACGGTGGATAAGTGGTCGACGACGTTTTCATAGTCGGCCCAGTCATAGAACTGAAACGGCAAACCGCTGGTAGGTAACTGCTGGAACAGCAACGTGCGCTGTGAGGCATAGCCGGTGTCGTAACCAACCCAGTAGGGGCTAGAAGCACTCAGCGCCAGCATATGTGGATAGTACTGAATCAGATAATTGAGTGCTGGCATCGCTTTATTAATGTGGTCCAGCCCGATGTGAGCATGCACCCCATAGATCAGCATTTGCTGACCCCAGTACTGGGTGCGGTCCAGCAGCTTCCGGTAGCGATACCCAGATGAGACTCGTTCTTGGAACGGGTTGGCAAAAGGGTGCGTGCCTTGTGAAAATAGGGTCAGCTCGTCATCTGCGATCAAATCAAGAATATGTTGTCCCGCGGTGGCCAGCTGGTCTAGTCCCTCTCCAACGTTTTGGCACACGCCGGTGACCAATTCCAACGTGTTGAGCATAAACTCGCCAACAATCTGGAATGGCGCATCCGAAGGAACATTAAGATTTGCCAGAATGTCATCGCTAACATTGCGTAACTGGCCGGTGGCACTATCCACAAGCCCAAGCTCCCATTCGATCCCAACGGTCGACTGGGCAGACTTTGCAAATTCCAAGCGCACCTTGAAGCCTCTCTACTTTATCTTTCCACCAATCGTACCGGGCACCATGCCATGACAGTGCTGTCGGATGTCGTGAGTCTGCCGCATATTTCCTGATAACTCCCTGATGGTCATTTACGAAACGTTAGAGCATCTATTTCGGGCCGGACGCGATATACGCACGCGTAATATTGCAGCGGAAAATCCGTCGCAAATCATCGGCCAACAACGAACGTTACCCAATTGTGTCGAGCGCTAGGTCACACGGGCAGAAGGCTGATGGCGCGGCTATCTCTCGCTGATATCCATAAAGTCAACTAGATAGCCTTGTCTGAGAGGCATTGGTTGCATTTTGGTGCAACTTGCGGGACGGGGTGCTTGAGTGTGATTTGAATAACGGCAGTTCACCTTGCGCTAATTGATGCAGGCTGCCTAAACTGATCAATTGTTAGCTTAGGCGTGCCTAAGTGCACAAGAGTGCTAATCTGTTATTTTACTCTGTCATTTGGAGACTGAACGTGAAAAATTTTGGACTGACACGTTATCGTGTAGCCGCCCTGCTTGCGGTTGGCGCCCTCGGCCTTTCCGCCTGCGGCACCGCAAACTCAGACGACACTGCGGAAGCTGAAAGCAACGGTGGCGACGCTGCAACTGTTGAAGTAACCGACATGGCCGGTACCGCCCTTACTGTTCCAACAGAACCCCAGTCGGTTATTGCCACCGATAACCGCGTATTCCGTACCTTGGCAGAGTGGGACATCGATCTGTCCGCTGCTCCAGTTGACCTGATGGCAACTGACCAACCCGTTCTGGAAAAATACACGCAGAACGAAGACATTCTCAACATCGGCAACCACCGTGAACCAAACATGGAACTGGTCACCGCGGCCCAGCCTGATCTTGTAATCAACGGCCAGCGATTCAGCCAGCACGGCGAAGCCATCGCCGAGGCCATTGATGAAGGTGTCCCAATTGTCGACACCGACATTGACACCGAATCCGGGGCTATCGACCAAGAGTTCCGTGACCAGATCACTCTGCTCGGTGAAGTCTTCGGACACCAAGATGACGCCGAAACCCTGATCGCTGATTTCGACGAAGCACTCGACCGTGCCAAAGAAGCCTATGACTCGGAAGTCACTGTGACCGGACTCGTCACCTCGGGTGGCGACATCAACTACGCGGCCCCAACCACGGGTCGCGCGATCGGCCCACTGTATGACATCCTTGAACTGACCCCAGCGCTTGATGACGAAGGTTCAACCGACCACCAGGGTGACGACATCTCGGTTGAAGCCATCGCCTCGGCTAACCCAGACTTCTTGATTGTTATGGACCGCGACGCTGCCGTAGGTGACGGTACTTCCGCTGGCGCCAAGGAACTCATTGAAGAATCTGAAGCACTGCAGGATGTACCTGCGGTAGCAAACGATAATATCTACTACATGCCAGCTGACTTCTATGTGGCTGAGGACATCCAGAACTACACCACTGTCCTCAACGAGCTGGCTGATAAGTGGTCGGAATAGTATAAAAGGCTCTGCGTGACGAAACTTTCCCAAACTCGCCCCACCGGGGTCGTGCCATCGATCGACGTATCGAAAAAACCAGGAATTTGGTCACGCACATGGCCGTTGCTGATCGGGCTGATGGTCACCATCAGCCTGGTCATCGCTTCACTATTTATCGGGGTTTATGATCTGAGCTCTGAGGGCGGACGCGAGATGTTCTTTATTACTCGCGTCCCCCGCACGCTTGCCTTGATTCTGTCCGGGGCATCCATGGCGGTCGTCGGACTGATTATGCAGCTGATGACCCAAAACCGGTTCGTGGAACCCTCCACCACCGGCACCATCGAATGGGCCGGACTGGGGCTCATTCTCACCTATATCTTCATTCCGCAGCCATCGCTGTTGCTGCGCATGGTCATCGCGATAGTTTTTGCCCTGGTCGGCACCTTAATCTTCTTCGCCTTCTTACAGCGCGTGGCCCTGAAGTCATCGCTGGTCGTGCCCATCGTGGGGCTCATGCTAGGCGCCGTCGTCGGGTCGGTGTCAACCTTTGTTGCCCTGCAGACCGATATGCTGCAAAACCTCGGCATCTGGTTTGCCGGTTCCTTTACCGGAGTGACCCGAGGACGATACGAGCTGCTGTGGATCGTGGCAATCACCACGATCCTTGTGTACTTTATTGCCGATCGCTTCACTGTTGCCGGACTGGGCGAGGAAATCGCCACCTCCGTGGGATTGAACTATCGCACTGTGATGATCGTAGGTATTTCGATCATCGCCGTCACCACCGGCGTCGTCTCTGTGGTTGTCGGCTCACTGCCATTCTTAGGATTAGTCGTTCCCAACATCGTGTCGATGTTTCGAGGGGATAACCTACGGACTAACCTGCCCTGGGTCGTAATGGTGGGCATCGTGGTGATTACCCTGACCGATATCATTGGCCGAACGATCATCATGCCCTTTGAGATCCCCGTGTCGATGATTCTGGGAGTACTGGGTGCTACCGTGTTCGTCTACCTCATCGTCAGAAGGGGGCGCCGTGGCTAGCACAACCGCCATATCCGTTGAACGCACATCAAACTTCGTCAACCCCAAACACCACCGCCGGTGGCTGTTCTCGCTCATCGGCTTGATCATCGCCGCCATCGGGCTGACCATCGCCACAATCGTTTACGGCAACCCCATGCCATTTGGCAGTGAAGGGTTCTGGAAGATCGCCGAATCCCGTGTGGTCTCGGTTGTGGTCATCGCCGTGGTAGCGCTAGCCCATTCATTTGCAACTGTTGCGTTTCACACGGTCACGGCAAACCGCATTGTCACCCCTTCGATCCTTGGGTTCGAGGCACTCTATGGCCTGATCAATACGGCCGCAGTGTTCTTTATGGGCGCCATCGGTGCAACACTGACCCGCGGGATTGTCTCGTACTTCTTCCAGGTCGTGGTGATGGTCGCCTTTGCCACGTTGCTCTACACCTGGCTCCTGGGATCAAAATTCACCAACGTACACACCATGCTGCTGGTCGGGGTGGTGATGGGAGCCGGGCTGGCATCGCTGACCACATTTATGCAGCGTATGCTCGACCCCAACGAATTCGACATCCTCACCGCGCGCCTGATGGGCAACATCTCCAATGCCAGCACCGAATACTTACCGTATGCGGTGCCCATCGTCGTCATAGTGGGCATTTGGTTGTGGCTCAATTCTCGCCGCCTGGACACCCTGTCCTTGGGCTCGGCAGTTTCAACAAACCTGGGCTTGACGCACCGCACCGAGTTGATCAAAGTGCTCATCGCGGTGTCCATCCTCATGGCCATGACCACCTCGCTGGTGGGCCCCATGACCTTCCTGGGCTTTTTGGTCGCCACCATGGCGTATTCGATTGCCGACACCTACAGCCATAAAGCAGTCTTTCCGCTGGCGTTTCTGCTGGGATATGTTCTGCTGACTGGCGCATATTTTGTCTTGCGGCATATTTTTTACGCCCAGGGTGCGGTGACCATCATCGTCGAGTTGATCGGTGGACTAGTATTTCTTATCGTCATCATGCGGAAGGGGCGGCTATGATTACCCTGGAAAACGTCACGAAAACCTATGCGGGCGAAACCACTATCGGACCCATCAACGTGGAGATCCCATCCGGTGGCATCACCTCGCTGGTTGGCCCCAACGGCGCAGGCAAATCAACCGTGCTGACCATGATGGGTCGCCTCCTGACTCCCGATGCCGGACGCATCACTGTGGGCGGTTTGGATGTGGCCAAAGCGAAATCCAACGACGTCGCCAAAAAACTGGCCATCCTGCGTCAGGAAAACCACTTCGTCACTCGACTCACCGTCCGTCAGCTGATCGGCTTTGGACGCTACCCGCATTCGCGTGGGCGCCTCACGGTTGAAGACGAACGCCACATCAATGAGGCCTTAGATTTCTTAAACCTTCGGGCGTTGCAGGACCGGTATTTGGATGAACTCTCCGGTGGACAGCGACAGCGGGCTTATGTCGCCATGGTGCTGGCACAGGATACTGAATATGTGTTCTTGGACGAACCGCTGAACAACCTGGACATGAGCCACTCGGTACAGATGATGCGCCAGTTGCGCGCTGCAGCCGATGATCTGGGCCGCACCGTAATTGTGGTGATGCACGACATTAACTTCGCGTCGCGGTACTCAGACAATATTCTGGCCATGAATGACGGCCAGGTGACGCATTTCGACACGTGCGCAGACACCATGAAGTCCTCGGTTCTGACCGAAATTTTCGGTACCTCGGTGCGTATTATCGACGACGTCGACGGGCCGCTTGCCGTCTACTTCTAACCCCACGCCTGACATGCATCAGGTGCCTAGCGCTCCGGTGTCATCGCATCCTGAATCATGGCAATAACGTCGTCTTTGGCATCGGCGTAGTCATTAACATAGCGCCACGTACGCCGCGCTAGCCCCTGCTTAGCTGCAGCATAGCGTTCACGGTCTGCCGGATGACGGCGTAGGTGATCACGAAACCGGAGCATGCGGGTCATCTCAGAGGCGCCTGCCGTGAACACGTGCAGGTTCACGGCAGGGTGTTGGCGTGTGAGTACTCGATGCTCAAACCAGTCCGGTTCGCGAATCCGCAAGGTATAACCGATGTCCTCCAATGCTGGCACATAGCTGGTTTCATCGGCTGAATCGTGCACCGCAAGCACGATATCGATAATCGGTTTTGCCATGAGCCCCGGCACCGCTGTCGACCCAACATGTTCCACCGCGACTGCCGTATCGCCCAGCGATTCCAGCACACGCTGTTGTTCTGTTGCAAAGATGGCCGGCCACGTTGGGTCATAGTCGACCAGTAACACGGTCTCGTTGTGGGGTGTCAGCGGCCCCACGCTCACCTCTGACAGTGCATCTTCATCGTCGGGATCAGGGCTTCTTGCAGCACGTGGTGTCATGGAATCAATGTCACTTCTTTGCTAACGGGACGATCATCACAGTTCCGCGAGCATGCGACAGGGTGGTTCGAGAAACCGATCCCAGCAACAGACTGGCGAATCCGCCATGACCGCGAGTGCCCAGGACGGTCAATTGGGCACGTTCTGTGCAGTCAATCATGGCTTCGGCCGGTATTTTTCGCTGGACCACCGGTGAGATCTCGACCCCGGGAACCTCGTGTTGTAAGAACTGCATTTCGGACATCAACGAGCTCATCATGTCCTCGTGAATCTGTTGCTCCATTTTCTCGTTCGAAGCCAAATACCACACGGTCGAGGTACCCGTGAAGTGGGGTTGAGCCTGAATGAGTTCCAGGGTGACGCCGAGCCGCTTCGCCTCGTGGGCGGCCACCAGCGCTGCACTACGAGCGTGGTCGGAACCATCGACCCCCACCGCAACCGGCCGGGTATCCGGAGTGGTTGCAATGCCTTTGGTTTCCACATCATCATCGTCTGCGCTGTAGACGATCACGGTGGGGCAATGTGCGTGAGCGGGCAGGGCTGAGGCAACCGAACCCAGTACACGACCCCAGAACTTGCCCAGGCCGCGGCGGCCCACCACGATCAGTTGGGCATCGGCAGATAATTTGACCAACCAATCGGTCGCGTCTCCTATGAGCGCTCGATAGGAGACCTCACCCGGGTAGCGCTGCTCTGCTAGGAGCTTCCGTGCCTCAGCGAGTTTGTCTTCGGCCAGCCGGCGGGCTGGATCTTCGACCTGGGCTCCCGACATGCTGCGGATGTAATCGCTATATGGAAACACAAATGCTGAGGCGACCGTCAAGGGCGCATTGCGCAAGGCGGCTGTCTGAGCCGCCCAATACAGAGCGTCAATGGCATGCGGTGATCCGTCGAAGCCAACGACGACGCCCGGATTCGTGTGCTCAGAAGATGATGGGATACTCATGCCGAAGACCTCCATGACTAGGACACCGTGGTTGCTTCCATGGTAAACCACGGCGTCGTGTCGCGCATCACAACAACCTTGGTGAGCGTGTGAGATGGCAAAACCATCGGCTTGATGCAGGGCACGCCGTCGTCATATATTTAGGCGCAATATTGTCCCGGAAATAGCAGCCGCTGGCTGACAGGCCGAAGTGATTGCTGCACTCCTGCAGGTCTTGGGTAAACAGCGCTAGGTGCGCTAGATCGGTTGGACGACGATTGCATAGCGGGCATCGCCGGCTCGTGTCAGCACCAGGGTCAGGTGTTCACCGGATGCCGGTTTTTTGGTATTGCGTCCTTGCATCAGTGTGCGTCGTAACTCTTCCGGTGAGACATCGACGCCACGCTTTTTAATATCCAGCCGGGTGACGTTGTGTTCTTTGACGTACCCACGCAGCGTCTTGATCTTATAGGGCAGCACTTCGATGATCCGATAGCCGGTGGCAAACGGCGTCTCCTGATAGACATCCGAACAGAAATAGGCGATGTGCTCATCAAGTTGCCGTGCGGCGGCAGCGTTGGTCGAATCGTCGTTCATGAAGTGTTCGACCATCAGGTCGGTGACCAGCCCGGCGCGGATCACTGCGCCGTCGGGTTCATAGAGATACCCGGTGGCGCCCTCAATCCCGGCGACGGGAACCTGTGGGGAGTTGCCAAAGTCGGTGGACGATGTGAGCTCTGCGGCACCGGTGGCGTGAATGACGAGTGCCGCCCGGCGAACATCCAAACGTTGGGCCAGGTTAAACCACAACACGGCTTCGACCACACTGCCGTGCAAGGAAACCCACTGGGCTTCAGCGGTGTCAGGAATGACCTCGTGAGCCAGGGCCGGGCCGAGTTTGACGCCCAACGGGTAGCCGGCGTTGGCCAGTTCCTCGACGAAGGACAGGGGAGGGGAGAACGCCTCGGGGTCAAATATCCGCACGGTGCCCGACGAGAGGGTCTGACGACGTGCCGGATCCAGCCAGTAGCCGCGTGCGGTGCCCTCGGCGGCGGGGTGGTCGAGAACCCATTGCACCGCATCGGCAACCTCGACGCTGGCGTGTGGAAACGGCATGAGGTTGATTGTGGTTGCTGCGGCGGTAGTCTCATCAATTTCGACTGCGGTCACGGCAATGTCCAACCCGGCGATGGCCAGCGCATCTGCTCCCAGGCCCGAACCCAGGTCGATGACCTCATCGACTCCGGCACGAGCAAAACGCCGTGCATGATGTGCGGCAACCTGTAATGAGGTGGCCTGTTGTAGGCCGGCGTCGGTAAAGAGCATCTGTTCAACGAAGGGCCCAAATTTTGCGGCAGCTTGGGTCCGTAATTTTAGTTGTGTCAATACCGAATTCACGATGGGTGGCGCATAGCCCTGGGCACGAAGTCGTTCAGCAAGCGTGAGCGTATCGGCGCTGGCATACTCACCGCTGCGCCACAGCTCATTGAGTAGCTTAAACCCCTCCGGGGTCAGAGCGCCGGCAAGTTCAGAAGCAGTTGAATCAGACACAACCTCCAGCGTACCCGGTTCTTAGCGGCCGGGTGTATCCACCCAGTGGCGTCGTCGGGCGGTCATCTTGGCCAGCAGTGCACCCGGACGACGCTGGGCTAACGGTAAGACCCGATAGCCTACGCTCAAGGCCGCAACCGCTAGGAGTGCTGCGATTAGACTGGCCCAAAATGGTCCCGGTGCGCCCCAGAGGGCAATACACGGGGCAGAAACCAGCGGGAAGATCGCGCCACCAAAAAACCGAAATGCAGAAAACGCTGACGACGAAATATGCCGTGGCAAATCCGTGGCGTTCAGGGCCCCTTCGGTAAAGATCGTATTGGCTGCACCCTGGGTTCCACCCAAGAAAATAATGCCGATGATCACGACCGTCAAACTGTGCGTATTCAGTGCTATGACCACGAAGCCCACGGCCATTACCGTGAGTGTGACCAGGATGGCGGGGACCATGCCGAGGTATTTGATCATTGGCGCCGGCAGCGTCAACGAAAAGATCGCCAGTGCCGTGCCCCAGCCGAAGAACACGGCACCTAGCATCAGTGATGAGTGCCCGACCCCGGATGCTTGCGCGGCAGTGGCCACGGCGTGCGGGGCGTAGGCCAGTAGACACACGATCGTAAAGTTGCCCATGAACGAGGCGGTCGACCACAGCAGCAGTGGCTTTTTGCTCAGGGCGCGCAAGCCTGCTGTCACCGGGGCCGCGGAGGTTTTTGGTAGGGGCTTGACGAACACTATGACGGTGGTGGCAGCGATCGTCATCAGTACTGCGGTGCCAAGAAACGGGGCGCGCCAGGAAATGGTTCCCAGTGTGCCTCCCACCAGCGGCCCAAGCGCCATCCCAAAACCAACGGCTGCCTCATATAAAATGATCGCCGAAGCAGAGCCGCCGGACGAAGCGCCAACAATTCCGGCCAGTGCCATTGTGACGAACAAGGCGTTGCCGAACCCCCATCCAGCACGCAGTCCGATGACCTGCCCGATGGTGTCGGATAGCCCGGCCATGCTGGCAAAGACCACGATGATGATCAACCCGGTGACCAAGGTAGTACGAATACCGATGCGTGCTGAGATCGCTGCGGCAAAGAACATCGTGCAGGCGGTGACAAATAAATAGGAGGTGAACAGCAGCATGGACTCTAGCGCTGTGGCGTCTAGGGATTCGGCAATCGTTGGCAGAATCGGCGACACCAGCCCAATGCCGACAAACGAGACGGCGGTTGCAAAGGTGATGGCCCATACGCTGGCGGGCTGGTGGATCAAACGGCCAGTGGTCGCACTGGACATGACAAATCAGCTTCTTTCGAAAATTAGGCGTTTCCCGTCAGATCATTGGTCAAGGTTTCTAACAACTCCACGGCATGCTCAATGACGGCATAGTCGGCTGCGGCGAAGTTTTCTAACATCGGTTGGAGGACTGTGGCCACCTGGTTGCGATACTCATCCAACATGCGCTGTCCCTGATCGGTGAGCTCGACCAGTTGGGCTCGTGCATCGGCTGGATCGGGTTCACGTACGACCAAGCCGTCATCGGCCAATCGGTTCACCGCAGAGGTCATGGCAGGCTGCGAAATGGATTCATAACTAGCCATGTGCGAGATTCGCTGTGGTCCGTGGCGTTCGATATAGCCCAGCGCTCGCATTGAGACCGCAGATATTCCAATGTTGGCTACCTGGGTGACGACCCGAGCAAAACGTGACGACGCCGAGACGATTTGGTTGGCCAGGGGCCGCTGATCAGCTGAGGTGTTCTGATGCTGCTCGGTGAGATGATTTGGGTCAGGCTGGTCGGCGTCGTCGGAAGGATACATAAAGAGATTATATAAATGTCTTATGTATTTTTGCAATGATGTAAGAAATTAGCACTCTATTTGACCAAGTGCTAAAGGCCGAATACAGTTGGAAATTGGCACCCGCGGCATGCGAGTGCTAAGCCTTTAGGTTCCAGCCATCCGGCACCCGCGACGACGGTTGGCTTGCCCGGCACATTGAACAATATTTACCTTTTACTTAGTAGGAGAGATTCATGGCTGTCTCCATCAAGCCTCTAGAGGACCGCATCGTAGTTGAACCACTGGCCGCCGAGCAGACCACTGCTTCGGGCCTTGTTATTCCTGACACCGCTCAGGAAAAACCACAAGAAGGAAAAGTTGTCGCAGTAGGCCCAGGCCGCGTTGCTGATAACGGCGAACGTATCTCCGTTGACGTTGCCGAAGGCGACGTCGTGCTGTTCTCCAAATACGGTGGCACCGAAGTCAAATACGGTGGCCAGGAATTCTTGGTCCTGTCCGCTCGTGACGTGCTGGCCGTCATCGAAAAATAAGCCTGACGCTTCAGTAAGTATTTTTCGAAACGAACTACGAAGGAGAACAGTTGGCTAAACAACTGCTATTCAACGACGATGCTCGTCGCGCACTGCAAGCCGGTGTGGACAAGTTGGCTGACACTGTCAAAGTCACCCTTGGTCCAAAAGGTCGCAACGTTGTCCTCGATAAGGCATGGGGCGCACCGACCATCACCAACGACGGCGTAACCATTGCTCGCGACGTCGAACTGGAAGACCCATTCGAAGATATGGGCGCTCAGCTGGCAAAAGAAGTAGCCACCAAAACTCAGGACATCGCCGGTGACGGTACCACCACCGCAACCGTTCTTGCCCAGGCTCTGGTCAACGAAGGTCTGCGCCTGGTTGCTGCCGGTGCTGCACCTGGTGAAGTCAAAAAAGGTGTCGAAGCTGCAGTAGAAGTTCTGCAACAACGCCTGCTGGATAACGCCGTGGAAGTTTCCGGCGACATGGTCTCCCACGTGGCGGCCATTTCCTCGGGTGAAGACGAAATTGGTGAACTGCTCGCCAAAGCCTTCGATACCGTGGGTGTCAACGGTGTGATCACCGTTGAAGAATCCTCGACCACCCAGACCGAACTGGAAATCACCGAAGGTATGGAATTCGACAAGGGCTACCTGTCGCCATACATGGTTACCGATGCTGAGCGTCAGGAAGCCATTCTGGAAGATCCATACATTCTGTTGACCCAGTCGAAGATCTCCAACGTCCAGGACTTCTTGCCACTGCTGGAAAAAGTCCTGCAGGAAAAGAAACCACTGTTCATCGTTGCTGAAGACGTTGACGGTGAAGCCCTATCGACCCTGGTCGTCAACAAACTGCGCGGCACTCTGAACGCTGTTGCCGTCAAAGCCCCAGGCTTTGGCGACCGCCGCAAAGCCATGCTGCAGGACATCGCCACCCTGACCGGTGCACAGGTCGTTTCCGAAGACCTGGGCATGAAACTGGATCAGGTTGGTCTGGAAGTTCTGGGTACCGCTCGTCGCGTGACCGTGACCAAGGAAGTTACCACCATTGTTGATGGTGCGGGCGAAGCTCAGGACGTGGCTGATCGCGTTGCCCAGATCAAATCTGAAATCGAAGCAACCGATTCCGATTGGGACCGTGAAAAACTGCAGGAACGTCTGGCCAAACTGGCCGGTGGCGTCTCCGTTATCAAGGTCGGTGCCGCAACCGAAGTCGAGCTCAAAGAGCGTAAGGGCCGCATCGAAGATGCCGTCGCTTCGACTCGTGCAGCACTGGAAGAAGGCATTGTCGCCGGTGGTGGTACCGCGTTGATCAACGCAGCATCCGCACTGGATGAAGCTGATGCCTTGAAGGATCTGTCATCCGATCAGCAGTCCGGTGTGAACGTTGTTCGCCGCGCGATTGTCCAGCCAGCTCGCTGGATCGCACTGAACGCTGGCGAAGACGGCTCGGTTGTTGTCTCTCGCGTTGCCGACCTGAAACCAAACGAAGGCTTCAACGCCGCAACCGGTGAATACGGCAACCTGGTGGATGCCGGCATCATCGACCCTGTCAAGGTGACCCGTTCTGCGCTGTGGAACGCTGCCTCGATCGCGGGCATGGTCTTGACCACCGAAACGCTAGTTGCTGACAAAGTAGAAGAAGACGAAGACTAAGTCCCTTCCACGTCTCAGCGACAATTCAGAACCTCCGCTCGATTTTCGGGCGGAGGTTTTGTTGTCAGACCAGACTGTTTGACCATGTAGGATCGGGCATGCAAAGGATATGTGCGAACTTCAAAGGAGATTGTTGACGTTGTCTATTCGCAGCTGGAAAACCGTACTCGCGAGTGTTTTCGCGGCAAGTCTGAGCGTAACTGGTTGCTCGAATGCGGATGAGTCGACAACATCCTCTGATGAACCACAGTCCGAACCTCAACCCTCCGCAACTGAGGCGGTTGACATTGCCACGGATACTCCGGCTGGCGAAGAATCCCAACGCATCGTCGATCTGTTGAATGCCGAGGAAGATACCACCGCCGAAGACTGGGAAGCATCATTGCACCCAAGCTTCACCGAAGATGTCTCCGTTGAAGAGCTGGTGGAACTATTCAATCAAAACCTGCGCCCAGCTCAACCATTTACTGTGACCAATTACGAAGGTGGCGACCGTCAGGCCGTGACCACCCTGACCAGCCCGATCTCAGATCCACTCGACATGACAGTCACCCTTGACACTGATGCGCTCATTACCGGACTCTTCTTTGGCCCAAGTACCGACGGTTGAAGAGCTTCGGCGTCGCTTGAGGACTGGAGCGAACGTCTCGATGATTTCCCTGCCACAGTCCATGCGTTAATCACGCCAACGGATGCAATAGATTCTCCAGATGCCGCCGTGCTGGCACGCGATGCTGATGAACCCGCCCCGCTAGGTTCCATCTTTAAGCTCTATATTCTGCTGGCTGTAGCCGACGCCGTCGAAACCGGAGACCTTGACTGGGGGACGGTACTGACGGTGTCTCCCCAGAATCGCAGCTTGCCATCCGGTGAACTCCAAGACGCCCCCGATGGTACACAGGTGACAGTGTCAGAAGCCGCTACCAAGATGATCGAGATCAGCGACAACACCGCGACCGATATGCTCATCCAGGCGGTCGGGAGGCAAGCCGTTGAGGATGCCGTTGTTCAGGCTGGTCACCACGACCCTGCGTTGATGCGGCCCTTTGTCTCGACTCGAGAACTCTTTCAAATCGGTTGGGGCGACCCCGCATATTTAGAAATCTGGCAAATCGGAACCCAAGACGAACAGTATGCGTTATTGGAACAGTTGGAACATCAGCCGATTAACCCCCACGATATTGCTGTCAGTGGTGACCCCCTATGGCCACAGGGTGTGGAATGGTACGCTTCGGCACGCGATATCGCCTCGGTGCACGTGGCATTACAAGAACACGACGACGCCACGGTGCGTGAGATTTTGAGCCAGAACCCCGGGGTAAACCAGGATGCATGGGATTATGTGGGATATAAAGGCGGGTCATCCTTAGGGGTGCTTACCGGCAGTTGGTATCTGGAAGATGCCGACGGTGAGGGATATGTGGTGGTCATCCAAGCAGCGACCGCAGACGCCGCGGGACTGAGTAACGAATCACATACTCGATTTTCTCAACTGGCTTCTTCCGCTCTGCAACTGACCTATGAGGCGACACGTTAAGGGACCACAGAACCACTAGCTGTTTGCAGTGTCCTAGGAGCCGCTTGCCGCCAGGAGTAGTGCTATTACAAGAGCAACAGGCTCGTTGCTCGACGGGTACTGGGCAAAAGCCATCTGCTGGTGTTCCTTGTCTTCAGGCGAGTCAGCGAATTCTAAAGTGACGGGCAGCCAAGCACCAACGGGGGATCGGCTGCATCAGCGTTAGGACCGTAGCACCAAGCATTGTCCTGCCAACCCAGGTGCGCTACCGTTTCGTCACCAGCATCGACACCCTATATAAGGAGAAGCATTATGTCTCAACTCACGTACGACTTCACCGGCAAAACCGCCTTTGTCACTGGAGGCGGTTCCGGTATGGGAGCGGCTACCATTCGTGCTTTCGCCGAAGCCGGAGCGAACGTGGCGATTGTTGACCTCGATGGCGACGCCGCCCAAGCGCTCGCCATTGAGCTCACCGACAAGGGGTAGCAGGCGATCGCCGTACCGTGCGACGTCGTCAATGAAGACCAAGTTGCTATGGCAGTCCAACAAACCGTGGACGCATTTGGCAGCCTGGACATGGCCTTCAACAACGCCGGAATAATGCTGGCGCCGATCGACTCGGCAGACGAGACCGAAGAAGCTTTCGACAAAATCGTTGGAGTAAACCTCAAAGGCGTTTGGGCTTCGATGAAACACCAGCTCAAACAGATGCGCAAGCAAGGCTCAGGAGCAATCGTCAACTGTTCATCCCTGGGCGGGCTTGTCGGCGGTGATGGACGGACCACCTACCACGCCACCAAACACGGCGTGATTGGTGCGACAAAGTCCGTGGCCTTGCAGTACGGACGTCACGGAGTCCGCTGCAATGCCGTTTGCCCCGGCACAATCCAGACTCCGATGGTTGAACGGATGACTGCAGCCGGTGAACTCGATGCCGAGGCTCTAGCCGCCAGTCTGGCCTTAGGCCGGCTGGGACGGCCAGAAGAGATTGCAGCGGCCGTACTATGGCTGTGCAGTGACGCCGCCAGCTTCGTCACCGGAGTGGCGCTGCCAGTGGACGCCGGCCACACCGCACAGTAAGGAAACCAAGGGGAGGCAGCAATGACCAACAACATCCAGAACAAGATCGTCATTAGGACCGGCGACTCAATGGTCTGCTGCGATCTGTGTTTCTTGTGACCTTGTTTCTGGAAACGCTGTTTCTGCGGCTTTTGCGGGACGCTTTGTAGATGGGGCACCAGCTGGATCAATTGGTCAGGCTGCATCTCGCCGCGTGCTATAACTGTCGGTGAAAGTTCTCAAAGACTCTGCTTCGGGCTATACTGTGAGCCGAAGCATAAAAGAATACACAGGCCGTAGACAGTAAGCGGGAGAGCCCACATTGACAGTGGGCACCGACGGTGCAACATCCTCCCCAGGAATCTCTCAGGTATCCCAACCGCTTGCTACAGGCAGATCTGGAAAGTAGTCGTGCATGCGACTCACCGACGGGGCAACCAGGAGACTGGCAAACTCTCAGGTCAGTAACAGATGGGGAGGGGTACAGCGGATACATCTATCCACACACCCAAGGAGATCCCATGACCGTTTACGATCTTTCCAACTTCGGCCATAGACATCTAGGACCCCGTCAGTCCGGTGTTGAGGAGATGCTGGAAGCTCTGGGCTATGACAGCCTGGATGCATTGACCACGGCGGCAATGCCGGCAAATATCGCTCAAGAAGAGCCGTTGGTCCTGCCCGACCCATTAACCGAAACTCAAGCCCAAGCTCGACTGCGCGAACTCGCCTCCAAGAACACGTTGAAACGCTCAATGATCGGTCAGGGTTTTTATGACACCATCACCCCGGCCGTTATCCGACGCAACGTCACCGAAAACCCGGGCTGGTACACGGCGTATACCCCATATCAGCCAGAGATCTCCCAGGGACGACTTGAAGCCCTGTTGAACTTCCAGACGATGGTCTCGGACCTGACCGGCATGGAAATCGCTAATGCGTCCCTGCTGGATGAATCATCTGCAGCAGCCGAAGCTGTCCTCATGATGCGTCGCGCCAACCGCAAGCACGCTAACGATCCCGTTGTGATCGACAAGAACATCTTCCCGCAGACCCTGGCCGTCGTCCTAGGCCACACGCGTCCCCTGGGTATTGAAACGATCCTGGTGGACCTGGCAACCGAAGGACTGCCGGAAGGCGACATCTGTGGTGTCATCGTCCAGCAACCCGGTGACGATGGTGCCATCGCCAACCACCAGAAGGTCTTTGACGAAGCCAAAGAACGCGGCGCGATGATCAGCGTTATTGCCGATCTGTTGTCGCTGACCATGATCACCCCACCCGGTGAACAAGGCGCCGATATCGCTGTAGGAACGACGCAGCGCTTCGGGGTTCCGTTGTTCTACGGTGGGCCCCACGCTGCCTACATGGCAACCCATGAACGACTGGTCCGTCAGATGCCAGGCCGTCTGGTTGGTGTTTCGGAAGACGCCAACGGCATGCCGGCCTACCGTCTAGCCCTGCAAACTCGTGAACAGCACATCCGCCGGGAAAAGGCGACCTCGAATATCTGTACCGCTCAAGCGTTGCTGGCGGTCATGGCAGGCATGTACGGGGTGTACCACGGTCCCGAAGGTGTCACAGAGATTGCCAACCGCACCCACATGATGGCCACCCGATTGGCCACAGCGCTGCGCGACGCCGGTTATGAACTGGCTGCCGAACACTTCTTTGACACCATCGTGGTGACTGTCAAAGACGTTGAAGGGACCATGGCCAAAGCGGTGGGCGCCGGATACAACCTGCGTCGCTACTCCGATAACCAAGTTGGTATCTCGACCGACGAAACCACGACCGAAGCGGACATCAAAGCGGTTGCCGAAGTCTTTGGCGCCACCCTGGTCGAAACAGCTGATTCAACCATCCAGGCCGAGCTGGTGCGCGAATCAGAGTTCATGACCCACGAAATCTTCAACACCATCCGGTCCGAAACCACCATGATGCGCTACTGCCGTCGTCTGGCAGACCGTGACCTGGCGCTGGATCGCACGATGATCCCACTGGGTTCGTGCACCATGAAGCTCAACGCGGCAGCCGAAATGGAAGCCATCACCTGGCCAGAACTGGCCGGTATTCACCCGTATGCGCCAGACGATCAGGCCACCGGTTGGATCGAAATGATCAAGGATCTGGAATCCAAACTGGAAGCCATCACCGGTTATGCGGCCGTATCACTGCAGCCCAACGCCGGATCAGTGGGCGAATATGCTGGCCTGTTGGCCATCCGTCACTACCTGATTGATCAAGGCGAAACTGATCGCGATATCTGCATTATCCCCGCCTCGGCCCACGGCACCAACGCCGCATCAGCCGTCCTGGCCGGACTACAGGTCATCGTGGTAAAAACCGCCGACGACGGTTCGATTGACTCGACCCACCTGGACGAAGTCCTGGAGAAATACGGTGACCGCATCGCCGCGATCATGGTCACCTACCCCTCCACCGCGGGCATCTACGACACCGACGTCGTTGAGATCTGCGAAAAAGTCCACAATGCTGGCGGACAGGTCTACATCGACGGGGCGAACCTCAACGCTCTGGTTGGGTTGGCACAGCCGGGCAAGTTTGGGGGCGATGTCTCGCACCTGAACCTGCACAAGACCTTTTCCATTCCACACGGTGGTGGCGGCCCCGGCGTCGGACCGGTCTGTGTTGCCGAACACCTCGTGCCATATCTGCCAGCTGACCCGAATCACGAACTGTCAGAGAGCGCGACGCCGGTTGCCTCAACCCTGTACGGTTCGGCAGGCGTACTGCCCATCAGCTGGGCCTACATCACCATGATGGGCGCCGACGCGCTGAAAGAAGCCACGCAGGTTGCCGTGTTGTCGGCAAATTATGTGGCCCACCGCCTCAAGGATCACTACCCGCTGCTCTACACGGGGCTAAATGATCTGGTTGCTCACGAATGCATTCTGGATCTGCGAGAAATCACCAAGAACACCGGCGTCACCGTCGAGGACGTTGCCAAGCGTCTGATGGACTTTGGCTTCCACGCACCAACCATGGCCTTCCCGGTCCCCGGCACCCTGATGGTGGAACCCACCGAATCCGAAGACATGGAAGAGATGGAGCGTTTCATCACTGCGATGATCACGATTCGCGAAGAAATCACCGAAATCGAAAACGGCAAGATTGCCGTCGAAGAATCCGTACTGCGGCATGCGCCACACCCGGTGTCGGATGTGGTCAGCTCTGATTGGGATCGTGCTTACTCGGTTGAACAAGCTGCCTTCCCGGTACCCGAACTGCGAGTGGATAAGTATTTCACCCCGGTATCGCGTATCGACCAGGCCGGCGGCGACCGCAACCTCGTGTGCTCGTGCCCACCACCAGAAGCTTTTGAACTGCAGTAGGAGTCTGACCACATGACACTAAAAACCACACCGTTATTTGCCGCACACGAAAAGCTCGGCGCCACCTTTACCGATTTCAACGGCTGGAATATGCCGCTGAAATACTCCTCGGAAATGACCGAACACAAAGCAGTTCGGCAAGCCGTCGGTATCTTTGACCTTTCCCACATGGGTGAAGTCTTTCTCTCCGGCCCCGATGCGGTCAAAGGCCTCAACACCGCACTCGCCGGAGATTTCTCCAAGATGAGCGTGGGCCGGGCGAAGTACACGGTCATGCTCACCGAGGATGGCACCATCCTGGATGACCTGATCGTCTACCGGTTGGGTGAAGACCGCTACCTGATGGTGCCCAACGCCGGCAACGCTCCGGCGGTGGCCGAGGCCGTGGTAGCTCGCACCGAGGGGATGGACCTTACCGTTGACGATGCCACCGCGGACCTATCGCTGGTCGGCATTCAAGGCCCGAAGGCCGCGGATGTCGTAGCAGCCCTGGGGGAGGACTTCGCCGAAGCTGCTGCCTCGCTGACGAACTATCGGGTCACCGAAATCCTGGTCAATGGCAACGACTGGATTGTCGCGCGCACCGGCTACACCGGAGAAGATGGTTTTGAAATCATCACCCCTAACGCCGACATCGCACAACTATGGGAACAGATCTTCAGCCTCGACATTGGCGTGGAGATCACCCCGTGTGGGCTGGCCAGTCGCGACTCGCTGCGTTTGGAAGCCGGCATGCCCCTGTATGGCAACGAGCTGTCAACCGAACGCACGCCATTTGAAGCCGGCATGGGCCGGATTGTCTCCTTTGAGAAACCGGAAAACTTCGTTGGCCGGACCGCCCTCGAAGCCCTGCGGGAACACACCCCACAGCAGGTTCTCATCGGTCTGACCAGCGATCAACGCCGTGCAGCTCGTAGCGGCTCCGAGATCGTGGTGGACGGCAAGACCGTGGGTGTTATCACCTCCGGTATCCCATCGCCCACCCTGTCCAAACCGGTAGCGCTGGGCTACATTGACGCAGCCCACGCGGACGTCGACACCGAAGTCAGTGTTGATATCCGCGGTAAAGCACTTCCGTTTGTCATCACCAAACCACCCTTTTACTCTCGCTAACACCAACCAGAAGGACACCTCATGACCGCTGTAAAACCCGGCCTGCGCTACTCCGCCGAACACGAATGGCTCAATGACGAAGACCCCGTCCGTATCGGTATTACCGCATACGCCGCCGATCAGCTGGGCGACGTCGTATTTGCCGAACTTCCAGAACCAGGAGACACCGTCACCGCCGGCGAAGTCTGCGGCGAACTAGAATCGACCAAGTCAGTCTCTGAACTGTACTCCCCGGTCACCGGCACCGTGGTCGAAACGAACGAAGACGTTATCCAGAACCCGGAACGTATTAACGAAGACCCATACGGTGCCGGCTGGTTGTTCACCGTAGATGTCACCGAAGAAGGCGAAATCCTCACCCCCGAGCAATACGCCGAACAAACTGGGACTGAAGTAGCGTAAAAATCAGCTGAAATGGCCCGGGAGTGTTCACGGTCTGCGATGAAACGTCGTCGAGCGTGACGATCGGAATAATCGCAGCGGTAAAGCCCTTATTATAGAAACCAACGGCTTTCTTGAAAGGGTAGTATCCAGTGACCGACCACACTTCCGGGCCATCATCTGAACCTGTTAGCTTCGCCCACGACCCATTCGGCTTCGTAGGGCTTACGTATGACGACGTCCTGTTACTACCGAACATGACCGACGTCATCCCCGCCGATGCCGACGTCTCGACCCAACTGACCAAACGCATCCGCATCAATACCCCGATCATCTCCGCAGCCATGGACACCGTGACTGAAGCACCCCTGGCTATTGCCATGGCACGGTACGGAGGCATGGGCGTCATTCACCGCAACCTGTCCATCGAAGACCAGGCTTCCGAGATCGACAAGGTCAAACGCAATGAATCGGGCATGGTCACGGACCCGGTAACCATCTCCCCAGACGCTACCCTTGCCGAATGGGATGAGCTGTGCGGTCGCTACCGGATCTCGGGCCTACCTGTGGTCGATCAAGATGACACTCTGCTGGGCATCATCACCAACCGTGACACCCGGTTTGTGCCTCGCGCCGAGTTTCCGACCACCAAGGTCCACGAAATTATGACCAAGATGCCACTGATCACGGCACCGTTCAATGTCCAACGCGACGAGGTCATGCGCCTGCTCGATGAACACCGCATCGAAAAACTGCCACTGGTTGATGCGAACAACAAACTTGAAGGCCTCATCACGGTCAAAGACTTCGATAAGGCCCAGGAATTCCCCCATGCCGCCAAAGACGCCGAAGGTCGCCTGCTTGTCGGCGGCGCGGTCGGGTTCTTCGGTGACGGCTACGAACGCGCTATGACCCTGATTGATGCCGGCGTGGACGTCCTGGTCGTCGACACCGCCAACGGTCACACGCAAGGCGTGTTGGATATGGTCGCCAAACTCAAAGCCGAATCGGCAGCCAAAGATGTCGACGTGATAGGCGGTCAGGCCGCTACCTATCAGGGCGCGAAAGCTCTCATCGACGCCGGTGTGGACGCCGTGAAAGTCGGCGTGGGTCCCGGTTCGATCTGTACCACCCGTGTGGTCGCCGGTGTCGGTGTCCCACAAATCACCGCGATCTATGAATCGGCCAAAGCCGCGATCCCAGCCGGCGTCCCCATCATTGCCGACGGCGGTCTACAACACTCTGGAGATATCGGCAAAGCCATTGTCGCCGGAGCCAATTCCGTGATGTTGGGCTCCCTGCTGGCCGGAACCGCAGAATCACCCGGTGACCTAGTCTTCTACCAGGGCAAACAGTTTAAAACCTACCGCGGCATGGGCTCGTTAGGTGCAATGCAAACGCGCGACGGGTCGCGCTCATATTCCAAAGACCGCTACTTCCAGGCCGATGTGCCCGAGGATGAAAAGCTCATCCCCGAAGGCATCGAAGGTCAGGTCCCATACCGCGGCCCACTGGGTGCGGTCCTGCACCAGTTGGAAGGTGGCCTGCGTCAGACCATGTTCTACACCGGCTCCCCAGATATTTCGTGCCTGCAACGCGACGGTCGTTTCGTCCGCATCACCGCCGCCGGGTTGAAAGAATCCCACCCGCACGACATCATGATGACGGTTGAAGCACCAAACTACCGAGCCTAGCTAAGCTGGCGGTGGACCGTTTCCACGCCCTTGACCATCCGATCCCGGATAGAAATTGGATAACCGTGACTTACGAAGTTGAAATTGGCCGAGGCAAGCGCGGCAGACACGCGATGCCCCTGGACGCCGTGTCGATCGTGCCAACTCGTCGAACCCGCGACCCCGAAGACGTGTCGCTCGACTGGCAAATTGATGCCTTCAAATTCTCCATGCCCGTCATCGGCGCACCCATGGACTCGGTCATGTCCCCGGCCACCGCCATCCAACTTGGCAAACTTGGCGGCATGGGCGTGCTCAATCTGGAAGGCCTGTGGACTCGCTACGAAGACCCACAGCCGGTCCTTGAGGAAATCGCAGCCTTGGAAGCCAAATCGTTTTCCCCCGAAAACACCGCGCGCCTACAGCAGCTCTACTCGGCACCAATCCAGCCGGAGCTGATCTCGGCACGCCTGGAAGAAATCCGCGCGGCAGGCGTCGTCGTCGCCGGTGCTCTGACGCCGCAGCGCACGCAAGAGTTCTACAAGACCGTGGTAGATGCCGGCGTGGACATGTTCGTCATTCGTGGCACCACCGTCTCGGCCCAGCACGTGTCGGAGACCAAAGAACCACTGGATCTGAAAAAGTTCATCTACGAACTCGATGTTCCTGTGATCGTCGGGGGTGTTGCTGGTTACACCCCGGCGCTGCACCTGATGCGCACCGGAGCCGCCGGCGTCCTAGTAGGCTTTGGTGGCGGAGCGTCGTCAACCACGCGTCGTGCTCTGGGCATTCGTGTGCCGATGGCCACCGCGATCTCCGATATCGCCGAAGCGCGCCGCGACTACATGGATGAATCCGGCGGCCGCTACGTTCATGTGATTGCCGACGGCGGGACCGGGAACTCCGGGGACATCGTCAAGGCCCTTGGCATGGGCGCTGACGCCGTCATGCTGGGCACCACCTTAGCCCGCGCCGAAGAAGCCCCAGGCAAGGGCTGGCACTGGGGCCTAGAAGCCGCCCACCCAGATTTCCCACGGGGGGATCGCACCCATGTGGGCACCGTAGCGCCGATGGAACAACTCCTGCTTGGCCCGTCCAGTCACACCAACGGCACCGCAAACCTCATGGGTGCGCTGCGCCGTGCGATGGCCTCAACGGGCTACACGGAGCTCAAAGACTTCCAAAAAGTCGAAGTTTACATCTCCGAAACCTACACGGGATGATGCCCACTTGCTGAAGACAGCCCTCAAGCCCCGGTGGATCGGCTTCTTGCTGCTCACCCTAGCGGTCGCCTCCATCTTCGTGTTGCTCACCAAATGGCAGTTTGAACAATCCACCTCGAACCAACCCCGCGCCCACGAGGTCACCGAAACACCGGTTGAATTGACGGGCCACTTCCAGCCCGGTATGCCGATGATGTCGGACCAGGCTGACCAGATGGTCACGTTTACCGGGCAGCTCGACCCGCAAAAATCTGTGCAGGTTGAATCTCGGCTTCATGACGGCGTTCAAGGACTCTGGTTAGTGTCCAGCGCCAGCGTGCAAGGCGCTGCAGACAACAACCAGATTCCCGTGGTGTGGGGTTGGATTGCAGAAGAAATCAACGCCACCGGGGATGAGCTCACCCAGCTATTTGAAGAATCCACGGGTCTATCCGTCAACGACACCATCCAATTCACCGGCCGCCTTATTCCGGGTGAAGGGCCCACGCCCAACACCAACCACTTCACTGAACCCAAGCGCACCCAGATGCTGGCCACAGCTGAACTGGTGAACTTGTGGAATGAACCCCTATATGCCGGCTATGTGGTGGCGGAAACTTTTGCGGTCAGCGGCACCGAACACGTCGTATCCGGTACCGGAGTTGAGGGTGTAGAAACCGCACCGCAACCCGAAGAAGCTCAGGTCGCCTGGCTCAATGTGTTCTATGCAATCGAATGGTTCATCTTCGCAGTGTTCTCGCTGTATCTGTGGTGGCGATTCGTACGCGATGATCACCTGAAAGATCAACGCGAGGCCGAACTCGATGAGCTGTGGGAAGAACACTGGACAGCCAAAGAACTACAACGCCTACGTGAACAAGCACGCCAAGAAAAAGCTGCCGCCGAACGTGCCTACCGTGCTTACCACGGCCACGGCATCGATGAGCAGAAAGACGAGTGAAACGTTATGACACACGAAAAGAACACCCCACCGGTTGACCCGGCCACCCTGCCAGACCCCGAAGACATCACGGTAGCCGACATCGGCCAAGCCCCACCGCGCCCTGAAAGTAAAAAGAAGCGCCGCTTTGGTGGCACTCACCGCCAGATCCGCAGCGCCATGGGTCTGTATACATTCACCTCGTGGCTCACCGGGATCTTCCTGCTGCTGCTGGTTCTACAGATGATCGTCAAATACGGGTTCCAGCGTGAACTCTTCGCCGGCGGGATGACCGAAGACGGCACCGAGTTCGTCCTGGGGCTATACCACGAACAAGCTGTGGTCGAAGGCATCAACATTTCGTTGCTCGTGCTGATCGTGCACGGCTGGTTATATGTACTGTATCTATTGGCCTGTTTCCGGTTGTGGTCGATGATGCGCTGGGGCGGCGTCCGACTGCTGGCCATGGCCGGCGGTGGCGTTGTGCCCTTCCTGTCGTTCTTTGTGGAAAAGAAAGTCAATCGCCAAGCCGAAGCGGAACTGGCAACCCACCCCGAAGCGGTCTTGCGGTATTAGCCGCACAACCTGCATCGGCGCCCAACTGATCATCCTCTAGAATAAAGATCGTGATGACTACACCCCAGCATGCTCAAACCCCGGCCCAAGACACCGTAATCGTTGTTGACTACGGCTCCGACGACGCCCAACTGCTGGCGCGCCGAATTCGCGAAGCCAAAGTCTATTCCGAAGTCCACTCCTACACCACAGGGGCTGACGCGATCCTGGCGGCCCAACCTGCCGCCCTGGTGATTGCCGTCCGCTCGACGGCGACCGAAGATCTGCCGGTCATTGACCAACGACTGCTCAACGCAGGCATCCCGGTGCTTGCTACTGGTGGCGGATTCGTGGCGGTGACCAAAGCCTTGGGCGCAACCGTGGCTGCGTCCCCACTACACCACTTCGGCACCGTGCAGGTCACCAACATTGATGACAACGCCGTGTTATTCTCCGGTCAGGACGCCGTCCAAGACGTCGCAACCAATCACGCACATCATGTTGTTGACGCACCCGAGGGCTTTGTGGTCACCGCATCGCATGACACCATGCCGGTGGCTGCCGCCGAAAACCCCGAAACCAAGATTTATGGCACCGCCTGGAACCTGGCTTCCGAAGATTCCAGCAACGGGTTGGCAGTGATCAAAAACTTCTTATTTATCGCCGCCGACCTGGCCCCCGACTGGTCGGTCGAACAAGTCATCGAACAACAAGTCGCTGCGATCCGCAAACAAATCGGCAACAA
Organism: Enteractinococcus helveticum; assembly: GCF_001657475.1. Taxonomy (GTDB): domain Bacteria; phylum Actinomycetota; class Actinomycetes; order Actinomycetales; family Micrococcaceae; genus Yaniella; species Yaniella helvetica. The sequence goes on from NZ_LXEY01000022.1 coordinate 267,077, forward strand.
ACGCGCAATCATCGGGCTATCCGGTGGTGTAGACTCCGCGGTTGCCGCAGCACTGGTACAGCGTGCAGTCGGTGACCAACTGACCGCCGTCTACGTCAACCACGGGCTCATGCGCAAAAACGAATCCGCCGAAATTCAACAGGCATTCGGGGATTCCAATGGTGCGCGGCTGATCATGATCGATGCCGAAGACGAATTCTTGGCCGCACTTGATGGTGTGTCGGATCCAGAACAAAAACGCAAGATCATTGGTGACCGTTTCATTCGCACCTTTGAACAAGCCGAAGCCGATATTGTGGCAGAATCTGCTAACGATCCGGATGCCACCGAGGTCAAATTTCTGGTCCAGGGCACCATTTACCCGGACGTCATCGAATCTGGGGATGCCGATGGCTCCAAGGTCATCAAATCGCACCACAACGTGGGTGGGCTGCCCGAAGATCTCGAGTTCGAACTCGTAGAACCCCTGCGTCAACTCTTCAAAGATGAAGTCCGTGAAGTTGGCACCAAACTGGGCCTGCCCGATGAAATCGTCTGGCGCCAACCATTCCCCGGGCCTGGTCTAGGTATCCGAATCGTAGGAGCCATCAACAGACAACGTCTGGATCTGCTACGTGAAGCCGATGCCATAGTGCGTGAAGAACTCACGGCTAATGGTCTAGATCGGGAAATCTGGCAATCACCGGTCGTATTATTGGCTGATGTCCGCTCCGTTGGTGTCAGTGACGGCGGACGAACCTACGGACACCCGATCGTGTTACGTCCGGTGCATTCCGAAGACGCGATGACCGCTAGTTTTGCCCGTATCCCGTATGACCTGCTGGATCGTATTTCCCAGCGCATAACCTCCGAAGTCGAAGGCGTAAACCGCGTGGTCCTAGACATCACCGGCAAACCACCTGGCACCATCGAATGGGAATAACAGACTGCTCGGCTCCGATCATCTGATCGGAGCCGTAGTCTATTAAAACCAGCGCGTTATCGGCGATTCGTGTGGTGTGGCAACGCCAAACTTGCGTCCGAAGGCATTAGAGTCGTAAAGGTGCAACCTGTATCAACCACAGGAAGGATGAGCGTGAGCCGCGAGAAACATGACGTCGAGCTAGACGATGTAGCGCTGTCTGCCGACCCGGTCGACGAAAACATCGATGTGGCGGCAGCCGAATCTGACCATGAAGTTGAATCGGACGGTCTCAGCGACAACAGCGTATCAGCTGCTGAAAGCGTATCTGACGAAGATCAAGACACCGTTGATCCGGTTGAGGTTGCCGAACACGACTTTTCACGCTGGCTGTCCGAGATCGCCACGGGTACCGAAACCGACACGATGCTGCGCTATGCGCCCACGAAGTCGAACTCGATCGACATCACCCACTCGCAACCCAGTGGGCTGACCCAGTTCTTATCTGCTCGACGCACCCGGTTGACCACGCTGCTGCGGGATCAGCCCGGCATGCAGAGCAACATCGATACGGCCGAAACCATTGATGCCAAGGTTCAAGAGCTGCTGGCTGATCGCGGCATCAACGTCGGCTATTTGGCAGCTGGGCTGGCAACCTGGCGAGTCACCGAAGACGGCATCAACCAACAACTGTCCGCACCGGTGCTGTTAGCGCCGATACGGTTGGCTGCTCGACCCAATCGCGATGACTACGACGTCCAAATCGTAGGGGCCGCCCGCCTCAACCCAGCACTGGTACGCTACTTCGCGGATCAATATGGCATCTCGTTGGACGCACAAAGCCACGAGGAAGCCGCCTATACCACTGCCAAGCTCGAACCACTGCCTGCCTTGGAATTACTGCGTGCCCACACCACCAAAATCCGTGGACTCGTGGTGGAGCACAGGCTGCTCATTTCCACGTTTGCTGATCTGTCCGACACCGCATCGCGCGAAGTCGTGGACCCTGATCATGAAGTCATCGGCAAACTCTATGAAGTCGGTGCCGGAACCGAAGACGCCGTCCACCTGGATCAAGCTCCAAAGCTGGTGCACAAACCAACACCTTTGGATGAACGCGATCCTGCAGACGAAGTGCTGGTGGTCGATCTGGATCGATCGCAGCAACAAGCTGTCGATCACATTCTTGCCGGCGAATCACTGGTTGTTTCTGCTCCACCGGGTACCGGTCAGACCCAAACCGCGGTGGCCGCTGCCGTTGGGCTGGCAGCGCAGGGCAAACGGACCCTGGTGATTGCTGAAAAAACCTCAACGCTCACCGAATTTTCGAACAGGCTTGCCGGTTTGCAGCTTGAGCCCCTGGTCTTGGGTGTACAGGCTGATACCGGGTCTAGAGAAGTCACCGAACAACTGATTCGCTCCTTACTGTCTGCAGAACGTGCCAAGGAGCCCGCGGTACGGCGTATTCACCAAACTCTTCGTGATGTGCGGAGCCAGCTGGTTGACCATACGAATTCGTTACACGAAGTACGTGAGCGCTGGCAGTGCTCGCCAGTTCAGGCGATGAATGAACTGGTCACGTTGATGAATGCAGACCCGGCCCCGGCCACTTCGGTACGGTTGAAGCGTTCGGTCCTAGATGCCACCGTCGACCGCAAAGAAGTCGCAGAACAACTGCGCTATGCTGCTGAACTTGGGGCCTTCGACCAGTCATCTACCGAATCGCCTTGGTATGGTGCACGCTTGCGCAACGTTCATGAGGCGGAAGCGGCGCTTGATCTTGCTCAGCAAGTGCACGATGATCTTGGTGATGTCGCCCCGCGGTTAGAAAGCGCAACCTCACACGCGCAATTGACCATGGGCGGCAGCATCGAAGAGTGGACCAAACAAGTCGAATTGCTGCGCGAAGTGCGTGACACGCTGGACAAGTTCACCCCCGATATTTTCGACCGCCCCGTCACCGATCTCATTGCAGCCACTGCAACCGGCGCCTGGCGAAAAGAACACAATATCGATATGTCAGCTATGACGCGCACCCGGTTGCGCTGGCTGGCGCGCGAATACATCCGCCCTGGCGTTGATGTGCCCAACCTGCACGAAGCGCTCATCAAAGTCCAAGACCAGCTCACCGGCTGGAACCAGTGGACTACCTCAAAGCGCAATCCGGTCATCCCGACCGGGGTGGAAGCCCTGGCCGAGGACACCCACCAGCTATATGACAACCTCAACCGGTTACAAGACATGCTCGCCCCGGCAAGCACCGAAGCACAGCATCTGACCCGCATCGATGCCGGAGACCTGCACGACGTACTCTCCCAGCTGGTAGACGATGCCCAAACCTTGCACACGCTGCCGGAACGCACCATCGTCATTGACCAGCTCACCGAGCAAGGCCTAGACGAGCTGTTAATCGATTTCCAGCAGCGTGGTGTTACCGCAGACCAGGTCACCCTGGAGCTGGAAGTTGCCTGGTGGCAATCCGCTCTGGAAGCCATGGTCTCAGCCGATGAACATCTTGCAGCGACCACCGGACGACAGCTGGCCCGCCTGGAAGAAGAATTCCGCATCGCCGATACCGCGCACCTGGAATCCGGGCCCTCGCGCGTCCGACACAAACTCGCAGCGACCTGGGAGAAAGCGACCCGTGACTACCCAGATGCTGCCGACTCGCTGCGTCGTCTGCTGCGCACCGGTGCGGCAACGGTAGAAACCATACTGGGTATCAATCCCAAACTGCTTCAGCCGCTGGTGCCGATCTATACGACCTCACCGTTGGCGTTGGCCGATTTGGCATCCTGGATTACCTTCGACACGGTGCTGATCCTGGACTCCGAAACCATCGGTCTAGCCACCGGAATGGGCGCAATTTCACGCGCCAACCAAGTGGTTGCCTTCGGTGATGCCGTCTCCGGTCGACCCGTGGGCTTCCATGTCTCCGTAGACCCCACGGCACGCGCTGCACAACCCCGCCAAGCCGAATCCGTGCATGAAGCCCTCAGCCGGGTGCTACCATCGGTGCCGCTGAAGGTCATGCATCGCGGAGTCAACCAGTACTTGGCTCGAACCCTGGGTGATCAGCTCTACAACGGTGGACTGGACCGGGCACCGACCCCGCAAGAAATAGCCACCAGCTCCCAGACCGGCATCACGGTGGAATATCTCACGGCTCCAGGCAGCCCAGGCATGGGCGACGACGGCGTAGAATCCACCACCGCAGAAGTGACCCGCACCGTCGATGCGGTGTTTGAACACTTCAAAAACAAACCCGAAGAATCCCTGGTCGTGATTGCTGCCAACCCGGCACACGCCCGCAGGATCGCCGAATCGATTCGCTACAATCTGCCAAACCATCGCTGGGCGATGAAGTTCTTCAGCACCGAAACCTCCCCCAACGGTCAAGGCTTTGTCGTCGCACCGATGGAACGTGCGCACGGCCTGGTGGCCGATCATGTGATCTTCACCCTGGGCTACGGTCGAACCTCGACCGGCAAAGTTGTGCATCACTTCGGACCGCTGTCTGAACTCCACGGCGTGGAATACTACGCGACCGCATTCACCCGCGCCCGTCGTCAGATCACCGTGTTTACAGCAATTCACCCGCAGGAAATCAATACCGACAACCTCATGTCGGGGGCCAAACACTTCTGGGAATTACTCATCAACCTGCCCGCCACGGTTGGCCCGCCGGTCAAGGCACCAGAATCCGAACCGTTGGACCATATCAGTCACGACTTCGTCCAACACCTGTCCGCACGCGGTGCCGCGTATCATTTCGACACCAAAGAGTTCACCGACTTGCTGCTGTACACACCGCAGCACCACCGGCCGGACTACTACTCCGAAAAATACCTGCCCGTTGCAGTCAGCTATGACGGGGCGACTCGCTACCACCGCACACCAGTACGCACCAGGACTCGCACCGTGCCCGCTCAGCTGACCAAATTTGGTTGGCACAACGAAGGGCTGTGGGCAATCGACGTCTTTACGGATCCACTGGGTGTAGCCAATAGTTTTGCCGAGAAGCTCCAGCTACCGGAACAAGCCGGCTACCTCGACTATGACGATCACGACCAGCATAACTATGGCTAAAACTCCTGATGCTCACGACGACGCGGCTGCACAAGCAGATCCGCCGCGTCGCAAGCGGCGACCACGTCGTGCCACCGCTCCAGGCACCGGTCCGGCCTCAGCAGACGGCGCGGAACCGCGCTTAGACGACGTCCAACCCAAAGCAAAGCAACCCAAGAAGCCGCCGCTATCAGAACGTGACCGCTGGATGCTGGGCGAAAAACCCCCGCACTATTAAACCCAGTGGAATCCTCTGGCAGCCGTCACCACGGCCTGCACGGCAAGATCGTGTGCTTCGACCGGAAATGCTCTGTCTGCTGCGTCAAATACCTCGTGATCAAACAGTGGCGTCACCAGCCACGGCATGCGATCGGTCAGCTGGGGGAGTTGCGCTAGGAACCGATCATAATAGCCCCCGCCTTTGCCCAGACGATACCCGGCGGTATCGGCGACCAAAGCAGGCACAAACACCACATCGGCATCTGCAACCTGTTCTGGTCCGAAGCGCTCACCTACTGGTTCTTTAATTGGTCCATAATCGGATGTGGCCATCTCCACGTCTGGAGTCCAACGGACCCACGACATCGAACGGTCACCGTGAGAAATGGGGACCCAGACCTCTACCCCATCATCGTGGAGGGCATGCATGACCGGATCTGTATCGGGTTCGGTGCCAAACTTGATCGTCATCGTCACCTTGCCGGAAGGACGCTGGGCGGGCTCCAAACCGCGATACCAGTTCAGCAGATGATCATTGAGCACCGCCGATTGATGTTGACGTTCCTGGTCGCCTAATTCCTTGCGCTGGGCAAAAAACTGCTTGCGAAGTGCATTCTTGGAATCCTGAGTCATGATCTCATTGTGACACTCGCTCCCACACAAGCAAACACACCATCGACGACCAGACCTCCTAGAATGGTGCATCATGAGTCGTTTTTCTGCGCTACCTACAAGCTGGCCGGTCATCTTGGAACACGAAGACCTCATCCTGGCCCCGCTGCGCTACACCCATCGCAAACAGTGGTTTGAGGTTCGCAGACGCAACTACGACTGGTTGCAACCCTGGGAGGCCACTGACCCCACCGGCACCCACCAGGCCATGTCCTATTCGGCAATGGTGCGCGCCCATAACCGAGATGGGGCAGCCGGCGTTTCCTATCCCTGGGCGATTTTTACAAAGTCCGGACCGGACCAAAAACACCAATTGGTCGGTCAAATGATCGCAGCACCCGTGTTGTGGGGATCTATGCGCACGACGACGTTGGGGTACTGGGTGGATCAGGCCCATGCGGGCCAGAATATTGTGCCTCGGTCGGTTGCCTTAGCCAGTGACTACTTATTAACTCGAGTGGGTCTGCATCGCATTGAAATTAATATAGTGCCGGATAACGCCGCCTCCATACGCGTGGTAGAAAAACTCGCACTCCGGTCAGAAGGAATCCGAAAAGACTATATCCACATCAATGGAACCTGGCGCGATCACGAATCATTTGCTATAACGCGAGATGAATTACCACCCGGCGGGCTCTTATCCCGGTTGACATAACCATTTATCTGGTCAAACCCGGCAACACACGACCATGAAATCGACCACTTTCAGATACCGCAGTATATCGTAATAGGCGTGGACACTCGCATCCGAGAGCTTGAAGAGTCGCTAGCCGCTACGCTCGGATTTCTTCCCGAAATCGATATCGCCACTTCGATAGTGGTGGTGGTTGTAGTCGTAGCCGGCTTGACTTTGCTTGCCCGACGACCGGATGTGGTTCTGCGCACCCGTCAACGACGTGAATCCCGCCAACGAAGGAAAGCAATGCATTCTTCCCCCACTTCGACGCACTCCGGCGGCACTGGATTCTCAATTCGCTGGGGCCGCTTAAGTATTTTTGCGCTCGGAGCCCTCTCACTGATCACCACGCTGATTGCCGGCCTCGCCGGAATCTTTGGTGCAGGAACCTGGCTACTGGCCGGGATCTGTTTGCTCATCACCGCAGGATGCTACGGTATCCTGCGCGGTTTGGTCATCTTGGACTCCAAAAAGCGCGCCCGCGAACGCGAACAACTCACCATTTCTGAAGGCCTTGAGACCTCCATTGCTACCTACACCACGGATCAACAGCGCCTAGCTTCTCTGGCTCACCGCAATGATGAAGTTTTTGACTTTGCTGATGAACCAGAACAGCAGCAACAGGCCATCGAAGAAGATACCGAAGAGCCGGTAGCGGATGCTCCGGCCCCGATTCCGGCCCGGATCCCGCTGCCACGTCCGATCTATTTGGACGCTCCTGAAGTGACTCGTGAAGCACCACAGCCAATGGAAACACCACAGGAGCCCACTCCAACGCGCGACGTGCAGCTTTCGGAAGGCGTCTCAAGCGAATACCAAGAAAAGATCGCCGAAAAAGCCAACACCCGTTTAGACCTGGACAAAGTTCTCAACCGTCGTCGGGCGATCTAAGGTCTAGCGCAAAATGTTCACCGGTGGGTTTGGGCCATTTCAGGCTACCCAACTCACCGAGTTGCTCAGTGACGTCCTGAACCGCTCGGGCCGTCAACTGCACCACGCCGTACTGCGTGACGTCCAATACCGCAGCGGTCACTACTATGCCATTGTGGAAGCCACCGTTCGCCTGCCCGGGGGAGAGGCGAGCCAAGCTTTCTACGGTATGACAACCGCACAAGTACCACTTGACGCCGTCGGCTATTTCGCCACCATTGCTGATATCGACATTTTTGTGTGGCAACACCCCGCTGATCCATTGCTGCCGGGTTTACGATTAGCTGCCACGCCGGCACAGGTTCGGGAGCATTTCGCTCCCGACAGAGAATTAACCGCGTTGAGCGCAGTGATTTACCGGCCACTGAATCGCGCGGTGTTTCAAGCTCGACTGGCACCCACGAGCGCCGGTGGACTCAGTGACACGCTCTTTCTGAAAGTCCTACGCTCGGGGACCGCCCAACCGGTCTACGCAATGCATCAGCTGCTGGCTGCAGCACACGTTCCGGTGGTGGCTCCGGTAGCGGAACCAGCCTCGGACGTCCTGGCGCTGGCAGGCGGCAGGGGCATGCCGCTGGGCGACTATACCCGAGCCGAGGGGGCACATAACCGCTTTGATCCCCTGGAGCTGATCGATGTGTTGGATCGGTTCCCCGCAGAAGTCATGCAACAACCCCAACACGCCTCCTGGGCGGATCGTCACCAGGAATTTATAAGCTCCGCACGGCGCGCGATGCCACAAGAAAGCGAACGGGTCACCCGGTTGGGTACTAGACTCGAACGCGCCCACGACAATATCCGGCTTGGACCGATTGTGCCCACCCATGGTGATCTGTATGAGGCTCACATTCTGGTGGATCCCGTCACCGGTAAAATACAACACCTCTTAGATGTTGATGGGGCAGGTCCCGGCTATCGGGTGGATGACTATGCATGTTTGGTCGGACACCTAGCGGTCTTGGGGTACAACGATCCGCAACCGTGGGGCTGGCAAACCGCTATGGTCACGTTCCAGCGCCTGGCGGAGCATACTGATCCCAGGACCTTGGCGGTGCGAGCCGCGGCTGTTGTCATCAGTCTTATCCCGGCGTATCAACCCGATGCCGATGCCCAAGCCCGGGGCGCAGCGTATCTGACGATTGCAGAAGCCCTCATGGATCTGGCCTAGTCTTCGAAAAAGGCCTCGGCGATGAAGTCATATTCCGGATCCAATGGCGCATCGATGCGAATCCGTTCGGCTTGCCGGCTCACTCGCTGGGCTTCAGTCTCATCGCCTTGACCTCGCAGCGCAGCAGCAAGCCCCAGCAGGGCCGCCTTGCGCAGTTGCGACTTGATGCCTTCGGCATCGGCAATCGTGGAAAACAGGGTGATGGCCTCAACCCACTTGTGTTTTTCGATCAGAAATTTCCCGGCCAGCAACTCGCAGCAGTGGCCCATAGCCAGCTCTGCTTCATCCTCAAACATGTCGGCGGCCGTCAGCGCGGTGGCCACAGCTTTATTCGTTTTGCCAAATATCGCATAGGCCCGGGCCTTCAACCGGGTCAGATCTGCGGCTACATACCGCACGTCGTCGTTACTAGCCAGCGTGATCGCCTGATCATAGAGTTCCAGACCCTCGGGCTTGGTTTGTTCGCACAACAATTTGGCAAGTTCGCGCAACCCTTGGGTTTCGACAATCGGATCCTCGGACGCCTTGCCCATCTCAACGGCCTGACGCAGCAGCTCCTCGGCCTGGGCATAGACCTCGTCATCCTTGGTTTCAGCCAGCTTCATCCCGGCAGCCAGACTGGTTCGGGCGGCCTCGCGAACACGATCGACCTTGAGAAACGCATCAATGGAATCCCGCCAGTGTTTTACGGCGTCCTGATAACGCTCCTGACGGCACACCGCATTCCCCAGATCAATCAAGGCATGCGCTAGCACATGGTGGTTGCCGTTAAGCCGTTCACGAGTCACCAGTCCGGACAACACCTCTTCGGCCTCGGTCACTTCGCCGGCATCCAGCAGTTGGTGTCCCAGTGCAGCAACCAGGCCCGAGGTTTCTTCGACCTCACCCTGTTCTGCCTGATCCACCGCAACCCGCCAGGCCAATACGGACAGCTGGTGTTTCTCCGCGCGACGGGCAACCGATGCCACCAGCGACGCCGCCGAGGCAGCACCCGGACGAATTTGCAGGCGCGCATAAAGTTCTAGGGCGCGCATGCCAAACGTGGCGGCTTGTTTCATGTCATTGCGGTGATGAGCGATAACTGCCTGCATCATCCACATCGCGGCACGCACAGCCCGGTTGCAGCCGGAATCTAAAATCGCCTGTGACAGCTCATCGGCGTCATCCACCTCTTCATTCATGAATTTCAGGTGGGCCAAAAACATTTCAGTATTCGCCAACGAACCAGCCGAGAGTCGGTAACCGGCTTCAGCACGACGACGCTGCAACGCCACGGCTTCGTCGATTGATGCCAGGGCCTCATCGGCTCGCATCTGGCTCATCTGATGCACAGCGAGACCAATCAGAACATCGGTCAGTACGGTATCGATGGAGTCCAAAGAACGCTCTTGCTCGGCGACGCCCTGTAATACGGTGGCAGCAAAACCATCAGCTTCGGCAAACAAAATCGAACCGAGCTGGTCTTCCATTTCGGCCTGATGCGTCTGGCCGAGCGAGCGCAGCAACTTGGTGCGCTGCTGGATGGCATTGTGCATGCCGGTTTCGTCTTCAAGTTTGTGATGCACGCTCGACAGCAGCCGATACAAACCGAGCTTAACATCAGGATTGGTACCGGCACTGGCTAAGCCATGCGTGGCGCAGGCCAAGGCACGGTCTAAGTCATCGGCATAGGCGGCTTCGTGTGCCAGGTCTAACCAGCCACGAGCAGTATGTGCGAATTCTTGGTTTAAATCCGTTACCGTCGATCGATTGCCCAGTAATGCCCGAAGCTTCGGTTCGACAACTGAGGGGAGATGAGATTGGCTGTCTGGTCCATCAAATTCAGCCGACGACGACGAGAATTCCATGACTCATAGTCTAGTGATCACTTTGAGTAGGTTGCGACCACTAGACTGAGAAAATATGGATTTTCAGTGGCGACCCGCGTCTTATGCGCTAATTACGAAACAGGATGACGTTTTGCTGAGCTTATGGGAAAGCTCGGTCGGATCTTTCTGGACTTTACCCGGCGGCGGTATCGAATTTAACGAACAACCCGAGACCGCATGCGTTCGTGAAGTATGGGAAGAAACCGGCTACAACGTTGCTCTCACAAGGTTCTTATCAGTATCTACACACGTTATTCCCAGGGAGAAACGGGTGCCGGGACAGCACCTGCCGCTGCAAATTTTGCGGCTGTTATACAGTGCCCAGATCGTGTCTGGAACCCTGCGTCCAGAGGTCGGAGGGTCCTCTACAGACGCCGCCTGGATCCCAATCAGCCAGTTGCATAATCGGGACGAAACCAAGGGGCATCGGGTCTCGGAATGGGTGGAAGAAGCCCTGAAGATCTCGGAGCAACTTCGTCGCACACCACAGGAGTCATAACCACGTGAGGAAAGCACATAGCTTGCGCTTGGCAGGCCTGGCAGCGGCCGCGTTGGTGGTCGTTGGCTGTTCGGGACAGGCTACCGTTGAGACGAACCAGCTAACGATCATGACCACATCACTCGCCCTGGATGAAGCCACCTCGTTAGCGGTGGCCGAATACTTGCAGACCCATGGCGTCGAGGTAGACATCCAACACCACCATGCCCCCGCGCAGGTGTTTGACGCATTAGAGACAGAAACCCCAGAAGATCACGCTGTTATGGGGATCGTCTCGGCGCCTCAAGATCAACAGGCGGAAGAACGCACCGTTGAAGTACCCGAAGACGTCGAGATCGTTGCTCAAGCACCGGCGGAACTGGGGTTCGTGGCAAGTGCCTCATCGATTACGGCGGCAAATTTTGCGCGCACAGTGGTGAACGCCGAAGATCCCGAAGAACCGATGGTCGATGCCTGTGCACAACAGACCTGGTTTCACCCACAACTGGCCGAAGAATCCCTGGATGTCATCAGCGATGCACTGGCCGAAGAAGGATGTGAACCCACGTTTGAAGCTGTGGAAACACTCAACGCTGAAACGTATGGTTCACTGATCGAACAGTTGATTGTGGAACCAGACACGGTGGTCATGCTGCGCGGCCTGGACCCGGCCATCAGTGACCAAGGGCTGGAGACCTTGGACGTCGAGACACAACACTGGCCCAATAGCAATATTGTGGCCGTGTCAGGCACCGAAGTCGACGAAGCACTGGCCGACCAGGTCAGTGCAGTGCTCGACGTACTCGACAGTGAGGCGGCAACGACCTTATTGCGCGGCTACTATAATGCTCAGACTTCCGTTTCGGATCTGCAATACGAGGTCGATGATGCGATCCGGTACTGGCTTGCCCAGTCGGATCTGATCGATCCGGATACCGTGATCAATATCACCGACGACAATGAATAGTTGTCATCTACAATCGACCTAAACTCAAAGGTTTCAGGAGGACCGGTGCCCCGCACTTACCGCGACATTCGCCAATCATCGAAATTACTCAACGTTCGTTATGACGTGCGAGGTCCCATCCTGGAAGAAGCGCAACGTTTAGAAGCCGCCGGTCAGCGCATCATGCGCCTGAACATTGGCAACCCGGCACCATTTGGTTTCGAAGCGCCCAACGAGATCCTCAAAGACATGATCGCCAACCTGCCAGATGCGCAGGGATATTCTGACTCCAAGGGCATCACCTCTGCCCGTCGCGCGGTGTCGCAGTACTACGAAACCGAAGGCATCATGGATATTCGTAGCGATGACGTATACATCGGCAACGGCGTTTCCGAAATGATTTCCATGGTCTTACAAGCACTACTGGATGACGGCGACGAAGTACTCATTCCAGCTCCTGACTATCCGCTGTGGACCGGGGCAACCACCCTGTCGGGTGGCCATGCCGTGCACTACCGCACCGTGGAAGAAGAAGGCTGGGTGCCGGACCTAGAGCACATCGAATCCCGAGTCTCGGAACGCACCAAAGCCATCGTGATTATCAACCCAAATAACCCAACCGGGGCAGTCTACGATCAAGAAACGCTCGAAGGCATTTTTGAAATCGCCCGCCGTTACGGGCTCGTGGTCCTATCTGATGAGATCTACGAAAAGATCCTGTACGAAGACGCCAAGCACATTCACGCAGCCTCAATTGCCGACGACGTGTTAGTCCTGACGTTCTCCGGGCTCTCCAAGGCCTATCGGGTAGCTGGCTATCGTGCCGGCTGGGTGGCCGTGTCCGGGGCAAAACACCGTGCCACCGATTTCTTAGAAGGCCTGACCCTGCTGGCCAATATGCGTATGTGTTCCAATGTGCCGGCCCAGCACGTGATTCAAACCGCCCTGGGCGGTTACCAATCGATTAATGACCTGATCCTGCCGGGCGGTCGACTCTTAGAACAGCGCAACGTGGCCACGAAACTGTTGCGCGACATTCCGGGTGTCACAGTCCAAGAACCGCACGGGGCACTGTATGTTTTCCCGAAGCTGGACCCGGAACTGTATCCGATCAAAAATGACGAAAGTTTCGTGATTGAGCTGCTCCGTCAACAACAAATCTTGGTGTCGCACGGTGGCGCGTTTAACTACCCGGATACTGATCACTTCCGGCTGGTCACCCTGCCATCGGTGCGTCAATTGACCGATGGCATCGGTCGGATTGCGGAGTTCTTAGAAGATTACCGCTACCGCCACGCCACCGTGTAGCTTCGCCGCGCACGGTACATAGCCGCGGTAGAAACAAAGCCTCTGGTAGTCACGGGGTTGCCGTAACAATGTTTAGTCGCGGATCGGTTCACCTCCTGGAGTCACGACCCACCAGATGTCGTTGACGCCTTGTCCATTGGTGTCGCCGGGGTTTTCATCGGCAACGTAGTAGTACATTGGCCAGCCATTCAGGGTGAGCTGTGGCTCGCCGTTGGTACCTGTGATCGTATCGACCTGGCCAGTTATACCATCGACTTCCGTGTCCTCACCGCCAGGAACCGCAGGCCAGTTCCGTGCACACTGCCCTTCACACGTCGAGGTTCCCGAACCCTGTTCGTCGCTATCGAATTGGTAGAGGGTCATGCCGTCGCCGTCCACAACAATGGTGCCCAGATCAGTTTCGGTGGTCCGCAGGCCAGCATCACCAGTGACCGCATTGGAATCGTCCGGTGATGCCGGTGCACCATAGCCACCCCCGGAAGTGCCTTCACCTGTTGGTGTGCCGTCGCCGCCCGGAGAACATGCTGTCAGCCCGAGCAGGGCCACGGCGATCGCGGCGAGACCTACCCTATATTTGCTCGTCATGGTTGGTTCCTCCTGATGTCATCGTGCCCACGTGGATGTGTCAAGCTGCTGCTCTACGGTGGACTACTCAGAACACGCTGCGCACGGCTATTCGGTTCACTGCCATCGGCACTTAATTCAGCTCAACCGGTGCGGTGAGCACCGTGTCTCCCGTCGACGTCACGACGCTCAGTGACGCAATATCTTCGAGGTCTACAGCGGTGGCTGACTCCAGATTCACGACGTCGTCAGAAACCGCTTGCCAGGTCGAAACCTGGGTGGTGGTGCCGGTATTGTCCGTGACTAACAGCCCGTACCACGGTGATTGGTATGAATATCCAGAGTTCGGAGGGTAAGCGCATTCAATGGCCAAGCGCGTGCCCCAACTAGCCGGTTCCAGGTCAATGTCAACGCTCATAGTTGTGTAGGTGTTCGCCGCCGGTGCCAACGCCACAGAGACGTTAGCGTCAGGCGTTCGCACGAGGAGCGTCGCGGGGATTCCAATGACCAGTGCGAGCACGGCGGCAGCAACGGCGATCCTGCCGAGAAGCGCACGACGACGCGTACGGTGTTGCGCTTGTTTTAGCAGCAAACCTTCCATCAAGTCCGCGGGGGCAGGTTGCTCTGGTTTTTGGGACGGTGGCTGCGTGATCCGTGCCAGCAGGCCGGGTAACGGGACGAGTTCGCCCACCGCATCCCGGCAGATGGAACACTGTTCAAGGTGGTGTTCGTAGTCATGGCGATCTGCAGGGGTCAGTGCACCGAGCACAAAGGCCGCGTCCCACTGTGCGAATCGTTCGTGTTCCTGGTTGCTCATCGTGTCACCCCTCTTTCCTGAAGTGCCAGGCGCAAGGCACGTAATCCATAGTGCAATCGTGATTTCACCGTACCTTCGGGGATCCCGAGTTCGGTAGCCAACTGGGCGGTGCTCAGACCCCCATAAAAGGCTCGGATAACCACATCACGGTGGTGATCGGCCAGCGAGTCTAGAGCATCGGTGAGCAGCATCTGATCGAAAAGCTGTTCGACCCGATCTGCGGAGAGGTCCATCTCCTCATCCATCTGGGCCGAAGGCACTTCTTGGTGTCGCCCTGCGCTGCGCGCCCGATCGATAAACAGGTTCCGTGCCACCGCGAACAGCTAGCCTCTCATGCTGCCCACGTCGTCTTCTAACAGGTCTGGTTTCCGCCAGGCCCGTAGCAGGGTTTCCTGAACGATGTCGTCGGCATCTGCGGGTCGATTCGTCAGCGAGACGACGTAGCGCCACAGCACCATTGCATACTGATCGTGCATCTCGCGTAAGGAATCAGCACGGCGTTGTTTGGCCCCCGGCCGTGCCGGCCGGAAGGTTTCCTCCGGTTGTTGCTCGCTCATGCTCATACCACGATGCCGTGTCGCCGATGGTTCACTGGGCAAGTGAACTTTTCACCGGTATCCAGCGTGTCAGTAATATGAATAATTTTACGGAATTCTTTGGGTTGCCGCTGCACCCGTTATTGGTCCACGCCGTGGTCGTCCTCGTGCCGTTAACGGTGATCGCATTGTTGCTGGCGCAGTTTTGGCCACGAGCCAGACGACGCCTCGGTGGGGTAGTGCCCATCAGTGCGTTGGGCGTTGCAGCGCTTGTACCGGTGACGATGGCCGCAGGGAAATCACTGGCCGACATCATTGGGCCACTGCCAGCCGTGCTGAAACACGAACGGTATGCGCAAATGTTGCTGCCCTGGTCTATTGGTTTGGCTGTGGTCGCGGTAATCCAATGGATCTGGTTCCGGTGGAGCAAAGCGGCCCTGCACCAAGCAGAACGATTCCGCACCGCAACGACTGCCGGGGTTTTGCTGACGGTCGCCGTCGTCGTGGTTTCGCTGGGCAATCTCACAGTGGTCATCCTGACCGGTCATTCTGGCAGTCGCGCCGTGTGGGGAGACCTTATGCCGTGACATAACGACTGCAGGACAGTCCGGCTACGGTGGAGGTCGAGGTGGGTTCACCCCATCACAAGCGATGCGACCTAGCCGGCGTTGTTCGCGTCTGGATCTTGCTGATCCTGTTGGGTTTGGGCCCGGACTTCTTCAAGTTGCGAGCGGGCACCTTCCAGCCACGCCTCACAACGGCGGGCCAGTGCCTCGCCACGCTCCCAGAGCGCCAGCGACTCTTCTAGACCGGCGCCGCCGGCTTCAAGTCGTTCCACGGTTTGAATCAATTCGGTACGGGCTTGTTCATAGCTCATCGCATCGATATCGGAAACATCCGCGGATGAGAAGCCTTCAACGGCAGGTTGTGGTTGTTGATCGGTCATGGAGTTACTCCTTAGATGTTTCGGTTACCGAAGTCGTGGTGGCAGTCAGCCGGCCGGCTGCAACCAAAATATCAAGATCATCGCCCACTGCGACTCTCGATGCATCACGCAGAATCGAGTTGTCGTGCTGGACCACCGCATAGCCGCGATTCAGGGTCTGTTGGGGCGACAGCGAACGGACTCGGGCTTTGAGTTGTTCGATGTGGTCGGTGGCCCGGTGCAGTTGGTGCCCAAAGGTCGCTCGGGAACGGGTGATCAGCTGGCTGATTTCTTCGGCCCGCAATTGGATCATAGTCTCGGGTTGCGCCATAACCGGGCGAGACCGCAATTGGGTGATCTGTTGGCCTTGGACATCCACGAGGCGCTGCACTGCTTGGGCCATGCGGGTGCGCACATCGGTGATCCCGGCCAATTCAATGGCAGCATCGGGCACAATGTTTTTTGCCGCGTCAGTCGGTGTGGACGCCCGGAAATCCGCGACGTCATCCAGGACCGGCCGGTCGGCTTCGTGACCAATTGCTGAGACCACGGGAGTGGTCAGCTCAGATACCGTACGCACCAGGGCCTCATCCGAGAACGGCAGAATGACTTCTTCTAATGCCCCGCCCCCGCGGGCTACCACAATGACATCGACACGAGGATCTTGGTCTAACACGTGCAGAGCTGCGCTGACCTCATCGGAAACTCGGGGGCCTTGCATTGCCGCATGGATGACTTCGAAGCGGGCCACCGGCCAGCGCAGCCATACGTTGCGTTGCACATCGTGCATTGCATCTGAATCACGTCCGGTAATCAAACCAATGGTATTTGGAAGCACGGGAAGTGGTTTTTTGCGCTCTGGAGCAAAGAGTCCTTCTTCGGCCAGCGCTCGGCGCAGTCGTTCGACGCGCGCCAATAATTCGCCGATGCCAACCGGTCTCATGTCATTGACTACCATGGTCAGCCGACCGGTCTTGGTATAAAAGTTCGGCTTGACTAATGCCACCACGCGGGCGCCTTCTTTGATCGAAGGATCCAGACCATTGGCGGTGCGAGCCCATGCCACGACGGGCAGTGACATCTCAACGTCAAGATCGCGCATGGTCATCCACGCGTGGCCGCGGCTGACACGGTGTTCGATGAGCTGGCCTTCAACCCAGGTGGGGGAGACCCGTTCAATGTAATTTTTCAGATTCTCCGATAGTCGCGCCAGTGGCCATGGATTATCTGGGGTCGTGTCAGCAGCAAGCTGCGGCTGAGCTGGCCCATTGGGGGCTGGAATGTGTTCAGACATATCTACCACTTACACTAGATTTGGAACATCACGATGATGTCACACCCACGACATTGTGAAGAGAGCAGGATTTACGAATGCGTAACTTCTTGGCGGTTATATTAGCCATCATTGCCGGTATCACTGCTTCCTTTGGGCTGGTTTCGTGGAAACTGAGCGAACTGATCCATCAGCCCCAACCTGTCCAAGCTATCTTAGGTTCTGGCCCAGCGGCTGAAGAATTTAAGGCAGCCGTACCCGGCGCGGTTGGGAATCTGGCCACCGATACTACCGGGGTCGCGCTCGTGGACGATGCCTTGAACCAGGCCATCTCGGAAGCGTCTGCACGTATTGTGTCACATGAAGATTTTGACGCCGCCTGGTCCGAGTCGCTGGAACAAACCCGTCTGGGATGGCTTGATGACATCACCGGGCTGCGTGAGCGCATGGAGGCCGGAGAATCGATTCCAGAAAACTCCACTGAAGCACAACTGGTTCTGCAATTGGGGCCCGTCACTGACCTCACCTTATCGATGATTGAAGATGCCGTGGCCGAAGCCACCGCCGATCTGCCGGGCGTTGAAGCCCCGTCATTGCAGTTGGATACCGAATCGGAAACATCGATTGCTACGTCAATTCCACCGGTGAGTCTTTTGACCGCTGAACAGGTGGTCATGGTCGAAGAATTGATGACCATGTGGCCAGCGATCCTGGCGTTGGCAGCGATTATCTTTGTGATGGCGTTAGTCGTTGCTTCCTGGGGCAGTCGTTGGATTGTCTGGTTGGTGACCGGTCTTGTCGCCGCGGTGTGCGGTGCAGCCATCAAACTTGGGTACACATGGATGCAAAATATCATTCTTGAACGCACTGAAAGCGACCCGAATCTGACCTTGGTGCGCCCGTTATTGGACGCCGTTGAGAGCTGGGCGGATCCGCAGCTGCTGGTCATGGTTGCTGTTGCCATTGGGATGGCCCTGTTGGGTATCCTGGGCGGTTTTATCTCAGCGAATCGTCGTCGGTCCTAGCGTTCCTCCCGATAGCGGACCGCTGTTTGCCCATCTGGAGAATTCACCTGGGTATCGGGGCCACCTGGCACAACATCGGTGTTCTGTGCTGATACCGCTCGCCAATAGTCTCCTTGGTCATCATTCAAGCGCGTGACGACAAAGCTAAAGACCGTGCGGCGGTCTTCGGCTACCTGGCCGTCTGGAGTGTTTTGCCCGGTGACGGTGACTCGCGCATGGACGACGGCGTGATCCGCACCCAGCATGCGGATTTCGGTTCGGCCAACGTTCATGGTGGACCGGCCAAAAATATTGGCGAAACCAAATGCGTGGGCTGTTCGGATGCGTTCTCGAGTAGTCCACCACAGGCCCGTGACGTTGACAAAGTCGGCGTCGTCGACAAATAGCTCCGCCAACGCATTGGCATCGTGGGCGTTCCATGCCTGTTGAAAGCCGGTAATAATAGATTTTGGTGATTGCCGATCCATAGTCTTACTCCGCTTTGGTACTGCCAACGGTTGCATCAATATTGGCCTGCAGCTCCGGTGCGGTGACATCCCGGGCGGTCTGCTGCACGGGCTCTGCAACAGCGATCGCATCGAGTGAAGCATCGAGTTCTTCAAGACGACGTGCAGAGGGCAGCACGCGACCCTCCAGTGTCGCCATCATCGAATTGAACCGGGTGACCGTCGTGTTAATGGACTTGCCCAGTGAATCCAGGCGACGTCCTAATAGCCCGAGACGCTCGTAGAGTTCGCGGGCCGAAGCAAACACGGTTCGGGCGTTATCCACGAGGTTTTCCTGCTGCCAGGCATATGCCACCGACTTCAACGTTGCCAGCAGCGACACCGGCGACACCAGGGCCACCCCCTGGCTAAAGGCATGGTCCAAGAGTTCTGCGTCGGCTTCTAGGGCTGCCGAGAGGTGGGATTCCGCCGGCAAGAACAGCAACACGAGATCCGGGGTGTTATCTAATGCATTCCAATATTTCTTGGTGCCTAGGTCTTTGACATGTGCTCGAAGTGCTCGAGCGTGGGCCGCTTCAAGTTCGGCACGACGCCGTTGGTCTTCTTCAGATCCGTCGGCCGGGATTTCGGCGGCTTGCAGAATTGCCGACATGGGTGCCTTCGCATCCACGATCAGGGATTTGCCACCCGGTAAGTGCACCAGCATGTCCGGTCGGAATTGTTCGCCATCACGCTCAGCGGTGTTGACCAACAGGCTGACTTGCTCTTCAAAATCCGTGTGCTGGAGCATGCCTGCGGCTTCCACGATGCGTCGCAACTGGACTTCACCCCAGTGCCCACGAGCCGATGACGAGCGCAGACTGGCCACCAGCTTCTGCGTATTTTCCAACAGTGCAGAATCGGTGAGGTGGGCGGTGCGTAATTGCTGAGATAGCTGACCGTACTGTTGTCCACGATCGCGTTCCAACTGAGCCACCTGGGTACCCAGGTGATCTAACTGTTGTGACAGTGGGCCCAGCATCTGCACGATCTGATGCTGCGATTGAAACTGCTGACGATCCTCGGTGCGTTGGCGCTCCAGTAGATCGGCACGAGTCTGAGCGGTGGCCAACTGCTCTCGCAGTGCGGCCTCAGTAGTGCCGTCTGATGGTCCACCTCCGGTACGTTTGCCAACCACGTAGCCGCCGATGAAAAACAGTACGGCAATCAAAATACACAGCACAATCGCAGTCGAAATCTCCATACCTCTAAGACTTGCACATCGGAGGGACAAGATAAGCCGGGCGCGCTGGCACCGCCTCGGGTGTGCCGCCGATAACCGGTACTTGCAGTACCGGTAAATACTGGCACAATGTAACCTAGGCAACATCTCGATGAATGGAGTACTTTGTGGCAGATTCCAGCTTGCACAACAAGACCGTGTTGATCTCCGGCGGTAGCCGCGGCATTGGCCTGGCCATCGCCAAGCGTCTCGCACAAGACGGTGCAAATATTGTCCTACTTGCCAAAACCGCCCAGCCGCATCCGAAACTACCCGGAACCGTGTATACGGCCGCCGATGAGATCCGTGAGGCTGGGGGACAAGCACTGCCGGTGGTGGGAGATGTTCGCGAAGAATCAGATGTCCAGGCCGCCGTGGACGGTGCGGTGCAAGAATTCGGCGGCATCGACGTCGTCATCAATAACGCATCGGCGATCAATCTGGAGCCGGCAGCCGATATTGAGATGAAACGCTACGACCTGATACACGACATCAACGTCCGCGGCACATTCCTGCTGACCCGAACTGCACTGCCACACCTGAGAGCTTCTGCTGATCCCAGAATTTTGAGCCTGTCGCCACCGCTGAATATGTCACCGAAATGGTTGGGCGCAGCCCCGGCTTACATGATGGCCAAATACGGGATGAGCCTGGCTGCGCTGGGCATCGGAGCCCAGAACGCCATCCCTGCGACCTGTTTGTGGCCCAAAACCACCATCCAGACCGCAGCGGTGCAGTATGCACTGGGCGGCACCACGATGTATGAGCGCTCGCGGACCCCGGATGTCTATTCCGATGCCGCCCATGTCGTGTTGACCGCTGAGCCAAGCCGATACGCCGGTCGCACCGTGCTGTGTGAAGACGTCCTCGAAGACGCCGGGGTCACGGATTTCGCCAAATACTCGCCCGGTGTGGATTCAGCGGACCTCGAAAAGGACATCTTCGTGGACTAGCCAGTCAATAGGCTTTCAGCTAGCGGGTGTGCGGCACTTTGCGTTCATATCGTCGATCACAGGAGGCATCATGCGCGAATTGACCTTAGCCACGTTAGGCACAACGGTCCAAGAGCATGACACGGTGGTCGTGGATTTCTGGGCACCCTGGTGTACCGCCTGTGCACGGTTTCGTCCTATTTTCGCCGACGTCGCAGAGCAAGTAGACGACGTGCAGTTTGCCACCGTCAATACGGATGAACAGCAAGATCTCGCTGCCATCATGGGCATCCAATCGCTGCCTACGGTCGTAGCATTTCGCAAGGGCAAACACGTCTTTGCCAAATCAGGCGTGACCACCCGCAGACAATTGGCAGAGATCATTGAACAGCTCAAAATGATCCAGCCAGAAAACACCTCGAACCTGGCATAAGAGTTATCCACAGTTTCGCCGACACGACCTGCGGGCCGGCATAGCTGCTGTCAGAGTCGTGATCATCCACACCATTTCTAGGCAAGGAGATCATGATGGACCGTCAAGCAGGCACCATATTCCGGATTCGTGAATTCACTCGGCGTGAGAAAACCTGCATCCGCCAGGACGTTAAACGTTTCGAGAAAATTGGGCGAGACCATCACTGCCAAAGTCTCGATGACTATGCCAACTTTGTGCGTGAACGCATGAAGCGCACTGTCGACGGTGAATTCACGCTCAAATCCGTGATGCTCATCAGAGGATTCATCGCGTATTTTGGTGATCGGCTCATGCGCGAAACCAAATTGGCAAGAGTTGCGACAACGCTTGAATTGGCGCCTGGATGGCTTTTGCGGGACGCAGCGACGTTCCAGACAGTTTTTGTAGGTGATGTGATCGTCGATTGCCTCCTGACAGACGATCTGTGGGCTCCAACCTTGGATGAAATCATGGATGAGTTGATCGATTGGAATTACGGATATTTAGATACCGAAGATGTTCCGACTCCGTATGTGTGGGATCCCAATACCGGACTACAGAATTACCTCGCAGCCTGACATCTCGGTCAACCCCTGACGCCATGGCCCTGCCTCGCTCGGGGCACCGTGCGTTGTCGAAGACGGGCATGTAGAACGAATTTGTGGAAAGGTTGAAAGCCAGAACCTTTTCATTCAGTTCATCCTCTGCACATCGAAAGCGAGGCGCAGCTAGATGCCAGAACACGAACGCCACCATCACGACGTCCACACGACCCAAGAACATGAGCATCATGCCGACCAAGACAACCACTCAGGGCATGGGCATCATGGCCAGGGTGATCATGGAGACCATGTAGGGCAATTCCGTCGGCTCTTCTGGATCAACCTGGTCATCGGCATTCCAGTGGTCTTGTTCTCTCCGATGTTTGGCCATTTACTGGGATATAACGTCCCGGACGGGGCACTGTGGATCGCACCGTTACTTGGCACAGTCATGTATGTCTGGGGTGGATGGCCGTTTTTGAGCGGTGCAGTTGGTGAGATCAAGGCCCGAGCGCCCGGGATGATGTTGCTGATTTCGTTGGGTATCACGGTGGCCTTTTTCGCCTCCTGGGCGGCGACCCTCGGGCTGGTCGCTGCTGATCTCGAATTTTGGTGGGAACTGGCGCTTCTGGTCGTGATCATGCTGCTGGGACACTGGATCGAAATGCGCTCGTTAGAGCAAACTACCTCGGCACTGGATTCGCTGGCGGCGCTGTTACCGGATGAAGCCGAACGTCTCGACGGCGAGGACATTGTCATCGTGACGCCAGACGAGCTGAAGGTCGACGATGTCGTGTTGGTCCGACCCGGCGCTAGCGTACCGGCCGACGGAGAGATCCTCGATGGACGGGCCGCTATGGACGAGTCGATGATTACCGGTGAATCACGACCAGTTGGCAGGGGCATTGGATCCTCTGTCACGGCAGGAACCGTGGCCACAGACTCTGGAATCAAAATCCGAGTGACCGCCTCGGGGGACGACACGGCGTTGGCCGGTATCAACCGGCTGGTTGCCGAAGCTCAAAGCTCATCATCACGAGCACAACGCCTTGCAGATCGCGCAGCTGCATTACTGTTTTGGTTCGCCCTTGCTGCCGCTGTGATGACCGCAATCATCTGGTTCGTTGTCGATGGCCCTGAAACTTCCGTCGCCCGAGTCATTACCGTCCTAGTCATTGCTTGTCCTCACGCACTGGGGTTGGCCATCCCCCTTGTCGTCTCGATTGCCACGGAACGTGCTGCACGAGGTGGGGTGTTGATTAAGGATCGCTTGGCATTAGAAGCGATGCGCGAGGTCGATGTAGTGCTCTTTGATAAGACTGGCACGCTGACGAAGGGCAGCCCGGCTGTCACCGATGTCGTGCCTGTGGGCGAGTACACGCAAGATGAGGTTTTGGCACTTGCTGCGGCGGCTGAGACACCCAGTGAACACCCACTAGCGAAAGCTATCGTTGGCGCAGCGCAACAGCGCGGTCTCGACATTTCCCGTCCTGCCGAATTTTCATCGTCACCGGCAGTCGGTGTGTCAGCGATGGTCAATGCTCAGCACATCCAAGTGGGTGGGCCGTACATGCTGGCTGAAGCTGAACGCGAGGAAATTACTGTGGCCAAGCAATGGAAGACCGAAGGCGCCATTATCTTGCATGTGCTGTCTGACGGGGAAGTGATCGGAGGACTCAAGCTTGCCGATGAGATCCGACCCGAATCATACGATGCCGTCAAAGCCCTCCATAAGCTCGGCGTCGAGGTCGTGATGATCACCGGTGACGCCGAAGCCGTCGCTCAAAACGTTGGTCGACAACTCGGCATAGATCGCATCTTCGCAGGGGTACGCCCCGAAGATAAATCTGCCAAAGTCGCCCAATTGCAAGACGAAGGTAAGAAAGTCGCGATGGTCGGAGACGGTGTGAACGATGCCCCCGCATTAGCGCAGGCTGATGTCGGTATTGCCATCGGTGCCGGAACCGATGTGGCCATTGCCTCCGCAGGGGTGATCCTGGCAAGCTCGGATCCACGCTCAGTGCTATCAGTGATCGAACTGTCACGTGCTGCGTATCGCAAGATGAAACAGAACCTGTGGTGGGCTGCCGGTTACAACCTGCTGGCTGTTCCACTGGCCGCCGGTGTCTTGGCACCCATCGGATTCGTGCTACCGATGTCGGTTGGCGCAATCCTGATGTCGCTGTCGACTGTGGTCGTTGCACTGAACGCACAGCTGCTCCGCCGCATCGATCTAACACCGGAAAACAGCACAGCGTCTGTACTAGCTGCTTGATACCTGTCGAAGATAACTCCACACAATATCTTTGACAGAAATCAACGCGCTGACCTGTGTTGGTCTTCGGATAACGAACGAATAGCAGGACTCTGCTTGGCGAGGTCTTGCACCGTAGACAGAATGAGTTCCTGCATGGCCCGAGCTGCACGACTCAGGGTGACCTCACGGCGATGCGCCAATGAAATGGTTCGGGTGAGCGCAGGATCAGTGAGACGGCATGACACCAAGTTCGGCCGATCAAGCAGCACCGTAGCCGGCACCACCGCGACCCCAAGCCCACGTTCAACAAAGCGCAGCACGGCGTCCATTTCTGCCCCTTCCAAGACAATATTCGGTTCCAATTTTTGCTGCCGGTAGGCGTCCATGGTCGTCGCACGCAGGTCATAACTGTCGGAAAATACGATTTGTGGTAAATCGGCCAATTGCCGAAGCGTCAGCTGGTTTCGGTGCCTGCCAAAATGCCGTCGATCGGAAGCAATCACCACCAATTCTTCCTCGAGCAACGGGATATGATCCAGGCTCTCAGCCGACGATGGATCATGCTCAGAGGCGACCACAAGTGCTAGATCAAGTGTGCCACTATTCAACTCGTTCAACAGATGATGTGAGCCAGATTCCCGGAGATGCAGATCTACTCCTGGGTAATCACGGTGATAGGGTCCAACAGTCTCAGCCACCACTGAGACACACATGCTCGGGGGCGCGCCAAGCCGTACGCGGCCACGATGCAAACCGGCCAGTTCTTGCATTTGGAAGCGGATTTGCTCCGCATCTGCCAGCATGCGGGCGGCTACCGGCAACAGTGTCTCTCCGGCAGCTGTCAATGTGATGTTTCCCCGAGCGCGATAAAACAGTTCGGACCCCAACTCTGATTCCAAGGTTGAGATCTGCCGACTCAGGGTGGGTTGAGCAATGTGTAATTGCGCGGCTGCCCTGGTGAAGTGCCCTGTTTCGGCCACCGTGAGAAAACTTTGCAGTTGTTCAAGATTCATATTGATAGCATATCTGCATTGAATCAACTCAGATAATTCATTGGACTAATCATTGCTGGGGTTCTTAGCGTGGAGTCATGATGAAAACCAGAACCAATGAACAACAGATTTCTACCAGCGTCTTAGTCATCGGCACCGGTGGCTCAGGCTTACGAGCGGCCATCGAATTGGCAGAACACGGTGTCGACGTGACCGCCGTCGGTAAACGTCCACGAAATGATGCGCACACTGCGCTCGCAGCCGGGGGCATCAACGCAGCTCTGGGCACCATGGACGCCGAAGATACCTGGCAACAACATGCCGCCGACACCATCAAAGAAAGCTACTATCTCGCTGACCCGAGAACCGTGGAGATTGTTGCCAAAGGGGCGGCAGAAGGAATCGGCGACCTTGAACGCTACGGCATGGGTTTTGCCCGAGAAGAAGACGGCCGCATCTCCCAGCGGTTCTTCGGCGCACACACCTTCCGTCGTACCGCATTCGCTGGAGATTACACAGGTCTAGAAATCCAACGCAGCCTGGTTCGACGAAGCGAACAACTTGAAATCCCGATCCTAGATACCGTGTACATCACGGACGTTCTGACCAACGACAATCGAGTCTTCGGAGCCTACGGCTTCGACATCAATAACGGCACCCGATACCTGATTCACGCTGACGCGGTGATCCTGGCGGCCGGTGGACACAACCGCATTTGGCGACGCACCTCCTCTCGGCGCGACGAGAATACTGGTGACTCATTCCGTCTGGCAGTCGAGGCCGGTGCTCGACTCCGCGACCCCGAACTTGTCCAGTTCCACCCCTCAGGTATTTTGGAGCCCGAAAACGCTGCCGGAACCCTCGTATCAGAGGCCGCCCGCGGCGAGGGTGGAATCCTCCGCAATGCGCTCGGAGAACGTTTCATGGAACGCTATGACCCCGAGCGCATGGAACTGTCCACTCGAGACCGGGTAGCGCTTGCCGCATATACCGAAATCCAGGAAGGCCGCGGCACCGAAAACGGGGGAGTCTGGCTCGATGTTTCCCACCTGCCACGCGAGATTATCCTGGAACGCCTCCCACGGGTCTATCAAACACTGATGGAAACCCAGATGCTTGATATCACTCGCGAACCAATCGAAATCGCACCGACGGCACACTACTCGATGGGTGGCGTCTGGGTGCGCCCAGAAGACCACTCAACTGATGTTGATGGGCTCTATGCAATCGGTGAAGCATCCAGCGGCCTACATGGTGCCAATCGGCTTGGCGGTAACTCACTGATCGAATTACTTGTCTTCGGCCGCATCGTCGGACAGGCCGCAGCACAATATTCTGCCAATCTGCCGGCCCAGACGCGTTCCGCAGATGTAGTTGCCAAGGCACGCGGCGAAGTCATTCGACTACTCACTGCTGACGGTGAGGAGAACGTGCGAGCCTTGCAGCGCGCCATCAGAGACATGATGACCGAATACGCCGGCGTTGTTCGTTCCGAAGAGGGACTACTGCAAGGTCTCGCTCGCCTGGATGAAATCGAAGCGCGGATGAAAAACGTTGGGATCCACCCAGACATCGCCGGATTCCAGGATCTGGCACACGCATACGATCTGAAATCCTCCGCGCTCGCCGCCCGGGCCACGCTCGAAGCAGCGCTGGAGCGTCGAGAGACTCGCGGCTGCCACAACCGAAGTGACTACCCAGAGATGGATCCAGACATGCAGGTCAACCTCGTATGGTCACCAGACACTGGGGTAACCCGAGAAGAAATCGACCCGATTCCAGAAGAAATCAGTGAGCTCATCCGTGACGTCAGCCAAGAAGGCAAGCTCGTCGAATAGTGCTTACAATGTGGTCTCCTGCGGCTAATAGGGGCGGGAGACCACACTGTCAACGCATGGGACCGGAGTCGCTCTGCGTCGGTGTGAATCACGAATTATTCCGCCGAAAGTTCAAAAACCCACACAGCCAACTCTGGACCAATTCCACCAGGTAGAGTAGGGGCCGTGTCTTTATCAATAGGTTTTGTCGGACTGCCCAACGTCGGTAAGTCAACGTTATTTAATGCCATCACTCGCCAGACGGTTCTCGCTGCAAACTACCCGTTCGCAACCATCGAGCCAAACGTCGGGATCGTGAATCTCGCCGATGAACGGTTGGACAAGCTCGCAGAAATCTTCGGCTCACAAAAGCTGCTGCCAGCAACTGTCTCATTCGTAGACATCGCCGGCATTGTTAAAGGCGCTTCCGAGGGTGAAGGCCTGGGCAACCAGTTCCTGGCCAACATTCGTGAATCTTCTGCCATTGCTCAGGTAGTCCGCGTATTCGAAGACACTGATGTTATTCATGTCGACGGCGAGATCGATCCCTCCTCGGACATCGAAACGATCAACACCGAGCTGATCCTTGCCGATATGCAGACTCTGGAACGCGCCATCCCACGTGTTGAAAAAGAGATCAAAGGCAAGAAGACGGATAAAGAAGTCCTGGATGCAATGCTTGCCGCTCAAGCAGTCCTGGAACGTGGCGACACCATTTTCTCGTCGATTGAATCCGACAAGTTGGAGATGGAATATCTGCAGGAACTCAACCTGTTGACAGCAAAGCCATTTATTTATGTCTTCAACTCTGACGACGGCGTGCTGGCTGACGAAGCACGCAAACAAGAGCTTGCTGACATGGTCGCTCCAGCTCAAGCCGTATTCCTCGACGCGCAGTTTGAATCCGAACTCGTGGAACTGTCCGAAGACGAGGCACGCGAAATGCTTGAGATGGCCGGCCGCGAAGAATCCGGTATGGACCAGTTAGCCCGCGTCGGCTTCGAAACGCTCGGTCTGCAAACGTACCTGACCGCCGGGCCAAAAGAAGCACGCGCTTGGACCATCAACAAGGGCGACACCGCACCACAAGCTGCCGGGGTCATTCATACCGACTTCCAGCGAGGATTCATTCGTGCTGAGGTTGTCTCCTTCGAAGACCTCGTTGCTGCAGGATCCATGGCCGAAGCCAAAGCACAAGGAAAGCTCCGAGTCGAAGGTAAGGATTACCTTATGCAGGATGGCGATGTTGTCGAATTTCTCTTTAACGTGTAGCGTTATTGACGCATCTCGTTAAGCTTGCGAGACTGTTTGTGTGATCAGATCCTTTGCGGGCAAAGAGACGGAGAGGCTATGGCATCGGGACAAGGTACGCTCGATCGATCCTCGCATACAAAAGGTTGCCCTCCGGAAGTTGACGCAGATTCACGCGGCTCGATTTCTCGACTCACTGCGCGTGCCACCGGGAAACCGGCTTGAGCAGTTGAAGGGTGATCGAGTGGGGCAGCACAGTATCCGTGTGAACGATCAGTGGCGGATCTGTTTCAGATGGATCGAAGGAGGCACTGAAGATGTCGAACTTGTCGACTACCACTGACAAGTTGGATCCCGTTCATCCTGGTGAGGTTCTGATGGAGGACTTCATTAGTGGCTTTGGGATTACACAGAATAAATTGGCGGTATCGATTGGGGTGCCGCCCCGACGCATAAACGAGATTGTGCATGGTAAGCGTGGTATCACGGCTGACACTGCACTCCGCTTAGGACGCTACTTCGGAATTGATCCGCAGTTCTGGTTGAACTTGCAATCACACTATGAGTTAGAAATCGCGGAGGACCGCGTCGCTGAACAGATTGCCGCGATCAAGCCTCTGAATGCCGCGTAGAACTTCGAAGTCTCGAAGGAGTTATGAAAGTCGCATGAAGCAGGGTACCGAACAGCGTCTCGAAGTATTCGAAGATACTGGAGTCTCCATGCGCGTCGTCAGGGCACTGGGTGTTGAGAGATGCGATATGTGACCTGCCAAATCGGAGATACACGAACGACTTTTCTTGCAACCCGCTCTGCTGGATGATGATTTCCCCGGGGCGACTCGGTGAAATCGTATTGTAGCGCCCGCGGGTTGCAGCACTCTCGAGGACGGACCCTGGCACCAAATCGCTAACCTAGTAGGCTGGTAAACGAATACGCAGAACAAATCCGGCTACATGCGATACAGGAGTATTGGGTCATGACTTTTTCTGTCTATCTTTCTGGTGAAATTCACACTGATTGGCGTGACGAACTCCAGCGCGGTGCGGAAGCCGCTGGGTTGGACGTGGTGTTTACCGCACCAGTAACCGATCACCCTGCAAGCGACGCTGCTGGCGATCACCTGGGCGAAACTGATAGTCAGTTCTGGCGTGATCATCAGTCCGCTAAGGTCAATGCTATTCGCACGCGAACACTCATCGAACAAGCCGACATGGTCGTAGTGCGTTTCGGCGACCAATATAAACAGTGGAACGCTGCATTCGACGCCGGTTACTGCGCTGCCCTGGGCAAACCATACGTGACCCTGCACGACGCCGACATTGTGCACCCGCTCAAAGAGGTCGATGCGGCAGCGCAAGCATGGTGTACCACGACCGATCAGGTGGTTGAAATCCTGCGCTACGTGCTCAAAGCTTGAGCACGACCTAAGGGCCCCAAGCGGTTTGACCGTATGCGGATCTGGGAGCACGAGACCTTGATCGCGTACGGCTCTTTGTTTGCGGCCCAAGACTGTCGGTAATCTAAACGCATGTCGTCAACTCACCCGTATTTCGCTAACTCGCTGCCAGGCCGATCGCACTGGCCCATCGTGGAGCCGACATTCAACGCGAGAACACCCTAACCGCGGTACGTCGCGCTGTTGACGCCGGCTTTGGATACATCGAAGTCGATGTGCGCGCCACAGCAGATCACAAGGTCGTGGTGTTCCACGATGAAACCCTCGACCGAATCACCACGGGGACCGGGAAACTCGGCGGCACCACGTGGGATGAGCTGGCATCCGTGCAGATCATCGGTGCGGAACCCCGGGACGAACAGATTTCGGAGCCGCTTGTGCTCTTTGAAGAGTTACTCGAGATGTTCCCGACGACGCGGTTCAACGTTGACCTGAAAGACCGGGCGTCGGCTGTACCGATGGTGGAGATTCTGCGCCGCCAAAACGCCTGGGACAGGGTGCTCATCGCCTCATTTCGAGATACCCATCGACGGCTATTCTTCAATAGTCTGCGTCCAACGGACCCGCCCGTGGCATCGTCGGGCGGTATGGAGACGGTCGCCCTGTTGCTGTTAGCCCACCGCACAGGTGCTTTCAAGACGGTGGTTCGTGGACTGCGTCGGAAGCTCCCGCTCGATGCGGTTCAGGTTCCGATACGCAAAGGGCCAATCCGGGTGGTGACACAGCAGTTTGTCGATGCCTGCCACACCGCGGGGATCGCTGTGCATGTGTGGGTGATCAATGACCCGCAACAAATGAAAAGCCTTCTGGCGATGGGCGTCGACGGAATTGTGACCGATAACGGGCCAGCAATTGCCCAAGTGCTTGGTGCGAGGGGAACATGGCCCCAGTGCTTCCACCGTCAAGGCCGTGAGTAATGTGACGGTTTGACGGCTGCACAATAGCCTTCCTAATGACGTAGCCCAGGGCTTGGTATTGGAACACGTGATCCGCCAACCTCCGTTGTCGAAACCAGAATGTTGTCTGCCCGCGCCCAGATGATTTCATCATCCCTACGAAACGTCACTCAAATAACTAGTGTCGTAATCTGCACTACGTATACGCAGGAAAACAGCCAAAAACCATTAGATTAGGTGGACCACTTGCCTATGAATGAGGTTGTATGTTTGGCGTTCGCCATAAGAACATGTTCCTAACTTCGGTGCTGTTGACTGGTTTATTCTTCGCTGGCTGCAGTTCTCCAGAAGCAACTCCGCAGGAGAGTGCCGATCTCCAGGGCCCAACAGCAACAGCAGAGGTCGAACACGACAACGAAGTGTCCGAAGCGACCGAAGACCAAGGTCTCAGTGAGAACGAAAGTGCTAATGCCGAGTCTGGAGACATAGAAGCAGCATTTGCTGAGCGGGATCAGTTTCACAAAGACCAGCAACTTCTAATGGACGGGTCACCCCTTTCAGCAGTCACACCGGAACAAAAGCAGTTTGTCGCCGAACAGCGTGCTCACATCGAGTCACAGGGTGGAACATGGACCCCGGAGTATGAGACCCTGATCCTCGCATTGACCGGCGACGCGTGCGAAAGCGCGATCTTGAGTTTTCATGACGTGGACACTTCAGCTGTTCAGATTCATATCGCGAGTTCACCGCTGTTCCGCGGCATGATCCCGGAGGATATGAATGACGCCGAGCGTGAGCAAGCAGAGGCGAACATGGCTGAGATTATGGTCTACGGCATGCAACACATGTGCCCGGCTGATTATCCGCAATGGGCGCAGGCTGTGATCGAACTGTATCCAGGGCTCATCAACGTACAGTGACGCAGCTCGCTGGACCTCGATGACGACCACACATGACCCTGTCGTTTAGAGTTGTGACGGGTAGCCGGCAGTTGCCGCGATCCGGTGTAGGTGATCCGTTAGCGGCCATGGATTTACCAGCTGAAGCATCTGTTCATTCATATTTATCCTGGTGTGGTGTCAACCATAAATATGAAATCCATCGCTGTGTTGGTATCAGAATGCAATTGTGGATAACACGCCCATCTACACAACCGGGGCGCTAGCAATCGACCACACCTAGGTGCCAGCTGTAGCGTGCTATAGGTAGAGACAAATGCGTTGGTCGCACGATGAAGGGGCATCAGGCATGGCATCGCCGGAGAACATTCTTTTGCATCTGTCGCAAGATGACGAACAACAGGTGCGCGATGTTTTCAAACGTCTGGAAGAGCGTGGATTCCCTGCTCAGCAGCAGACTCCTCACATCACCATTACGTTCTCTCCGAATATGCACGACGACGTTGTACAAAGCGCAGCCGAGTTACTTCCGCCCGTTATTCCAGCGTCCTTTCAACGCGTGGGCAGCGTTGTGTTTGGAACGAAACGTAAACAAACCGTTGCGTGGCTCCTCGAAACCACAGACGAGCTGGAGATAGCTGCTCGTCAGATCAGTGCGCTGAATCCTGATGGGCGTGGACCGCGCTGGATTCCACATCTGACGGTCGGCCTCAGGCTGCCCCGTGAAATTATTCCAGAATATATACGTGCCTTGGACGAATTGACCTCGGCACACCTCAGGGAGTTTACGGCTGTTCGAGCGGCATTCTGGCGGCCGCGAGATCGGGAGCTCACGGTTCTTGCCGGGACGAAGGAATCCTCGAATAGTCGCTAAGCCAGACCGCTTGAACGTGTAGGAGGACGGATAACGCCGTAGCGGTGAAAAGCGTGTAAAACATAGTCCCTGTTGCATTCCCTCGGTCGATGATACAGTGAGCGCCAAACACGGTCGCGACCTGTGATCGTGCCATCCGTTTTGAGGAGAATCCATGCCTCGTCCAGTCACTAATTCAGCAAAAGCCGTCTGGAACGGCGATCTCAAATCCGGCAGCGGCACCACCAGTCTGGAGACATCTCAGCTCGGCACTTTCCCAACGCACTGGAAAGCCCGCTCTGAGGAGTCCGAACGCGGCACCACCTCGCCCGAGGAACTCATCGGTGCTGCCCTAGCCACTTGCTTCTCAATGCAGTTTTCGAACATGCTCGCCGAGAATGGCACACCACCAACCACAATCGAGAGCACCGCAAACGTAACCTTCAACATCGCTGAAGGTGGCATTACTGGCATCGAACTGATCAACAACTCCACTATCGAAAATATCGAAGATGCAGACTTCCAGCGTCTTGCAAATGAAGCCAAGGAAACTTGTCCCGTCTCGAAAGCACTGCAGGGTGTGGAGATCACTTTGAACGCCACGCTCGCCTAACCCGGTTCACGTGGCTGTGGACGGGATCTCGGTCCGCAACCAGTGACTTGGTCCGGTGGTTCCTGGCGGAAGAGCCTTATCCAGGGTCTGGGGACTTTAGGCTACTGAAAGGGCACGGCTGTTCCGAGAGAAACTCCCTGAGTTAGGCATCGCACCAGGATTGTTTGTCGGTCCGCTACTGGCTGGAACCCTCGAGTGCTGTGTCAATCGTTATCACGATTGAGGCCTTGATTGTCAGTACTTTCTTCGTGCGTGATGCATCTGCATAAAAAACGAAGTAATCCCCTTCTTGCCGGTAGCTCGCAGCTTCGACGGTGCGTTCGTTGACGCCCTGTGTGTCGGTCGTTAGCTGGGCCTTGTTGATTACAACGTTGGCATTGATGTCTCCTATAAGCGGCTTCTCTGGTGAGGAAGCTCGGTGTTGTTTCGGAATCCACCATGTGAAGCGTGGATTCCGCATATCAGTGACAACTGTAGCTGGCAGGTGGGCACTGCCGCAGCCAGTAGCAGGGGGAAATAAAATGGAGCTGTGAGCACCCGTGCAACCAGCCCTCGCATCAGCATCCGCGCCTATGCAAGCACCGACGCAGAACCAACGATGCGGATATTCCAAGAAGCCATCAGGGTGACGGCATCCCTGGACTACACGCCTGAGCAGCTCGCAGCGTGGGCGAGGTCGCAGCAACGTGACCTCTCCACATGGGATGCTTCAATGCGGCGTCGTCATAGTTATGTGGCTGTCGTGAACGAACGGCTCGCGGGGTTCTCCGACGTCAGCGAAAGCGGTTATATCGACATGATGTATGTTGCCCCTGAGTTTGCTGGCAGAGGGGTGGCACGAGAACTCATAACGTTCCTGGAAGAACGAGCGCAGAGCTATGGAGCCAGGCGGCTGACGGCGAATGTGAGTATCACGGCTCGAGCGTTTTTCGAAGCGGTGGGCTTCGCGGTGGAGGCAGAGCAATATCCGGCGGTCGACGACGTCGTCCTGACTAATTACCGCATGGCCAAAGACCTTGAATCTCGCGACTGACTTTCTGGGGCTAGTCGGTGACTTCGGCGCCGGCGTCAACGGTCTCGGCTAGTTCAGCGAGCTTGATCACCGACCGATCCAGCGCTTCTTTGGTGTTGGCTCGGGCTCGTTCAAACCGGCTTTCGTCGGTAAGTTGGCTCCAGTCGTAGGTGTGACGGACCAAGGTTGTGACATTATCTATTGGTTCGAGTTCCCAACGCCACAAATGACCGGGAGCCTCTTCACCAACTGGGGCTGGCTTCCACGCAATGACGCGGCCTTCTTCAAATTCTACGATCTCGTTGACTCGTTGCTTGCCGCTGGTCAGCTCCATGGTGAAGCTCTGACCGACGCGGTCGATGCGTTGGCCCTGATCAGCATGGGCGAGGTTATCGTTGCCGTCAAATTGTGGGTGCCGAGAGGGGTCAGCGATCAGTTTGAAGATCTCGGCGGCTGGAAGTGCGATTTCACGTTCAGTACTGATAATTCGTTGTTCCGTCATGGCTCCACTCTTCCACTGGTAACCGACCCCGTCCAGGGGAGACATCGTTTCACAGCAAGTTCCCGGGTGGGCACGAAGCCGCACCGCCGAGACCGATCAGATCAACGACGAATCCGTGAACATTGTTGAATAAGGTCACAGGCCTGCACGGTCAGTGACATGAGTACCTCGGATGCCCACGGAAGTTCCTGCTTGACGCAAGTTGATATGTGAGGTTCGGAGTGCGCTCGTCGGAACGCACCCCGCCTGTGATGAGAAACATGCATGGGATTGACCATCAGTCGCGGAACGGGGCTTGCGTCCATGGCGGTGGCCTGTTTGTGTGGAACGTGGAGCCCATCATAGATCTGAAGGAGGACGTATGGCTGAGAACCTGAATGGTCACACTATTGCATTTGTTGCTTCCAACGGCGTCGAACAGGTGGAGCTCACCTCACCCTGGGAGGCAGTGAAAGAAGCCGGAGCTACTCCGGTGTTGGTATCCGATAAGGAAGACAGCATCACCGCAATGCAAGGTGACTGGGAACACGGCGATTCTTTCACCGTAGATCGTCACATTAGTGAAGCCAAAGTCGAAGATTTTGATTCCGTGGTTCTGCCAGGCGGGACGCTGAATGCGGATGCGCTACGTACCAATGAAGATGTACTGAACTTCGTGCGCGGATTCTTCTCTGCCAAGAAGCCCGTGGCATCAATCTGCCATGGGCCGTGGCTGCTGATCAACGCTGGCGTGGTCGAGGGTCGAACCGTTACCAGCGTCGATAAGATCTCCATAGACCTGAAGAATGCAGGTGCCAACTGGGTGGACAAAGAAGTGGTCGTTGACAATGGTCTGACGACCTCACGGAACCCAGGCGATCTTGACGCATTCAACGCCAAACTCATTGAGGAAGCCGCAGAAGGCAAACACCAGCAACAGACCACATAAAGCCTCACCTACTGACTGACCGCAAGGCCCGCTATCGTTCAATCGGTAGCGGGCCTTCGCCTGCGAGAGTCAAACCCCTTGAGGTCGTTACTTCTATTTGAATTGCGTGCTGGGGCAGGGCTAATGCACAAGATATGAAGGTGTCACATTAATTGTGGTCGGACGTCTTGATTCACCAGCGGATGAGTTTATTCCGTCATCAGTTAGATTCAGCGAGGAAGGGTGTGGACCGACAGAGGATCGTGGCAATGTTCTCGGATCCACTGATGCGCCATGATGTCGACAGCATCGGTAACGGTGCTACAGTTGTTAGCGATTTTTCAAAGGAGTGTTCAGCAGGCGTTAAAACCTGGGAACTTATCGGTGGCGTCATAGCACTCATCGCCTTGATTTTGTGGGTGCGATGGCTCCGAACACCTTCGCCATCAGCAACCTGGCCACGACTCCCGCTGTGGCTGCCATCCTATACATGATTCCCGTTTTCCTGTTGGGTTTAGTGCGATGGGTTTCACTGAGTTTGCACTGAGCCTTGGCGTGCCCAAAGAAATCGAAAATCTCACGTTCGGGATACCGGGGTTCTTCCTCATCATGCCCGTCATCATCATGGGGTATGAGATTTTGTAGGCGTCCCAGCACCACCAATTCTTGTACCTCGGTGGATTCGAGAGCAGGATCGGGAATACCGCACTATGAAACGAACGGCTCGACGACGTCGATGGCAAGACCCAAAAGTTAAAAGAGCCGATATTCAAGCGGCAATCACCGGGCCGATTATGGCTGTGGTGGTTGCCGCAGCGATCTTCTTTGTATTTTTTGTGATGGGGAAGCTTCTGTCCTCGCTGATAGAACGTCATTAAACTCCGGTACTGAGTTATCTCCGTGACCATATCGCTGAGGAGTCAGCCAGAAGGTTCAAAGGCAATATCGAATATGGCTTGTGGCTGTTTGGGAGGCAACACCCTTCCCGTAGATAAACCGGGCATGCTATGAGTTCTCCCTGTGTCCGAGGATTTTACGCGCGTGACTTCTGCTGAGCTACTGGAAGGTCCGGACTAGCAGGCGAGCACGCACAGTCACAGGGCTCAGCCCAGCATCGTCCCCTCTCCAGAACCGGAGGGTTCGGGATCCGGAAGCCGCATCATGCGGAAGGAGTTGGCCAAGCCAACGAGTCCGGCGAGAATTGGAATGAACAGCGCGATCTGTAATGCGATGGGCCGTGCGTCCGTGTTGATGCTGACGATCTCATCGTGGATAGCTTCTGGTTGGCCGACGAGCAGTTCTTCGAGTTGAGCATCACTGAGCAGCTGGGCATCTTCTTCCAGTACTTGGGCGACCTGCTGCTGCTCGTCGGGCGGCAGCACCGTACTGGTGGTCGCCATGCTCGTGAAGATGATCGACAAGGCTGCCAGCATCACACCGCCAGCAAATGCGAGACCGAACGATAAACCAAACGACCCGGCAGCTGAGTTCACGCTGGCGGCTTCACTGACTCGCTCGTCCGAGATCGGAGCTAACGTGTAGTTATTCAGTTGCGAGACCAACAACCCCAGCCCACCACCCGCGATGATTAGCGGGAACAGGAGCCACCAACCGTTGTCCGCTCGCGGCACGATCGGTACGAGCAACACCAAGCCCGCTATCAGCAGCAGGAAGCCCCACCTGATGAGACTAGCCGGGCGCCGTGTCCCGGATTTCTTTCCGGCGAGCATAGCGATCGCAAACATGCTCAGGGAGAGCGGAGCGATCGTCAACCCCGTGAGCATGGCGTTGTAACCGAGCACCATCTGCAGATAGATCGGCAGCACAATCATGGTGCCGCCGAGGGCAATCTGCTGGAGCATTTGTCCCGTTGCACCAAACCGGAAGCCCTTCGAACGGAATAAGACCGGGTCCAACAGGGTCGGCTTTTTGCTGCGTTTACGCCGCATGAGCCAGTAGATCAACCCGCCCAACCCGACGGCCCCAACAGCCAAGAGCGCGCCCACGGCTTCGCCGCCTTCCTGCCACACCAGAATGCCAAGCACGATTCCGCCCATGCCTACAATTGACAGCAACGACCCGACGACGTCTAGCGTTCTGGGGCCCTGGAACGGAACGTCGTGTACCAGTTTGATACCGGAGAGCACGACGGCGATGATGACAGCCTCGAGCAGGAACGCGATCCGCCACGACAGAAACGTCGTGATAAATCCGCCAAGCAGGGGCCCGACGGCGGCCGCGACCGCAGCGGATGCTCCGACCGAGGCGTAGACCCGTTTTTGTGCGTCTCCTTCGAAGTTTCCGTGGATGAGGGACTGCATGGCAGGAAGGAGCAGCGAGGCGCCCAGGCCGCCAATCAACGCCCAAAAGATGATGATTGGGAGCAGGGTCTGCGCCAGTGTCATCGACACGGCACCGATGGCATAGCACACCAGCCCGATCACGTAGGCGCGCTTTCTCCCGACGAGGTCACCGATCTTGCCGCCGATAAGAATAAAAGCGGCAGACACCAGTGCTTCGAGCGCGATTGTGGATTGGAGACCGCTGACTGTTGTGCCGGTATCCTTCACAACGGCCGAGATCGAGACGTTCATAATCGAAGTATCGACGACGAGCACAAACATCGCCATCGACAGCAGCAACGCGAGTTTGCCGTTGAACGCTTCCGTCTGGGTGCCGCTGTTCTGAAAGTTCATTGGCGGTCGCCTTCGGGGCTCGCGGCGGTCAGGCTCGTGCCGGACATGCCGCATCCGTCACCTTTGGGATAACGGATAGGTTTGGCTGAAGCTGTGAGGACGATCGAGCAGAGCCAAAGGTGTTTAACAATGCGCCCGCCGACCCGCTCGCCGGATTGGACTGCGCAGCCAAAATAGCCGCTGTTGGCCTTGAGCGTTTCAGCACCGACTTCCAGAGCGGCCTCGACATGAAAAGACTGGTCATTCATGCGCTGAAACTCCTTTATTGCGGCAGGGCCAGGGCATCAGCATCGGACCCCATAATGCATCACGGCGGGTGGTTCGAACGGCACGCGGTGTGCTTTCCACGATCTGCCTTTCAGCAAATAGACCCCACGCAATAACCATCCGACACCGCGGCGCATGCAGGCATCACCCAATCAGGGTGAAACCCTTTCGGGGCACCACTTTTTGCCTATCTTCCACATACCTGCGTCGGGCTCGCGGCCATAAAATGGTCAGTAAGAAACAATGCCGAAAGAGGCTATGAAACCATCCATCAAGTGCATTCACTTGGATACCACGGTTCTGCCGATCTTCCTGACGGTCCGACGCTGGGCGTGAGTGCTTCGCATAGTGGTCTGGACATTGGATTAGAACTTGGAGCAGACCGGGAGACGACATTGATGGGCCCGGACCGCGGCACAATATGGGCGAGATCTACGTGGTGTGTGTTGATCCGGCATATCAGGGTCATGGGACCGGAGAGCGGCTAATGGATCACGCGCACCAAGCAATCCGGCGTGCCGGGATGAGCCTGGTCATGGTCGAGACCGGCGGCGCTCCTGGGTATGCAGCAGCCAGAACTGCCTATGAAGCGCCGGTTATCAGCGGTGGCCCGTTGTACGGTACTTTAAAGACCTTACCGACTCAATGATCAGTGATTTCTTCGGGGTTTAGCCCGTTCGAAAAATGACGGTAGTGGTACCATGATGTGGTACCACTAAATGTTCTCTAAGGACGTCCCTCAAATGAAAATGTCAATGAGTGCAAGTGAAGCTCGCAAGACTCTGTATCCCCTCATTCAACGGGTCAACGAAGATCAAGACGCTGTTGAAATCGTCTCTCGGCACGGCAACGCTGTCCTGATGTCTGCTGAAGAATACGCCGCGTGGAAAGAGACTGCATATTTGTTCCAGTCGCCCGAGAACGCTCGCCGCCTTCTCGACTCATACCAGAGGGCTCGTTCCGGACAAACAGAAGAACACCCGCTTGACCGGGAGTGATGAGTGCGTTTGGTGTGGGACCGCAA
Organism: Enteractinococcus helveticum; assembly: GCF_001657475.1. Lineage (GTDB taxonomy): Bacteria > Actinomycetota > Actinomycetes > Actinomycetales > Micrococcaceae > Yaniella > Yaniella helvetica. Next base: position 306,529 of record NZ_LXEY01000022.1, read on the forward strand.
TGCGTGGAATGACTACAAGTATTGGCAGACGACTGACCGAAAGATCTTGAGCCGAATTAATGTCCTTATTGATGCATGTCTCCGCGAGCCATTTGGGGGAATCGGGAAGCCCGAACAATTGAAGTATGGTGCAGCTGGCGCCTGGTCTCGCAGAATCACTCACGAGCATAGGCTGGTATATCTCGTAGACGGTAACGACCTCATCATCTTGCAAGATCGTTACCACTATTAGGTCTGTAGACCTGCGCTCACAGAATTTTCAACGGCGCTCAACGATAGTCCCGTTGTGAGGGATTGACCCGTCGAACTGAATCGGAATGGCATGTGCTTGCGTGATATACCGGCCATCTACTGCATGCAGGTGCAGGTGGGGTTCTGTACTATTGCCCGAGTTGCCGCAGCGCCCAATCGGTTGGCCAGATGCCACCCGCTGACCGGTGGTCACCTCAGCGCTGCCTTGTTTCAGATGACACAGCGCAACGACTGCGGTTCCTGTCCGATACCCCGTCTCGATCAACACGTGATTACCGATCAGCGCAAGCCAACCTTCAGCGGCCCGACGACGCTGGGTCCGCGCGTAGCCGACCGAAGGGAAACCGCGATATGCATGATGATCAGCCTCGATATCGTGCACGCCGACAACCACGCCGTCGACAGGGGAGAGGACTGGCCGCCCAAAACCGGTAAACGCCTCGGGGGCTTCAGACCGAAACAAGGAGCCTAAGGTGAACGGCGCAGAGCGACCATCGTCGTCCACAGGCACGAAATCGATGGCATAACTGAGCCCAAACAGTGCTGTGCCGTGGCTCGGCACGCGATTTGCGGGGCTATTGCGAACCTGCCACCTGCCATCAAAGGGATAACTGAGATTCAACGGTGGATTCGGTGCCATCTGCGCCTCGATTCTTCCTCGGTGCGTACTGACGATTCCATCCTACGAGCTCCCCCGCTTGGGGCAGTCTCCTATAATTGAAGCAAGTCTCTATCGCCATATCTGAGGCCCCAAAAGCACCTCACCTTAGTGATCCAGACTGACGGCAACTGAAGTACGCACGCTTCGACGCCATCACATATCCGATGGCCTTTCTGTTGCCAAAGCTACAAGGAAGTCGCAATGGACCCGCTGAATCTCGTGGCTCAAATCGCCGCCATTTTCGGTGCCGTGACACTCAGCGTGGTAGCTCCCTTCGAAATGTTTTTCTACGCGCGCCCCTTTGCCCGCAAGTTGTTACATGTTGACACAAAAAATGTTGACGACGCCAGGCTGTGGGCATTTTGTATCGGTGCTCGAAATCTCATGGCAGCCGCCGGGACAATCATTGGCCTGGTGATGATGTGGACCGGCGATGTGCCTACGGGCGTCGTCATAGTTATGACTGCTAGCTGGTACATGTTGCTCTCGGCCATCGCGATGGGAGCGGCAGACCTGTTGGGGTTCTGGAGACCTCGAGGTGGGAGCCTAACCGGGGTGCTGGGTTCCGGCATTCCACCGCTGGTCGTGCTGATCGCTGCATTGTTTTAGTACCAGACGGCCGTGGCGTCAGTCGTTATTCTGGCCGCAGTCGCTGGCGATTGCGCTTAATTTCAGAACGCTGCCGTTTGGCTTCAAGACGACGACGCTTTGAACCCCGCGTGGGACGAGTCGGGCGCCGCACCACCTCGGGCATCACGGCCTCGCGTAATAGGGCAGCCATGCGCTGCCTGGCCGCCTTGCGGTTTTGACGTTGGGACCGGTGTTCGGCTGCATCAATGGTCAGCACGGTGCCAGCAAGCCTGGCAGCTAACCGGTGCAGGACTCGTTTTCGTTGGACGTCGTCCAGGGCAGTTGTTGTGCCAAGGTCAAGACTGAGTTGTACCCGTGAATCGGCGGTATTGACACCTTGGCCGCCGGGCCCAGAGGACCGAGAAAACTGTTCAGTCAGTTCGGCTGCTGGTACCCGGAAGCCTCGAGGTGCGCCGGGTCCTGCTGGTACAACCAAATCTTGCATAGCTTCAGCGTACCTGTGCTCCGCCTGCGGTTGGTTGACCCGATGCCTGCGGTGGCATAGACGTCGACGCCGGCTGGTGGAACACTTGAGAGCAGGAAAACTCAAGCTGCGGAGGACCCATGATCAGCGAAAACCATCACGCAATCAGTTACATAGAATTCGGCGTGACAGACCCGCCCGCAACCCAGGCATTCTATGAGGAAGCCTTCGGGTGGCAATTCAACGATTACGGGCCGATGTACAGCGGGATTCAAGCTGCCGACGGCGCGTCTGAAGTTGGTGGGTTGAACCCTAACGCCGAGCCTTCCAACACTGGGCCGTTGGTCCTGATCTTCTCCACCGACCTGGACGCAACGCTTGCGGCAGTCGAAGCCGCAGGTGACATCATCGTCGAAGCCCCATATGGGTTTCCCGGTGGCCGTCGATTCGAATTTATGGATCCCAGCGGTAATCGTTTGGGTGTCTATGCTGACCAGTGAGTGAGGAGCTCGAGAGTAACGACGAGATAGGAGAGGTGAACACGATGGGAGTCAGCAAACGGCACGCTGATCCAACTGCTGGTCGAACTTCACGGCATGTACCGCCACCTGTACTGGCAGCGGGCGCTCTTGGCGCCCAAGTATTGTTGAGCGAAAAGCACGAGCGAACGAAACGAGCAAAGGCTGCCGGAACGCTCGTTGCAGCCGGATCGTTGCTGTTAATGGGTGGTGCGGTGATCGAGTTTCAGCCTTACCATACGACCGTCAACCCAAAGACCATGGACACCACCACACTGGTGATTGAGGGGCCGAATCGGTTCACCCGAAATCCGATGTACCTGGGACTGGCTGGGTTACTGACCGCTCATGCACTGTGGCGACGGTCCTGGTCAGCGCTCATTCCGGTTGCAGCCTTTGCACTGGTCATAGACCGAACACAGATCCCAGCCGAAGAAACGGTACTCCAACAGCGCTTCGGAGCCGCCTATGAAAGGTATCGGGCGACCACTCCGCGGTGGATCGGACTCCCACGGCGCAATTGAACGGCCAATACGTCCACACCAGGGAACTGAGAGCTTAGTTCTCCTGGGTGGACTTTGGGAAACGTCGTCCAGTGACTTCATGGGGACGGATCCGAACGAAGCGCTCCTTCTTGCCGGCTTGCCACGGACGCACCTCAACTTCGAAGGAATCGACGGCTTCGTCAATCGCCCGGAAAGACGTTGCGTGGCCTTTGATCACCACGCTCCAGACCAAACCCGTCAGGGCGTCATAACCATCGGCTTCAAAAGCCACCGCTGCATCGCTCAACGCGCTGGCCACCTTGGTGCCTTGTGCAGAACGGAAAAGGACGGTGCCCTGATCGACCGCAAAGTTCACTGGGAAAATCTCGGGGTGGTCACCGACGATAACGGCCAGCCGTCCCACCTCGGTACTTCGCAATAGCTCCCAGCATTGATTTTCCGACAGCTTCTCAACCGAACTCATGATCCACTCTCCAGCAGACGACAGTACTTCGACTAGCGATTTCCATGCTACAGGCTGGCTGAAAATGACAACATGATCCACCACAGGTCGCTTGTTCAGCTGCCACGCTCCCATTAGTCTGTGAGCATGACGGCGCCGGTGTACCAGCGAGAAACTTCAAGTTTTGATCGCGTGCTCGGGTTCTTAGACGCGATCTACGCTTTTGCAGTGACTTTGCTTGTCCTCAATATTGACGTCACCTCGTCAGATGCCTGGAGCAGCATCGAAGCGTTTTTCACCCAGGGGATGGGTGGGCAATTACTGGGTTTTCTGATTAGTTTCGTCGTCATCGTTGCCTTCTGGCGCCGCAATCATGAGATCCTGGCAGACTTCACCGGGCTGGACTCAACCACCATCACCTGGAATATTGTTGTTGCCGGTTTGATCATATTCATCCCGTTCACGACGCAAGGCATAAGCGATCCGCACACCGATGAGCTGCCATTGCCAACCGCGGTATATGCCGCCAATATTGCGTTGGCAGTTATTGCTCATTCGATCATGTTGCAGGTCGCGGCTCGCCGAGGTTTACTCATCAAACCGTTGAATCGCCACCAGTTACGTGCCAGGGCTCTCGACTCACTGGGCGCCCCGCTAGTTTTTCTTGTCTCCATCCCGGTTGCATATCTCGCCGATGGCAATACGGCGAAGCTCTGCTGGCTCACGTTGTTGATCGTTGGGCCACTCGGAGCCCGTCTGGTACGCCGTGTAGACCGCACTCAGGCTTCGGGCTAAGCACTTTTGACACCTGCATACTCGCTTGATGACAGGCCGACGCGGTATTCAACGTCTCGTACGACGGATGCTGCACGAGTTGTGAACCGTTTTTGATGACGAAGCCAGGTTCTTCGCCAGTACTCGCCTCTGCTAGCTGAGCGTGTCATGGTGGAACCATGCAACAACTTTTAGTGATCCACCACGCACCGACCCACAACGTACAGCAGCTGCTTGAGTCAGCGCTGCGAGGGGCCAATCATCCTGACATCGAGAGCGTGGAAGTCACCTCCGTGCCAGCTTTGGCTTGGGCCCGAGGTGAACAAGATGAGACCGTGATCCAACAAGCTGACGGGTATTTGTTCATCACCCCGGCAAACTTCGGATATATGAGCGGTGCACTCAAACACGTATTCGACAGCACCTTCCTGAAAATTGGCGGGTCTCTGAGTGCTGACGGAAGTGCTAGTGGTAGTGGCAGCGAGGCGCGTCGTCGACTGTATGGTCTCATTGTGCATGGACGATATGACACCACCGGTGCGGTTCGATCTGTGGAAGGAATCGTTGGTGGTTTAGGGTGGCGCCGTGGCGGTGAAATCTTGGAAGCCCTAGGCGATGTCACACCAGAACATCTCGAAGCAGCTGAAGACCTTGGAGCCACCGTAGCCATCCAACTCGTGGACTAGTTATCTATCGGAAAACGTCTATATATCGGTTCTTTGCTCCGTGCCTCAGAGCAGGGCGAGATCGAGGCTTATATCGACGATAAACGGTCAAGAAACGCGCTGTTGTCTATACACTTGGCTCCACACACCGACTCGTTAGCCTTGAGGGGCGGCAGCTATGGGCATGCTGAATTATGCTGCGACCATTTCTCTTGATGGATACGTGGCCAATAGCAACGCAGATTTTCAATGGGCGGCTCCCAGCGACGAAGTGCTTGCACATCATCTACAACGCATGCATCAAGTGACCACCCAAATACTTGGACGCCGAGTATATGGACTCATGAAGCATTGGTCCACGGTTTGTGAGCAAGCTGCGCACTCCACAGCAGCGACCGAATTCGCTCAGCGTTGGGTAGCTATAGACAAGATCGTCGTTTCCAATACCCTCTCCAAGGTCGACTTTTCAGCCAACGGGAGCCGGTTAGTTCGCGAGCTGACTCTGAGCGATATACGCCATATGGTGGCAAGAAGCCACGGTGTCACCCAGATCTTCGGGCCCACCACAGCAGCCGAAGCGCTTCGCACGGGAATGGTTGATCGCTTAGAACTGTTCATTGTTCCGGTTATGCTCGGCCAAGGCCGACGAGCCCTCCCGGAGGGTGCGTATCGCAAAATGAAACTCACGCAGCAGCAAGTATTCGACGATGGCACCGTCTTTCTTCAGTATGACAGAACCTAAGGTCGGGCAATACCTAGTCTGGGGCCTCCACGTGGCACCCTGTGCTTCGGATGATGCAGCTGCGCAACCCAGAAAGTCAACGCGGCGCAGGCACCTCATGACGCCGGGTTTATATAATTCGAACAGGTCTCTATCGCGGTATCTGAGCTGGTTTCATCATCTTGCCTGCGCACAGATGCTGCAACTTATGGTAGAGGGAGTCATAGTCATCGATGCTTGAAGGTGGCCGAAAAGGCCACCGTTGAGCGTAACAGATTTTAAACTTTCGCTCTAATCAAGCGTTGTCGTGGGGCTATCTAACAATCTGCGCTGGGAAAGGCTTCTGGAATCTAGCGCTTTTTATTCCTCGTGTGTCCGTCAAACGAAGGCCGTATCTGACGCGACAAGCAACGTCATGACGGTTTGAGTTCTTGAGCGAACATCACAATGATGCCGCTGGGGCCACGAACATACGTGAGTCGATACTGGTCACGATAGGTCGCGACGCCGCGCAACGGATGGCAACCGTGACGCGCGGCGATGTCGAGTGCATCGTCGATATCGTCAACGGCAAACGCGACCCGATGCATGCCGATCTCATGGGGCAGTGTTGGTTGAGTCTCAATTGCTTGCGGATGAATATATTCGAAAAGTTCCAGCCGGCCATGGCCATCCGGTGTCTGCAATAACGCGATTTTGACGTGATTGCCATCCAGCCCGACAGCGGTATCGGCCCACTCACCATGGACAGTGTCACGTCCTAAAACAGTGAGCCCGAGGTCGGTGAAGAACGCGATGGTAGCTTCCAAATCTCGGACCGCAATTGCGACGTTATCGATCTTGATGCTCATGCACGCAGACGACCTAACCGGACGTTGCTTCGGAAGAGCGCTGCCGAAGGAAAATGTGTAGCGGAGTTTCCCAACCGTTACAGTTGGGCTAAGACGTCCTTCCAAATCGGTCGCCAGTAGGCAACAGCTTCTGCAGAATCGAGCTTGAAATGCTGCAGCCCAACGAGTGCTTTGCCGGCCTGCTTGTCATTGATATTGACAACAACCCGCGTGCCGTCCGACAACGATACTCGCCAGTACCGCCAACGATCAGTGCTCGACGTTGATGCTTCGCCTTCGATCGGTACCTCACCAAACTCGGTTCTGGAACCAACGAGCTCTAACCATGCCTCCAGCACCTGATCTTTATCACCTCCAACGATGCGTGAAGTGGAGACCTGGAAATCACCGGTGCTCGTCTGTCCCGGTACGCGCAGTCCGGCATGTTGTTCAAAAGCAACTGCCGTGCCTTGGGCCCACCATTCTTTCTGTTCCACATCGGCAGGCATCAGCTCAAGGGCCAGCACAGCAATCTGGGAGTGATTCATGTGCCTGGCACCAGCATCTTCAAGAAGTTGTACCCATCGTTGCCAAGGACGGTTCGTTGCAGCCGCAATGGCAGAAGTATTCATCGGTTTGACCATGCCTTCTTTGATACCAGCGATGAAGTGAGTTGTCACTGGTGCTGTCTTGTTGGATGTTTGGTGCAAGCGTAAAATTCTGTGCATGCACAGGGAGCTGAGCACGCAAGGTTTCCTGCGCAACCCGCATGGTTGATCGCTTCGACAACGTCAACCTTGACCTTCGACTTCAGGACCTGTCACGACCCACAGTTGGGTCCCACGAAAGTGTGAATATGACGAGCCCACAAATACACAGCCACCAGCTGGCCGTTGAAACGCAAAACCTCACGCAGCGCTTCGGCACCCAAGCAGCTGTGGACAACGTCAATCTCCACATCGCCATGGGTGGCGTTCACGCCGTGTTAGGCCCCAATGGTGCAGGAAAAACCACCGTCATGCGAATCCTGGCAACACTGCTGCGACCTAGCAGCGGGTATGCCCGGGTTCTTGGCTATGACGTTGTCACCCATCCTGCACAAGTTCGTGAGCGGATCGCATTGACCGGTCAGTTCGCTTCGCTCGATGAAGATCTGACCGGGGTGGAGAATCTCGCACTGCTTGCCCGGTTGCGGGGGTATCGAGGACGCAGCGCAAAATCGCGGGCGGAGTCGTTGTTGGCCGCGTTTGGTTTGATGGATGCTGCAGCTCGCCAGGTTCGAAAATACTCTGGTGGCATGCGACGTCGGCTCGATATTGCCGCCTCGCTGTTGGTCCGACCAGATCTGTTATTTCTGGATGAACCAACGACGGGCTTGGATCCGCGCAGCCGAAACGATGTGTGGAACGCTGTACGTACCCTCGTCGATGCCGGAACGACAGTCTTGCTCACCACACAATATCTCGATGAAGCCGACCAACTGGCAGACCGGGTTACCGTCTTAGACACCGGACGGATCGTGGCAGAAGGTACGCCCAGTGAACTCAAAGCCATCGTTGGGTCCGGAATGTTGCACATCCGGTTGGCCAGCCCTGACCAGGGACGTACGGCGGTCACGCTGCTTAATGCACGATCCGAAGAATCTGCTGAACTCAGTAGCGATGGCTTCACGGTGAGCCTTCGGTTAAGTGACATCGCCAAGGCCGCTCCGATGATCGCCGAACTGCAACACCAAGGTATACAGCTGACGGAGTTTTCACTTGGTCAACCCAGCCTGAATGAGGTCTTTTTGGCGCTGACCACTCCGCGTTCTACTCCACAGGAGCAACACGATGACGGTTAACAATCGTAGTGACGAACAGTTTGCTGTTCGCCTGGAAGACGCATTGGAAACTGCTGGATCGGTGCGTCTTATTGGACCTGGGTTAGCTGTGCTGACCTATACTCGGCGATCCCTGCTCAAAATCCGCCATGTGCCCGAGCAATTGCTCGATGCCGTGCTGTACCCGGTGTTGTTCGTCCTGATGTTTACATACGTATTTGGTGGTGCCATCAGCGGCACGCCCGAAGATTATCTCCAATTTGCGCTGCCCGGGATCCTGACACAGACGGTGATATTTCTGACGATCTACACCGCGATGACGATCAATACTGATATCGAAAAAGGCGTTTTTGATCGGTATCGTACCCAACCGGTCTGGCGACCAGCTCACCTGGTTGGAGCATTGCTTGCTGACTCCCTACGGTATGGCATCGCCACCACACTGACGTTGGTCGTCGGATTGCTAATGGGCTACCGTGCACCAGGTGGAGTGCTTGGTGTCGTGGCGGCCGTTGCCGTGTTATTCATGTTCTGTTTTGCACTGAGTTGGATGTGGTTGGTCATCGGGCTCAAAGTGCGAACGCCCAGCGCGGTCCAAGGTGTCTCGGTGCTGATCCTGTTTCCGCTGACATTCATCAGCTCGGTCTTTGCGCCACCGGACACGATGCCTGACTGGCTGCAGGTGTTCGTCAATGCGAATCCGGTCAGTCAGCTCGTCGATACGCTGCGAGACCTCATGAACGGTATGGCTAACTTCCAAAGCATCCTGATTGTGATCGGGGTATCAGTCCTGATAACGGTGATCTTTGCACCCATCGCACTGCGGATATACAACCGCATCTCATAACAGCACGACCACTCTTTTGCGCACATCGGATAACGCGTGTGAACTCGGTTGAAAGTGACTGGCCTAACGCCTTGAGTAAACTCTGGGTGGCTTGCTTGATGAAACCTCGATGAACAGCAATGGAAATTTCCCTGAGTTTCAAGATATGCAAGAAGGCTGCTGACGTGCGGGCGTGACGAGGGCTTCATGCTTCGGGATTGAGAGCGGCGGCTGCGGCACGGACATGTGCCGGATCTCCAGTTGTCAGAGCATAGATACCGTAGTTGATCGGTGAAATAGAATAGAGCTCGGCGCAGTGCTCAGCGAATTTCGGTCCAACGTTGCCACCGTGTTCTATGTACCGTTGAACGGTTGCCGCAAATGCTTCGTCGGAGACCAAGACACGATGAAACGCGAAATCCTGAGCAGGATCACCGATCGCGGCGGTCGTCCAGTCCAAGACACCGACTATTTTTTGATCGGTGAGCAGCAGATGACCCGGGTACACCTCGCCGTGGGTGAGGGCCGAAGTTGCCGGCCAGAATCCGTCATCGGCTAACCAGGTGTTCCACCGATCTAGCAAGCTGGCGGCGACCTGAAACTCAGACGACACTCGAGTGATGTCGTCTGCAATGGCCTGCCGCACCTCATCTGGAGTCCGGATTTCAATACCGGTGTCTGCAACCTGCCGGTGATCGATCGAATGCAGCTGTGCTAGGAATTCACCCAACGAATGCGTGTAGGTCGGGTCCTCAACATCCACGTGCCAATCCAGTGAGCCGTCGAGGCCGATTGATAAGCCAGGTTCCCCGGGCAAAAGCGGGTAGGCAATCAGCTCTGAACTATGAATACGCCAGTCGGGGACGGTTACATCTAGTAGCGGAGCAACACGTTGTAAGAGTCGACCCTCAATAGTGGCTCGGGGCATGACATCCGAACGGCGGGGAATCCGCAGGACCCATCGTTCGCCGTTGTGAGCCGTGGCAATGGCAACCCGAAAGTCCAGTCCGATTTCATTGATAGTGATGGTCTCAGGGATAAGGCCGAGGCCGTGCTGGGCGGCAAGCTGTGCGATAGATGTTTGGTTGTTGGCTTCTGTCTGCATGTTTCTACTGTTCCATACCAATTATCGAGGCAATAGGGGATGCGCAGCTACACAGCGGTGATCTGCCAGACGTGACCATCGGGGTCAGCACATAGCGCTGTGTAGCCCCAGGCCTGTTGGGCTGCAGCGGTGATAACCGTTCCACCGGCTGTGATGATTCGTTCAACGAGCTTATCAACATGTGCGGCGGCTTCCACCGGGAGACCGAGGATGCTCTCGTTGACGCCTGCGGGTGCATTTGTGTGTTTGTCCAGCACCCAGTCGAACCCGTCGTTTGGGATGAGCATCAGTCGGGTGTGATCATTGAGCCGGAATTGCAGGGGTTCCGGAACGCCGTCTTCGAGTGGCTCACCAATAAGTTCGAAGTCAAACGCCGCCATATAAAAATTCATGGATCGTTGCCGGTCGGCTATACCCATACTGATGATGAGGTCAACGGACTGTTCAGCCATAGAGCACTTCCTAAAGACCAGAGTCTGGTGATTGATGATTCGCGTTTGCACGATATGACCTAATTTTATGAGGTCGACTGGGAATGCAAAACGTGCTGGTCAACGGCTGTTGGAACTACAGCACAGATCAGCTCACATGCCGTCGGCGCATTGTCCAACAAGCTTAGGGGTGCTCAGATGCCAAACGGTGCGGAATAGCGAACAACCCCTGCCGGGAGTTTGCGATCCGGTCTGAGCGAAAGGGCCATGAGGGCATTGTCGGGCACCTCGATACTGAGCTTGATGCCATACGGTGAAGCTGGTTTGAAACCAAAGCGCGGGTAGTACTCGGGATGGCCCAGGACAATAACGAATGCTTCGCCTTGTTCCTCAGCAGCGTTCAGCGCGGCTCGGATTGCTGCAGAACCTGCGCCGGAGCGTTGATGGGAGGGTAAGACGGCACACGGAGCAAGTGCCAAAGCAGGAACTTCATCAATGTAGCAACGTGTTAAGAGCGCATGTCCGACGATCGCGCCGTCATCAGAGGTAGCCACCACAGATAACGATGCGATCCATTCTGGTTCGTCACGCAGCGCAGCTACCAGTTCGGCTTCCTCGGCCGTTTCAAATGCGGCACGATGCACTCGATGAATTGCGGGAATATCCGAGCTGGTTTCAGGACGTGTTATCCATGCTGGGGAAGGGCTCATAAGCATTACCTATTCGTTCGGGCGGGAGCGAGCGCTGGTGGACATTCGACGTGCAAGGCTCACACCACGTGGTGTGAGCACCAGCTCTGTCCCATGGTGCTTGGTTTCACGGCTCATGGTCAAGCTTGCTCACGGTGGTACCGAATTGAAAGGAACACAGGAACCATGATGACTGCATTGAATAGGCCATAAATTTTCAGAACCCACCGGATGTGCCAACGGGTCGACGACTAACGTTGTTGCAGCATGGGCTGACCCGTGAGAAGGCGGCGCCAATCGGTGGCAACGAGACTCAACAGTCCCGAACCGATAAGGAGCAGCACGCCAAGGACCAGCAGACCAACTTCAAACCAGGAGAGGCTCAGCCCACCACGACCGGAGTAGGCCTGCAAGGTACTGACCAGCACAATGAGCACGTACCCGAGGCTGGCTGCGCTGACCGTTGCGTACCGACGGGTGGGACTCCACTGCGTGAATAAGCCCAGCAGCCCAATGACCGGCAGGACTTGAATTGCATGCATGGCAATACCGTGCGGGTATTTCAAGATGCCTGCGTCACCGAACACAACACCGCTTGGCCCAAAGACGGCGTCATCATGACCGACGACAGCAGGTTGTACCCCGTGGGCGATGATCAGTGCCCCCAGCACTTGGCCTGCAAGTAACAACAGCATGCCGACCCGAATAGCCAAAATAATGCTGGAGGGCCCCCGGCGCATGTTGGTAAACGACAAGACTGTCAGGATCAGCAGAGTAGTCGCCACAATGGCCACGATAATACCCATTGCCTGAAAAACCATCGCATCGAAGGTCGTGGTGAAGTTGAAATGGGATGGCACGCCGCGCCAAGTTTGCATCGTAATCAGTGCGGTTTCGGCAACACTGGCGAGGCCAAGTGACCCCAACAACACCCATGACACGGTCTTGGACAGCCGCAAGGCTGGGCAGATTAGCGCGATCGTGGCTGCGGTAATCCCAAAAGACAACCCGAACAGCATCGGCTTGCGCCATGACAGTGGTCCATCGAATGAACCGCCTGTGGCGAGTATGACGATCCCATGGAAGATTCCCGAAGCGATCAGCAAGATCCCGCACGCTAGCAAAAAATGATGCGGTGCCTTAAGCCACCGTTGGGACCCTGGAGACAGCGTCGCCTCGCCCGTAGGTGATGGAGACGAAATATTGCGTGCCATGACATGAATCGTACGTTGCGGAGGTGCACTGCAAGTAGCCATTGTTCAACGGCAGGCCCAATTGTATTGCCGGGGGATTTTAGAAAATTTTCAAGTTATGCGTCATGTCAATCCTCCCGGTCATGTTGGCTGCTATCTTGCATAGAGCACTTCAGTAAGTGTGAAGCAGACGGCACGTGAGAGATAGGACGTAACGATGACCAAGCCAGTCAATACTCAGCAACCAGGGCGGTCGGGTGAAGATCGATCCGCCCGCATTGCGGTAACGGTCTTTCCGGTCATCATTATCGTCGCGTTTCTCATCGGGTTTTTGTTCCCAACACAGACGGCACCGCTTGCGCAATACACCAACATTGCACTTGGCATCATCATGTTTGCCATGGGGATCACCCTGACCATCCCGGATTTTGCTTTGGTCATCAAACGACCACTACCAATTCTGCTGGGTGTCATCGCCCAGTACGTGATCATGCCTACCCTGGCTGTGGCACTGGTCTTTGTCTTCCAATTGCCACCCGAACTCGCCGTTGGCGTGATTCTGGTGGGTTGTGCCCCGGGCGGCACCTCGTCAAATGTCATTACCTACCTCGCCAAGGGTGATGTCGCACTGTCAGTCACGATGACGTCGGTTTCAACGCTGTTGGCCCCAATCTTCACACCGTTGCTGACCCTATGGTTAGCCGGTACCCTGCTGCCGGTGGATGCCGGCTCTATGGCGATGTCCATTGTCCAGATGGTGCTCCTTCCAATCGTTGCCGGACTGCTGGTCCGCTGGTTGCTGCGCACCTGGGTTGATAAAGTTCTGCCGCTATTGCCATGGGTCAGCGTGCTGGGTATTTCCTACGTCGTTGTTGCTGTGGTCTCGGGCTCTGCCGATCGCATCGTCGAAGCAGGCCTGCTGGTCTTAGCTGTCGTCATCCTGCACAACGGCCTGGGATACCTACTTGGTTACTTCGCAGCTCGGGTATTCAACTATCCAGAACGCGTCGCGCGCACCACCTCGGTAGAAGTCGGCATGCAAAACTCCGGACTGGCAGCCACACTTGCTGCAGCACATTTCAGCCCGGTCGCAGCGCTTCCAGCCGCGGTCTTCAGTGTGTGGCACAACATCTCCGGTGGCCTGTTGGCACTGTTCTTCCGTTACCGCTCGGCACGCCAAGAACGACGTGACCTGGAAATCCAAGAAACACCCAGCAACGTCTCATAACCGCCCATCCGCACAAGCTCCTGGATTACGCTGGGTGCACACGATCATTCATGAGACGACTCGCGTTGCGAACTGGGCACTCTGGGGTGGTAATTCGCCATCAACGTCCGGTCTGCACGTGGGCTGTAGCCACGACAGGTCAGGAGCACAGGATGGCGTCGAATCACAATCGTTCGGTGGGAGCATTTTTTGCCGGGGTCTTCATGGTCAATAGTCTGGGACATTTCGCAACAGCGATTGCAGGAAAACAACACCTCACCCCGCTGGCAGGACGACGCTCAGGGCCTGCCGTCAACGCGCTATGGGGTGCCATGAATCTGGCCGGTGGGCTGGCCCTTGCCCGCCGGTAGACAACACCGGGTGCCCGATGGGGTCAGGAACTCCACAGCTTCGGTGTGGGTGCAGCGGCCATGAGTGGCTGGATGTTTGTCAGCGAGCTTGTCTGGCGGGTGAATACAACGGCATAACACCGCATGCTGTCATTGTTGGGCACAATGCAGCGTGCGTCGTCGAGCGCGAGGAAAACAGGTCCTGACCGTCTGGTACTGCCACAACTGGTTAGGACCGCATGCCGCGAATCACGCTGTCAAGAATTAAACTCTGTGCCCGTTGCACTTGGACTCCGGTGGCAAACCACTGGTGACCGTAATCGGAGGGCACCCAACGTGTCTTGCCAGCCTGACTGCCGTAGGCCGGGATCTGGATCTTCGCCTGTCGAAACTCAAAGACCTCCGGATGGCTGACCGCCAGCAGTGTGAGCGGATCACAGGGATTGGACTGTTCTAGGCCGTGATGGTGCCACCACGTCTGCGATTGCTCGACAATCAGCGCTGTAAGTGGATGCTCGGGTCTGGCTCGTTGGATCGTGTCTAGATCGGATGCAGCATAGGGTACTTGGCGGCACAGCTCGATGCCGATGCAGATAATGGGGATGCCCAGTTCCATGAACCGCGCGGCAGCCACGGCGTCGGAGAAGACATTGTGGTCGGGCCGGCCTTCCTCGAACTGGCCTGCCATGGCTACCACACATCGTGGTTTGACCTTGCAACCCTCCAGTGCCTCAACGGCATTGGTGAGCGGCCCGATGGCGGCGACGACCAGTGTCGAGCCGTGGGCCCGCAATGCGTCGGCATACACTGCGGCCGCGGTGGTTTCCGGGTCTTCAACCTGGCTGAGGTCGAATCCCTCGCCTTCGTGTCCGGTCCAGAACACATCGCGCCCAGATCTTGGTTCAGCACTGCCAAAACCAATAGGAACGTCGTCTCGTCCAGCGATCGACAACGTAGCGGCGGCAATTCTGGCCCGAAGGTGAGTGTGTCCGTAGACCGTCGTCACGCCGACCAGTTTCAAGTTTTGGCTGCCCAAGATAAATAATAGAGCCAGTAAATCGTCCACATTAGAACCGATATCGGTGTCTAACAGTACGGGTGTTTGTGATGCATCTTCGGTGTTGGTGAGTGGTGGAGGTGTCGACATGATGAGTGCTCGTTTCTCCCAAGCAGTCCGGCTGATGCGCCGCGCTTGTTCTTGCCTCTGTACCACCAACACTAACGGAAAACCTCCGTCAAAACGGGTTGCTAAAATACTAATCGACTCGTAGGTGAGCATATTTTTCATCGGCTCGACGTGTCTGATCGGACAACCCCGAGATGATGTTGTGTTCGCCAGGAATTGTCTCTGGAACCACGAACAAGATTCGGTGATTTTGCACTATGCGACCCTGTAGTATCCAAATGCCAGGAATACACATCGCGCAGCATGTCACGCTTTTTATCGTTGTGACCGCCTATGCGGTGGAGGATTTCGGACAATGCGCTAATTGCATCTACGATGAATGGGCCTTTGTTGAGCATGACGGCCTCGGCCTGCTGCGCGGCGCCCGCATCGGTAATTTCGGTTCTGGAGGGTAGCTCGGATCAGGGTTCGATCCGTCGATTACCGGGCAGGTCAGTAGGTTATCCACAGGCCCATAAAAGAATTCTGACGCCAGTCCTAGGCTGTAGACATGACACAGCACACCAAAGAAGACTCCATGAAATTCAAGTTGGCGTTGCACCCCTGGCCAGAGTTCAACATACGAAGCGAGAGCCTGTGGGGACACTGGCTTGATCAGGAACAAGGCCTGGTCAGTTGCAAGAATAATGCTTTCTACGTCCCGCTTGCGGTCAATGACACTGTTCGTGTTGCCCGGGATAGATCCGGCATTTGGCAGGTGGTGGAGATTGTCAGACTGGCGGAGTCTGTCGTCACGCTAACCTCATTCGACCCACCTGTGATGCCGAAACAAGCAGTGGCGGTCTATGACGGGTGGGTTGCCGAGGGCAAGTCCGTGTACACCGAGGGTCCGGGCAATGGAATGATGGTGACTGCTTGGCGAGAGTTCTTGTCAGTCGATGAGGTATTGGAAGCACTCTCACAGTGTTCGACGCACGGGTGGGCCATTTGGGAGATACTCACGCCGGAACGGCGCAATCAGGAATTGGTGGAATGCGTTGATCTTGTACTCGGTGGCTAGAAACCGTGCTGAGTGCAGCAATAGCTGGCACTTGACGATGGCAGACCACCTCTGTGGATGTGACTCTTGGCGAGATAACACTTGGTATGCGCCGACATATTGTAGTCACCGCTGCCGAATGGATGGCCAACCTGGGCCCTGCCATAGGATGGGGCTATGTGGATACGCGGCAGGCCCAAGCGCCAAACCAATAATGCCGAGCAGCGCACGCCGGTCAACCGTTTTGTGCGCGCGGTTCTCGGGTTCTTTGCCGCGCCGCGGGTCGATATGCGTGAAGATTATGAAAAAGTGCGCAGATTCCAACGTCACATTGCCGCACCCCGGGTTGCAACCAACCGCGCCGTCGACCACGAGGTGCCATCCGAATCGGGAACACACCACATCCCGGTCAGAGTCTTTCACCCCAAAGAACAAACCCGAGACGAGGTGCTGGTCTTTTTCCACGGCGGCGGTTGGGTTATCGGGGATGTCGAAAGCTACACGCCAACCTGTATCAACATGGCCGATCTGACCGGCGCCGTCGTCGTCGCCGTCGATTACCGACTTGCCCCTGAATACCCGTTTCCTGCCGGTCTTGAGGACTGCTATCAAATCCTTCGCAGTTTATTAGATGACCCCAACCCGGCTGGCATGGAGGATGCCGACAACATTGTGCTGATCGGTGACTCAGCAGGAGCCAACCTGGCTGCGGCCGTGTCACTGCGCTTGCACCAGGAAGGCCACCGAGGTGTGGCTCGTCAGATTCTGTTGTATCCGGTCACGTATTGGGATCACGATCCGCAAACTTCACCGTTCGACTCGGTACGAGAACACGGCGAGGGCCTGCGACTGACCAACGCCGAAGTCCAAGCGTACTTTGACCTGTATGTTCCCGACCCCGCCGGCCGCAAAGCATGGGAGGTGGCGCCCCTAATGGCACAGGATCTGACCAACCAGCCCCGCACACTGGTCATCACCGCAGAACTCGACTTGCTGCGAGACGAAGGTGAAGCCTACGGGCAGGCATTACGATCGGCCGGAAACAACGTGCATATTCACCGGGTCAACGGCGCCCTGCACGGGTTTATCGCCCTGCCCAGACTCTCCCGAGCGCTGCGGGAGTCCTACGAGGTGATCACCGCATTCTTGGATGACGCCGACCAAATACAGGACCCGACATGACGCGACGCAAATGGGTCCGATTAGACAACGCTTCGAATATTTTCCTGGCGGCACGCAGTGAAACCGACACCAAGGTCTTCCGGCTCAGTGCTGAGCTGGATCACGAGGTGGACCCCCAGCTGCTGCAAACCGCACTCGATATAACATACGACCGCTATACGCTGTATCATGCGGTGCTCCGCCGCGCGATCTTTTGGTACTACTTACAAGACAGCGATCTGCGCCCAACCGTGACACCGGATGAGCAACCGACGTGTGCTCCCATCTATGACGCCGACCGCACGGGTCTGTTATTTCGGGTCATATATCACCGGCAACGCGTCATCTTAGAGGTCTTCCACGCGCTGTCCGATGGCACCGGCGCCCTATGGTTTCTCACGGACCTGGTGAGCGAATACATCCGGTTACGCTACCCGCACCGCCCCGAATTTACCGACACCTCCACAGCCCAGCTCATCGCCCAACCGGGGGCCGCCGATGAGAACATCGCCGCACGAGATCTCGCCGTTGACAGCTTTGCCCAATACTTCCGACGGCGCAGCCTGTCCGATGACCAGGTCACAGACATTGAGGCCGACTCAAGCCTGACCACAACCACCAAGGTCTTCCAAGTCTCCGGAACCCGCACCCCCGACTACCGCACACGGGCCGTGGAACTGACCGCGTCCGCCAACGATGTGCTCACTTTGGCAAAAGCCGAAGGCGTGTCGATGACCATGTATCTCACCGCCCTATTTTTTGAAGCAATCCGCCGTTCCTCCGGTGGTTTCGGCAGATCTCGCACGGTGGCGGCAACGATCCCTGTCAACCTACGCCAGTTCTTCCCATCGGTGTCGCCCCGAAACTTTTTCGCCACCGTGCGCGTCGAACACACCTATGGTGAAGGCCCCGACGACATTGCTTCGGTCGGCCGACAACTGGAACAACAATTCCGACCCAAAGCCTCCCCGGAAGCACTGGGCAAAAAACTGCGCCGACTCACCCGGGTTGAGCGCTCGCCGGTATTACGCATCGTGCCACGCCCCCTCAAAGACGTCATCTTGCGTGGCCTGAACTGGGCCAATAACCGCGGGCTGACCGTTTCGGTTTCCAACCTGGGACGCGTGACTCTGCCCGAAACCATTGATGCCCACGTCGGAGCCATGGGCTTTCACGTCTCGGCCGTCCGCCCACAGATGTGCGTGATGTCGCACGCCGGACTCCTGACCATCAGCTTCACCTCACCGTTCATCGAAACTGACCACATCAGAGAATTCGCGCGCTATCTGACAGACCAGGGCATCGCGGTCACGGTCGCTGCAGCCCGGGTCACCGAAGCAGAACTCGCTCAGGAGCAAGAGCCATGAAACGATGCCCCGAATGCTCAGTCGAAATCGCAGGCGGCTGGCAGCACTGCCCACTGTGTGCCAAACCCACCCGCGGTCACGCTGCACCCAGTCCCTTTCCAGCCATTGCTCTGAACTTCTCGCGACGGCACATTTTCCGGATGTTGTTTTTTGGTTCCCTAGCGATCATCATCGGTTCCTTCGCAGTCCAACTGCTGCTGGGCCGCGGCGCGGCTGAATTCGGTGCGGTGCGCTCCGTATGGCTTGGCGTGGTCACCATGTGGCTGGTCGCGGTCATGGCGGTGCGCAAACGTCGCAACGTCGCCAAAAGTATCGTGTACCTGGTACTGATCGTCGGACTGGTGTGTCTCTACTGGGATTATCTCAACGGTTGGCAGGGGTGGTCGCTGAACTATGCCATCCCCATTGTGTGTGGTTCCTCCATCCTGGCGCTTTTGATCACTGTGTGGTCGATGCGCATGGAGGTCGGTAACTACATTATTTACAGTGGCATCACCATCCTGCTGGGCCTGTTGCCCATCGGGTTCTTAGTCTTCGGGTGGGTCACCACCACTCTGCCCTCGGCCATCTGCGTTGCCGTGAGCGTGATCGCACTGGTCGTCATCCAGGTTTACCGTGGCGCTGAAGTCCGGCACGAACTTGCCAAACGCCTACACGTATAAGCCGTACACCGCTAGACTTTGAGGCAGCAACCGCGCCTGCCATTTGGGCACGCGAGTCCCGCGCCAGGAGGTTCACCTCATGGGAACGCTGAGTTATGCAGTTACGATGTCGCTGGACGGCTACATTGCCGATACCAAAGGCGACTTCCAATGGGCCACCCCCAGCCCTGAAATCTTTGACGTCCACCTGCAACGCATGAGCGAAGTTTCCACAGAAATCATAGGGCGCAAGACCTATGAACTCATGCAATTCTGGGATATCTACCCAGATTCCGATGAGTCCACGCCAGCCGAAAAAGTCTTTGGGCGTCTGTGGCAGCACATCGATAAAGTCGTGGCATCATCCACCCTGAGCCCAGCAGATATGGTCGCCGACGACGACGAACTGGTACCCCACCTGGAAGTGGAACGGATACGACGCATCGGCCAAGAGGTTGAGGGAGTCGTGGAGATCTTTGGCCCAACCACTGCCGCAGACGCAATCCGTGCGGGACTCATTGAGCGTTTTGAATTCTTTATCGTGCCGATCATCATTGGTGGCGGCCTAAAAGCCCTGCCCGAAGGGGTGGAGTTGGGCATGGAGCTTGTCGAACAGCGCACCTTCGACAACGGTACGGTCTACCTGCGCTATGAACGGAGCGCGTAGATTTTCTGCGGTTTTCAAGTAATCGCACCCCAGAGGTAGCTTCTCTAGACCATCCCCGGTACGCTATGAGGTTGTTTGCCGCGGTTCTGTGCTGTTGGTGAAAGTCTTCTCACGTTACTAAAGCACCGAAGGATGTGTTGTTATGGATGGCTCATTTCTGTCTGGAGGGGCGCCCATCATCATCGGCCTGATCATCGTTCTCCTTATTATCTGGGGCATCGTGATCTACAACCGGTTAGTCAAAGCTCGTAACGCTTCGAAGGAAGCGCTCCAAGGCATCGACGTCGCCCTAGAAACACGCTTTGACCAGATCAAAGCCCAAGCCGATGCTGCCTCTGGAATCGTCCAAACCGAAGTCGAGCTCATACTGAAAGCCACATCACTGCGCACCGGTCGCACCATTCGCGACCTGACCGTCGATGAAAAATCTGAGCTGAATGCATCGCTGAAAGAAGCCGAGCAGTACCTGATCCAACAAAGTCAACAGGGTCCGGGTGCACTTGCCTCAATTGAGAACTACCCGGATATGAACACGTGGCAGAACGTTGAGTTGCTGCAACGTACCATCAATGAAGTTGAAGAGCGTCTGCAAGCTGCTCGTCGCGTCTACAACCGTGCTGCCACTGATTACAACACCAAACGCGAAGTCTTTCCAACCGTGCTGATCGCAGGCATGCTTGGCTTCCGCGAACACGAACTGTTTGAACTCACAGACCAACGCAAACGCGCTCAGTACAACCTTGAAGGATTTCTCGACAAATGAGTTCGCATCCAAGAATCTCTGTGCCATCATTTGACTCCGTTTGGTCAAATATTCGTCAACATTCCACCAAGGTCACCAAGGATACCTCCTGGATGACCACCTGGAATGCTAAATCCATCGGCTTGATGATTCCGGTGTTCATTGGTCTGGGCCTCTTTGTTCTGGCGCTATTATTCTTTTTCACCGGCCTTGAGCTCCTCGGTATGCTCGCCCTGGTACTTGCCGTGATTATCGCTGCACCCACCGTCGTCTACGTGATGCGCCAGATGAACCAAGCCTCTGGCCAGTACTCCCAAACCGTTGTCGCACCAATGCTTGAAGCGCTCGTCGAAGAACTCAGCGCCCGCACCGTCACCGGTAGTGAATCGAATTTGAAAGCATCCTATGATCCTGACGGTGGTATCTCCAGATCTGTGCTGTCTTCATCCGGTTTCATTCGGGACGCTAACGCAACTCAGGAAGACTACATTCGTGGCACCTTCGGTGACACCGACTTTATGATCTCCGATGTTAAATGGCAGACCTCCAAGATCGAACTGAGTCAGGAAGCCAAACAACGCCAGGCCCGTCGCCAAGAGCGCGAGCGCAAACGTCACGAACGCGAACGCGACCGCAGACTGCGTGATAAACACGGTGATAGCTGGCGTATTCACAAACGCATTGAAGACCACCGTCGCAACTCCAGCGGCTCGCTCACGGATTTGTTGCCAGGCTCCTTGGTAGAACAAGTCAAAGAAAAATACTCTCGGTTTGAAGAATCCACCAATTGCATGGGGCCTTCCATGGTGTTTTTCGTCGCTGATTTTCACAAAGATTTCAACTCTCGCACGTATCTGTTACCCCGCAAACGTGAAGACCAGGCGATCCGGTCCTTCACCGAAGAAAGCGCTGCAAAAACGGGACTTGAACCGATGGTGTTAGAAGACCCTGAAATCACTAAACGATTTGAAGGCTGGACCACCGATCAAGCTGAAGCTCGTTACTTAATCACCCCGCAACTCATGCTGGCTATTAGTGACGCTGCTGAACGCATGGAGTCCGATCGGATTGCCGTATCGTTCCATGGCACTCGTATGTACTTTGCGGTGGTCATGGATACCGACCGTTTCAGCCTGGGATTCCAGAAAAACGAGGACGATGGCTACCAGATGGCCAAAGAGATTTACGAGGATTTGGTCGCTTTCATTTCGCTGATTGAACATTTCAATCTCAACACCAGGATCTGGACCAAGGTCTAATCCGGGTCTGACCGGGTACGCTGTTAACACCACCAGCGAGCCCGGAAGGACGCAGATGCAAGCCAACCAAGCCCTGCAACGAGTCGGTCCCTTTTATAAAGCGTTACGTGAGTTTGCCTATGACGACGGCATCTTAGTAGATCTCAACGCATTAGATTGCCGCCGCACCCCGGGCTTTGAGGATTCCAACGGCGAAAACTTTGGCAAAGTGGCGGGACAACAACTGCTAGCCACCAATACGGAACGGTTATCAGAACTGCAAACCAAACTGTTCGCTAATGCCCAAGCCGCCGATCTTCACAGATCCGTGCTGCTCGTTATTCAGGGGATGGACACCTCTGGAAAGGGCGGTATTACCAAACACGTGGTCGGGTCGATGGACCCCCAGGGCATCCACCAGGTTGGTTTCAAAAAACCCACTCCAGAAGAGCTACAACACGACTTCCTATGGCGCATCCGCCGCCATACCCCACGGCACGGTGACATTGCGGTGTTTGACCGTTCCCACTATGAAGACGTCCTCGTGCACCGGGTTGAAGAACTGACCCCACCTGCTCGCCTGCAGCGCCGCTACGGTTCGATACGGCAGTTCGAACAAGAACTCGCCCACAACGGCACGCTCATTATCAAAGTCATGCTGCACATTAGCCTGGATGAACAATATCAACGGCTCTCCACCCGACTTGATGACCCGAATAAGCACTGGAAGTTCACCCCGGCAGATATCGATGCCCGGTTGAAATGGGATGATTACATGGAGGCTCATCGCATCGCAATCGAGGTCACCGATAAAGAACACGCCCCGTGGTTTGTTATCCCAGCTGACCGGAAATGGTACGCCAAGCTGGCTGTTCAACAGTTATTGATCGAAGCCCTCGAATCCCTGGACCTCTCGTGGCCGCCGGGCAATTTTGACCTTGCAGCGCAGCGTCGCAGACTCGAAGCGAGCCGATAGACAACCCAGGGGTCGATGGGAGAAATTGGGACGGCGGCTTTGCAGACAAACTCATCGCCACCGCAGACTTATGATGCACCCTCCTGCGCAGCGTTCTTCGCGTTGAGAACGGATGCACTTCAAAATCGTCTGCTTGACTATGATGAGCGCTCATGGAGACAACCGAAGTCGTACTGCAATCCTCCGAAGCGGTAATCGCACATATCGAAAACCACGCCACACCAGGTGGGGTAATCCTGGATCCTGAACAGCGCCGGCTTGTCGAAGAGATCACTGCGTTTCTGCACAACGCCGCCACCGCAGGGCACACCGCCAAGCTGGGACAAAGCGGCTATTTCGTCTACGGTCCACCAGGGCGCGGGAAAACCTGGTTGATGACGCAGCTATTCGAAACCGCACCGTATCCAGCCGAGACGAAACGTCAGGTGCATTTCCACGACTTTTTTCGCGGACTTCAGCGACAGCTCGGGGCCAAAACGAGTACACGGGAGGCCATCGAGGCGACGTTACAAGACCTGCTCACCGGCACCGAGCTCTTCTTCTTCGATGAGTTACACGTCCACGATCCCGGTAGTGCTGTCTTGCTGAACCGGCTGTTAGCCGCCATTGCAGAACACGGTATTCCCACCCTGATCACCTCGAATTATGAGCCGGAAGGATTATTACAAGAGCCAGCGTTTCATCACGTGATTGAGCCAGGCATCAAAATACTTCGTGAACATTTTTCGGTGCTCACGCTAGATGGCGGAACCGACTATCGCCTGCAACATGTATCCCATGATGCAGGGTTTGCCTCCGGCCGCTGGCTCGTCGTCGAGCCAGGACACACCCCGGCTCAGACGCTCCGCGCAGCGGGCTTGGTGCCGCCGGAACCAGAAGAGGCAACGACTGTGCTTGAGGGTCACCGAGTGCTGAGAGCCTTAGCAGCACGGGGCAGGCAGATTTGGTTCGATTTTGCTGACCTACTGCAGGCGCGCTCAGTGACAAGTGACTTTATGGAACTGGTCGAAGACTACGACCAGTGGGTGTTGACCGGTGTGCCCAAACTGTCCAATACCGACCCGGCCTCTCGTCAGCGTTTCGTGACACTCATCGACGTCTTGGTCGACCGGGACATCCCGCTGACCGTTTGTGCCACGGTCCCTCGTACGGAGCTGTCCCATACTGAAGAGCCACCACCAGACCTGTTTCGCACGATGAGTCGCCTGGCACTGCTCGGAGATCACTAGCCGACTCATCCCAGCGGCGCCGATGGGCACCAGTGCGTCGTCGAGGCAATTGCTCCACAATAGCTAGCTCACCGAAGCCTGCTGAATACTGAATTCACGCCGGTTCAGGGAGAGTTCACCGAGTGTTTCCTGAGCCTCGGAATTCATCTGTGTACAGAGCCAAGAGTCAGTCGTAGGGTGGAAGTGGATATCCTGTAGGAGGGCTTCATGTCGGATGTAACCAAAAGTGCACAACAGCTAGCGGACCTTCACGAATCTGGTCGCATGATCGTTTTACCAACCGTCTGGGATACCTGGAGTGCCGGGGTCGCAGCGGATGCAGGATTTCAAGGGCTCACTGTGGGGAGCCACCCCGTTGCTGACTCTATCGGTAGCGAAGACGGCGAGTACATGAAAATCACCGCATACCTCAAGGTCGTCAAACGCATTGTCAGAGCCGTGGATGTTCCCGTTAGCGTCGATGTGGAGTCAGGCTATGGGCTGCAGCCGGGGGAGTTAATCCACAGACTGCTCAGCGTTGGCGCAGCCGGTGCCAATATCGAAGACGTCGTACACACCGAAGGTGGCCGGGTGCGCTCCCGCAATGAACACGCCGACTACATTGCCCGGGCCCGAGAGGCCGCAGATGCCGCAGGTGTCCCATTTGTCATCAACGGACGGACAGATGCGGTCAAGCTTGGCATGGAATTTTACCGCGACCCACTCCACGAAGCTGTCGAGCGGCTTCGTGTCATGGAACAGGCGGGTGCTCGAGCTGTCTACCCGGTTGGGTTGACCTCAAAAGATCAAGTCAAAGCGGTCGTTGAGGCTGTTTCCGTGCCGGTTAATGTCACTGCACATCCCGTCGATGGTCACGGGGCCGGCGATTTCTCTGCTCTGGAGAGATTGGGTGTGCGCCGCGTGACTTTCGGCCCACTGTGGCAGAAATGGCTCGCGGAAGTCTCCACAAAACAGCTTAAACACTGGGTTGCTCCCTAGCGCAACGCCTGTTGATATGATGCATGGAGCTGACATCAGCTCATATCGCTCGATTTATTCAACAGGTGGAGTTTCCAAGTTATGTCTGATCAGTTGCCCGCATGCCCAGAGTGCTCCGAAGAATACACCTACGAATCCGGTGCACTATTCGTGTGCCCGATGTGCGGCCACGAGTGGTCCCCAGCCATCGCCGATGAAGCCGATACAGCACTGTCGGGTGCAGTCATCCGTGATGCCGTCGGCAACGTGCTGACCGACGGCGACACCGTCACCGTCGTGAAAGACCTCAAAGTCAAAGGCGCCGGCGGGACCATCAAAGTGGGTACGAAAGTTACCGACATCCGACTTCTTGAAGACGGCGTTGATGGCCACGATATCGACGCTCGAGTCCCGGGCTTTGGCAACATGCAGCTAAAATCCAGCGTGGTCAAAAAGGCCTAAGACTCCCGAAATGTAACAAGAGAAAGTGAGTCGTTATGACCCGACCTCGCATTATCTGCCACATGCACACGCTACTCAACGGCAAAGTCGATGGCATTGCCAACATCACAGACGTGGGGTGGCGCGCCCAGAAAGCGTATTTTGACCTTATGCTGGGCGTCAATCGTTTCTATGACCAACACCGCGGCTGGATCAGCGGCAGCGGTACGAGCGAAGCGATCATGGGTGGGCCCCGCGAGGTTGAGTTGTCGGAACCCACCGAGCCGGTTCCGGCAGGTGATTACCTTGCGGATCCAGAAGCAGCGATGTTTTACTTTGCGGTCGATCGGACCGGCAAGCTCGCCTGAGATCGCAATAGCTTTGAGTATTTCGATGTTAACGCGCACATTGTGGAGCTCATCCCGGCCAGCGTCAGTGATGCCTTCAAGGCGTATTTGCGTAGCATAGGCATCTCATATCTCATCGCAGGTGAAGAACAGCTCGATATGTCTGTGGCGGTAGAAAAGATTGGCCGCATTTTCGATATGGATCAGTTGATACTCGGCGGTGGGCCGACCCTGAACTGGTCCATGATCCGTGAAGGACTGTGCGACGAACTCAGCCTGGTGTTGATGCCGACCGCCGATGCGCAAAACCACACAAACTCACTGTTTGAATCGCATGAGCAGTTCTCGACACCAGCACCATATGAGTTCAAATTCCTTGACGCTCAACCGCTCGAAGACGGTAGCGTTTGGATACGCTACGATGTCGTCGGCGAGATCCAGGCAGACTAGAACGTCACGATAGGTTTGATGGTCTTACCCGAAGCCGAATCCTCAAATGCCTGGTTGATGTCAGCCAGGGGATAGGTCTGGGTGAGTTTTTCGATTGGGAATTTGCCCTGGCGCCACAGGCGGACCAATTTGGGGATGAATTCTTGTGGAACGGCGTCGCCTTCAATAATGGTCTGGAAAGACCACCCCTTGAGTAACGATGCCCCGACTTCGAAGCTGACTTCGTCACCGAGATTTGGTGCGCCAACTAATCCAACGCGACCGTTAATGCCGACTGCATCGGCGGCCTGGCGCGTCACTGCGGTGATACCGGTCGTGTCCAGCGCTACGTTGACTCCGTCGTCGCCCACGATCTCGTGTAGCCGCTTGCCAAGGTCTTCGGAACCCGAATTGATGGTGTCGGTTGCGCCGTAATCTTTAGCGGCTTCGAGCCGGGAATCGACCAGGTCAATGGCGATGATGGTGGTTGCCCCAACGGCTGCGGCAGCCATAATGGCCGATGAGCCAACCGCACCGGTACCAAAGATGGCAACCGTTTCTCCAGCGCCGACTTTCAGAGCGTTGATGATCGAGCCTGCACCGGTCATCAGGCCACAGCCCAAGGGGCCAAGTAGATCCAGTGGTGCGTCGTCGTCGACTTTTACGACCGAACGCACGGAGACGTTGGCGTGAGAGGCAAATGATGATTGACCAAAGAAGTGCGATGACACCTGAGTGCCGTTATCAGACAGTGCGGTCGTGCCGTCGATGCGGACGCCGCTGAAGTTATGGTCATAAAAGTTTTTGCAGTATGCGGGGCGGCCGTGCAGACACTGGGTGCATTCACCACACGAGTTGAATCCCAGCACGACGCGGTCTCCGGGTTTGATGGTGGTCACCGCCTCACCGATGGCTTCAACAATGCCGGCGCCTTCGTGCCCGAGCACAGCGGGTAGTGGGGTGGGGTAGACCTGATCACGAACGATCGCATCGGTGTGGCAGACCCCCGTTGCGGTGAGTTTGACTTGAACTTCGTCGGGACGAGGATCGTCGAGTTGCAGGGTTTTGATTTCAAATGGTGCGCCTTTGCCCGGCGTCACGGCTGCGGTAATTTCCACGGTGCCCTCCTAAGAATTGTGGCCTCGCTAAGACTCGCGAGACCACTTTTCACCGTACGCTTCGGTCGTAGCAGTGTCTAGGCGTACTCTACGAATCCCACCAGAGTGGTGCCTCACTTGTGCCAACCAGCTATGACCTCATTGATGGTTGCGGTGGAGGCCTGACGGTCTTCTTCGAGCCGTTGGAGCTGGGCGTCGTGATAATCCTGGCGAGCATCGGCCGTGGCATCGCGGATGACTGTGGTTCGAATGTTGTGCGCATAGGCATCACGCGCGGTTTGACTGACACAACCGTGGGTGGAGACTCCAGCGATCACAATCCGGTTGACCGACAGGTTCATAAGGCGCAAGTGCAGATCGGTACTAAAGAACGCGCTGTCGCGAGTTTTTTCAATCCGAGTGGTGTTATCAGTGTTGATACCCGGAATGACCTCGGTGCCTTCCTCACCTGAAAACAGGAAACCCTCACCGGCTTCGAACATGTTGAGTGTCCAGGTTGAGGTATCACGACTATGCACCGTCGTCACCACGAAGACCGGAATATCCGCTTGATTGGCTGCTTCAGAAAGCCTATTGGCGGCTGTGGCGAGCGCGTCTTCTTGTTCTGCCAAGCCTTCTTCATCAAAGAACGCATTTTGTAGGTCGACCAGTAAGAGTGCATCACGGTGGTGGGGCATGAAAACATTGTATCGGCTCAACTTAAGACATGCCTTTCAGCTGACAGTTACAAATTTGAAATAACCCTCTGTTTCAGGTGAAATAGAAAGGGAGTGCCCGGCTCAGAAGACCACTTCTTCGAAGATAGTCGGGGAAGAACTTTCAACAATGAAGGAGCACCCGTCTATGAAGATCGGTATCATCAACGGTTCAATCCGTGGAGAACGCAACACTGAACCCGTAGCAAAATTCGCTCACGAGATCGCTGCCCAGCGCAACGGCGAATTCGAATACGAATACGTCGATCTGGCAGCATACAACGTCCCGCTGCTGACCAGCGACGTCCACCCAATGGTTGCGAACAAAAACCACGATGATCCTAACGTCCAGAAATGGTCGGACAAGATCGATTCGCTGGATGCCTACATCTTCGTTACCCCCGAATACAATCACGGCGTGCCAGGCGGCTTCAAGAACGCTGTCGACGTGCTTGGTTCAGAATGGGTCGGCAAACCGGTTGCGTTCATTGGTCACGGTTCCGTCGGTGGCGTCCGCGCTATCGAGCAGTGGCGCCAGATCGTTGCGAACTTCTCTATGCCAGTGGTGCGTGCTGAGCTGAACTTCAACCTGTTCATCGACTGGAAAGACGGCGAGTTTGCACCCGCACAGCGTCACCCAGCAGAGATGAACGCCATGCTGGATCAGCTTGAAGAACTGGTCGCCAAGAATAGTGCCAGTGTCACGGTGTAGTTAGTGTTCTTCAAAACCGCGTGTATTGATCTCATAGATCAATACACGCGGTTTTTTGTACCCCAAGAATGCGCTAGTCGTGGTCTTGGTCTTCGGTTCTGACATCGATAACGCCTTCGACTTCACTAATCTTGCGAAGTAGTGATTCTGGTGGGCGTTGTTTACCATGGGTAAATTCAATGCGAGCCAGGACTGTGTGGCCACCTTCTCCGCGTTCACGACGTGTTTCCGACAGCGACATGTCGTAGCCTGCATCGGAGGCGACCTGCAGGATATCGCGCAGTATTCCGTGGCCATCCTGATAACGGACTTGATACAGCTCGGTGCGTTGTTGGGTTGGGAGCCGCCGAATCAGTGCGGTCAGAGCGGTGACAGCAAACACATATAACGCAACCGTTAGCGCGGCGATCAACGGCATCCCCGCACCACAGGCCATGCCCACTGCCGCCGTGACCCACACGGATGCTGCCGTGGTCAGCCCCGAGACAATATTTCGTCGAACGAAGATTACCCCGGCACCCAGAAAACCGATACCGGTCACGATCTGGGCGGCGATGCGTGAAGGATCCAGAACAACCTCATCACCCAGTACGTGTGCGAAACCGTAAGCTGAGACCAACGTAAAGAGCGCCGAACCCATGCCGACAAGAATGTGGGTTCGTGCCCCGGCAGATTTCTGTCGTAATTCTCGTTCAAGACCAATGATCCCCGACAGGACAAAAGAGCACACCAATAAGATCGCTTCGGTAACAAGCGTCTCTGGGAACCACTCAATTTCCATAGCACCCAGGATACGCTGCCTGGTGTGTGGTGTCCCAGGTGGCAGTGGAGATGGGCGCCTTACCCGGCGGGATGCCAGCCCAATAATGGCCCGAGGCGGTGAGCGATGTCGGTCAAAATTTGGACATAGTCATCGTGGTCGAAACTAAATGGCAGGGCGAAAGCTACTTCGGTGACCTCTTGGAATCCCGCGTGTGCATGCAGCTCTTCGACAATTTCTTCGCTGGTGCCGATCAGGTCTTTGGCAAACAGCATGTTGCGCGGGCCTTGCGGTTTCTCGGTGCGCGGTGTGCGCTCATCTACGTAGGCGTGGTATTTCGCTTTTTGTGCCGTGGTGGCGGAATCTGTGGGGATGACAACGAGACCCTGAGAGATACGAGCCGGGGAGTCCGGGGCATGCTCAGTCGCAGCTTGTCGAAACGCTTGGACCTGCCGGGCCTGGACCTGGGCGAAATCTGGTGTTTCGTCATCCTGTGGGAAGACCACGCTACTGGTGAGCAGATTCATGCCGTGCTCACCAGCCCAGACGGCCGAGCCCATGCTGCCGGCTCCGTACCAGAGACGATCCCGTAGGCCAGGGGAGTGCGGTTCCACGCGGTCGGAAAACTCTTCTACCACGCCCCTCTTGCCCGAGAATTCACGCACCGGCTCGCCAGCGACTAGCCGGTTGAACAATTCCACGCGAGCTTTACTGAAGTCCTCCACCTGAGCAGTGTTCGGGTACAACACATGCTGGACTGTCTCATAGTCCATGGGAGTGCCGACGCTGATCCCGGGGTTGATGCGGCCATGGGACAAGATGTCTACGGTTGCGAGATCTTCAGCCAGCCGCAGCGGATTCTCCCATCCCAATGGGGTCACCGCCGTGCCCAGTTCAATACGACTGGTGCGCTGCGAGGCAGCCGCCATGACTGCGATAGGCGAAGAAATGCCAAATTGCAGGTGCCGATGACGTAGCCAGGCGCTATCAAAACCCAGCCGCTCACCCAGTTCAATAATTTCCAGGGTCGATTCATGTCCTTCGGCTGGATTCTGTGGATCAAATAATCCGATCGTCAGAAATCCCAGACGTTGTAGATGATGTTCAGCAGACATGAGGCACCTTCAGAAGAAACTTGGAACTATCGGTGACTCTGAGTTTAGTGACACCACGTTTGCCCGGCACACTGGTCGGTCATGCAAGGACACTAAGATCTCGTGCGCTCGTTGGTCGAAAGTAGCCTCACCGGATGCCAGTCTCGACCATGACCGTAACGGATCGCTCAACAATGTTTGCCGCCACCCTGTGGCTCACCATGCGCTATGGACTGCGTTGAGCTACGTTTTCTTGGCGCGCTTGGGCATGTGAAACCTTCAGGTGGTTATAGCAGACATGTCTCTGCCGAGCATCATTCTGCAAGAAGTTTGCCAAGCAGAACTGGACTCTGTCCATGTCTTGGTCACAAGCCGAGATGACGCGAACCAAGAATTTCCGAGGCTCAAAGCTCATCTGAGTCCACGGGTTAACTGTGGTCTAGAGCGGCGCTAGCGGCGTCGTCGTTGGGAGGTGCTGAAGTGAAAGACGATTCCGGCAGCGGGGCGCTAATCTGAGGGATATAGCATTGTGAAATTGAGCGAGCCCAACCCTTAGACGTCGGGAGGATGCATGCAACAGGTCAAGGCTGATGAGATCTGGGACCTGGTTTATCGAACCACTCGACGGGCAGGTTTCACTGAGGCCGTGTGCCAGGCCCTTGCTGATGCAACGACCGAGGCCGAACTGCATGGTAAACCCTCGGTAGGGCTTGAGCACTTGTTTTACTACTTTCAGGCGGTCACGAATCGGTTGATCACGCCCACACCGCGAGTGAAACTGGCCTCGGTCACCGATTCAATGCTGATGGTTGATGCGGATCATGGGCCCATGCAGTATGCCTACCGCCAGGCTGAGGACTCCCTGCTGGCCGGTGTGAAAGCTCATGGACTGGTCATACTCATGATGAAGAACGCGTTTGCCGGCGGTGAGCTGGGATATTATGCTCGTCGACTGGCCAGACACGGTCTGGTGTCGTTGGCATTTGCGAATAGTCCCGCGGTGATGAGCGTGGGTGGCAGTTATGACCGGTTGTTGGGCACCAATCCGTTGAGCTATGGGGTGCCGATGGCTGATGGGCGGGCCCTGATTATTGATCAGGCGTCGTCGTCAACAGCGCGCGTGAATTTTCAAAAATACGCCATACGGCGTGAGCCGATCCCAGACAGTTGGGCGCTGAACCGGCACGGTCAGCCCACCACCGATGCCGGGGCCGCGCTGGAAGGCACCCTGTTACCGTTTGGTGGTTACAAAGGTGGCAACATTGCCCTGCTGGTAGAGTTCATGGCGATGCTGGGTGGTGGAGACTCTTCGTATGAGGCTGCCCCGTATTATGCCGGGGAGCGGCGTCAGGGGATCGGGGCCACGATCATCGCACTTGATACGGAGAAGCTGCCTGGCTATCGCCAACGTATTGATTCGCTGATTCACCAGTTTCGATATGATCACGGCAGTAAGATCCGGGTGACCGAGCTTGAGCCGAGTGATCGCATGGTGGAGGTGCGGCAGAGTCTGTGGTCGCAGCTGCAGCACTATGCTGAAAAAGGTGAAGTCAAGGAAATCTAGTGGGTGTATTTGGCTCGCAGGTGATCGCGGGCCTGAGCCATCAGACCCAGGTCTCGTTCGGCGGCACGAGCCGACTGGATAGGGTTATCGGCAAAGGTTGCAAAACCACAATCGGTATTGAGTAGGACTCGCTCGTAACCGAAAAGCTCGATTGCCCGCTCAGCACGCGCAATGACGTCATCGATCGTATCGTCAGCTGAGTCTTTTTGATTCAGGACCCCCACCCCCACGCGCTGATCATCGCGGATCCCGGCAAGCGCTTCGAGCTCGCCGGCACGTGGCGTACACAGTTCCAGCACGAGGGTGCCCACATTCACTGACCGAAACAGCGGTACCAATGGTTCATAGCCTCCTGTTAAGGCGGACGTCTCATCGGTGGTCCAGTTGCCGCGGCACACATGTAGGGCTAATCGGTCGGTGGGGAAGCCTTTGGTGACTTGTTCCAGCACTTTCTGGGCAAAGGCGAGCTCTTCGTCTTGTGCACCGCGCTCGCCGAGGGCGCCACACATAAAGGTGCGGCCACCTTGGCCTTGTTCGCCATAGAGCACTTCGGTGAGTACCGGTTCATCGAGCTGGACCAAGGCGGTGCCTCCGGCCAGCAGGTAGGCGATTTCTTCGCGAAGGATGCGCACGATGTCGGTGGCAAGTTGCTCACGGTTATCATAGGCCCGGTCAGAAATGCACTCCATCCACATGGTCCGAGTCAACAGATAGGGGCCAGGCAGACTAACCTTGACGGGCTTTGTGGCAATCGATTGGGCATATCGGACCTCGTGGACGGTCAACGGGTTCTTTCGTCCTAGCGGTCCGAAGACTGCGGGGTGGCGGACCTCCCCGGCAGGAACATCAAGAGCTTGGAGTTCCTTGTTGAACTGTTCGGGATCGTCCACGTATGGCAGCAGATCGGTGACCGGAATGAGCTGGCAGTTTTGCAGGATGCCACCGACAAAGGATGAGTAGTTGTCGCGGCGCTGTTCACCATCGGTCACCACATCGATGCCGGCGCGTTCTTGGGCCGCGATAGCCAGCTGCACCGCATCATCGGCGTCGGCTTGGAATGCTGCATCATCCAGCCGGTCTTCCAGATGTTGATGTAATGCATCCAGCATCCAGCGTGGTCGCGGCCAGGAGCCCAGACTCATCACTGACAGTGGCTCGATGGCCGGCGCATCGGCGGGCTCGGGCAGACTAGCTGGGATGTGTGGCGTCACGACCTCTTGGGTGATCGCCATCTGTGGTTTCTTCCGCTTGTGCTTCAGTTGTACTGGCTGCAGCGGTGCTTCTGATGCGGCGGCAGTGGCCGGTTTGCTGGGTGGGCTGGTTTCTTCGGGCGGTGTGAAAGGTCCCTTGCTGACTAAGAATCGCCACACACCGGGTTCGGTGTGCATATTGATCAGCTCGTTTTTAGTCAGCCTGCACCAGGAGGGCAGATCGACTTCCACCGTGGAATCGTATGAAACAATTTCCAACAGTTCGCCTGGTTCAAGCGGGTCAATGTGTTTACGAATCAACAGCAGCAGGCCATTGCCACAATCGAGATCCCCGCCGTTGAAGCTGGTCTTCGGTGGGTAGGGGTGCACGGTGGCAACGGACATAACAGGACCTTTCACACATCAAGAGTTCTAGTACGTGACGCTTGGGGTACCGTCGGCCAGGAATTCCACAAGTTTTGCCCCACCAACAATGGTTGCACCGTCAATCAGGTTTTCTGGATCGATGTCGCGTTTTTTGACACACGGTGCACACACATAGACCTGGCCGCCAGCCTCAACGAAGTTGCCGATCAGCTCGGCCAGCGGAGCAAAACCGTCTTCGTGGATGTCTTCGGCATAACCCTTTTCGGCTAGACGTACTCCTTCAGTGGACAAGAAGACCATGGTGTCTTGGTCAGATCCCACTGCAGCGTTGGCGACAACAAAACCAACGGTTGCTTTATCAGTATCGTTTTTGGCGTTGGTGATGGACACACAGAATTTTCCGGTACCGGACATGTTAGGGCTGCTCCTTGGCTTGAATATAGTATGTCGGATGCTCTTGATAGATCAGCGGATTGCGCGTGAGACGACACCAAGCAGGGATGTCTTGCGGGGCACCGGGGTCGGTTGCGGTCAGTTGCAGAATATCGCCGGCTCCCAGCTCATCGCGAAGCTTGAACTTGAGTTTGACGATCAGTTCGCCACAGCCCATATTTCCGGCATCCCAGGTCGTATCCGGTTGGGGTCGATCCACTGATAGAGCTCCTCACTCGTGGGAAATGGATATATCCACACCAGCGATATCTTAGTATCGAAACCCGAGCACCTCAATGCTGCATATCCTGTCAAAAGCTGCTGTCAGGACGTACTCAGGCATTGAACGACGTCGGTAGCTATCGTACTGTGAAGCCCATCGTAGCCACCGAAAGGATATATCATGCACCGGGTCAACGAATATGATCAACCCGTTGGGCCTGCGCTGCCGGATTGGGTGCCGCCTGCTGTCCCAGATGCCCTCACGATATCCGGACGTTATTGTCTCTTGGAACGACTCGATCCCCAGCGGCATGCAGCAGCACTCTTTGCAGCCTACGCCCAAGCTCCAGATGACCGGGACTGGACGTATATGTCAGCCGGGCCATTTGCCACCGAAGACGACTATGCCAACTGGACAACCGCCGCCGCCAACCGTGATACCGAACGTCACTATGCCATCATTGATCGGGCTACGCTGCGTCCGCTTGGCACGATGGCGTTGATGCGGATGACGCCGCAACACGGGTGTCTGGAAGTCGGCACCGTGATGCTATCTCCGGCAGTGCAGCGCACCCGAATCGCCACCGAAGCTCACTATATGTTGATGCGATATGTTTTCGAGCTGGGCTACCGGCGCTATGAATGGAAATGCGACAGCCTCAATCAAGCCTCCATCCGGGCTGCCCGCAGATTGGGATTTACCTACGAAGGAACGTCTCGTCAAGCGATGGTCTATAAACGCCGCAGCCGCGATACCGCCTGGTTTGCCATCATCGATCAGGATTGGCCGGCGATCCAGCGGGCCTTCGAACAATGGTTGGTACCCGAAAATTTTGACCCTGATGGAAATCAAATAACACGACTCAGAACTCAGCCCACCACGCTCTAAGACATATGTGCTGGTCAAAGAAGACAGACAGCATTCCATTAGCCATTTTTTAGCCCCTATTGCTGATGAGAAAATCAGGGCGAATTTTCTCATCAGGATGATGGTGTCTACAAGACCAGGGTGGTAGTTCTGCCACGACCATTCAGCATGCCGCTGGGACCGATATTGTTCATCGATCAACCACATCGGTCACCACGCGGTAAAACCAGCACGGTGTCACGTCCGAAGTCGGGATATAGCCCGTGTGAGCTACGGTAAGAGCATGCGCTTTTGTGGCATCGACCTGGCGGCAGAGCCGAAAAATACCGGGCTTGCGATCTTGGTCGACGACGATACTCGACTCACTGTCGACTCGGTTGTGGTGGGCGTTGTCGATGACCTCATCGTGGCAAGCATCCCAGACGTCGATTATGCGGGCATCGATGTGCCCTTTGGCTGGCCACAAGACTTTGTAGCTTTCGTGCAGCAGCAGGCCACTCACACCTTGGCAAGTCCCGAGACCCCCGGCCCTACATGGCGACGAGAATTGGCACTGCGTGTTACCGATCGGGAAATTCAACGCACCACCGGACTGACGCCCTTGAGTGTGTCAGCAAACCTGATTGCCTACCCAGCCTTCCGCTGGGCCGGAATTGAGGCGCGATTACGAGCCGCCCAGGTCGACGTCAGCAGAGACGGATCCGGTGCCATTGCCGAAGTCTATCCAGCAGCCGCGCTCTATCGCTGGGGATTGCCCCACACCGGGTACAAAGGTTCGCAACGACTAGCCATCCGCCAGCAGATCCTGGATGGATTAGCCCAACGCTTTCCGCAACTTGATTGGAACGGTCACGAAGCGTTGCTGTTGGCAAATGATAACGCCCTCGACGCGGTGCTCGCAGGATTAGTTAGTCACGAGATTCGGTACGGCCGCTGTGAAGGCCCACCGGAGCGTTATCGCAAAACAACATTGGTTGAGGGTTGGATTTGGGTTCCCCAACGTTGGGATCAGTGAGGGCTGTACCGACCTCGTTCCAGAGACGGCCACGATAGGACGGACGCGTGTGGCTGCAACAGACTGATAGAAAAATATCGGTAGACCAGTGTTTCGAATCAGCGGCGATGAAAACCTATGAATCACGTATTGTCAGAAGTAGACTCGCCACAACATCAAGGTGTTGCACTAGTGACGAACTTAGGCACGCCTGTAGCACTGAGCTGACGGTCATCCTTGGGTCCTCTAATCTCGAACCGGTTCATGGATCCGAGGAAGAAGGTGGTACCGATGATTGGCAAATGGTTCAAATTCGACAGACCAAAGAAATCGCTTGGCAAGATTATGACAGGCACTGCAACGGCTGTTGGCCTGGGCGCCGTCGTCGCTTACGATCTGCTGCAAAAGCGTTCAGGCGTCTTGCGCAATTATCCAGTAATTGGGCATGGTCGCACACTTCTGCTGAAGATACGTCCCGAGATTCAACAATACTTTATTGAACGAGATTGGGACGGTCGTCCCTTTGACAAAACATCACGTGAACTGATTTATTCGCGCTCTCGCGACGACAAGAGCGAAGAGTCATTCGGCACGGTGCACGATGTAACAGCAGAAGGCAAAGAGTGGTTTGTTCATTCGATTACTCCCGTGAAACCACTGGTTGACCCGCCTCGGATTCCGGTGGGAGGCACAGATTGCAACAAGCCTTACGACATGGCATTACTGAACGTATCTTCGATGAGCTACGGGTCCTTATCAGCACATGCTATTCAGGCGCTGAATGCCGGAGCAGCAAAAGGCAACTTTGCTCACGACACCGGTGAAGGTGGTATTTCACCACACCACTTAGCTGGGGGCGGGGACTTGGTTTGGGAGATCGGAACCGCATATTTTGGCGCGCGCACCAATGATGGTGCTTTTGATCCACAAAAATTCGCTGACCAATCCTCCATGGATGCCGTAAAAATGGTGTCACTGAAACTGAGTCAGGGTGCTAAACCCGGTATTGGCGGGGTCCTGCCGCAGGGCAAAATTACCGAGGAAATCGCTGAGATCCGGGGTGTTCCGCGGGACAAAAAATGCGTTAGCCCGCCGTATCACACGGTCTTTTCGACCCCGGTGGAACTTATCGAATTCATCGCATCGATGCGCGAGCTGTCGGGCGGAAAACCTGCTGGATTTAAGTTATGCGTGACGTCACAACGCGACGTCCTGGCGATCTGTAAAGCGATTCATCAAGTCGGCACAGCACCAGATTTCATCATCGTCGACGGGTCGGAAGGTGGTACCGGTGCTGCTCCTGTGGAGTTCGAGGATTACATTGGCATGCCGTTGACTCAGGGCCTCATGACGGTTCATAACGCACTGGTAGGAACTGGGCTACGAAACCAAATTCGCATTGGCGCCTCCGGAAAAGTTGCTGAAGGCAGTGACCTTGTGCGCAGGATGCTCCAAGGGGCGGACTACCTGAACTCGGCACGTGCCATGATGATGGCTCTTGGATGCATCCAGGCGATGAGGTGTGCAGAGAATACTTGTCCGGTGGGTGTTGCCACACAAAATAAACGTCGTCAGCTAGCACTGCACGTCCCTACCAAAACAGAGTACGTGTACAACTATCAGCGCAATACGGTCCGAGAAGCATTGCGGGTGATGGCGGCTCTTGGAGTGCAACATCCGGACGACCTCCACCCAGCCATGTTGCGGCGAAACCTGTCTGAAGGGCAAAGCGCATCCTATGCCGAACTTTATGAGTGGCTTGAACCGGGGCAACTCTATGGAGATGCACCAGAGCAATGGCAGCAAGCATGGCAAGAAGCGAGCCCAGATCGCTTCGGGCCAGGCAGTACCTATATGTCAAAGTAGTGCTTGGCCGTAGGAAACGGCGGTTGTCGCTCGGCTCGAAGGCGCAGGAGCGGTGCACAAGTTGCCTGCCCGAGTCAGGTGCAATAACATAGCGGGCATGAAGAAATGATCCTGTTCCGCCCCGTATCAGAGGCTGACGCCCGGCGGGGAATGTTCAATTACAGGAATCATTGTGTCGAGTTTTACTTCATTTACCCACCTCAAAGTCTCTGGAATCTCCAAATCGTTCCCAGACCGACGCGTCTTTACGAATATCTCGTTTTCGGTGGCCCACCACGAACGGGTTGGCATCATCGGGGAGAATGGTTCAGGCAAGACCACTCTGCTCAGCATCCTTGCTGGTGAACTGCCATCTGATGCCGGCACCGTGGAGCTCTTTGCTCCGCAAGGCGAAGACCTGCATATCGGATTGCTCCACCAACAGCCGCAATTTCCCGGGTCACTCACCGTGGCTGAGGTCTTGGAACGCTCAATTGCGCGCTTACGAACCGCCGAAGCCCAGGTAGCTGACGCGGCAGCCGCCATCGCCACAACGCCTGAGGCTTCCGGTGCGATGCATGACTATATGGCAGCACTGGATGTCGCAGAACGACTCGGAGCATGGGGGATCGAGGCGCATCTTGAAACGACCATGCATGGACTCGGTTTGGACGAATTAGCCCGTGACAAGACCGTGGACCAACTCTCCGGAGGCCAACGCGCTCGGCTCGCCATGGCAAGTCTGTTATTGTCGAGCCCGGATATCCTGCTGCTTGATGAGCCAACTAACCATCTCGACGATAGCGCGCTGCAATATTTAACAACCGTCATTGCTGACTGGCACGGACCGGTGATATTGGTCAGTCACGATCGAGCATTTCTTGACGAAACGGTCGTGTCCATCCTCGATCTCGACCCCGCTCCTCGACAGATTGCAGCTCAGACTCACCACGACGTCTTACCAAGCATTGGCGTGACCCGTTTTAGCGGCACCTATTCGGACTACGTGCGCTATCAACGCGAAGCCCGGCAGCGATGGCAGCATCAATTCGATCAAGAACAAGCCGAGATCAAACGTCTGCGTGCCGCCGTGCATGAGCAGCAAGTCGTGGGTCATAGTGATTGGAAGCCACGCACGGAAAGCCGTATCGCCAAAAAATTCTATGCCGACCGGAACGCCAAAGTGGTGGCTCGAAGGGTCAACGATGCACGCTCGCGTCTGGCCGAGGCAGAACAGCACCAGATCGTCAAACCACCTGAACCGCTTATCTTTCAGGGACTCGACGCCGCGACAGAGGACTCCGAAACGACGATCCCGGTCGATGAAGCCCTGATTCGCGCCCAAAATATTCGAGTAGCAAGACGGCTTGATCCCGTGTCCCTAAACCTCAGCCAGGGCGAACATCTCCTCATCACCGGGGCCAACGGCACCGGGAAATCCACCCTCTTGGAAGTGCTTTCGGGGGCGCTTACACCCACCGGAGGAACGTTAGAATGCGCCGCAGATGCCACCTATCGGATGCTACGCCAAGAGAGCAGCTGGGATGAGGTGGCCGATCAAACGGCTCGGGCGGTCTATGAACAAACTGTGGGATTCGAACGCGCCCAGGTCGTCCCGTTGTCGACCTTTGGATTGCTAAGTCCGCGCGATGAGAACCGACCGATCGCTACGCTGAGCGTCGGCCAGCAACGCCGCCTCGATTTGGCAGTCCTACTGGCGAACCCACCAGAGGTGCTGCTACTCGATGAGCCAACCAACCATCTATCGCTGGTCCTGGTGACAGAATTGGAAGCTTCCATGGAGCACTATCCCGGAACCGTGATCGTAGCCTCACATGACCGGTGGCTACGTGAACGCTGGCAGGGCAAACGCCTTCATCTGCAATAGCTAAGGTCACGACGAGCGCCCAAAACCCCCGCAGCGCGGCCTTGGTTCGGTATCGGTCATTTTCATCCGGTGGTCGATTTGCCTCTGAACCGGCGGGTATCTCCAGTAAGCACCGGCCAGCAATTTCGCTGCACGATAGCTGATCGTTGGACTTCGAAACTTTGCCAGAGCACCGGGTCACACCCTGCTCCAATTCCAACCGTGGCGAAAATCTCCTAAGCTACCGGCATAGCAACGATCATGGGTTGATATCGAAGACTGACTAGGTGTGATGTCAGGCAGCGAAGACCTCGCTGCTTGGTCGGTGCACGCGCATCTGGCACACTAGAGTTACCATCACAGCATCTCAAGGAATCCATGTCATATACACCCCCGCCACCTGGCGCATATCAACCCGATAACGTTCCAACACAAGAAAAACCCCGACGTCGACCAGGCACCGGTATGCTCATCGCCGGCCTGATTTTGATCGGTGTCAGCATCCTGGGCGGCATCATCGCTGTGGTGGCTTTCAGCGTCTCCTCGTTTAGTAAACTCGAAGACTTTGCGTCCTCGACCCATTCGATTGACCAGCACGTCACGGTTGATGGTCTGGGGGACAACCAGTGGTTTATCTACCAAGACCCCAATGTCATGACCGGTGCCAGTTGCACGGTGGTTGATGAACAAGGCAACGATGTCACCACTCAGTCGGCAGATCTGGACATGACGCTCAACGATCTGTCCTTCCAAGCTATCCAGACTTTTGAATCCACCGCCGGTGGAGTCTATGACATCTCCTGTACCGACTACCCCGTCATACTCGGCGGGTCACTACCACTGGGCGGTCTTTTTGGCGCAGGCATTAGTGTCTTTGTCGCCGGTCTCCTCTTCCTGGTAGGTGCCGTGTTGACCATTATTGGCCTGGTGCGCCGCTCGAAATCAAAGCGCCAGCAATACCCTCCATACGGAGGTAACTCCTATCCCGGTTATGGGCCAGGACAACAGCCGTATTATCCGGGGCCGCCTGCGTGACCCACATGATGCAACGCCAGTCCACCGCACCATCACGTCGTCCCGTTGCCGGCTATATTTTGGCCAGCATCGTGGTCGGTGTGCTTGGTTTGGTGACGGCGATTGCCATCACCATCTCCGGCATTATGAACACGTTCTCTGATGTCGGAGAATCCTATGCCGACGCTTTTGAGACCGGGGAACGCGTCGGACCGCAGGCGACCGCAGTCGAACTGGGCGACGCAAAATACACGGTCCTTTCGTTGTACTATCGCTCCGAAGAACCGTCGGTGGCTGAACAAATGCAACAGTGCGATATCACCGATCCTGATGGAGACCCGGTGGCGTCGAATACCTCATCTCAGCCGGTCACCGAAGCGCAAGCAACAGCTGCCGGCTATGATGCGCCGGGACTCTATCACGTGGTCTTCACACATTTCGAAGCCCGAGAGGGCACCTATGTTGTGGAGTGTCAGCAGGAAGCTATTGTCAGTGATGGTGCCAGTTACAAGATGAGTAATACCGCCCTGCAGGGTGTGCTCATCGGGCTGTTCAGCGTTGTCATCGCCGGTGGGTTATTCATCATGGGAGTGGTGAATAGTTCCCGCAATAAGAAAGCCCAAGCCGCAGAACTCGCCCAGGCCGCCGATCACAACGTCACCTAGTAGGCTTTATGTCGCCCGAGTGAAGACTCCGGTGGGCAGGTGACAGGTGTCTTTACTAAGCTGAGGAACATGATGAACTGTTCGGATCCAGCCGGTCGCCTCCACACGGAAGTCCTGGAAGGTGGACTACGGCGCGTTGTCTTTATGCATGGGCTAATGGGCCGCGGCAAAAACTTTACGACCATTGCCAAAGGCATCCAAGAAACCACTACCTCACTGCTTGTGGACCTACCTAATCACGGGGCCTCTTGCTGGACTGATGACTTCGACTACATCGAAATCGCCGATCTGGTCGCCGAAGAACTCCGCCGAGATTTTTGCAAAGACGAGCCAGCCGTGATCCTCGGCCACTCGATGGGCGGCAAGGTCGCCATGCTGCTCGCGCTGCGCCACCCAGAGCTCACCGCTGGGCTGATCATCGAAGACATCTCGCCAGTGCAGTCATCCACCAGTGAATTCGAACACCTCTTGGGCACACTGCTGAAACTTGACCTATCTCAGGTCACCTCACGTCGCGACGCACATGCCAAGCTCAAAACCGATATCGACGACGCCGGTGTACGCGGCTTCTTATTACAAAACCTAATCCGCGACGAGCACGTCGGATTCGCATGGCAGCCCAATCTGCAGATGCTCTACGACAAACTCCCAACGATCGTTGATTTTCCAC
The DNA here is from genome assembly GCF_001657475.1 of Enteractinococcus helveticum. Classification (GTDB taxonomy): domain Bacteria; phylum Actinomycetota; class Actinomycetes; order Actinomycetales; family Micrococcaceae; genus Yaniella; species Yaniella helvetica. The sequence continues at coordinate 349,032 of NZ_LXEY01000022.1, forward strand.
AGGTAGAACAGGCCTATGACGATCATCCCGTATTGTGGATCAAAGGCTCCGAATCGGATTACATCAACGACGAGACCACCGTGGCCATGCGCAAACTGTTCCCAAGCACCCGCAAGATCCAAATCCGCAATGCCGGTCACTGGGTGCACTCAGAACAAGCCAGGCCATTTATCGAAACCATCGACTACTACATTGCAGGGCGCTACTCCTAAGCCAATTGCGCCCCTGACGAGCACGCAGTCTGGAAACGTCAGGCTCTGATAACCTAACGATGTGACAGCCCAAGAAGATCTTGCCCAAAATATCCCAGAGGTCCCAGTTGGACCAGGTGGCCGCGATGCACTGGTCGGCCGCCGGATTTTTCGGTCCCCACTGGCTCGACGCATCACCTACGCGGTAGTTTTTGAAATTCTCGCGGTGGGCTTCACGACACTGATTCTGGCAATCCTTGGTAACGACTCCGGCTCGTCCTTTTTAGTCGGGGTGGTCTCCTCGACGGTAGCCCTGGCATGGAACATGCTGTTCAACTGGGGATTTGAAGCATTCGAACGTCGAATCGGGGTCACCCACCGACCCTGGTACATGCGCGTGACACACGCAGTGTTGTTCGAGGGCGGTCTGGTGACCATGTTGGTACCAGCCATCGCTTGGATCCTTAGCATTAGCCTGTTGGACGCCTTCATTCTAGAGATCGGGCTGTTGATCTTCTTCTTGATCTACACCGCTATCTACGCCTGGATTTTTGACCGGGTCTTCGGGCTGCCCGAACCGGCTGCACACTATCAGCGTTGATCACAAGTTTTGCACTGAGCGGCGAACAGCCGTCGATAAAACCTCCTGCTGACGCATACAGTAGAGGCATGGCTAAAACGCATTTTAAAGGTAACCCCACAAACACCGTCGCCGATATTCCAGCTGTTGGATCGCAGATTCCCGATTCCACGCTGGTGGGCATTGATATGTCCGAAGTGAAACTCTCCGATTATGCCGGTCAGTGGCTGTTGGTTAACAGCTTCCCGTCCCTGGACACTGGGGTATGTGCCGCCAGCGTGCGTGAATTCAACGAACGCGCAGCCAACCTGGAAAATACCGTGGTACTGAATGTTTCCAAGGACCTGCCGTTTGCTCAGGCGCGCTTCTGTGGTGCCGAAGGCATTGAACGTGCTCACACGGCTTCGGCATTCCGCTCAAACTTTGGCATTGACTTTGGTGTTGAACTAGCAGATTCACCGATGGCAGGCCTGCTTGGCCGCTCTGTGGTCGTGGTGAATCCCCAAGGTGAAGTCACCTACACCGAGCTCGTCGAAGAAATCACGAATGAACCAGACTACGACGCGGTCATGGAGCACTTGGGCGCATAACCCATAAAAGAAAACCACCGGCGTGAACTACCAGAATCCTTCCGAACCCGAATCGTCACCAGAACCAGACGATCAACGACCTGACCATTACCGGCAGGCCTCAGAAGAGAGCGCTGGAAGTCCGCCACCACCGCCCGGACCACCACCATATGGTCCGGGCGGTGGTGATCCACAAGCCTTTGGTCCCTACGGGCCCAACACCTTCAACCCCGAGCCTTATCGCACCGGACCACCGGACCCGCCCTACGGTTCCCATCACGACCCGCGATATGATCCCCGTTGGGTCCACTCCACCCACCACCCGACCGATGAAACTCGGTCCATTCCGTATTTCAGTAACGAATACAACGACCCTGGTCAATACTCGAAACCGTCACGACGTCGTCGCGGCCCGCTGAGTCTCATTCTCAACGGCATCGGGATCTTAGCATTCGGTTTTCTACTCATCGGATTTCTTGCCCTAGTCTTTGACTGGGATGGCCCAGACATCGCCGTCGACGACTTCTCCCTGGAAGAATTCTTCGCACCAGATGGTGCATCAGAACAAGCTGATCCGATTATCCCGGACCCCGAGGCCGCGAATGCCAGCCTGGTCGAGCAATTGGACCATGTTCACCAGGGCATCACTGTCGACTGGGAAAACGGTGATCAACACACCGGAAGCGGTCTCGACCCTGGCCAAGAAGTTTCAAAGGCGCCTGGCATCTTCATGGTCGATACTCAGGTCTACCAATACCTCGGGTTCGGTTCTGGCATGGTGCTCAGCTCCGATGGGTTAGCCATTACCAATTACCACGTCGTTGAATCGTCAACCTCGGTGTCGATCACCATGGCTGATACGAATGAGCGCTACTCCGCGACCGTCCTGGGTCGCGATGCCAGTCAAGACATTGCTGTGCTGCAGATCGACACCGATGAGCCACTTGAAGTCGCCTCAATCAATCCGGGCGAAGTTAGCGTCGGCGATACAGTCGCCGGGGTCGGCAACGCCGGGGGACAGGGATACCTGACCTCGGTGGTCGGAGAAATCCAGGGCACCAGCGAAACCATCCACATCGAACCGCAGGAACCTGGTTCACCGGCCCAATGGCTTGAAAACCTCATTATGATCACCGCCGATATTGTGCCCGGGTATTCCGGTGGACCAACGGTGGATGCCAATGGTCAGGTGATCGGGGTATCGACTGCCGCAAGCCAAAACACGACAAACTCCGACGACGCCTATGGGTATGCGGTACCGATCGTCAATGCCTTGGAAGTGGTGGAACAGGTTCTAGCTGGGGATGATTCTGGCGACGTCGTCATTGGCGCTGGGGGAGCGCTGGGGATCGTGGTGTCCTCTGAACCCGATGCCGGAGCACGGGTCATGGAAGTCATGAACGGTTCCGCCGCGCATCAAATTGGGCTGCAGCCAGATGATGTGATTTTAGAAATTGATGGCAACGACGTGCTCAACTCCTCGTATATTTCCCGCTATGTGCGAGATAAAGACCCCGGCGAGGAAGTTGAAGTCGTCTGGCGTACCGTAGACGGGGAGATACGGACCGCCACCGCGGTCCTTGAAGAAGCTTCGATCAACTAATTCCCAGGGTTGTGCGGCTGGAGCTGGTCATCGACGTTGACATCACGGGCGGCGAGCGCACCGGCCAGGGCCATGAGTATTGCCAACACAAACAGAAATACCAACGTCGTCGTCCAGGTGTTGTTGGCCGTATACAACACCCCGACCAGCAGGGGTCCGACGCCGGCCAGAATGTAGCCGACCGGTTGGACAAAGCCTGAGAGTCTGGCGGTGATGTCGTGGTCTACACTGCGCGCTGGGATCAGGCAAATGGCGGTGGCAAACGCCATGCCGCCCACCCCGAGCAGCAACGACCAGAGCCAGCGGCCTTCGGCAGGCCACAAAAATAGGCCAAGGTAGCCTATTGCGCTGAACACCCCAAAGACTACCGGCCAGACCCAAAGGCGTTTGGAACGATCCACGACGGTGGGCATAATGAGACTGCCAACCACCCCGATGCCCGCGGTGACCGACAACAGTAAACCGGACTCATTGGCGCTGACCCCGGCGTCACGGTAGATCTGGGGTAGCCAACCAAACTGGACATACACCTGCGTGGATTGCAGCGAGAAGAAGGCCATCATTGCCCAGGCGGCCGGTGACCGGAAGATGCGCGTGGTGGGGGTGGCATGGGACGGGGTAGGCGGGTAGTCGTAGCCGATGCGTTTGGTCACAACGAACCACAACGCTGCCGGAATGATAGCCAGTACAGCCCACAGGGTCAGGGCGGTACGCCAGCCGATATCGGGGCTGAACCATGCTGAGAAGACCTGGGCGGCGGGCGCGGTGAAAGCGGCACCAATGGCCCCGGCGGCGACGACACACACCGAGTAGACGGTCATGAGTTTGACCGTGTGTTGGCGACCGTGGATTTTGATCCAGGCGGGCATGAGCACATTGGCAATGGCGATACCGGTCAGGCCAATGATCGACAGGATCAAAAAGAGCCACGAATTATCGACCCAGGCGCGCAGCCCAATGCCAAAGACTATGGCCAGCGCAGATAATAAGAGGGTGGCCGAGATGCCAAAGCGCTTGCCGATTCGCACCGCAAGCAGCCCCAGGACGCCGAAAATCAGCCCCGGCAGCGACGTCAAGAAGCCCAGGGCGCCGCCACCAAATTGCATGCCGTCACCGATTTCGGCCAACAACGGACCGATCGAACTCGCCGCAGCCCGTAGGTTTAAGGCCAGCGCGAGTACGGAAATGAACATGAACCCATAGGTCAGCGTCTTGGGCGTGGTAGCAACAGCGGTGCGATTAGACATAGGACCAGTTCTACCCGCAATACTGGCTTTCGTCACGTATTGGCTGAGGCCCGTTTTGTGGTGCTGTGCGAGGTGGGAGGCTGTTTGGCACGATGTGTTCGTTCATGTCTTCGATACGTTCCATAGTTAATCGAGCATCGACTGCTGTCAGGCTTGATCGGCATGTCCCCTCGCCTTTCCAGCGGTGGAGCACCGGTTATGACAGGAGGTATGGACCGTGCAATTTGAGCCCAATACTTCAGCAAAACCACCGGTTCGCGCCCCAATGCGTTTCAAGTGTATATAACGCCTCACGGTGGATCGGTCAGCAACACCCAAGGTGTGCTTTACACTAGTAACGTGGCCAATGCGTACACACCTACAGTATCTTCGGCCGCAGCACATCTTACATTTCTACCTTCAAACGAGGTATGCCCATGACCAATCAGACCGCCACACGTGATGACCTTCGTAATGTTGCCATTGTCGCCCATGTCGACCACGGGAAAACGACCCTGGTCAACGCCATGTTGACCGCGACCGGGGCATTCGGCGAACACAAACAAGTCGAAGATCGTGTGATGGACTCTGGGGAACTGGAAAAAGAAAAGGGCATTACCATCCTGGCCAAGAACACCACGGTGTTCTACTCTGGCCCGGCGTCCAATGGCGAACAGGTCACGATCAACGTGATCGATACGCCAGGACACGCCGACTTCGGTGGAGAAGTCGAACGCGGCCTGTCTATGGTCGATGGTGTTGTCTTACTCGTGGACTCCTCGGAAGGTCCACTGCCACAAACGCGCTTCGTGCTGCGTAAGGCCCTAGAAGCTGCCAAACCGGTGATCCTGTTAGTCAATAAAGTAGACCGCGCCGACGCCCGCATTGACGGGGTCGTCTCAGACTCGATGGACCTGCTGCTGGGGCTGGCTGAAGACGTGGCCAAAGATGTCCCAGACCTGGATTTGGACGCCGTCCTCGATGTTCCAGTGGTCTATGCCTCGGGTAAAGCCGGTCGCGCGTCGACCGTACAACCCGCCGATGGACAGCTACCAGACAACGAAGATCTGGAACCGCTATTTGCAACGATCATGGAACACATCCCGGCGCCAACCTATGACGAAAACGAGGTCCTGCAGGCCCACGTCACGAACCTGGACTACTCCTCGTTCCTGGGCCGTTTGGCGTTGCTGCGTATCCACAACGGTACGCTGAATAAGAACCAGACTGTGGCATGGTCCTCAAAAGCTGGCATCAAGAACGTCAAGATCACCGAATTATTGCAGACCAAAGGTCTGGAGCGCGTACCAGCAGAGTCGGCTCGCCCAGGTGAGATCGTGGCCGTGGCCGGTATTGAAGACATCATGATCGGTGACACCTTGACCGATCCTAACGACCCGAAACCGCTGCCGCAGATCACGATTGAAGAGCCCTCGATTTCGATGACCCTGGGCGTCAATACCTCGCCGCTTGCTGGCAAGGTCAAAGGCGCGAAGGTCACCGCACGTCAAATTCGAGATCGTCTCGACCGTGAGCTCATCGGTAACGTGTCGCTACGTGTCCTGCCGACGGATCGCCCCGATACCTGGGAGGTTCAGGGCCGTGGCGAGCTTGCACTGGCTATTTTGGTAGAACAGATGCGCCGTGAGGGCTTTGAACTGACGGTCGGTAAACCTCAGGTTGTGACCAAAGAGGTCGACGGCGTTCTGCACGAGCCGATGGAACTGATGACCATCGATATTCCGGAAGAACATATGGGCGCTATCACGCAGCTGATGGCTTCGCGCAAGGGTGCCATGGAGAATATGGTCAACAACGGTACCGGTTGGGTTCGCATGGAATTCAAAGTCCCTGCCCGTGGTCTGATTGGGTTCCGGACGCGCTTTTTGACCGAAACACGTGGCGCCGGTATTGCGTCATCATATTCCGCCGGTTACGAACCGTGGGCCGGGCATATCGTCTACCGGGCTACCGGTTCGATTGTGTCAGACCGGTCCGGAACGGCGACCCCGTACTCGATGATCAACCTGCAAGAACGTGCATCCTTCTTCATCCAGCCCGGCGCCGATGTCTATGAAGGCATGGTCTTGGGCGAAAACTCGCGGAACGAGGACATGGACGTCAACATCGTGCGCGAGAAGAAACAGACCAACGTTCGTGCCGCGTCGTCGGATAACTTCGAAGGTCTCACCCCACCACGGATCTTAACACTGGAAGAATCCCTGGAATGGGTTCGAGATGACGAATGTGTCGAAGTGACACCGGAAGCTATCCGGATGCGTAAGGTTGTGCTTGATGCTAATGACAGAGTCAAACTTGCCCGCGCCCGAGCACGCGCCGAATCGCAGTAACCACGCCACGACTATCGGCTGGAGCCTGGCAGGCATCCTGCTGGGAATCCTCACCGGGGCGATCGGCACCGTACTGCACCTGAACTCATACTGGACCGGCAGCTTCGGTCTGCCCTGGGGAGTCGTGTTGGCCCTGGTGATAGCCTGGCTGGCCCAGTGGTGGATCGGCCTGCGCAGTGTCAGCATTGTGGCCACCGGTCTGACGGGTATTGCTCAGTATGTGACGCTGGCTGCGATGGTTGCCCTGAATCAGGGCAACCACTTCAGTGTGCCGCTCAATGACCAGACCTGGGAGTTTGTGCCCCACCTGGTGATTGCCACGTTGGCCTGGAATATCGGCATCGTCGCGGTGACCCTGTTGAGCCTGATTCAGCTAGCCCGGACGATGCGGCGGACCAAAGCTGAGCTTGCGGCCAACCAGTCATATCTGACACCCGCTGTCGGTCCATGGGATAAACAGTAGACTGTATGACACGAAACGCTGTGAAGGAGCAACGCGAAGATGACCTACGTAATCGCCTTACCGTGTGTTGACCTGAAGGATAAATCCTGTGTCGACGAATGCCCGGTTGACTGTATCTATGAAGGCGAACGCATGCTGTACATCCACCCGGATGAATGCGTGGACTGCGGTGCCTGTGAACCCGTCTGCCCGGTAGAAGCTATCTACTATGAAGACGACACCCCAGAAGAATGGGCCGATTACTACGATGCGAACGTGGAATTCTTTGACGACATCGGCTCCCCGGGAGGCGCCGCCAAGCTTGGGTTGATCCCCAAAGATCACCCGCTAGTTGCCGCTCTTCCGCCACAGGAGCATGACGTTTAATGCTTGACCTGCCTGAATACCCTTGGCAGTTGCTGGCCCCATATAAAGCCACCGCGCAAGCCCACCCCGACGGTCTCGTTGATCTGTCCATTGGCGCGCCAGTTGACCCAACGCCAGACGTCATCCAACACGCATTGCGCTCTGCCACCAACTGGCCCGGCTATCCCGGTGCCTCTGGCACAAATGAACTCCGCGATGCCATTGCCCAGTGGTACCAGCGACGTCGTAGCGTCAAAAATTTGACCCGTGACAACGTGGCCGCCACCGTGGGTTCCAAGGAATTTATCGCCTGGCTGCCACTGTTACTGGGACTGGGCCCCGGCGACGTTATTGTGTATCCAACCGTTGCGTATCCGACCTATGACATCGGTGCCAAAATTGTGGGGGCCACATCAGTCACCGCGGATTCCCTGGCTGGCCTTGATGATGAGACTCGGGACAAGATCAAGTTGGTCTGGGTGAACTCACCGGCAAACCCGACCGGCATCGTCCAGGAAGCCAGCGCACTGCGGGCCGTTGTCAACGATGCACGTGGTCTTGGTGCTGTTGTCGCCTCGGATGAATGCTACGCCGAGCTTGGGTGGGGTCGCTGGGAAACTGAACTGATCCCATCAATTTTGCACCCCCAGGTTGCTGGCGAGGATTTCACCGGTCTGCTATCGGTGTACTCGCTGTCGAAACAGTCGAATATGGCCGGCTACCGGGCGGCTTTTGTTGCCGGCGACACGAAACTTATTGCAGCACTGATCAACTTGCGGTCACACACTGGCATGGTGGTGCCCGGACCTATTCAGCAGGCCACCATCGCGGCCCTGGCAGATGAAGCTCACGTGGCCGAACAAAAGGCGCGGTACAGGGCCCGCCGCGAAAAACTTGTGACCGCTATCGAAGCTGCAGGATTAGTTATCGATCATTCGCAAGCAGGTCTGTACTTGTGGGTGCGCGACCCAACGGTCACCAATCCCACTGCTGACGATTCCTGGGAGCTGGTCGATCGCTTCGCCAAGGCAGGCATGCTGGTGGGCCCCGGAGTGTTTTACTCATCGGCAGGCAACGGGTATATCCGCATTTCCATTACCGCGACTGATCAGGACGTCGATCAAGCAGTACCCCGACTCAGAGCGGGGTTATGATTACAACGTTTGGCCATAAAGTTCCAAGCGTTCCTAAAATTGGTAAATTTGAACGGCAGAGCCATAACGAATAGTGCCACTGATCGGTGGCCATAGTGCAAGCGTCACTTTGCACGGACAAGAGGGAAAACCATGACAGATAAACACGACGGCAAGCTTACGGTAGGCAATACCAACGTAGACCTGGCACGTGTTGAAGCAACTGCGGGTAACGATGGTCTAAGCATTGCCAAGGTGCTGCGTGATACCGATACCGTCACTTACGACCCCGGTTTCATGAACACCGCCAATGCTCGCTCAGCCATCACCTACATCGACGGGGACAACGGTATTTTGCGTTACCGTGGCTACCCAATCGATGAGCTGGCACAAAAGTCTTCCTTCCTGGAAGTCGCCTACCTGCTGATTTATGGTGAACTGCCGACCAGTGATGAGCTTGCGGCCTGGGATCAGAACATCCGTTCGCACACCATGTTGCACGAAGACATCAAAGCCTTCTTTGACGGATTCCCACGGAACGCACACCCCATGGCAGTCTTGTCTTCAGCGGTCTCTGCACTGTCGACTTTCTACGAAGATTCTTTGGACCCATTTGATGAAGAACAGGTCCACATCTCGACCATCCGCCTGATGTCCAAGGTGCCAGTCTTGGCAGCATACGCGTACAAGAAGTCGATCGGTCAGCCGTTCCTTTACCCGGACAATTCGCTGAACCTCACCGAGAATTTCTTGCGTCTGACTTTCGGGGTTCCAACCTCACCGTTTGAGCTGGACCAAGACATGGTCGATGCGTTGGATATGCTGCTCATTCTGCACGCCGACCACGAGCAGAACTGCTCGACCTCCACGGTTCGTCTGGTTGGCTCGTCGCACGCTAACATCTTTGGTTCGATCTCAGCCGGCATAAACGCCTTGTTTGGTCCACTGCACGGTGGCGCCAACGAGGCCGTACTGAACATGCTCGACCAGATCCAGGACGAGGGCGTCAGCCCAGAAGACTTCATGGACAAGGTCAAGAACAAAGAATCAGGCATCCGACTGATGGGCTTTGGCCACCGCGTCTACAAGAACTACGACCCACGGGCCCGCATCGTGAAATCAACCGCCGAGAAAATCCTAAACAAACTTGGCAGCAACGATCCACGCCTGGAAATCGCCATGCGTCTGGAAGAACGCGCCCTGAACGATGATTACTTCATCGAGCGCAAACTCTACCCGAACGTCGACTTCTACACCGGGCTGATCTACTCCGCGATGGGCTTCCCACCGCGCATGTTCACCCCGCTGTTCGCACTGGGTCGTCTGCCCGGTTGGATCGCACAGTGGCGTGAAATGATCACCGACCAAGAAACCAAGATTGGCCGTCCACGCCAGGTCTATGTTGGTGAAGATCTGCGTCACTACCCAAACGCAAAATAATCGGTACCTAGATGATTGAGGCCCCACTTCGGTGGGGCATCAATCGTTAACGAGGCTATGACGAACAGTGCCGGGTCGTGACGTCGCTGGCTGCCGAGACATCAGGCTGCAAACCGGTTGATTCTTCCCACCCAAAAAACGCTTCATCAAGCGATCCTTGCGTCAGGGCCGTGCGCAAAGCCTCAGCAAGGGCGTCACACTGTGATGGATCAGTACCGATCCAATATTGGTGTGGTTCTAGCAACTCGTCGGCCACTTCGGCTGCTTCGTCGTCTGCAACATCTGACCACGACAGCAATTCGTAGTTGGATCCTAGATTCGGGTCCATCAACACACCAGCAAGTTGCAGATCATCAGCGGCGATTGCGTCATAGCGTCCCGAACGCATCCCGACTTCGCACTCGGTGACGGTTTCTTGGATCGTGATGTTATCAAGCGGTAGCTCAGCCGCACCAGCGACCGAATTTTCCACGACACAAACGGGTGCCTCGACCAATTCCTCGGCTGAAGTGATCGTCTCTAATGGCGTGATGGTGGGTGGAGCAGCATTTGTCTCATCCGGTGCTTGTCGGATCAACAGAGCTGGATTGACGGTTGCATAGGGACCGACCCAGCCCAGTTCATCAGTCACCTGTGCATCAGATAGTTGACCGAGCATAAATTCCATATCACCAGCTTGAACGGCTGCTACTGCATCGTTGGCCGAACTGATGGGAACCCATCGCAGCTGGCTTTCTGGACCGGGGGTGTCTAATTCAGCTACGATCGCCTGGGCTAGTGCGATCTCCGCGCCAGCTGTCTCAGCAGGATCACTACCTGAGGCCAACCCGGGGGAGGATAATGCCACTCCGACGCTGACAACTTCTTCAGGGACCTCAGCATCTTCTGCTACCGGCTCCTCAGTAGTATCACAACCACTGAGGGCCGCAGCCAGAGCAACCATCGCCAAGCTTGCTGATGATACCTTCAAACGACGCACGAGTTTTTTAGTCACGTTCAGACACTAACCCAACAATTGCGCCAATCCCAATGGTTGCGCACAAAACACATGGGTTAGTAAGACCCTGCGCCGAGTATTCTCTGGGCTTGATCGCTGGTGATGAACCAAACGCTTACTTGCTGTCCTGCTTGGCCGTACAAAATAAGTGATACCGGTAGTCAACCCGCACCAAATGCCGATAAGTGTGGGCGGATGCCATGATGCCCAATGCCTGTGTTCACCTGGAATTGTGGCGTCCGACAAGCAAGGTTAGAAACTTCATGAGACAATAGCACTATGGGCGATGCGATACTGATGATTGAAATTCTGGTGTTAGGTGTCCTAATCATCGGATTTTTAGCACTCATGGTCACCCGTGGCCAACAGCATGTGGTCAAACCCATGGCTGAGCCACTCCCAACATTACCCCCGGTGCTCTTACCGGAGGCGCAAGATGTTACCGCCCGAGATATTCAAGACATTCGTTTTGCAGTTGGACTGAGAGGATACCGAACCGACCAGGTCGATCAGGTACTCGCTCGACTTTCCGCAGCGATCGAAGCACGTGATCAACAGATCGCTGATCTGCGCCAAGTCGCGGGCAATCCTCAGCCCTATTCCAACGAACAATCCTAGAAAAATGTCGACCGTTCGCGTCGCGGCATAGACGCGTATAGAAAGGAACAGTAATGGCTGCAATGAAGCCTCGTACCGGTGACGGCCCAATGGAAGTTGTCCGTGAACAACGAAAACTCGTAATGCGTATTCCCACCGACGGTGGTGGACGTCTTGTAGTGGAACTCAACGACGAAGAAGCTGAGGAACTCAAAAACGCCCTATCCGGTGTAATCAACGTCAGCTAATGACTGTTTGACCCTAGACCCGGGTCGCCAATAATAACCCTGTACCAGTAGGCAGCAGTGTGGAAGTACGCCAAACAGAGGTGTCATCACGAAGCGTGTTGCCAACCTCGCGAAGCATCACCGTGGACGCCTCCCGTACAGCCGGACGTGGCACCCGATCATGATCTAATGCATCATGAATGATCACCATGCCACCGGAGCGCAGCACACGTGCTGCTTCGGTGACATGGTATTCCAACAGCAGTGGATCTGCATCAATGAACACCAGATCATAGGCGGACGCCGACAGCTTGGGCAATACTGTTCGACCGCGTCCTGCAATCAGCCGGGTAGTGGAACTGGGATAACCATCGGCCACGAAAACCTCACGTGCCGCACGCTGCGCTTCAGCATCCGGATCTAATGAGGTTAATACAGCCCCGGCGGGCGCACCGCGCATCAAAGCCAAACCTGATACGCCTGCTCCGGTGCCTAATTCCACCATGGTTTGTGGTCTGGACGCGGCAGCCAGGAACGTCAGGACCGATGCGGTGCCTTCAGATACCGGCGTGATACCAAGTTCTGCTGAACGATCACGAGCCATCAACAGTACATCGTCTTCAACTGGACGTGCCTCGGCAAAAGCCCAGCTAGCGTATTTGCCGGTCTGTTGTGGGCTCAGCGCCTTCATAACTTGTGTACTCCCGTTGATCGTTGACGTCTGCGCGACATATGCTCACTACATTGTAAAGCCAGCCAGACACGTTATCGTATTCATGCCAAACAACCATTGACGTTTCAGAATATTCTCAGAATCTTTTGCCACAATGAGTGGAGTTTGGAATTATAGCTAGATGACGACTTAACCACGGAAGCGAGGACGTTGATGAGCAGAAGTCCATCAAACTTCGCTTTTCACCCCCGTTCCAAGTTCGATGCGTTCCTGGAAGGACAATTGTCCTCGACCGCAGACGAACGAGTCCGAGCACATCTTGCTGGATGCGACCAATGCGCCAAAGAAGTCGAACAACGTTGGTCTGCACTGTCGATTACGAAGCAGCTAGAACGCTTATCCCAAGATGACACTCCCACGCCAGTTGGGCAGCAGCCTGCAGCCGTAATGCAGCCCAGCGGTGTAGCAGGCTGGAAATTCTTAGCGAGTGCCGGAATTGTCGGACTGGTCATCGTCGGTGTCTTTTTTAGTCTGTGGATGCTTGGGGGAGATGAACGCTCGTATGAATCGGCTGATTCCACGTCACCTGCCTTGATTCCTGAAGAAATTGAAGTCGTTCAAGCAGACCCACAAGACCTCATTCGTCCTACCCCCAGTGACGATTCGACCAAAGTGCCCACAGACTTCGGCACGTCACGTGCCCAACTGTCGTATAGCAGTGCACCACTGGGTATTGACGGGACGCCGATACGGCTGACTTCAGTGAGTGATCTCCGTGCGGCAGGCTGGACGATCCCACAATTCCGTGCTCTTGGCATGACCTTTGAATCTGCCGTCTTTGATGAAGAAGACGGACAAGTCTATGTGGTCTCGATCTTCAACGGCACGACGGTCGATAGCGAAGATCAAACCGTTGTGCGCGAATGCCGTGTCGAAAACGAAGATGGTTCCGTGACAGCCTGCAGCCGCCTGGACTTTACAAAATCAGCAGCTGATGAGGTCTCGCTACCGGTTGCAGAAAACGTCTGGGTCTACACATATCCGGATGGTTCGTGGACAGCGTACATGTCGACCAATAAGTCCCAATATCGGGTCGATTCGACGTCAGATGCAGATTATGCCGGCGGAATCATGTCGACATTATATCTAGAAGAGAAATCCCGCCTGAGCTCCAGCACTGACCAAGTCGAAGAAGGCGTCAGCCAGCGCTTCGAGCGCGGAGTAGAGCGGTTATTGGGCCGTTAGACGCCTTCCCTCACCCGCCGACCACCACCATTTCGGGTAAGCTGTAGCCAGTATGAACATCTTTGGTATTAATGGTGGCGAGCTGATCATCCTCATCGTGCTCGCCTTGCTACTGTTGGGTCCCGAAAAGATCCCAGAGTACCTTCGGAAGCTACGCGAATGGGTCCACAAAATTCGCGTGCTCGCTGAAGGTGCCAAAGAGCAGTTCAAAGAAGAAACAGGCACCGATTTTGACGAGGTCGACTGGAAGAAATACGACCCACGTCAATACGACCCCCGTCGAGTTATTCGCGAAGCCCTATCTGAACCGATCGAAGATCTTGAAGCGTCCATGCTTGATGCCAAGAGCACGGTGCAGGATGCCGCAGATACAGTGCTCGATAAGCCCACGCCACGCCCGGCACTCACGCAAGCAGAAATTCTTGCGGCTGCCGTACCGATCGATCAGCTCGACCAGCAATCACAGTTTCCTGACCCGAGTAAACCGGCTGTTACTCAGCAAGCCGTGCCTGCTGCAGGGGTAACAACGCAACAAGCGGCCAGCCAATCAGAACCGACTGCTGTCGACCAACAGCAGCCTGCTGAGGTCGAACAACTCACCGAGACTGTTGAGCCTGAGACGGTTACAACACCGTTTGACTCTGAAGCTACTTAGGGGTCACCGGGAGCTTGCGTCCGGACAATCCTCGGGGTGTACCAGCTAATTGGTCCACGATCATATTCAGCGCTTGACCAGCTGGCGTATCAGCGGACGTCACCACCGATGGGGTACCGGCCTCACTATCAGCTCGTAAAACAGGATCCAGCGGAATCGAGCCCAGCAGCGGAACATCTTTGTCTAACACTTCGGTCAGTCGAGTACTGACCGCCTGGCCGCCACCCGAACCGAAGACTTCAACGACGGTGCCGTCGGGCAGGCGCATTGGCCCCATATTCTCAATGACACCGGTGACCGGCTGATTCGTTTGAGTCGATAATTGCCCGGCCCGAGCAGCGACCTGAGCGGCGGTGTGCTCGGGAGTGGTGATGACCAATAATTGTGCATTCGGCAGCAACTGCGATGTGGAAATGGCAATATCGCCGGTACCTGGCGGCAGATCGATCAGCAGCACATCTAGGTCGCCCCAGTAGACATCGGTGACAAACTGTTCTAACGCACGATGCAGCATCGGTCCCCGCCAGGCGACCGGCTGATCAGAGTCCAAGAACATGCCAATCGACATGACCTTGACGCCATACGCAACCGGCGGCATGATCAAGTCTTCAACCTTGGTGGGCTTGGCTGTGACACCAAGTAAGCCAGGGATCGAAAACCCATGAATATCAGCGTCAATGAGTCCCACCGCAAGTCCGCGCTCGGCTAGCCCCACGGCCAGATTTGCGGTGATCGTTGACTTACCAACCCCACCCTTGCCGGATGCCACCGCATAAATTTGGGTCAGTGTGCCCTCCCCGAATGGGTTGCGCGGCCGAGAAGCCGTCAGATGCTGTTGTAGGGCCACCCGCTGTTCTGGGGACATCGTCGTCAAACGGACCGACACCTTGCCATCGACCAGAGGTTGTACAGCAGCGGCCACGTCGGCATGAATCGTGTCCTGCATTGGACATCCATCGATCGTGAGCCGGATTCCCACCGTCACGTCGTCACCGGAAAATTCCACTGCAGACACCATTCCCAGGGTGGTGATGGGTTTTCGGATCTCTGGGTCAATGACGTCGGACAGGGCGCGCCAGGCCGCCAGTTCATGGTCTGTAGCCGGGGCCGTGTCAGGTCCGAGAATGCCACGTGGATAGAGCTCAGTAGTGGTGGACATGGGCTGGTCATTCTCCTTGCTCACAGCGCAATGTGGGCGGGGTGGTGGAAAGTCTGGCTGACAGGGTAGAAAATGGACTCTATGACTATGTTTGGCCCCGGAGCCCCCATTGGATCGCCACTGCCACAGGGACAGCTGATTGGCAACTACCGTTCATATGAAGCTGCGCTGTCTGCAGTAGATCGAGTCGTTGAAGCCGGGGTGGATCCGAGGTTTCTTTCTATCGTAGGGCGTGATCTGCGTTCGGTCTATCGGTTGCGTCACCGGCCAAGTTATGCCGCAGTTGCTGGACGAGCTGCGCTGCAAGGCGCATTTTTCGGCGTCTTTATTGGCCTGTTGATCTCCATGATGTCTGGGGGACAGGACCTGGCCATGACGATTGGATCAACTGTGGTCATGGGTGCCGTTATCTGGGTGCTGTTCGGCGTGATCGGTGAGATGATGCGTCGTCGTCAATTGAAATACGCCATGATTCCCACAATGACGGCGGTCAGCTACGATCTGGTGGTTGATAATTCAGTTGCTGATCAGGTCAGCTCTGTGCTTGGCCCACAGCCCACGGGGACCCCGTCACGACCGGCGCCTGCACCTACGCCTGAGCAGGCGGAGCAGCCTGGAACTGATGCGAGTGACGAGAACAGCCGTGGCATCCCAGATCTGCCGGATGGCCGTCCGCAGTACGGTGTCCGGGTCGATCCGACACCGGACACCGATCAAGACTCAGACGAGTCGCAGACCCGCTAGCTGCGCCACAGATCGGCCATCCACGATTCGATGTCTTCAATCGTGCGTGGCAGGTGAGCCGACAGTGATTCGGCGCCGTGAGCGGTGACCAGAATATCGTCTTCGATGCGAATCCCGATGCCCCGGTATTCTTCCGGAATCGCCAGGTCTTCGTTCTTGAAGTACAGTCCCGGTTCGATCGTAAAGACCATGCCTTCTTGCAGGGGAGCATCCAGGTACATTTCTCGACGAGCCTGGGCACAGTCGTGAACATCCAGCCCGAGATGGTGTGAGGTGCCGTGTGGCATCCACCGGCGGTGATGCTGTCCGTCGCTAGACAGGGCCTCTTGCACGGATACCGGCAGCAGACCCCAGTCATCAAGGTGGTGGGCTAACACCTCCATGGCGGTGTTGTGGATATCGCGGAACAACACTCCGGGTTTGGCCGCATACAGTGCAGCATCGGCGGCAGCCAGCACCGCGTTATAGATCTTGGCCTGTACCGGGGAGAACGTGCCGTTGACCGGCAGGGTTCGGGTGATGTCAGCCGTATAGAGCGAATCAGCCTCCACACCCGCGTCAACTAACAACAGGTCACCCTCATTGACTTCTCCGGTGTTGCGGATCCAGTGCAGCACCGTGGCATTATTGCCGGCCGCAGCAATCGTGTCATAGCCCAGATCGTTGCCTTCTAACCGGGCGCGGGCAAAGAATGCTGTCTCAATGACGCGCTCACCGCGGGCGTGCTGGGTGGCCTGCGGGATGGCTCGGACGATGTCTTCGAAACCGCGGATGGTGGATTCTACAGAACCCCGCAATTCGGCGATCTCAAATTCGTCTTTGATCAACCGCATTTCGGATAGGAACTCTGCCAGCTCGCCGTCCATGGCATCAGAACGTTCTAGATCCACACCGGTATTAATGCGAGACGTATCGACCAGTGCATCAAGATTCTGATCCGTTTCGCGAACTAAGCGGATGCGTGTGCCGCCAATTTCCACGACCCCGGCGTCTACCGTGACGGCGTATTCCAGCTCGGAGAGATCCTTGGTTGGAATACTCGTACGTTGGTGCAGTTCTTTCAGCGTCGGTTGCGGACCAACCCAGAATTCACCGGTCTTGGTGTTTGCATAGAACTCTTCAGAGTCCCGTCCCGCTAGCGGCCGGAAGAACAGGGTCGCCACGTGGTTACTCCCGTGATCGCCGGTGCCTTCCGCAACAGGCTGCATGACCAACACCGCTTCTGGCTCATGGTCAACGCCCAAACCGGTCAGGTGGGCAAAGGCAGAATGGGGGCGGAACCGGTAGTCGGTGTCATTGGAACGAACCTTGGGTGCACCGGCAGGAATGACCAGGCGATCCGTCGGGAATCGTTTCGACAACGTGACACGGCGCTGTGCAGCATATGAGGCGGCAGCATCCGGTTGAAAATCGATGTCTTCGGTCTGTTGCCACTGAGAAGCCATGAACGCTTTGAACGCGTCTGATGATGGACGATGAGACCGGTTTTCGACACGGTCTTCCATGGGCTGATCTTGGGCAGCGGGCTGTACGGCATCAGATGGTTGAGTCATACCTGCCATCTTCCCACGATTGACCAGACATTCGATGTGACACAGCGAAATTCGCAACTAGCTTGTGCGCACTGGCTGCTGTAGGGACGTTTGCGAGTCGCGTGAAGCTGCCACATTCAGACCTGGGCTAGTACAATGACGACTTATGGCCTTCGACATGCACACTCATTCGAATTTCTCGGATGGTACGACTTCGCCTGCGGATGTTGTCCGCGCAGCGGCACATGCCGGGCTTGAAGGGGTTGCCATAACCGATCACGATACGACCGCCGGATGGGAGCCTGCCGAAGAAGCCGCCCAAGAACACCAGATCGCCTTGATCCGAGGTATGGAACTATCCACGGTTTCTCGAGAAGGCATCGCTGTGCACGTGCTGTCATATCTGCACGATCCGACCAACTTAGATTTGCTGGCGGAGATCGCCAAATCGCGCAATGCGCGCTATAAACGAGCCAAACGCATGGCCATGTTGTTATCGGCCGACTTTCCGATCACCTGGGAGTTAGTCAAAGCACAAACGACCGTGGAATCTACTATTGGGCGTCCGCATCTTGCTGACGCATTGGTGCAGATTGGTGCGGTGCCGAACCGGTCAGCTGCATTCGATACGATTCTGCGGGGTGGGTCCAAATACTATGTGCCGCACTATGCCCCGGATCCGGTGTTAGGCGTTCAGTTGATCCGCAAAGCCGGTGGGGTACCGATTTTTGCGCACCCGATGGCTAAAGTGCGTGGTAGAACCGTCAGCAAACGCCTGTTTGATGAAATGCTCGACGCCGGACTGGCCGGGGTAGAGGTGCATCACCGAGATAACAGCGGCAGCGGCAAAGAGTGGCTTTTGGAATTCGCGCGACAGCACAACCTGCTGGTAACCGGTTCCTCGGATTACCATGGCACCGGCAAACCGAATCGCCTGGGCGAGCACGTGACCTCCCGGGAAACGGTGGAGGCCATCGAGGCCCAGGCGACCTCGGGCTATAAAGTTCAGTGGAACGGGATCTAGACGCCCACCAACGCGGCTGCTGGCAGTCGTTTGGTCATCACATCAATGGCCTGTGGATTCTGATCCACGAGCACGTAGCGTCGTCCCAATTGCTGGGCGGCAGCGCCTAACGTACCGGAGCCGGCAAAGAAATCCAGCACCCAGTCGCCGCGTCGTGACGAGGCAGCAACCATCCGGCGCACCAGCCCAACGGGTTTCTGCGTCGGGTAGCCGGTTTTTTCTTTCCCAGTGGGGGAGACGATCGTATGCCACCAGACATCGGTGGGCATTTTTCCGCGTTCCCGTTTTTCTGGTGTGACAAGTCCAGGTGCCATATATGGTTCGCGATCAACTTCTTCGGAGTCGAACCAGTATTTGCTGGGGTCTTTGACATAGACCAGGATGGTGTCGTGTTTCGCTGGCCAACGACTACGGGATTTGCCGCCGTAGTCATAGGCCCAGATGATCTCATTGAGAAAATGGTCTCGCCCGAAAATCATATCGAGCATGACCTTTGCATAGTGGACTTCACGGTAATCCAAGTGCAAGTACAGCGTGCCGTCTTCGGCAAGGATTCGCCAGGCTTGTTCCAAACGTGGTTCAAGAAAGTCCCAGTAGTTGGTAAAGGCGTCATCATAAGACGCCAGCGCACCACGTAGCGTCTCATATGAGTGCCCACCAAAACCGACGCGGTCGCCCTTGCCGTTTGCAACCCGGACCGTCTTCATCTGGGTGCGAGACTGTGTGCGCCCGGTATTAAACGGGGGATCAACATAGATCATGGTGACCGATTCATCCGGTACCGAGGTCAAGAATTCCATGTTGTCGGCCAGGATGATCTTATTGTCACCCGAAAAAATTGCGCTCATTGATGTTATGCGTCACCCTTTGAGCCACGGTCGACTACCTGGCCGTTCTTGCGGCGTGTACGAGTGCGTTGACGACGTGGCTTCTGCTCAGATTTTGAGGTTGATTCCTGAGATTTCTCGGATCGATTGGACCGGGTACGCTGACGCTGACGCCCCTGGCCACGACCGCGAGACTGACCATCCCGACCACGACCGCGCTGCTTGCCGCGGCGTTTCTGATCCGGACCACCCAGTTCTTCCTGTTGCTCGGCGTCTAAACCGGCACGGGTGCGTTGTGATTTTGGCAGTCGTCCCTTGGTGCCCTCCGGGATATCAAGGTCCTCATACAGGTGCGGGGAAGCCGAGTAGGTTTCAACCGGTTCAACTTGCTCGATCTCTAGGGCTTGGGCGATGAGTCTCCAGCGGGTGACGTCTTCCCAATCCACCAGGGTTACGGCGATACCTTTTTGTCCGGCGCGCCCGGTGCGTCCGACACGGTGCAGGTAGGTGTTTTCGTCTTCGGGTGCTTGGAAGTTGAATACGTGGGTGACGTCGTCGACGTCGATACCACGGGCAGCAACATCGGTGGCCACCAGCACATCGATCTTTCCGTTACGGAAGGCCCGCAGAGCTTGTTCGCGGGCGCCCTGGCCGAGGTCGCCGTGGAGCGCGCCGGCGGCAAAGCCACGGCGTTCCAGTTCTTCAGCCAGCCGTGCAGCGGTGCGTTTGGTGCGAGTGAAGATGATTGTCAGACCGCGACCGCGTGCTTGCAGGGAGCGGGCGATGAGCTCATCTTTGTCCATGTGGTGCGCCCGGTATACCAGCTGGCGGATATCGCGTTTGACCAGCGAATCATCTTCTGGGTCCGATGCTGAGATATGGGTGGGTTGGACCATGTAGCGGCGAGCCATTGTAATGACGGCGCCTGGCATGGTGGCCGAAAACAGCATTGTCTGCCGCTGTTCGGGCACGGCTTCTAAGAGGGTTTCCACATCCGGGAGGAAACCCAGATCCAACATTTCATCGGCTTCATCAAGTACCACGGTGCGGATTTGTGACAAATCCAGGTGGTTTTGTTTCATCAGGTCAATCAGCCGCCCGGGTGTTCCCACGACGACGTCGACGCCTTTTTTCAGGTCGTCGATCTGTGGTTCGTAGGCGCGACCACCATAGATTGAGCCAATGCGCGCGGAAATGTGTTTTGCTGCGCCTTCCAGATCTTTGGAGACCTGGACTGCTAGCTCACGGGTGGGGGCCACGATGAGGGCCTGTGGTGCGCCGGGAATGGGGAGGTCCTGGTACCCGTCATCTTTAGGGCCCAGGACCTTATTGAGTACCGGTAGGCCAAAACCGAGGGTCTTACCCGTTCCGGTTTTAGCTTGACCGATAATGTCATGATTATCCAGCGCGATAGGTAGCGTCATGGACTGGATGGGAAATGGACTTTCAATACCTTGATCGGCCAGTGCTGCAACGATTTCGGGTCGTAAGTCGAAATCTGCAAACGATTCTTGATTGGTATTTGTCACGATCGAATAAGTTCCTTAAAGCTCGGTTTTCAACACCTTGTGGTGCTTGCGGAGCCGATCGTGGATTAGTCAAAAGTAACAGATACGCATACACGTACGACCGGTCATCCGGGGTGAAGTTCATTAGATCCAAACATGTGGACCAGTATCCAAGTCTACCTGGTGGAAGGGTCGGTGAAATCTAGCCGGCGATAAAGCCGACGCGACGTGCGGTAGCGTCACCAATTTCAACGTAACCTAGGACGCCGGCTGGCACAATAATAGTGCCACCTTTGTTGTCGGTCAGTTCGAGGTTGGCGTTGTCGTTGACTGCTGCGCGAACTTTTTCGGTGACATCTTCTTTCGACATCTCGGTTTCAAATGCGATCTCGCGGGCAACGTTCTGGATGCCAATACGAATTTCCACGGGTAGTCCTCCTAGAACATGGGTATTCATGGTGTGTCTGTCATCAATTAGCTTAGATCAGTTTGTTCGTGAAATCGCATAGCTTGATGCTCGCTACGCTGGGGGATTATTGGATAAATCAAATCCGATGGCGCCATAGGCGACGAATCGACACGTATGTTCCACCGCGGTCTCCAACGGAATATTTGGGTGCGTTGGGTGCTGGCCGCGGTATTCTTCGGCCCATCGGGTGGCCATGAACAAAACACTGGATGCAATACCGCGGGTAATAAATCGCGAGCTGTCGACATCCAGAATCGAGTTATCCAGGATATACGGGGAGACGAATTCCACTAACTCGCGCAGGAAATATTCCACGCGTTCTTCGAGCTCGTTGGGATTGTCCATCGAGGTATCCAGCAGCAGCCGGTAATGTCCGCGTGGATCTGCGGTGAACTCAAAGACGCCGTGCACGGCTTGATAGGCGACTTCTTCATCTGCGGTCGCCGAATCCGGGTTAACGGTTTGCATTGCGGTGGTAATGCGAGTGCGGAGCGTTTCGAGCTGGCCGTCGATCAGCGTGAAGAACAGATCGCGTTTATTGGCAAAGTGCTGGTATAACACCGGTTTGGAGACTGCCGCACGCTGGGCAACGTCATCCATTGTGGTTTGGGCGTAGCTGCGTTCGGCGAAGACATCGAGCGCCACATCGATTAATTGGGCGCGCCGTTGATCGCGCGGTAGGCGAGTCGGGGGCGCAGTAGTCTTCGACATTTTCAGCTTCCTATTCTGGGCTGATGCGTATGAGATACCACGGCGGGCGGTTATGCGGTGCGTTGTTGTGCTTCGCTGGTATCCAGTTGTGCCGCAGCTACGGTATTGGTGCGGCCATTGTGCTGGCGATCTTTGGTAGCTTCAGCAACATCCAAGCCGAACACGGTTTCTAAGGCTGCCTCATACTCTTCAAGCGTGCCATTG
The DNA here is from genome assembly GCF_001657475.1 of Enteractinococcus helveticum. Taxonomy (GTDB): domain Bacteria; phylum Actinomycetota; class Actinomycetes; order Actinomycetales; family Micrococcaceae; genus Yaniella; species Yaniella helvetica. The sequence goes on from NZ_LXEY01000022.1 coordinate 371,505, forward strand.
GCTGCAGCTTGACGAGCACGCACGGTGGGTTCGTGCAGAATCTGACGCACCATGCGACGCATTGCTAGTTGAACCTCTTCAGCGGCAGCAGTGCAGCCGTGCCGATCTTGCACTCGGGCCATTTCTTCTTCCAACACGGCCATTGTGTGACCACGCAGGGTGACAATCGCATCAGCTGCCGTGCGTTCGCGTTTTTCGGTGAGGTATTCATCTACAGCTTTATCGACCAGCTGATGTGCCTGGGTGATCGAGGCTTGCTGCTCGGTGGGGGCGGCCATTTTGACCGACTCTAAGGTGATGAGATCAACGGCTGGTAGATCGCCGATGGCCGGATCAAAGTCGTGCGTTAAGGCAAGATCTAAGACGGTGAGGCGGTGGGTTGCGCCTTCACGCAATTTTTCTAACTGGGTGGCACTTACGGTTCGTTCGCCACCGGAAACACCAATGAGTACATCGGCTTCAGCAAAGGCACCTTCAACATCCGAACCACCCAGGGCCATGGCCCAGTCGCCGCGATCTTCAACGAACTGTTGGGCACGACCAGATGATGAGTGCACGGCCACATTCTTGGCGCCACGAGCTTCAAGCTGAGCCAACGTGGTGCCGGCATACGCGCCAGTTCCAACCAGGAGAATGTTGGCATCTTTCCAGAAACGCTGAGCACCGACAACCGAAGTCCCGGCACGCAATTCTGTAGCCAAATCCAAAGCAACAGAAACGATGGAGCGGCCGGTGGCGCCTAATGCGGTTTGAGCTCCGATGTCTTTGGCGGTGCGGGTGGCGGTTTCAAAAAGTTTGGTGAGTGTGCCCGTAGTATGCCCGGCTTCACGAGCCTCGGACAGCGCGCGCCGGACCTGTCCGGCAATTTCCCGTTCGCCTACGACCGCGGACTTCAGTCCCGAGCCAACTTCAAAAAGGTGGCGCACGGCAGCATCATTCCGGTAGAGCTTGAAGGCTGCCGCAACGTCGTCATACGGCATATCGGTGGTTTTAGCGATGGTGCGCAAAATCTCTTTGGATGCCTGTTCAACATTTTGCGGGGAACCGGCCTCGGCGTAAATCTCGACGCGATTGCAGGTTGACAGCGTCACGACGCCGGCCACGGCGTCGGTAGAGACAGTTTCGGAGACCTCCGCAGAGCCGCTAGCTAACTGCGCCACCGTCTCGAGGTCCAACCAGGTGTGCGCCGCGACTAATGAAAACATCACCACAATGCCTCCCATGGTACGAAATTTGGCCGCCGGAACAAAATGCACCCCGCGGTTTCGCTGTCGGGGTGATCAGGCCGATTGTGAGGACACGTACAGGCAATGGTGCTCTGATCCTGGAATAATGAACTGTCATGACCCAAGCGTTTTCTCAGTCTCCGGCCCTGCCGGCAACCCATCCACTCATGACCGACGACGCGGAACGTTCGACCGCGGAGTCTGCACTGATTAAAGGTTATCGAGGTCAGGAGGGGCATCGTCGTCCCGTCTGGTTTATGCGCCAAGCTGGCCGCTCGCTACCGGAGTATCGGAAACTACGCGAGGGCACGACCATGCTGGAATCGTGCCTGATCCCCGAGATGGCATCAGAAATTACCTTGCAGCCAGTTCGTCGTCATGACGTTGATGCTGCGATCTTCTTTTCCGATATTGTCATCCCCTTGAAACTGGCCGGTATTGGTGTCGAAATCCAGCCCGGCGTCGGCCCTGTCCTGGATGCACCGATCCGCTCAGCCGAAGATATTAATAAGCTGCCGGAACTGACCGACGACATATTTGAGCCCATCACGGAAGCGGTCAAACTTACCGTCGCTGAATTGGGCCCGCGTCCCCTGATCGGCTTTGCCGGCGCCCCCTACACGGTGGCCGCCTATATGGTGGAAGGTCGCCCGTCACGCGACCACCTGGGTCCGCGTACGATGATGCATAACGACCCGGAATCCTGGGACCGGTTGATGGCCTGGACCGCGGAAGCTTCCGGGCGTTTCTTGCGAGCACAGATTATGGCCGGTGCCTCCGCAGCCCAACTTTTTGATTCCTGGGCAGGCTCACTGTCTCGCACGAATTACGAGACCAGAGTGATGCCGTACTCCAAGCAAGCCATTGAGCACATCGCGGATCTGACCGGTCCCACCGGCGTTCCACTGGTGCACTTCGGTACGGGCACCTCGGAGATCCTGGATCTGATGCGTGACACCGGAGCCTCCGTGGTCGGAGTCGACTACCGACTGCGTCTGGATGAAGCAAACCGCCGACTGGCCAACACCCCCGGACCAGATGGTCGCACTACGGTGCCACTACAGGGCAATATTGACCCGGCGCTGTTGTCCGCGGACTGGGATGTTTTAGAAGCCCACGTGCGCGACGTCATTGCTCAGGGTGCTGAAGCCCCAGGCCACGTGTTGAACCTTGGTCATGGTGTGCCCCCGACCACCGATCCCACCGTGCTGACGCGTCTGGTGGAATTGATTCACTCGATCGATTACTAAATGCCCCACGTTGTTGTCATTGGTGCCGGGATTGCCGGGCTGACCGCAGCCTATCGCGCGGTCAATGCCGGGCATCACGTCACGGTGCTCGAAGCCGAGCCCACCGCTGGCGGGGCCATCGCCCCGGCCACCTTTGACCTGCCTGAAGGCCAGCTCACCGTTGACGCCGGCGCCGAAGCTTATGCCGCCCGATCAACCCACATGACTCAATTGCTCGAGGGGCTTGGTCTGGCCAATGAACTGGTGACCCCGAATCCGGATGGCTCCTGGCTCTACCTGCCCGAGGTTGGCGCTGTACCAGCACCAAAACTCGGAATGTGGGGGATTCCCGGTGACCCAGCAGCTGCCGAAGTGATCCAGGCGCTCGGCGCTGAAGCTGCTGTGCGTGCCGCAGCCGATTTGGCGACACCCATGGACGCCTGGGCTAAACGTCGCGCCGAAGGCCAGCCCGTCACCGTGGGTGAACTCGTGGCAGACCGCTTCGGTCCTGTCGCACTGGAACGACTCGTCGCGCCAGTGGTGGCCGGTGTGCACTCGGCCGATCCCAACGACGTCGACCTTGACAAAATTGCCCCCGGCCTGCTGGATAAAGCCATCCAGCGGGGCTCAGTTGCCAAGGCCGTAGCCGATATTCGGGCTGCGGCCCCGCCAGGAGCAGCGGTCAAAACCCTACCCGGCGGGATGCACCGACTCATCGATGCCCTGCTGGACGCCCTGAGAGATCGCGCCGAGGTGCGTTTTGGCACGCGCGTGACCGCACTGGATCCGGCAACACGCACCGTGACGACTCAGACTGGTGAACAGCTGACCGCAAACCAAGTGATCCTGGCGGTGGACGCGCCCAGCGCCTACGACCTGCTAACACCCAGCACCCAGCTGACCAAGCGGCCTGCCTACGGCACCGGCGTGGCATTGGTCGTACTTGTCATCGATGCACCCGGTTTGGATGTGCATCCTCGTGGCACCGGAATGCTGGTATCACCTGCCGTCACCGATGCCCACGCCAAAGCCGCAACGCATGTGACGGCGAAATGGCAGTGGGCCGGTCAGGCCGCCACCAGTCTGGCAGAGCATCGCCACGTCATTCGCCTCAGCTACGGCAGAATTACCGATCCATTAGACGGTTCAGCCCCCGGGCACGACACCGCAGAGGCCGACTTGCTCGCCATGGCAACCAGCGATGCCGCCGCCATGTTCGGACTGGAACACGAGCAGCTGCAGGCCGGACTCGTCGCCTCCAAAATCGTCCGGTGGCGTCGTGCCATGCCACTGACCACACCCGATAACACGACCCGCATTCGCGCAGTGCAAGAAGCAGCGCGCACCACCAATTGGATTCAGGTGACCGGGGCGTGGTTTGCTGGAACGGGCTTAGCCGCCATCACCCAGCATGTAACAGGACTACCGTTGAATCCACTACAGTAAGTTCTACATCGTGTAGAACAATGCAGTTCATACAGCATGAAGGAGCAGAAGTGACTGAAGAAACCAAAGTCGTCCAGGGCGAAGAATCCGCAACCAGCTGGTTCACCACCTACACCGTATTCGCCCGGGACAACAATGCCCCGGCCAAATCTGACGCGGACATCGCAAGCGACAACGAAGCCTTTGCCAAGCTCGTCGAAGAACTGGCCGAACAGGGCGTGACGGTCCGCGGGCTCTACGATGTTTCAGGTATGCGTGCCGAAGCCGACATCCTGGTGTGGATGTGGTCTAAATCCCCGGAAGCCTTACAGGATGCAATCCGCCAGGTGCGCCGTGCTGGGCTGCTGTCCGGCACAACCATGGTCTTTACCGCCATGGGTGCCGATCGCATGGCCGAATTCAACCCCGAGCACGTGCCAGCCTTCACCGAAGGCCGCAAGCCACGCAAATGGCTGTGCTTCTACCCATTCGTTCGGTCCTATGACTGGTACACCCTGGATCCGAAAGAACGCGCCCGCATGCTGCGCTCCCACGGGGAACTGGGCCAGGACTTCCCAGATGTGTGGGCCAACACCGTTTCGGCTTTCGGTCTCAACGACTGGGAATGGCTGCTGGGTCTAGAATCCCCACGCCTGGACCGTCTGGTCGACATGATGCGCTCGCTGCGCGATAATGAAACACGCCACTATGTGCGCGAAGAAGTGCCGTTCTACACCGGACGCTACATTGAAATCGACGAAGTTGCAGAGGTGCTGGCCTAATGGCCTACCGTATTGGAACCCGCGGCTCCGCATTGGCCACCACGCAAACGCAGTGGGTGGCCAATGCGATGACCACGGCGGACACCGCATTTGAACAGGTCATCATCAAAACCAAAGGCGATGTGACCACAGGCTCGCTGGCCAATTTGGGCGGCACCGGTGTCTTTGCTACCGCACTGCGCCAAGCCGTGATCAACGGCGAGGTCGACTTGGCCGTGCACTCGCTCAAAGACCTGCCGGCAAAACAACCCGCCGAACTGCGCATCGCCGCGATTCCAGAACGTGCCGATTATCGCGACGCACTGTGCGCCGCCGATGGGATGACCCTCGACACCCTGCCCAAGGGCGCCAAAATCGGCACCGGCTCTCCGCGCCGCGTGGCCCAGCTCCTGGCGCTGCGCCCAGACCTGGAAATGGTCGACATTCGCGGCAACGTCCACACCCGACTAGCTCGGGTCAAAGGCTATGAACACCACCACGACAACGCCCCGGCCGCCGCGGGCTCACCCAAGGGCGACCTGGACGCCGTCGTATTAGCCTGCGCCGGCATTGACCGACTGGGCCTGGACTGGGCAATCACCCAGCGCATCGACCCCGAGATCATGCTGCCGGCTCCTGGCCAAGGCGCCCTCGCAGTAGAAGTCTCAGCCGAAAAAGCCCTGGACGCCCCACTGGCCACCGCGCTAGCAGATCACGATCAGCTCGCAGCCCGCCTCGAAGCCACCGCAGAACGTGCCCTGCTAGAAACCCTTGAAGCCGGTTGCGCCGCCCCACTAGGTGGTCTGGCCCGCTTCAACGGCACCAGCCTGCACCTGGATGCAATCGTTTCGGCCATGGACGGTTCCAAAACCATCCGCCGTGAGGCCACCACAACCATCGCGATCGAAGCCATCACTGATGCCACCCTGGCCACCGCCTACCAGCTGGGGGTTGAGGTCGCCAAGATGATGATCGACGACGGCGCCGACCTGCTGCCACCGGGACCTGCACGCGGCAATCGATGAGAGTCATCTTGACCCGCCAACCCGCTCAGGCCGGCCACATTGAGGCCGGTCTTGAGCAGTTGGGATATCACATAGGGTTTCTGCCGCTCACCGACTTCCAGCTGCCCGACGACCAAACGGCACTGCATGGTCTGGTCACCGGATTACACACCGGGACGTGGGATCAGGTGTTGATCACCAGCCCCAATACCATCCGCGCACTGGTCGCCGTAGGCTGGGATCCGGCTGTGACCGAAACCCACACGACCATCGCCGTCACCGGCCCCGGCACCGCCCGCGTCCTGCACGACCACGGGGCGAGCAACACCCCATGGATGCCCACCGATGAAGCGTCAGCCCAAGGCATTCTGACCCAATTTCCACCCGGACCCGGTCGCCTCGCACTGCCCCAGGGCCAAGCCGCCGGTACTGCCATGACCCAGGGTCTGACCCAACGCGGCTGGGATGTCACCCATGTTGTGGCCTACCACACCGTCAGCTACCCGGCCGCACCCGGGCTGGCCATCTTGCCGACCGGCAACGGCGTCCTAACACCCACCAACCTCACCGCCGACGACGTCGTCGTGCTGACCGCACCCAGCGCCGCCAACCGCTGGGCCGAAACCGCAGTCGACGTCGCAGCGGTCATCGCCATCGGCCAACCCACCCGTCGCGCCGCTGAACACCACCGTATTGCCCTTGCCGCTACTGCAACCTCACCCGATGCCACCGGCATCGCCCAGGTTCTGCACCGTTTGTAGAATCCGAAAGGACCCCATGTTCCCGCACCGCCCACGCCGCTTGCGCCAATCAGCCCCCATGCGCAACCTGGTTGCCCAGAATCGTCTGGCCCCGGCCGATCTGATCCTGCCCGTCTTCGTCAAAGAAGGCGCAGCACTACCCATCGATATTTCCTCGATGCCCGGCGTCCAACAGCACTCCATGGACTCGCTGAAAGCCGCCGCCCACGACGCCGTTGCCGCCGGAGTCGGTGGCATCATGCTGTTCGGCGTGCCCGAAACCCTCGACGCCCAGGGCAGTGCGGGCGTGGATCCCAACGGCATTCTCAACGTCGCGATCCGCGAAGTAGTCGCCGAAGTAGGCAACGACATGGTGGTCATGGCCGATACCTGCCTGGACGAATTCACCGACCACGGCCACTGCGGTGTACTCGATGACGCCGGCAACGTGGACAATGATGCGACCAACGAGATCTATGCCAACATGGCTCTTGCTCAGGCCGAGGCCGGTGTACACGTCGTGTCCCCATCGGGCATGATGGACGGCCAAGTCGGCGTCATTCGCGATGCCCTAGACGACGCCGGATACACCAACACCACAATCCTGGCTTATTCTGCCAAATATGCTTCGGCCTTCTACGGTCCCTTCCGCGAAGCCGTGGACTCAGCATTGACCGGGGACCGAAAGACCTACCAAATGGACTCGGCCAACCGCACCGAAGCCATCTTAGAAACCGAACTCGATATTCAAGAAGGCGCCGATATGGTCATGGTCAAACCGGCCATGAGCTACCTGGATATCCTGCGCGATGTGGCCAATATGTCCCCGGTTCCGGTTGCCGCCTACCAAATTTCGGGTGAATACGCGATGATCGAAGCCGCCGCCGCCAACGGCTGGATCGAACGCGTGCCGGCCATGCTCGAATCACTGACCGCGATCCGTCGCGCCGGTGCCCAAAACATTCTGACCTATTACGCCACCGAAGCCGCCCGACTACTTGCCTAGGAGACTTGCATGACAACCAATCAACAAGCCTTTGATACCGCCCGCGCCATTATCCCCGGCGGGGTGAACTCCCCGGTGCGCGCCTTTGGCTCCGTTGGTGGCACCCCGGCCGCCATGATCAAGGCCTCGGGACCGTATTTGACCGACGTCGAAGGTAAAACCTACGTCGACCTCGTCGGCTCCTGGGGCCCGATGCTGCTGGGACACAACCATCCCGCCGTCGTCGAGGCCGTGCACACCGCAGTGGACGCCGGACTATCGTTCGGCACCTCAACCCCCGGTGAAGCCAAACTGGCCGAACTGATCGCCCAAATCATGCCGGTGGAACGCGTACGTTTCGTGTCCACCGGTACAGAAGCCACCATGACGGCGATCCGCCTGGCTCGTGGCGCCACCGGCCGCAACCTGATCATCAAATTCGCGGGCCTCTACCACGGCCACTCCGATGGCCTGCTGGCTGCTGCTGGCTCCGGGCTGGCCACTCACGCCCTCCCCGATTCAGCAGGGGTCCCCGAAGCTATCACCAGCCAGACCCTGGTATTGCCGTATAACGATGAAGAAGCCGTCAAACAGGCCTTTGAGACCTACCCAGACCAGATCGCCGGGATCATTACCGAATCTGCACCGGCCAACATGGGTGTGGTCCCACCGAAACCAGGCTTCAACAAATTCCTGCGCGACATCACCACCCAACACGGTGCCGTGTTTATTATGGACGAAGTCCTGACCGGATTCCGTGCCAGCGCCAAGGGCGGCTGGGGCTTAGAACACGCCGAGTGGACACCGGATCTATTTACCTTTGGCAAGGTCATTGGTGGGGGACTCCCCGTAGCATCGGTTGCTGGTAAAGCCTCCGTGATGGACCTGCTGGCACCTGTCGGCCCGGTCTACCAGGCAGGGACCCTGTCTGGAAACCCCATTGCCATGGCAGCCGGCTATGCGACCCTGACCAACGCCACCGATGCAGCCTATGCAACCATCGAGCAGCGCTCGACCCAGTTGCAAACCATGGTCGGCGACGCCCTGAACGCAGCCGGGGTCAACCATTCGATCCAAAATGCCGGGTCGCTATTCTCGATCACCTTTGGCACCGCCAACACCCCGGTCATCGATTACGCAACCGCCCAGGCACAAGAAGCCTTCCGCTACGGACCGTTCTTCCACGCGATGCTAGACGCCGGGGTGTACCTGGCACCGTCGGTGTTTGAGGCCTGGTTCGTTTCAGCTGCTCATGACGACGACGCAATGCAAAGAATCGCCGAGGCATTACCTGCCGCAGCCCAAGCAGCAGCGAAAGCCACGAACTAGAGCCTTCCTGCCGTCTCCGGATCAAAACCAGTCCTGGTTTTGATCCGGATTTCTGCGTTAATGTTGGACAGATTCAGGCGCAATCCCAGGTGCTTTCCTCGGAATATTTGGTTCGGTCCCAGCGCATGATTCTCAAAACATCGGTCTGACAAGCTGTTTCGATCACGTCGGATGACCGGTCATGGGATGTCATACCTCGGTATGAGGCGGTGTACACCTGCGGTCCGTATCGCGGTGACTCAGGTGCCACTACTGTACTTTCGTATCCCGACAGGGACACTCCAATGTGACATTGACATCCTCATGAAGAAAAAGGGAGAAGACCATGTTTCGCAAAATTCCTACGACATTGGCGGCAGGAGCGTTAGCACTTTCCGGGCTTGTCGCCCTGAGTGCCCCAGCCCAAGCAAACACTCCCGCGGTCCAGTGCCCATCCGCATTGTTTATTTGGGACGCCCATGATCAGGCGAAAAAACGTGGTCAAATGGTTGACGAGTATTGGCGGGGTAACACCGCCGTGGTCGTCTATCGGATCGACAACCGTCATGAAGTCTATGAGACCAATGGCTGGAACACGTCGCGAAAATGCTACAACCAAAAACCTGAACGGCCCAAAGACGCACCAAAGCCCGAAACTCCTAAACAAGGTGGTGGTGGAGGTGGCCGTGTGGATGCGCCAGGATTCGGCGGTTTTGGACACAACCTCTATCCTTCTCCATCACAGAACAAAGGCAAGGTAACCGTCGGTCCTGTTGAGTCGGTTTCCTAAGCCGAAGATATACCTCCTCGTCACCAACCGAGGCCAAACGACGGGGCGTCCACAGACACAACTGTGACCGCCCCGTCGGTGTTGCCCGTCAGTCCAGCGGCCGGGAGGCGACGACAGTCGTGGAGTCTCGAACCGGCTTCGGCAATCCACTCCATGGCTGGCTCATGAATCTCGAGTTTCACACCCTGGGCGTCCAGACGGTCCTGTGAGTCTCGTAACTGCAGAGCAACGATCCGATGCAGCTGCTCGCGTGACCGCGCGGTGAACAGGACCGTTCCATCAATTCGATTCAAGAATGCAGGGCGCATGCATTCCCGGAACCGGGCCATAACCTTATGATTGACGTCGCGTTGTGCGGCATCCGCATCACCAGAGGCAATGCTCAACGGAGTTGAACTGCACGATAGGTGTCTTGAGCCCACGTTCGACGTCATAATGATCATGGCATTACGGTCAACACCCCGGTCATCGATTACGCAACTGCCCAAGCACAAGAAGCCTTCCGCTACGGACCGTTCTTCCACGCGATGCTAGACCAAGGGGGTCTACTTGGCACCATCGGTGTTTGAAACCTGGTTCGTTTCGGCTGCTCATGACGACGACGCGGTGAACAGAATTGCCGAAGCCCTGACTGCCGCAGCCCAAGCAGCAGCGGCCGCCACCGCCTAATTCTTCGTTACACAACATCCGCTGAGGGCCCTTTCACCGGGGATCTCAGCGGATGTTGGTGTTTAAGTGTTCTGACTGGGAACGACGTCGACGGGCAACCTGGAGACCAGCTGGATGAGTGGCTGGAGTCTGCTGAAATTGGTTAAAAACTGTTGTAAGCATCAGTACTGGCGCGTACTCTGATCCGTATACGACCTCCCCAAATAAGCATCACATTGGAGACGGGATGGGCAACAACGCAGGACAATTAGCAGTCCTAGCAGCAGGATATTTGCTGGGACGTTCAAAAAGCATGAAAACAGTACTGATGGTTGCCGGCGGTGTCGCATATGGGCGCCTGACGGCCCCGCGTCGGGAAGAAAGCGATTCACCAGGATCGCTGATTAGCCGCTTCAGTAACTCGGGTATCGCCGCAGCTGCTCGAGATGCGATCACCTCTAGCGCCACCAAGGGTATGGAAACGCTCAATAAAAATCTCCAGAGCCGATCCGAAGCTCTGCGTGGTACTTCGGATGACGAAGCCGGCGAGGACGTCGACGACGAATCAACTGTCGAAGACGAAGAAGCCGATGAAACTGACGAGACGGAAGAAACGTCCTCGAAAGCCGCCAAGAACGGAGACAGCTGAGATGGCAGATACTTCCAAAAAATCTGACGGTTCAGCTTCATCCGGATGGGGCGACTTTTTCAAATCCCTTCCCCTCGATGAGTTGAAACATAACCTCACGGACTATGCCAGTGCCTGGGGTGAAAAGACCATCAAAGGACTCGGCGATAAGGCCAGCAGCTTATTTGACGGCCTAGGTTCCGCAGATAGTCCCGTTGGCAAAGCGGCCCAGAAAGGAGCTGAAAAGCTGGCCGAAGGTGACTCTCCGATCAAAGCTGGCCTCTCGGGGGCGGCAACGGGTGTGAAAGAACAAGTCAAAGACGTCTTTACGGGTGGCGGTGGCAGTAAGGGCAGCAATAGGGGTGCCAAGAAGGTCACCAATATTGTAGAGACAATCGAAGTTGGCGTCCCTATCTCAGTTGCCTATAATCAGTGGACTCAATTTGAAGACTGGTCCGACTTTATGAAAAAAAGTCGAAAACGTTGAGCAAGAGTCCGAGGAAAAAGTCAATATCAAAGGCCAAGTCTTTTGGTCACATAGAACATGGGACTCGACTATCATCCAGCAGGTCGCTGATGAGCAAATCGTGTGGCGATCTACGGGACAGAAAGGCCATCTCGACGGTGCTGTCACGTTCCATAGGCTTGGTCCACGCCTCACGCGCATTTTGGTCGTTGTCGAATACTATCCCCAGGGCTTCATGGAAAAAACCGGGAATATCTGGCGGGCCGTGGGACGTCGTGTACAAGTAGAACTCAAACGCTATGTTCGACAGATCATGACCTCCACCATTCTTGACCCCGACGCCGTTGAAGGATGGCGCGGTGAAATTCGCGATTCCGAAGTCGTTCGTACCCACGAAGAAGTCGTGGAAGAAGAACAAGCCCGAGCTGAACAAGGTGAAGACAATGAAAATGCTTCAGAGCAGGAAAGCCAAACAGATGCTGACGGCGATACCACGTCCGCCGCAGAAGATGCTACCGAACAGTCCGACGCTGCAGCAGATAGCGATGAAGTCGCAGACTACGACGAAGAATACGTAGAAGACGAACCCGTTGAAGACTTCGAGGACATCGAAGATGAAGATGAAGAATACGTTGACGAGGAGCCCGAGGACGAAGAATACGTCGATGAGGAACCTGTCGCTGAAGATGACGAGCCTGTCGACGAAGAATTCGTCGAAGAAGACGGATTCGAAGACGAGCCCGTTGAAGATGAAGTAGCTGAAGTCGAAGCCGAGGATGAAGAGGACCTCGAAGAAGAACCTCCCGAAGACGAAGAAGTCGAGGAAGAATCCATCGACGAGGGCGAAGAAGCTGATGAAGAATCCGAATCTGACGATGACGAAGTCTCCGAAGACGAGGATGAAACGGTGGAGGACGAGCCTAACAAGAGACCGGCAAAGAAAACTGCTAGCAAATCGAGCGGCTCAAAATCCTCTGCGAGTTCTTCGAAACGATCCTCGTCTGGTACGAGCGCAAGGCGTGCGTCTTCAAGTAACCGTTCCAAGGCCACCAAAGCTTCCGGTGGCAACAAATCATCGAATCGATCCACGGGCCAAGCCAAGAATACAAGGAGCACCCGATCTACCACCAAGGGCAAGACCCAAAAAAGTAGCTGATCGGCATATACGTCAGCCGATCCAACTGAGAAAGGCAGACACCCATGACCACCACTCCAACACGACGTTCCCAAGGCAGTTACATCGACCGGCCCTCATCGAGCTCACTGGCAGACGTTGTCGAGCTCATCCTGGACAAAGGGCTTGTCATTGATATCTATGTTCGAGTTTCACTCGTCGGGATTGAAATTCTGACCATCGACGCCAGAATCGTCATCGCCAGTGTCGATACGTATCTACGTTTTGCTGAAGCCACTAATCGGTTAGATCTGACCCAACAGGGCGGAAAAGATCTTACCGAAATGATGGAAGGCCTCACCGAGAGCGGTTCCAAAGGAAAAATTGGCGGAGCTCTTGAGGGCGTGAAAGAGGCCTTCACCTCCGACGATGATGATGAAAAAGAAGAAAAGCCTAAAAGAACCGCGACCCGACGACAAAAGCAATCCTCTGAATAGCTAGGACCACGGACAGGAACCCGATGACAGCAGACGCTGAGAATGACCAGTTGTATGTGTACGGTATTGTCGCTGAAAACACCACGCTGCCCGCCGGGCTGACCGGCGTCAGTGAAGGTGCCGTAGAGACCACCACCCACGGACCGCTTGCTGCCGTCGTGACACGACTCAGTGATGAAGACGAACTCGGCACCCCCGATAATTTATTAGCTCACAGTAGGGTGCTCGATTCTATTGCTGAGCACATCACGATTCTCCCTATGGCTTTTGGGACCATTGTGCCTTCAGAAGATGAGCTGCAAGAAGCCGTCCTGGAACTCAACGAGACGGAATATCATGAAGCGCTCGAACGATTAGCCGAGTCGGTGCAATTCACGGTCCGAGCTCGGTATATTCGCGATGCCGTGTTAGCGGATCTTATTGAAGATGATCCCCAGGTGGTCGAGCTTCGAGAAGCGATCGCTGGAACGACGGAGGATGAAACCCGACAGGAACGTATCGCCCTGGGGGAGCTGGTTGTTGGAGCTTTTGGCCGCATCCGGCCGGAGCATGCCCAGTACATCATTGATGCGGTGAGCCCGATCGTTGAAGATATCCAAGAACACGAGGGTGGTCAGGTTGAAGACGTCGTTGAAATGGCTGTCCTTGTGAGCCGGGATCGGGTATCGGAATTTGAAGCCGCCCTGGAAGTGGCAGCAGAACAGCTGCACACTCGGATCAATTTCCAATTACTCGGGCCTCAGGCTCCCTACGATTTTGTTGGCGATTAAAACAGGAAGGGTGCCATCATGGGACTATTTTCTGGGATTTTCTTCGGCCCCGTCAAAGGCACAATCTGGATTGCCGAACAACTCAAGGAAGAGGCAGAGCGGCAATACTACGATCCTGCCTCGATTCGCCGCCAGTTGGAAGACGTTGCCCAAGCTCGCCAAGACGGCAGACTCACTGATGAAGAAGCCTCCAGTTTGGAAACTGAACTCATCCAACGACTGCTCACGGCACACCATCGCGACTCCGAGTAGTCTTCCCGGGTGCGACAGGCAACAGAAAGCAGTACACCATGACTGAAGAACAGAAATCTAAAACGAAACCCAGTTCCTCATCCGAGGGTTCCCGAAGCACAAGGTCTGCAGAGAAGGAATCATCGAATCGGGAAACAGCCACGAAGAAGCAACCCCAATCGCAGTCATCGGAAACCGCTCACAAACGTCGTCCGAAGCCAAAAATTGCTGCAAATAAGGCCGTCGTCGCTGCGATTAAACAGCTCCAAATGTTGACGACCCGCACACCAGAATCCGTGGTGGGCGTGACACCTCACCATGCTGGCTGGCGAGTAACAATTGAGGTTGTGGAATCTGCACGTATTCCCAATACCGCAGACATCATGGCCGAGTATGAAGTAGATATTGACGGCAATGGAGAACTTGACGGGTATTCACGTAAATCTCGGTACTTCAGAGGTCGAACCCAAGGGGAGTGACATATGACGCCCGCGTTCAGAAAGGGGGTACGACATGACCGTTGCACGAAGCGGCAATAGTGGAGGCATGGAGCCACAGCGTAGCCGCGAAGGCACGTTGATGCACGTGGTTGAAACCCTTCTGGACAAAGGACTTGTGCTCAACGCCGACATTATGGTGTCAGTGGCAGGAGTGGAACTGCTGGGCATTAGGATTCGCGCTGCCCTGGCGTCATTTGAAACGGCAGCTCGATATGGACTCGAATTCCCAGCCGGCACGAATACCGAAACGGTCGCCTGGCAAAGCGCGGTTGAAGCCAAAGAAACCTGTCCCAGCTGCCAGAAAGTTTCTCCGGTTTCCCAGTTGCTCTATGAATTTTGCCCATGGTGCGGCTGGCAATCAGCTCAAGCGCTCCGAAATGCAGAACACGACACCGAAGAACACCAGGTGGAGGCATCCTCTGAGGACCGACAGGAAATTCGTCGGGAGCAGTCATGACGGACTCGACCTTCCGTCCGCCTGAACAATCGGTGCCGATGGAACCCACCCGCAACCCTGAGGTCTCACTGTCAGACCTGATTACCGTGCTGCTAGATAAGGGCACCTATCTCAATCTTGATCTCATCATCTCCGTGGCAGACATTCCACTCATTGGAGTGAATCTGCGCGCGACCATTGCGGGGATGGAAACCATGCTGGAGTATGGCATGATGCGGGACTGGGATGAAAAGACACGAGCATGGGTCCGGCAGTCTGTTGCCCGACATTTCCCATTAGACGATGGCGAAGAGGTCGTAGCCAAAATGGCCGGCGGGTATTTTCATGAAGGCTGGACCAAAACCTGGCGACCTGGCTCCGTATACATCACGAATCAACGGCTTGTGGTGTTTCGGCGTGAACCCAAAGAGATCTTATGGGAAACACAATTAGCACATATCAACGCGCTGCGGTTATCTGACGAGAAGACCATCGGTGCAGAGATTCGAACACGGCTTTTGGTCGACACCGCTGACGGCGTTACCACCATGTTGTCGGCCTCCGCACCGGGCCGAATTCGCGAACTGATTGCTCAGCAACATCCCCACTTGCGAACGCCGGCACACCTCGCCCCACCGGCAGGTGAGACACCACAGTTGACCAAGCATGCATGGTATTTGGAACATCGCGCCGGGGGCACATTATGGCGTGGTGGGACCGTCTCGATCGACGAACAGCGACTAGCATGGCGAGCTCCCACCGATGCTCGCCATGCAGTCAATCTCAGCTGGCAGCAAATCACCGGTGTGGACCTAGCAGACATGCGAGCCCCATCGGGTGAAGGCCACGCCCTACATCTGACCACCCGCCAGGGTGATGAATATTTCGGCCTGGCACAGCCGGAGCAATGGGTCCGGCTGATATCTGAACGGATCGCCGGGGACGTCAATTCGAAAGAGGAATCCAATGCTGGAAATTGACGAAGGCAGCCTCAAACACGGGGTGCTCACGTTGGTCGTGACACTTGTCGAAGTCATCCAAGAGGCTTTGGAAACTCAGGCCGTCCGTCGACTCGAAGGTGGCGACCTCACCGAGGACGAACAAGAACGCCTTGGTGAAGCGCTGATGGAATTAGACGAAGCGCTAGACGAGATCAAAGCCGAACACGGCATTACCGCATCAGTGGCAGACCTTCACCGTGGGCTGGACGATGTGGTAGACGAAGTCATAGATAAACTCATCAACCCGGCCCGCTGGGCTGACGAAGCACACAACGAAGGGCGCACTACTCCGTGAGTAATACCGGGCTCTATGTCTACGCGATTATCCCCGCCGAAGGCCTCTCCACCGACCAACTGCCACAAGGTATCAACGGCCAGAGCCTGCACCTTGTGGAAAGCAACGGTCTTGCCGCCATCGTCCACGAATCCGCGCCGGAACCCTACCAGGGGCCAGATTCTGATGTGAAACGCTGGATACTTGAACACAGCGACGTCGTCGATGCCGCATGGCAACACCTGGGGACTATCCTGCCGATGACCTTCAACGTCATTGTGGCACCCGGCGATGACGCAGAGCAGCAACCTGTACAACGGCTGCAGGCATGGCTTGCCGAATCCGCCGATACGATGCGAGCACACCTAGACAAACTCCGCGATCACGTCGAATTACGGGTCAATATCTCCCTGGACGAAGACACTGCCACGGCGAACGATCCAGAGTTAGCGCAGCTGCGTGATGGCATAGATACTCGACCAGCTGGCGTACAACGCTTATACCGCAAACGCTTGGCCGAACGTACCCGAAACGTGGCCGACCGGATCGCTGATGAACTCTACCCGCAGATTCGCAAACGCCTGGTCGCACTGGCCGAGGACATGGTAGAAAACCCCCGTCTAGGACGCGAACCCGGCAGTGTAACGGTGGTCAATGCATCACTACTCGTTCACCATGATGCCGTCGATGCCATCGGTCTGGAGCTCGCGGATATTCGCGACAACCAGCCCGGCGCCCAGATCCGTTATTTGGGACCCTGGCCCCCATACTCTTTTGCGGATCTGCCGGAACTTGAGAACAAACCCACCACCCCCTAGGCACGCGGCCCGGAGGCTCCAGCAACAATCCGGTCGATGAGCGCATTGATCTGGCGGAGCTTTTCTCCAAGCGTCACCACGTCATAGGACCGAGCATCCCGGTGCGCATACCACGGCACCAGCACACCAAAGTCGATACCACGCAGCAGAGTCAGCGTATTCAAAAACGCTTGCCGATCACTTTCAGACAGGATCACAGCACTCCAGATCCCATCATCCACCCAAATGGCGTCCCCAGGAAACAGAAAACGCTGTTGTCCGTTGTCCCATACGAAAAACGTCGTCCCCACCGTGTGTGAACAGCTGGGCAAGATCTCGAGATCATCACCAATGAACTGTCGGTGCTTGAAATCCCCGGCCACCTGCATCTTGGGCTCAACGCCGGGGCGATCCCACTCGTGCACATACACGGGCACTTCAAGCCGCGGCTGCCCGTACATCGCTTCGTGATAGTGGTTGAGCAATAACCGCGTGGGCGTCCCTAGCTGCATGATCTCGTGTGCCGCAGCATCAATGCCCGGAGAGTTATACATAATGACGACGCCGGTGTCAGTTTCCAACACATAGGACCGCACCACCGTGTTTTCCATAAAAGGCAACGGGGTAGTGTCCGTGGCCCACAGCCCAGTAAAAAGTTTCTGCAGACCAGAATTTTGATGAGGAATCTGGGATGGCATTGGCTTGGTTTCCTTCGAATAAAACCGCTCTTCTCCAGTGTAGTCTTCATCCCTGCAAAATCTCCGATGCGGCCATGCACCCTAGGAGTTGAGAAAACACTTCCGGGTGCCCACCGCGTTATGCCAGTGAGCACCCGGAAGTGATGTCGTCGCCACGTGTTGAGAGTGGCTGCAGCTTTAGGCAGCTACGGTATTGACTGCCGGAATTGGTAAGGCAACCAATTGGCCGTTGTCGACAGTTACCTTGATCTTGTTACCTTCACCAACTGCTTCGGCAACCAACAGATCGGCAACTTTGTCATCCAACTGGCGCTGAATGACTCGACGCAGTGGGCGAGCACCATAGGCCGGTTCATATCCTGCCTCGGCGATCCAATCGCGAGCGGCGTCGTCCACCTCGAGCGCAATACCCTGAGCGGCGAGCCGATCCTCGGAAGCCGTCAACTGCAGCCCAACGATCTGGCGCAACTGCTCGCGGCTCAGCGGTTTGAACAGCAACGTGTCATCGATACGGTTCAAGAACTCAGGACGCATGAATTCCTTGAGTCGGCCCATGACCTTTTGCTTGATGTCGTCCTGGGCGGCGTCGGCATCACCAGATGCAAAGCCCAGAGGAGCTCCACCTGACGACAAATGCTCAGAGCCAAGATTCGAGGTCATAATGATCACGGTGTTGCGGAAGTCCACGGTCCGACCCTGTCCATCGGTCAGGCGTCCATCATCCAAGACCTGCAACAACAGGTTGAAGATATCTGGGTGAGCCTTTTCGATTTCATCGAGCAGAATCACCGAATATGGACGACGACGCACCTGCTCGGTCAGCTGACCGGCTTCGTCGTAGCCGACATAGCCTGGAGGGGCACCGACTAACCGGGATACGGTGTGGCGCTCGCCGAACTCTGACATATCGAAACGAACCATCGCATCGTCGTCGTCGAATAACGACTGTGCCAGCGCCTTCGCCAGTTCGGTTTTGCCGACACCGGTTGGGCCCAGGAACAAGAAACTACCCACCGGGCGTGACGGATCTGCCATGCCAGTGCGCGAGCGACGGATCGACCGGGCGATCGCGGTGACAGCATCATCCTGACCTACCACCCGTTCGTGCAGTTCTTCTTCCAAACGAGCCAAACGGGATTTTTCGGCTTCGGTCATGCGGGCAGCCGGAATACCGGTAGCACGCGAGACCATCTCGGCGATTTCTGTCTCGCCAATAACCGATGACACCATTTCTGGTCGAGCTGAGGCTTCAGCCAACTGCTGGCTGATCTCATTGACTCGATCGCGTAATTCACCGGCGCGCTCGTAGTTTTCCGCATTGACGGCAGAGTTTTTCTCCGACTCCAACTCGGCGAGTTTCGAACGCAAGGCTTCGATATCTACGCCGGTTCCATCAGCATCTGGACCTCTGCGAAGCGAAAGGCGAGCACCAGCTTGGTCAATCAAATCAATGGCTTTATCCGGTAAGAAACGGTCAGTGATATAGCGATCAGACAGTTCAACCGCAGCACGTAGTGCATCATCGGTGTAGGTGACCTTGTGGTGCTGGGCATAGCGATCAGCCAGACCGTGCAGAATCAGGACGGCGTCCTCCACCGAGGGCTCACCAATAGTAACCGGTTGGAAACGACGTTCCAGCGCCGAGTCCTTTTCGATAGTGCGATATTCCTTCAGCGTGGTTGCACCGACCATATGCAGGTCCCCGCGAGCCAAGCGAGGTTTCAGGATATTTCCGGCATCCATACCGCCGGATTCACCCGAACCACCGGTTCCGACCACGGTGTGCAGCTCATCGATGAACACAATGGTGTTTTCGTCTTCAGCAAGCTCTTCGATTGCACCGGTCAGGCGCTCTTCGAAGTCACCGCGGTAACGAGTCCCAGCTACCATGCCGGCAAGATCCAGGCTCATGACCCTTCGACCTTTGAGCTGGGCAGGAACTTCGTCATTGACAATGGCCTGAGCCAGGCCTTCAACGATTGCAGTCTTACCGACACCGGCTTCACCAATTAACACGGGGTTATTTTTGGTACGGCGAGCCAGAACCTCAATGGTTTGTTCGATTTCTTCATCGCGACCAATCACAGGATCCAAACGACCGGCTTTCGCCTCTTCGGTCAGATCCAGACCGTATTTCTCTAACATTGAATCTTCGGCATCGTCATCAATGTCGGCCTGCTGCTGGGCAGCCTGCTGCGCATATGCTTGCTGGGCGCCTGCTTGAAGGGCCTGCGGTGTGACACCTGCTTGTGCCATGAGACCACCGGCGGGGGAGTCCTGGTTCAGGACAAACGCGAAGAAAACGTGTTCCGGGTTGATATAGGTCGAGCCCATGCCACGGGCAACCTGGTAGGCATCCAGTAACACTTTCTGTGCCGAACCATTCAGGGTTGCGGCACTGGCGCCATCAATTTCAACTGGTGCAGGCAGCTGCTCATCAATGGCTTTGATAATCGCTTGTGGGTTGGCACCAGCTTGGCGTGCACCAGAGATTGCTGGATCTTCTTCGAGCATCACGCGCAGAATATGCAGCGCGTCGACCTCGGTCTGGCCGCGATCGACCGCGAACTTCGCGGCGTTGGTAAGAATTTCTTGGGTGCGCTTGCTCAATAGACGGTTAATATCAACGGGACTCGACTGACGACCGATGGGTTGTCCTTGGAGAAATCGAGCAATGAAATCGTCGAAGGAACCGCCATTGGAGCCACCTGGGCCGAAAAATGCGGGCATTCTCTCCTCCTAATAGTCGTACACAGTCTGTGCACGAAAGTTGAGTGCTTCTAACTCAAGTAACGCATCGTTGTTTTGAATTATTCCGAAAAGTTCGGACTTTTGCAAGAAACCTGAGTCTTGGGCGCTCAACTCTTTGTGGCTGAGGCCAAGAGGGGGGTAGCGGATTGTATTGACACAATAATTGTTGCGCCAGTACAGTGTTTGTATTGATACAGAGAAGGGCTCGTTATGAACATCGCAATTTGGATTGCTATCGCTCTGGTATGTTTCGTGCTCCCCGCCACCGGGCTTACTCGCGGCGGTAGTAGCAATCCGCAGCAAACCAAGCTTGCACAGTACGCTCGGCAGGTTGGTCTACCGCTGCCGGAACACCTCGTGACGCCCGTTGTGCAGCGCTTACGACGCAGGCAGCGTGGCATCATGATCGGCGGGATCACGGGTATCGTGATCGCGACAATTATCTACATCCTGTTATTTGACAATGACGATGGAACAGCTCCGGCGCTCGTTATTGCTTTAACAGCAGCCGGTACTGCTTTTGGAGGAGCCTGGGCCATCGCAGGACATAAACCCAGTGTGAACAGTCGGCGGCCGGTGATAGCCAGGGGACGATCCGTAACGTTGTCTGACTATCTCACTAAAGGTGAACGAATCGGATATTGGCTGGTTCCTGCCGTCATTATTGGCGGGGCCATTGCTGGACCGCTCTTGTTGGCACCCCTACCATATGTGGTGCCATATGCCACTGCATTGGGGTGGGGGCTTGCGGCTGCAGCCCTGATCACTTGGGCTGTCGCATGCTTTGCCCTTCGAAAGGTCCTCGCTGCACCTGCCCGCAGCAGTTCGGAACTTGAATTAGCCTGGGACGATGCAGAGCGTTCCGACGGCCTGCGCCAGGTAGCCAATCTCAGTGTGGCGGTGTCGTGCATCTCCTTGCTCTTTTGGCTTATCTTCATTGGACAAACGATTCTTTTTGCTGAGTTTTATCAACAGGACGCTCGCCTGGCCGGCATCATCACCATACTGTCGCTGCTCATTTACGGTGCGCTTGTCATTGCTCTCACCGCAGGGCCGGTGTTGTCATGGATAACTGGGGCTCGCAAAGGCTATGAACAACGTCAACTGTGGCCAACAGGCGTGGCGTCATGAATATGTTGCGCATTGATCCCGCTGCAGAGATTCCGCCCTATGAACAATTGCGGCGTCAACTGACCGAACAAATCCAGTCTGGGAAGTTACCTGAAGAAACCCGACTTCCGGCGGTACGGCGGCTGGCAGCAGATCTGGGTATCGCACCAGGCACCGTTGCTCGAGCCTATAAGGAATTAGAAACCGAAGGCTACCTGGTCGCCCGGGGACGCCACGGAACGATCGTCGCGGCCCAAACATTCGGCGAGCACGCGCCCACGGTACAGCAACTGACAACCCACTACGTGGCATCGATGCACCGGCTGGGTCTGAGTGCAGACGATATTATCGCAGCCGTACATCGGACCATTGCAGGCATTGATTAACCATAATGGGCCCTGATCCTTACACCAGAGCCCATTATAGATTCTGTGAGGATTAGCCTGCCAGCGGGATATCTCGACCGGGGATGGCTGCCAGCAGTTGTTGGGTGTAGGGCACTTGTGGGTTGTTGAAGATGCTATCGGCATCGGCTTGCTCCACGACCGTGCCGCCCTGCATAACTAGCACATCATCGGCAATCTGACGGACGACCGCCAGATCATGAGTAATGAACAGGTAGGAAAGACCCAGTTCGACCTGCAGATCGTTGAGTAGTTGCAAGATCTGGTCCTGCACTAGGACGTCTAGCGCCGATACGGCCTCATCGAGCACCAGAACCTCTGGTTTCAACGCGAGCGCTCGAGCGATGGCAACGCGTTGGCGCTGACCACCGGAGAGCTCATTTGGAAACCGGTTCATAACGGTATCTGGCAGTGATACCTGATCTAACAGTGTGCGAACACGCGCTTCACGTTCGGCCTTCGAACCCACTTTATGCACCACGAGTGGTTCCTCGATCGCGTCATAGATTGAGAACATCGGATCCAGGGACGCATATGGGTTTTGAAAGACCGGTTGAATACGACGACGGAACTTCAGCTGCTGGTCCCGTGAGGTGATGGTCGAAATATCCACCCCGTCGAAATATACGTGTCCCTCGGTGGGGGTTTCCAATCCGAGCACCATGCGTGCCACGGTGGATTTCCCAGAGCCTGATTCGCCCACGAGTGCAGTTGTAGTACCTCGGTCGAGATCGAAATTGACGTGCTGGGCCGCGATGAGATCAGTTTTCGAAAATCCTTTGCCTGGCAATTTGAACACCTTGGTGAGGTTCTGGATTTGCATGGCTGGGGTTTGGATATCAACTTCAGGCTCTTCCTCGATGTGCTCCTGAGCGCTCTTGCGGATCGCTTCGCGCTCGTGAGCCGAGGCTCGTTCCGATTGCAGGGAAGGCGCTGCATTGATTAACCGTTTTGAATACGGGTGTTGCGGATCCTGCAGAATCTCAAGTGCCGGCCCCGATTCAACAACTTCGCCCTTATACATAACCAGCAGATGATCGGCGCGTTCAGCAGCCAGTCCCAAGTAGTGAGTGATCAATAAGACCGCGACGCCAAGTTCTGAGGTCAGTCCGTCTAAGTGGTCCAGAATTTGTTTCTGCACGGTTACGTCAAGGGCTGAGGTGGGTTCATCGGCGATGAGCAGTTTTGGTCGTGCAGCAAGACCTGCTGCGATCAGTGCGCGCTGACGCATTCCGCCGGAAAACTCGTGAGGGAACTGTTGTGCACGGCGTTTGGCATCGGGCAAGCCGGCTTCTTCTAGCAGTTCTACGACGCGTGCATCAGCAGTCTTACCCTTGGCCACGTTATTGACCTCTAAGACCTCACGGATTTGAGCGCCAACCTTATACAGCGGGTTCAGGTTGGATAGTGGGTCCTGGGGGACCAGACCGATGTGTGAACCACGATAGCTGCGCCGTTTGCGTGCTGGCAGCTTCACCAGGTCGGTGCCATCGTATTTGATGGAGCCTTTGGTGACTTTACCGGTCCCTGGCAGCAGGTCGATGATCGCATGTGCGGTGGTGGATTTCCCGGACCCAGACTCACCGACAATCGCGACCGTCTGACCCGGATAAATGGTCATGTTCAGACCGCGAACTGCGTGCACGCTGCGCTTATCAACACTGAAATCGATGTGCAGATCAGTGACTTCCAAAAGTGGTTGTGACATTATTTTCTCGCTTTCGGATCCAGTGCATCACGCACAGCGTCACCGAGCAACATGAAGCTCAGCACGGTCAGCGCCAGCGCGCCAGCAGGGAAGAACAAAACGTGCAAGTTATCACCCGAGCGCACCTGTGGCTGAGCGGCTGCAATGTCGTTCCCCCACGAAACGACTGATGGGGGCAGCCCAATGCCCAGGAACGACAGCGTCGCTTCTGCCACAATATATACACCCAGGGATACTGTTGCAGTCACAATAACCGGTGGCAGTGCGTTGGGAATGATGTGGGTAAACAGGTTGCGCCATTTGGAAGCACCCAGGGAGCGAGCGGCATCAACGAATTCTAGGTTCTTAATTTCCATGACTGCCCCGCGAGCGATACGCGTGATTTGGGGCCAGCCAAACACCGCTAGTGCGATCACCACGGCTGTAACACCGCCCCAGTACCCACGGTCGGGCCAAACATTATTTAGGGCAGACAAGCCCACAATTGCAGCAAGAAGCAGTGGAATCGCAAAGAAAATATCGGCGGTACGGGAGACGATTGTATCGACCCAACCGCCGAAAAATCCGGCGATTGCACCCGTGAATAGCCCAATAATTGTCACGATGAGGGTGGTCAGTAGACCGATAACGACTGAAGCCCGTGCACCGTGAATGGTGCGTGCAAAGACGTCGTAGCCTTGTCGGTCAAAGCCAAAGATGTGCCCGGGTTGCGGTTTTCCGAGGCTATTTGATAGATCAGCCGAGCGCGGGTCGACCGAAGTAAATAGGGTAGGGAAGCAGACGACAACTAACACCAGCAGCAACAAGATGGCGGAGAACCAGAAGATCCAGTTGCTGCGTAGCGACTTCCAAGCCTGTTTCCATTGGCTTTCAGGCGGATGCGAGGTGTCCACATCGACGGCTGCAGGTAGCTCCGTGTCGATGGACGGCGCGACGAAACGTTCTTGTCCAGGTTGTGGCGTGTGGTTATGCATATCGAATCCTCGGATCTAAAGCAGCGTAGAGCAGATCAACTAGCAGGCTGGCGACCACGTAGATCAGGACCATGATGGTGACCACCGATACGACGGTGGGGTTTTCGCCTCGCAGAATGGCCTGATAGGCCAGATTGCCGATGCCGTTGATATTGAAAATTCCTTCGGTGACCACAGCTCCTGCCATGAGCGCGCCGAGATCAGCGCCCAAGAACGTAACCACTGGGATCAATGAGTTGCGCAGTACATGTCGGCGGTTCACCAGTCCATCAGGAACGCCGTGGGCTCGTGCTGTGCGGACGTGATCTGCGGTGAGGTTTTCAATGACTGATGTTCGGGTTAAACGCAATACGTAGGCAAACGAGACCAGTCCCAAAACCACTGCCGGCAGCAGCAGGTTGGTGAAGGTCGTGTCCGAGCCTACCGTTGGTGGGACCCATTGCAACTGCACGCCGAAGATCAGCTGGAGTGCGAAACCCAGAACAAAGATCGGAATCGCGATCACGATCAGCGACACCACCAACATGGTGGAATCAAATAGTTTGCCGCGACGCAGTCCAGCATAAAAGCCAGCGATGACACCGAGGATGGCTTCGATGATCATGGCCATGAATGCCAGTTGGAAGGTGACCGGTAAGGCTCGTGCAATGAGATCGGCTACGGGCTGTCCTGAATAGGACATACCGAAGTCACCTACGAGGGCGCCTTTGAGAAAGAGGAGCCACTGAACGATAAAGGGCTTATCAAGATTGTATTGAGCTTCAAGTTGTGCTCTGGCTGCTTCTGAGACCGGTTTTTCTCCAAAGAGCGCCACGATGGGGTCGCCAGGCTGGAGAAACACTAGCGCATAAATGAGCAGTGTGGCTCCCAGGATAACCGGGATGGTCTGGAGCAGTCGGCGGACGATATAACGCCACATGCTGTACCTCGAATTTTTGTCGTATCACCTTGTGAGTGATGTGACCTAGAAGTTGGATGACCAAAGCCTGTGACCGCCGAATTTTTCGGCGGTCACAGGGATGATTCAATCGTCGTAGACTATGGTGTGACTACTGAATTATTTGGTGACAAGGTAGTAGTCTGGCTGGTTTTGCCAGTTAACTTGTACACCTTCGATTCCTTGAGCCGCGATGGCGATAGCATCACGGTTCCACAGAGGAATGGCAGGCAGCTCTTCCAGCAGGATGGCCTGCGCTGCTGCAAGGTGCTCTGCACGGGTAGCTTCGTCTTCAGCGGCGGCTGCTTGGCGCAGTAGCTGGTCGAAGTCTGGGTTGGAGTAATCTCCGTCGTTAGCGCCTGCTCCGGTTCCAAAGATTGGGCCCAGGTAGTTGTAAACCGATGGGTAATCAGGCTGCCAGCCGGTACGGAAGGCAGTATCCAGTTCACGGTTGGTGATGAGCTCACGGAATTCGGCGAAGGCGGCAAACGCATTTGGTTCAGCGTCGATTTCGAGGTTTTCACGAATCTGGTTGGTGACTGCTTCCACCCATTCACGGTTTCCGGCACCATCAGCGTTGTATGAGAGTTGGAACGAACCGGTAAATTCACTGATTTCATCAGCTTGTGCCCACAGATCTTTGGCTTCTTCAGCATCGAATTCCAGTACTTCTGCACCTTCAATGTTTTCAGTGAAGTCTGGCATCAGCGGGCTAGAGAAATCGGTGGAGGGAGTATAGGTGTCATCGAAAATGGTCGAAGTGATGGCCTCGCGATCAATGGCCTTGGAGATGGCCTGACGACGGAGTTGGCCTTCTTCATCTTCACCAAAGTGTTCCATGCTGCTTGGAATGGTGATGGTGCCGTTGACTGAGCCTGGTTCGGTGAAAGCCTGGATGCTCTCATCGTCCTGGAAGGTTGAGACAGCAGATGGTGGGACCTGGTCCATGATGTCCAAAACGCCAGACTGGACGTCGGTGTAGGCAGCATCTGGGTCAGTGTAAAACTTGAAGGTTAGGCCGTCATTTTGTGGAGTGCGGTTACCCTCGTAATCAGGGTGGTCGATAGGACTGCATCGACATCGTGGTTCCATTCATCCAGGACATAGGGACCATTAGAAACCGGTTTTTCGCCGAAGGCCTCCATGTCTTCAAAAGCAACTTCTGGCAGTGGGAAGTATGCGGAGTAGCCAAGTCGATCGGGGAAGTCTGCTGCGACTTCCTTTAGGGTGACCTCAAAAGTTAGGTCATCGATAACTTCCAGACCGCTCAGGGTTTCACCTTCGGTGCTGTTGCCCTCGTCATCGGTTCCTTCAATCGGGTTGAAGAAATATGCATTGAGCTGGGCGTTGTCTGGGTTCGCGCCGTAGTTCCAGGCATCAACGAACGAATTTGCGGTGACAGGAGTGCCATCTGAGAAGGTCCAGCCGTCATTGAGCTTGATGGTCCAGGTCAAGTTGTCTTCAGATTCGATCGACTCAGCGACCTCAAGCTCGGTGGAGCCATCGGTAGCATACGATACGAGGCCGGCAAAGATCGCATCGACGATGTGTCCGCCGCCGACTTCGTTCGTGTTCGTTGGGATCAGCGGGTTTTGTGGTTCAGTGCCATGGGCATTGATGACCATGTCGCCTTCAGCAGTGCCGCCGTCGGCATCGTCTCCTCCGCCGCCACAGGCAGTCAATGCCAGGGCTGCGACTGAAAGCGCTGCAACGTATTTGAGCATCCTTTTGGGTTGCATACGGGATCTCCGTTCAAGGGTAAGTGCAAGCAATTGATGTTGCGCTAGGTTTTGTCTCAACGCAACGCATGATTCACATTACTTGAAAGCAGGGTGATTCACATCTCAGAGTTTACGCCACTATGAACAAAATGTAACCATTGGCGCCGTTCGGCGAAGCAGAAGCGAGCGAAATCCGTCCCTAAGCTGTCATCTACACGTAACTGAAAGTATCGCGTATCTTCATAAAGCCAGAGAATTTGAGCTGGTTAGAGCACTGAATCGGGTACCGAAAGTTTTTCTACGGGCCAATCGCGGGACACTGTGGCGTCTGGATCTTTTCGGCGCAAAAATTGTTCGAAGCTGGCAGCCTGGGCCGCTTTCCAGCGGATCTGTTGATTGAAAATCGTCTCAAGCGGGGTATCAAAATGCCCGGGGTATTTGGCCACGATTGCTTGTGCTACTTGCGCGGCGGCTACCGAGTCCGCCAAGGAAGTATGAGCCTGATCAAGCGTCACATCGTAGAGTTCGCTGACTGCTTCGAGGGTGCGTTTTCCCTTGCGGTACGTGTCGACGTGTTTATCTAAGATGTACGGATCAACAACGCCGGCCACTGCGAAATCGCCCATGTCGCGTCGCGCCATTTCCGCACTAAGTACGGTGAAGTCATACACTCCGTTGTAGGCAACGATAGGAACGCGGTGATACATAAAATCCCTTAGCGTCGCAACGATTTCCCCTAACCCTCTGGCGGCGTCCATACCGTGCTCGCGAGCGTAGTCAGTGCTGATGCCGTGGACGGCAGCGGCTTCCGCCGGGATTTCTACCCCGGGATTTACCAGCCACTCGGAATGAGCGCGCACACTGCCTGCAGGATCCAGCAGCACGATGGAGGCCGTGACGATGCGCGCGGTATGAGGATTCTTCCCGGTGGTTTCAAGGTCAAACCCCAGCAATGTCCCGGTGTGCCAGGGTTCATCCGGCCCAGGGATGGATAATATGCTTGCCGCAGTCGTCATGCTTCCAAAATACCTGCTTGTACGTCAGAACTGAACTGCCTGGGGATTGCGAGCCGACGTGTGGATAAGGTTGACCCCTCCGGTAAGAAAAGTGGTTCAATGGAAGCCATGGTGTCAACTCCGCGACTGCTTCGGCCTCGAAACCTCTACCGTCCTGCCCCAATACTCGACGCTGGCCAACATGAGGTGGTCAACCAACCCGCTGGACACGGCCCGCTGATGGTGCTGGGTGGGCCAGGCACCGGAAAAACCACCACGGCTGTCGAATACGCCGTCTCAAAGATCACCTCGGGTGTTGCCACCAACGAGGTCTTGTTCTTGACGAATACCCGTACCGGGGCGGCACAGCTTCGCGACTATCTCACGGCACGTCTTAATTACGAATCAGTTGATTCACGTGCTGAGACACCGGTGCGCTCGTTTTCCTCATATGCTTTTGACCTGATTCACAGGATACGAGAAGCAGAAGGTGCCACTCCGCGCCTGCTGGCCGGTGCCGAACAGGACCGGCTGATTGCGGAACTGATCGAAGGCTACGTCACGGATCCACAGCTGACTATCGAATGGCCAGACAGTTTGAAACAGGCCGTGGGTCTGCGTGGATTGCGCCACGAACTGCGCGAACTGATTGACCGATGTGCTGAATACGGTATTGAACCCGGGGACCTCGAAGTCTTGGGCCGCACAAAAGGGCGTACTGAATGGGTTGCTGCTGCAACAATCTTGCAGGATTATCGCGATGTGTTGGACCTATCCGGTGCTGATGCCTATGACCCCTCAGGTTTGATCACCGCAGCGGTCAAGCTGTGGGAAGCCAATCCCGATTTCGCGGCTGTGGAAACACAACGCATCAAACACATCATTATTGATGACTTCCAAGATGCCACCCCAGCCATCCACCGGCTGATCCAACTTATCGGAGCCAACCGGGATGTCCTCATCACCGTCAACCCAGACACCACCGTCCAAGGATTCCGCGGTGCCCGCCCACAAGCATTAGTGAATTGGCCAGAGATATTAGCCCCTGATGCCACCACCGTGACCTTAGAGAAGGGATATCGGCTCGGTTCATCACTGCACGGCGCCTATCAGCGGACTGTGGGACGAATCCCTGCCATCGGTGGCCTGCCGGATGCCCGATCACATCTCAGCGCGGCAGCTCATGACGACGCCGTCACAGTTCACCGATTGGCATCACCGGTCCAAGAGCACCTGTTTATCGTCCAACAGATTTTGGAATTGCACCACCGACATGGCGTTGCATTTGAAGACGTGGCAGTTCTTGCTCGCACCTCTGCCAAAGTCGCTGAGGTCGCTACCGCGCTTGAAACCGAAGCGATTCCAGTGGTTCGGTCGATTTCCGAAGTCATGCTCAACCAGCAACCGGCCGCAGCGCCCTTACTCGTGCTCACCGCAGCAGCGGATGCCGTTGCACACGGCGGTGCCGAAACCGCCACCGGACTAGAGCCTGCAGACTTACATTGGTTGATCACCGGACGCTATGGCACCTCTACGCCGGTGGAGCTGCGCAATCTACGTCGTCGTCTTCTGGCAGTGGAACGCGACGCCGGTGGCACCCGTGATTCCACACACCTGCTTGATCTATTGGTGTCCGACACTGATCGGGCCTTCGAACTTCTTGCACTGGACGCTGATCAGCGTATGCCGCGGTATGCAGCCGGGGCAGTACGCATCGGGCGCATGCTGGCGGCCATGGTCAAAGCGACCATCGAAGAGCAGGCCTCTGCTGAAATGGTGTTGTGGGCAGGGTGGGAGACTGCCCTACCAGATGTCGGCGACGTGTGGGAACAGCAAGCGTTATCTGATGATCCAAACGCATCGGTTCGTGCCAACCGCGACCTTGATACGGCTGTAGCGCTTTTTGAAGCAGCTGAACGTTATGTCGTGCAGTTCCCGGGTCAGACCGCCCTTGGTTTCACCCAGTATTTAGCAGAACAAGATCTGCCTATGGATACCCTCTCGGCACGTGCCGGTCAGTCAGGGGTTTCTGTCCTGACACCAACGACAGCAGCCGGACGTGACTGGGACACCGTGTT
This sequence comes from Enteractinococcus helveticum, assembly GCF_001657475.1. GTDB lineage: Bacteria > Actinomycetota > Actinomycetes > Actinomycetales > Micrococcaceae > Yaniella > Yaniella helvetica. The sequence continues at coordinate 401,711 of NZ_LXEY01000022.1, forward strand.
TGTCGTCGGGGTTCAAGAAGGCGTTTGGCCGAATACACGATTGCGGGGGCAGCTATTGCACACCCAAGAGCTTGTCGAAGAAGTCACTGGCACCGCCGGACAACAGCTGATTAACGAGCGCATCGCTCAGGTACGTCACGATGAGCTGCGGACTTTTGCTGCGGCAATATCACGGGCCTCCCGTCGGCTGATTGGTACCGCTGTTGCCGACGCGGATCACCAGCCGTCGATGTTCATTGATCGTCTTGACCCGTGGAAACCTACCGACGATGAACCCGTACGTCCATACACAACGGTAGCGACCCCGCTCACGGCTGACGGCTTGGTGATCCACCTGCGCCGGACCTTGGAAGAGACCGAACGAAACCTCCTCAGTACTGTCGACCCCGTCGAGGCAGAAGCGCTTGAAACCCGTGGCGATCAGGCCGCCAATGCGCTCGCAGTACTAGCCGATGGTGGGATTGGCACCGCTGAACCAGGCCATTGGTGGGGACTAGTCGACCTATCAACGACCGCACCAATTCATGGTGTCGATGAACACGGCGTTCCCAACCGAGTGCGCCTGTCGCCATCAACGGTGGAGACCGCCGTTGAGTCGCCGTTGCAATGGTTCATCTATCAAATCTCCACCGCTGGAACCCACCCTGCTGCAGCAACCGGAACCTTTATCCACGCGATCGCTGAGAAGTTCCCAGATGCCTCCGTGGCCGATATGTTTGCAGAACTCAAAGAAAAGTTCCCCGTGCTTGCGGCCGAGGCTGGAATTGCCCCCGGCTGGGAATACGACGCCCTATATGCTAAAGCACAACGCACCTTGGAGTATTACTATGAGTATGTCTCCGGTATGCGGGCAGGTTATCAGACCGGTCGGGGCAAGACCGCTGAAGCCTTTGGCCCCCGCCAACTCGTTGACACTGAGCATCGTGTGACTGTGGACATGGACTTTGACGAGGTTCAGGTTCAACTCAACGGTATTATTGATCGGGTCGAAGTCGACGCCCAGGGCCGCCCTTACGTCGTTGATCTGAAAACCGGTGCCTCGCAGGTTACGGGTGCTCGCCTGGCACGACTGCCGCAATTGGGTGTCTATCAGGCCATGGTCAAAGCTGGTGCGCTGCAAGATATCGTGCCGAGTCGTCAACCCGCAGGTGCAGCGCTGGTTCAACTGGGCACAACGAATAAGTCTGTCAATATTCAGCCCCAAGCCCCGTTGGATGACGGTATGACCTGGGCTGAACAAGACATTGCCGATGCCGCCCGCTGGGTGCAAGGGCCATACTTCTATACAGTGCACGATGCTGATGACTGCAAGCTGACCACACTGTGCCCCATCTGTAAGGAAGGACAACAGGTAACCGAATGGCTGATCTAACGTGGGGACATGCACCGCGCTACACCGCACGCGAGCTGACGGATCTGCTCGAAGACCACAAACCCGCCGACAAACGCCTGTATCCAACGGACGAGCAAACCGCGATCATTGAGGCTGGACCAGATCCGCTATTGGTTGTGGCGGGTGCAGGCTCTGGCAAGACGCACACGATGACTGACCGAGTCATTTGGTTGATCGCCAACGGTTATGTTCGGCCCGAAGAGGTCCTGGGGGTGACCTTCACCCGCAAAGCAGCCGGTGAACTGGAAACTCGCATCAACACTGCCATTGAACGGTTGGCTGCACGTGAAGACATCGAGTTGGACTTCGATACCACCGACATCGGTCAAGCCACTGTGACCACGTACCACTCCTATGCCAATACTTTGGTCGCCGACCATGGGCTACGAATCGGGGTCGAACCGGATTCTCGACTTATCGGGGAAGCCGAGACTCACCAACTGATCACCGAAGTCGTTCGGGAACACGACGCCGATATTGACCTCTCGGATGTTGACTCTGAAGATTTAGCTACCAGTATTGCCGCCGGCGTGCGCGACAGGCCGTTGTCCTCGACGATTAAAGCTGTTTCCAAACTGGCCGGTGACTGCGCGGAGCACCTCGTAGAACCAGGCCAAGTCAAACAGGCTCTGGCAGAGATGTTCACTTTCGGGCAGGGGCTGCCCGAAGGCAAATCCACCGCTAGCACCAACTCGATCTTCACCAGCCTGAAGCTTCGCAGCAAAATCGCCGACATGGTCACCGATTACCTTGAGCTCAAAAAGGCCAGTAACGTCATGGACTACGGCGATCTCGTGCGCTATGCCGCCTTGATCGCCACCCAGTTACCCGAAGTGCGGGCCATCGAACGTGAAAAATATAAGATCGTCCTCCTGGACGAATTCCAGGACACCTCGCATGCCCAGCTCAAGCTGTTCTCATACCTGTTCGGCCGCGCCGACGGTACCCAATCTTCGCACTCAGTGACTGCAGTTGGCGACCCGAACCAATCGATTTATGGATTCCGTGGTGCATCGGCAGGACAGCTATTTTCATTCGTTGAAGAATTTGGCGCCCAACAACTGGTTCTCACTACCGCATGGCGGAATAGCCGTGGAATCTTGGACATGGCTAACCATGTAGCACAACCCTTACGTGAAGAAGCCGACACCGGCCATATCATTCCTGAACTCCAAGCCAGACCAGGGGCAGGAACCGGAACCGTGGAGCTGAACTGGTTTGGCTCGGCTGATGAAGAAGCCAGTGATCTGGCCAAGCGCATCCAAGAGCTCGACGTCGTCGATGGCACGACCACTGCTGCTATTTTGTGCCGTACGAAAAAACAATTCGACCCCCTGATCGAAGCACTCGAAGCCCGTAGCATCTCTTATGAGGTAGTTGGCCTAGCCGGGCTCTTGACGATTCCCGAGGTCATCGAGATCGTTGCGATCCTGAAAGTTTTGGCCGAACCCCAAGAATCCGATGGCCTACTGCGATTGCTAACGAATGCTCGCTGGCGCATAGGTCCTGAGGATCTGTGGGTCCTGAACCAGTTCGCACGAACCCTGGAATATCAGACGCGCAATGATCCGCTGGATGCTGACACCTCAGCGCTTGAAGATATCGATCATCCCTCTATGGTCAGTGCCTTGCTGCGCTTGCCCAAGGACAACTGGGTCAGTAGCCGAGGCCAAACGTTCAGCGAAGATGGTTTCCAACGACTCCACACAGTTCGGCTGTTGATCAGTGACCTGATGCGTCAAATTCACTTGCCCATCCCAACCCTGATTCGTCACATCGAAAACATCACGGGTCTAGGGGTCGAAGTCGGGGTTCGCCCCGGTCATCAGTCCGTTGAAGCACGACGCTATTTGGATGAGTTTTTGCGCATCGCCGAAAGCTTCCAAGCCTCGGCGGACCAAACCCGGACCCTGGACCTCATCACATTCCTCACGTGGCTTGAAACCGCCGCTGAAGAAGAAGACGGGCTGGACATGCCACCCGAACAGCCCAAACCCGGTGCGGTTCAAATCATGACCATGCACGCTTCAAAGGGCTTGGAATGGGATGCCGTATTTGTTCCAGGGCTGACGCAAAATACTTTCCCTGGTAATAAAGTGGATCTGTGGACCAGCACCAGTCGAGGCGATCTGCCTTGGCCATTGCGGGGAGACTGCGCCACCCTTCCGTCATGGGATCAACAATTTGCCGGTGACCGCCGCGAGTGGGCAGGACTATCCGGGGTGGACACACTCACAGCAAAGATGGCCGATGAGCTGTCCGAAACGCATGGCCGTGAGGTGCTGAGTCTCAAACAAAAGGTCCAACGCCACGAGTTGGAAGAAGCACGTCGCCTTGCGTATGTGGCATTTACCCGAGCCAAAGATCTCTTGTGGGTCTCTGGCTCATATTGGGAGGGTACGTCGAGCCGTCCTCAAACGATGTCTGTCTTTTTGGAAGAGATGGTGGCCTACGACGAGCATTATGGCCTCAACCAGAAAGCTCACTGGGCCGAAGAATTCCCGGAAGAAAATCCTCGCCGGGCTAAGGCACTGGTAGCCCAGTGGCCTTTCGATCCGCTTGATGGGCCGGTGCATTTTCAAGTGGAGGCCCGCGACGACGGCAGACTGCCGGAACCAACACAAGCTTCCATCCAGGTGCGTAGAAGCCACCCACGTAGAGAAGTTTTGACTCGTGCCGCGCAGCGCGTTCGGCATGCCACCGGGGCGCCCATCCAGCTCGACGAGGATCTGGCCCAACGCATTGATTGGGTGTTGGACCGAGCAAATATGCCGGTCACCCACGACGTCCCGATGCCAGAACACATTTCTACTAGTCGCTTTGTTGAACTGGCACATAATCCGGATGCGGTGGCACGTCAGATTCGTCGACCTATGCCGCAGCGTCCGACTGCTGCTGCACGAGAAGGCACACTTGTCCACGAATGGATTGAGCACTTCTACACCAAGAACCGGCCTGGGCTGACGCCGATGCTGGATATTGAAGATACCGAAGTCTTAGTGGATGCCGAATGGGATGAAGTCACCGGTCTTGCTGAGCTGCGCGAAAAATTCGAAGTCTCAGATTGGGCGGAAAAAGCACCTGTCATGATTGAGGCCGCGGTGGAAACCTCTGTTGCTGGGTTGACGTTGCGTGGGCGTATTGACGCAGTGTTTCGTCATGGGGGAGACCCAAATATCGAATTTGATCCCGAAGCGCGGTGGGAGCTGGTGGATTGGAAGACAGGGCGTGTCCCAAGCGACGCGGAAATGCCGCACCGCAGTCTCCAGCTGGCGATTTACCGGCTTGCATGGTCGCGTCTGCACGGCATTCCGCTGGAGAATATCACTGGAAAATTTGTGTACTTAGCTCACGGGGTTGAAAAGACGCCTCAAGACTTTGCTAGCGCAGCCCAACTGGAGAAATTACTGGCTGCTGCATTTGGTGACGAGGACTAATCTTTGCGCAGGTTTTCCTGCACGACCTTCCAGGATATGGGTTGAGTGTCGTCGTCCTCTGCTGTGGGCTGGGGAGCATCGTGACGAACGATCTCCCCGGCATCCGTTAACGAGTGGACAACCAGTTCAGCCCCGCCGTCTTGACGATCAGCAGTCTGGGAGTCTTCGATGGGCTCCGTCTGCTCGTCATCATCGGTATCAGGTTCTTCGTTATCTCCTGGGACCTGGTCAACATCAGAGGCGGTCCCTTGTGCTTCAGTTGACTCCACATCAGTGTCAGTTTGCACGTCATCTGTGTCGTCGTGGTCTTCTTCCTCGACGGTCTCGACTGGCGCGGACTCGGATGGAGCTGCCGGCTCGGTGTCAGAGGCGTCTTCGTCACTGATCCCCACGGGTTCTGCAGTGGCGACTGGCTCCCAGAATTGCTGGCCGACATCGTGGCCACCCGTGTGGTCGATGTCAGCGGCTAAATCTTTAAGCATTGACTGGGCTTCTGCGATGACTGCGTCGTCAGAGGCATGGATCGCAGACATGAGGTATTTGCCCAAGGAGAATTCAGCAGCCAAAGCGGCACGACGCATCAGATGCAGATCGACCTGGTCTGCGGGCAGCTTCATGTGTCGGTGGTAGGACGAGATGACAGCATCCCGAAACTCGATGGACCCTGTCGAAGCAAGCCACATAAAATCACGGGCCGGATCGCCAATGTGCAGATCGGTCCAAGCGGTAACTCCTACCGCCCGGTTCCGGTCAATTAATAGTGAGGTTTCATCAAAATCCCCGTGGACCACTCGGGGTACGAACGTCCACATCTGGCGTTCTTCAAACGCATTTTCCCAGCGACGCAACAGGTCTGCAGGGACCTTGCCTGTGAGCGCCATTTGATCAAGTTCGGAGAGCATCCGGGCCCGTGACTGCTCGGCACCATAGGCCGGTAAGTCTGCGGTTTCGACAACAGCACTTGGAAGTTTGTGAATTGCTGCGATGATCCGGCCGATGTCATCAATGGTTTGTGTTTCAGCCTGGGTGATGGTGGCCAAATCAATCGGAGCACCGGGCATTTGGTGATAAATGAAGGTCCGTAGTCCATCAATTTGCACCGCACCGGCAACTGAAGGCACCCGGAACGGCAGATGTGCCCTGATGGCAGGGGTAAACCCGGATAGCACTTGGATCTCGGTCTCTAGACGGAATGCAGCCTGAGAATGGCGAGGAGCACGTACGCGCCAGTGATTATTATCCGTATCGGTCACGATGGCTGAGTCAAAGGCTCGCGGGTCGTCAGGTGACGCGGCGGCTTGGACAATGTCAAGCCCCGGCATGGCGGCCGAGGCCAGTGCTGCTAGTTCCATGGCGGTACGTTTCATCACATCTACCTTACGCGGGATCGCACACGGTTGGTGTGCACGGCCATGGTGAGTCGAAAAACTTCGAATGCCGACTAAGCTGGAATCCATGGATATGCTGCCCGCTCTTGGACGATTGCCCCTAGCCCGTGACGATGTCGATCGGGGTACCGAACTTCGTGATGACGAGACATTATTGTCTGAGCTGTGGGAGCGTCCCAATACCCGGGTTCTGTGGTTGCACGGTCGAACAGCCCCCGTCTTTTCGGGCCAGATCGTCCTTGCAGCACCCGATGGTGATCTTCCTGACGACGCAGTGTATCTGGGACGTTCGGCGCATCACCGGTCTCAGCACAGTCAATTCGTTGAACCTGCTGCAGAGCATGTAGAAATCATCTTATTGGTCGCCAATTCAGACACTGCTGCACCAACACTGCAGGACCCAGAGACCGGTGGTGTCAGGGTTGAACACCCCGACTACGTCGAGTGGCTCGGTGTCTTCGATATCGCTGCCGGACTTGATGATCGCGACGTCGGTATCTTCGTATCTGCTGTGGCCATAGCAAACTGGCATAAGGTCAATAAACACTGTCCGCGCTGCGGAGCAAAGACCCAATATAAATCTTCAGGTTGGGTGCAGGTATGCCCAGAAGATGGCTCCGAACACTTCCCGCGAACCGACCCCGCCGTCATCATGCTTATCACCGACCCCCAGGACCGCGCCATGTTGGGCAATAATAAAGCGTGGGGAGATAAGCGCTATTCTGCTTTAGCCGGCTTCGTGGAACCCGGAGAGTCGTTGGAAGCGGCAGTCAAGCGTGAAGTGTATGAAGAATCCCAGGTAGTTGTAGAAGGCGTGAAGTACATGGGCTCTCAACCGTGGCCTTTTCCACAATCATTGATGCTGGGGTTCATTGGCCATACAAGCCGTCCCGAGGATGCCTTGGCCGATAAAGAAGAAATAGCCGAAGTGCGGTGGTTTACTCGCGATGAATTACGCGAGGAGGTTGAAAATGGACGGATGTTCATTCCCGGTGCCTCCTCGATCGCCCACCACCTGATCAGCCACTGGTACGGTGGACCCTTGCCACAACCCAGGACTTTAGAGAATTAGATTGCAGACTCCAGAAGACATCCTCGCCGGCCTCGACACTGAACAACGGCAGGCCGCCACCGCGTTGCGCGGCCCAGTACGAATCCTTGCCGGTGCGGGAACGGGTAAGACACGGGCCATCACCCACCGGATTGCCTACGGCGTAGCCACGGGTGTCTATAACCCGTACAACATACTTGCCGTGACCTTCACCGCACGAGCTGCCGCAGAAATGCGCTCGCGACTCCGGGATCTCGGTGCCCATGGTGTTCAAGCCCGGACTTTTCACGCCGCAGCTTTGAGCCAGTTACAGTACTTCTGGCAGCACGCTGTCGGCGGGGATATGCCCCGGCTGGTCGATCATAAAACCAACCTCATCATCGAAGCGGCCCAACGGTTACGGATGAGCACCGACAAAGCCACCATTCGAGACCTCGCCGGCGAAATCGAATGGGCAAAATTCAACATGTTGACGCCGCAGACCTATCACCAGCAGTCGGCACATCGCACTATGCCAGCCGGCTGGGACTTGATTGCGGTAACCCGGTTATTTCAAGCCTATGAGGATCTGAAATCCGATCGGGGATTGATCGATTTTGAAGATGTGCTGTTGATCATGGTGGGTATCTTAGAATCAGAACCTCGTATTGCCGCTACGGTTCGTAAGCAATACCGAATCTTCTTGGTGGATGAATTTCAAGACGTCTCGCCATTACAGTACCGATTGCTCAAAGCCTGGCTGGGCGACCGGGATGACGTATGTGTCGTGGGAGATACCTCGCAAACCATCTACTCCTTTACCGGAGCCACCGCAGATTACTTACTGGACTTTGGTCAGGAATTTCCCAACTCGACTCAGATCAAACTCATCCGAGATTATCGTTCCACGCCGCAGATCGTAGATCTGGCGAATCGATTGCTGTTGGAACGCACGAAAGCACACCGGTCGGGCATGCCGCGGTGGCCTGAACCCCTGGAACTGTTGTCGCAACGCGAGTCTGGCCCAGCTCCTGTGTTTGCAGAATGCACTCATGAGCAAGCTGAAGCCGAATGGGTTACCGAACAGATTCAGCAGCTGTTGGCTGCGGGCCATAAAGGTTCGGATATCGCCATCTTATTCCGGACGAATGCGCAGTCGGCAAACTTTGAACAAGTGCTCAGTAATGCCGGAGTTTCGTATCAAGTGCGCGGTGCTGAACGCTTCTTCAACCGTAGAGAAGTCCGTGACGGCATCTTGCAACTCCGCGCAGCGGCAAAATCTGCTGAGGGAGTGGCCGGACGTGATGTGGTCGCTCGCATCAAAGATGTGTTGGCGTCTTTGGGGTACACGCCGGCGGCTCCGCAGCAGTCGGGTGCGGTGCGTGAACGCTGGGAATCGCTCAATGCCATAGTGAACCTTGCCGAAGATCTGGTCGAGGCACGAGGCGACCAAGTCACCTTAGACGTAGTCGTTGCTGAACTAGATGAGCGAGCTTCCCACCAGCATGCTCCGGTTATGGACGGCGTGACGCTGGCATCGATTCACTCGGCCAAGGGGTTGGAGTGGGACTCGGTATTTCTTGTAGGACTGACTGAGGGACTCATGCCGATTAGCTTTGCAACGGATGACAAAAACGTTGACGAAGAACGACGGTTATTTTATGTGGGTATTACCCGTGCAAAAACACGGTTGTATTTGTCCTGGTCGCTCTCCCGGTCTGCAGGAGGACGGGCAAGCCGTCGTCCGTCACGATTCCTCCAGGCGATTAGGACGTCTACGATGCAGCAGTCATCAGGTACAGCCTCCGAGCCTCGCAAGCGCGTACGGGGAGCGAAGGTCGCGAAATGTCGTACCTGTGGGGCCGTTTTATCGAACGGTGCCGAACGCAAGATAGGACGGTGTGAGAACTGTCCGCCCACGTACGATCAAGATGTTTTCGACAAACTCGTTGGTTGGCGCAAAGCGGTTTCATCCGAAGACAAGGTACCGGCATTTGTTGTCTTCACTGATGCCACTTTGGTGGCGATCGCTGAAAAGATGCCCACTGATTTACAGCAACTTCGACAGCTACCGGGTATCGGCCCCAAAAAATTGGAACGTTATGGCGCCGATGTGCTGGCGATCTTAGGTTCGTGAAGTGCGACGCAGCAGCCCGTGAGCGGCTCAATCGTAAAGGTCTGCACCCATCCATTGGCTAGATGTACTCGAGTGAATGTGTTGAGGTGTAACCCAGGGACGAGACCGTATTTCGTTTTGGGTACCTGATGGCGTAAATGCTGTGAATCAATCATGGTTAGAACATCTGTTGCGATGAGTCCTGCAACAAGATGCGCTCCGGCAACTGTCTCAATGCCACCGCGATTCTCATAGAGTGCGCTGGCACGTTGTGCACGTACAGCATTGGAGCTGGCATCGTCTAAACACAACGGACAAGCTGTGGCTTGGGGGACTACCCAGGGACCAATGTCGATTTCGTCGTCACGAATCACTACGGCAAGATATGGATGCCGCTGCTGTTTTGCTTGGGCAATCGTTTCGGCATGGGCTGCACCTAATGTAATATGCACGGTTGCCAACGTTGAAAGTTCTGGTTGTTTCAACCAACCGGTGGGATGGACTACTGGGCGTTGAAGTTTCGGATTACTGGCCGTTGCCACAGCTAAAGAACGCACCTGTCCGATGTCTTCTTCCGCCAGCCCGGTGCCGACATCTGCCGACGTTACTCGTGCCGAATCCCAAACATTGAGGTGGCCAATGCCAGAATCCCGCAATATTCTCGTCAGCACCGTACCAGTTCGACCCAATCCGAAGATCTGCAGGGATGCACCGTAGCGTTGGGTCTGAAACTGTTGCCGGTCTTGTGCGGCCAAACCGTGTAATTTACCCCGGGCAAATACGGGGGTGACGCAGCGTAAGCCAGCCAGACTACCTCGATGTTCCGGGTCTTCGCTTCTGACAAAGAACTCCTCCGTTGGTGTCGAGACCAGGACGGGACGCAGCCTTGTCAGCAGCACGTGACAATCAAATTCGGGGACCTGACATTGCTGGGCCGCATGATATTCGTAGCCGTCAATAATGCCGATGCGTAATGCATCGATGAAATCAGCCACGGGTTTGGTCACCCCGGTGAGTTCTAATGCCCGAAAACCTGATCCGAGTTGAATGTGGCTCTCCGACACGTAGGTGATCGACAGGCCAGGATTGATTTGCATGGTGACTCCTCAGCGTTGCAGGGTGTTACCATGATGTGCCACCGGTGGACATTCTTGAGCGGGTTTTCCACAATATTCACTGGACACCAGTGATATCCACATCCAAACACTGCTGTGGCCCGAGGGCCGTATCAGTGCGGCAGCATGAAGGGCATGAACACTATTTCAACTTTAGTACGTGAGAATATCCAACAGTTGTCCGGCGGTCGTATCGCATCCGTGGTGGAAATTGACGGGGAGCCCATTCGGTTAATTGCCTCTTCACGCCGTCGGAAGACGATTTCAGCTTCGGTACGAGACGGAATGATTCAGCTGTCTGTGCCGATGAACATGCGAGACGCCGAGATCGTGAGCTCTGCCCGCAGTTTGATTGCAAAAATCAAAGCCCGTCAACGCCGTAGCAACCGATTTCAATCAAACCCGGAATTGTTTGAGCGAGCTGTGCACTTGGCCCGAGTCTGGCTCAAGGCAGAAGTCCGTCCCACATCGGTGGTTTGGTCAGATCGACAAACCACGCTATGGGGATCGTGTACCGCGACCACCGGGGCAATACGGATTTCTACCATGCTTCGGGGTATGCCCCAGTGGGTCATTGACGGTGTGCTGGTCCACGAACTAGCGCATTTAAAATACGCCGGCCACGGCCAGGAATTTCAGGATTTTACTCGCCGCTATCCCAGAATGGCCGAAGCCGACGCCTTTTTAGACGGAGTTGCATTTGCTCAACGCCGCGGTGACGATACGCCGTTTCCAAATGCCTACGACTAGTTTTCGTCGAAGCCACCTTCGAGCAATTTCTTGAGGTCGTCATCGAGACTTGCAGACTGTTCATCAGCAGTCTTACGTCGTTTAATGTAACCCTCGGGATCATCAAGGTCTTCGTTGGTTGGCAACCGGAGCTGTGATTCCCAAATCGCGTCGCGGTATTTTACACCTTCGGCTTCTTGGATGATCGTCCAGAGTTTCGTGGCGTCATGGAGACGGCGCGGACGGAGATCTAGCCCAACCAACGAGCCGAAGGCGTGTTCGGCCGGTCCACCCGCTGCACGACGACGGTTGATCATCTCGCGTAGGGCTTCAGCCGACTCAAGTGGTTTGGCGGCTTCTGTTACAACCACATCGACCCAGCCTTCGATGAGGGCCAAGAGGGTTTCGAGTTGATCGATGGCAGCCTTTTGAGCTCCTTCGGGCTCGGGGATAAACATCGAACCGGAAAACATCTGATTCATGGACTCGGGGTCCATTGGGTCAAGTGTTTGGACGGCATCTTCGATAGCCGAGACGTCGATGCTGATACCGGCGGCGTACTGTTGAACCATGGCCATCAAGTCGCGGGCAAGCCATGGCGAGTTGGCAAATAACCGCATGCGAGCGGCTTCACGCAGAGCCAGGTAGATGCGCACCTGATCGGCTTCAACCGATAGCCCGTCACCGAATTCCTCAATGTTAACTGGCAGCATGGCCATACGTTGTCCCGCGATTGGGAAGCCAGTGTCGGTACCGGATAGAACCTCTTGGGCTAGTTCACCAATGGCCTGGCCTAATTGCAGCCCAAACATCGACCCGCCAAGGTTCTTCATCATGGGCTGCATCTGACCAAATGCTGCTTGGAGTTCTTCTGGAAGTTGTCCCGGGAGCTGCTCGGTGATTGCTCGGGTTAGTGCTTCGGATAAGGAGACCGCCACCGGTTCGGTCATTTCTCGCCAGTTCTCCATGGTCGCTTCGACCCATTCGGCGCGTGACCACGCGACGATGGGTACATTAGCGGCTTCAATGGTCGTGGCTTGATCGAGCCAGGCGTCGGCCACCCGTAAGGCGTCGTCAATTTCTTTGGCGGCAAAAGAGCCGACTGACGGATCTTGGCCGGCAATGGATTGTCGTGCTGTTTGTTTGGCTAGGTCCCATTTCACCGGGCCATCGTCATCCGAGGATGCCATCATGGACTGGAACTGCGCCATGATGTTTTGCATCATCTGTGGATCCATCATTGAGGGATCAAATGGCATGCCGGACGCACCGAACTGTTGCATGGCGCGTTGGATTTCTTCGGGATCAGGAGCGTTGTCGCCGAACATGCGACGGAACATCTCCTCCATTGGATCTTGGTCATCACCGTTTGCTGGACCTTGGTTGCTCATAACACTCCACGTTACTGTAGCGACGGGTTGAAAAAATAGCCTTTGTTAGCTTTGCGCTGAGTGAATCTCTAGCGCTTCTTGTTCACGTTTTGCTTGCCGTTTGGCCAACGTTTCAGCAGTGCCTTCCGTCATACGATACAAGACCGGAACGATGACCAGGGTAATTAGGGTTGATGCGATCAGTCCACCGATCACAGCGATGGACATCGGGGCGGACACGAAACTGGATTGTCCGGCTAAGCCGAGAGCTGGTGGGATCATCGCGCCGATGGTCGCAGCGGCCGTCATAATGATTGGCCGGACACGGTTCTGTGCGCCAGCGATGATCGCCTGATCAAGGTTCGCATCTCGTCGTCGATATTGGTTAATCAAGTCCATCAACACAATCGAGTTGGTCACCACAATACCAATGAGCATCAGCATACCCACCAGGGTTGTGGCTCCTAGCGGAGTATCGGTGACTAATAGGGCCAGGATCATGCCGGTGGCACCAAAGGGGATCGCAACCAAGAGGATCAACGGTTGTACCAGAGATTTCAGCTGCCATACCAACACGACGTAGATCAAGAGGATGGCTGCGGCCATGGCCAGAGCCAACTGCTGGAATGTCGTATCGATCTCCTCGGCCACACCGGCTAATTCGGTTTGTACACCTTCGGGGAGCTCTGCGTCGTCAATGGCTTGGGTCAAAGCAGCGGTCGTTGCGCCGACGTTATCGGTGGAAGCAGGAGTGACCGAGATGGTGACCGTGCGCACCGCATCGATGGTTGCCACCGACGGGGCGATATTGACGCGATTGACTTCAGCGATATCGGTCAGCGGGATGCCGAAGAGATCCAAATTTTCGATGTCTTCAACAGTTTCCACGGTTGCTGCCGACTCCATATGCACGTTGAGTTCAGCGTCATCGATGGTCACCTGGGCGACGGGGAAATCGGTGGTGTGGGACGCAATCAGCCCCATCGCTTCGGGCACGGTCATACCGTACTGGGCTATCTCATCTTCCAGGGGCACGATCTCCAAGGATGGTTGAGCTGCCGCGTAGTCGGATTCCACGCGTGCGACGTCGTCGAGCTCCTCAAAAGCTGCACTGAGCGTTTCGCTGGCCTCGGCGAGATCGTCGTCGTCGAGGGCATCGAGCCGAACATCAACCGTGTCGGAGCCCATCAAGGCGCCGCCGGCTTCCATCTGGAACTCGCCAATGTCCGGGTTGTCTTGGAAGTAGGTTTCCAAGGTTGTTTGGATATTGGTTTCAACTTCGGCCTGATCGGCAGCGGGGTAGGTGATCAGGGTCAGCGACGCCTGATTGGGTCCGGCCCCGCCCATCATGGATTGTCCACCAATATCGGTTTGGACAGTTTCGACCTGTTCGATCTGGGCCAGTTCATCCTCGAGCCCCTGGGCCAGTTCTGAGGTGCGCTGCAGGGAGGAACCCTGTGGTGCCTTATAGGTCACCGTGTGCATATTCATTCCGGTATCGCCCAGAAGATTAACCTTCAGCGCAGGCACCAGTGCCAACGACCCGGCAAATACCACGAGTGCACCCAAGGCGGTGATCCAACGGGTAGCCCGAGATTTGATGGTCCAGGCAATAATGGGGCGGTAGAGCCGGGAAAGCCAGTTGGCGGTCACGCGGATATCGGTGCCGGGCATTTGGTGAGCGTCAGCACCGCGAATGCGCTGGTTACGCATAAACCAGTAGGCAAGGACCGGCACAATCGTCAGGGCGATCAGGGTGGAACCGATCATCGCCAGCACAACGGTCAGGGCGAAGGGCCTAAAGAGTTCTCCGGCGAGTCCTTCGACCAACAAGATCGGCACGAATACCATCACGGTGACCACCGTCGAGGAGATCACTGCCGCCGAGACCTCAGCGGTTGCGCGGGTGATCGTCTTACCTTTCGTTTCACCCGGTGGTGCTTGGCGTAGGTGGCGCATGATGTTTTCAATGACCACAATGGAGTCGTCGACCATACGACCGATCGTGATCATCAGCCCGGCCAAGGACATCATGTTCATCGTGGTGCCGGTGGCTAACAAACCCACGAAGGCAAACAGCACCGACAACGGAATGGTAATACCCGTGATGATCGTGGGGCGGATGGATAACAGGAAGACGAAGATGACCAGCACGGCCAGCATCAGGCCCCACATGCCCTCGTGGGCCAGCCCGGCAATAGCGTCTTCAATGAACTCGGCTTGGTCGAATACGATCGTAAATTCGGTTCCGGAACCCATTTGCACGGCGGCTTGATCCATGACGGCGTGGGCGGCTTCAGACAGTTCAATGAAGTTGGCACCGTGCGACGGGAGCACCAGCAGCGTGATCGAGTCGTTGCCGTTGGTCCGTGAAATTGTTTCGGCTTCTGCTTGGGTTCGTTCGATATCGGCAACCTCAGACAACTGCACTGGTTGCTCATCTTCAACCGCCAATAAGGTTGCAGCCAGGTCATCGACGTCGTCGAAGGCCTTGCCAATGGAAATATCAAGGGTTTCGCCATCGTCGGTGATGTTGCCGCCGGGCAGGACCACTCCGGCATCTTCTAAGCCATCTACAATCGCGGCACGGTCCAGGCCGTGTTCGGTCAGGGCGTCGTCGTCGGGATCAATCCGAACGATTTCTTCTTCAACACCAAAGAGTTGGACCTGAGCGATGCCAGATATATTTTCCAGATCGGATCGAGCGGACTGGTCGAAACGCTGATTGAGCTCGCCGGGGGATAGCTCCGAGGACATGGACACCACCATGGCCGGAATACTGGCCGACCCACCCGTCAAGGTGCGGGTCGTGGTGCCATCGGGCAGTTGCTCTTCCAGCGTGTTCAAAATGGTGTCGGTCTGTGATGCGGCACGGAAAATATCGGAGCCGTATTCCATCTCCAACATGATCATTGAGAAGTTCGAGCTGGAATTCGAAGAAGTAGAGGTGACATTATCGACGGCGGTCAGCTGGCGTTCAATGGGTTCGGCCACCTGCTGGGCCATCTGTTCGGAGGAAGCCCCGGGGTTGGTGGCGGTCACAGCAACCGTGGGTAACTCAACCGGTGGGATCAGCTCACGCCGTAGCATGTTAAGGGAGATAAGCCCCAGTACCATGATGACAATGGTGACCAGGGCGATGAACGCACGATTTTTCATGCTGAGTTTGACGAGCCAGTCCACGGTGGTCCTTTTAAGAAACGGGAAGCCAGAAAATGCTGGTCTCAATTTACCCTAGTTAAGCTAGGAAAACTCAATCGATCCGCGAACGAAAGCGATATATGGACGTCAAAACAACACTGCGGGCCCGGGCAAGACGCGTGGGGATCGTGTTGGCTATTCTGCTGCTGGCCACATTATTTATCCCCACCCCGTATACGATCCAATCACCGGGTCCCACGTTTGACACCCTGGAGCAGGTCGATATTGAGGGCGAGACCCTCGACATGATTGAGATCGACGGCGCCCAAACCTATCCCACCGATGGACAGTTGGATCTCACCACGATTTCTGTGTCTGGGCCGCCAACGTCCACCTCGACACTGCTTGAAGTCCTCTATCATGCAGCACAGCCGTATCCGGCGATTACGCCGGCGGAACTATTGTATCCACCGGAAACTACCGGTGATGAGGTTCGCAGCCAAAACGCTGAAGCGATGGCAGATTCGCAGTCCTGGGCGGTGGCTGCTGCTCTGGAGCATTTGGGGATTGACTACCAGCAACGCTTATTCGCTTTAGACTTTGCTGAAGACTCTCCAGCCGCAGAGTTTTTGGAACCCAATGATGAAATCATCAGTCTCAATGGCACGCAGATTACCGGTCACGGGCAGTTAGTTAACACAATTCAAGAGGCCAACGGTCAACCGGTGGATCTGCGGGTGCGTCGCAACGGTGACGATCAGACCTTCACCATCCCGGTGAACCAAGCCGAGGACGGGACCTATCAGATCGGCGTGTACCTAGATTCAGAGTTTGTCTTCCCGATTGACGTTGAGATCCACTTACAAGACGTTGGGGGACCCTCCGCCGGTTTGATCTTCACCCTGGCGCTGATCGATCGGATGACCGAAGACTCGGTCACAGATGGTCGCCACATCGCCGGGACCGGCACGATAGACCCCGACGGCACTGTTGGCCCAATTGGTGGAGTACAACAGAAAGTCATGGCGGCAGCCTCGGCAGGGGCCACCATTTTTCTGGCTCCTGACATGAACTGTTCAGAAATTACGCATGTCCCAGACGGCATGACCGTTTACAGTGTCGATACACTGGACACAGCACTTGAAATTCTGGATGCGCCAGCAGGTGAAACAAATCACGCCACCTGTTCGTGAGCTGGCATTTCGATAGAATTTCACTAATTTGTAATCAAACGAGTCGGGCATAGCCCGCAGATAGGGAACTACCGTGAGTTTCGGACAAGGATTCGGTGGCATTTTTGGCCGCCCGGATGATCCTTCCGGTGGCTCTGACGATTCCGGCGGGTCGAACCGCGGATTTGGTTTTTCGTCAGGCAACGGAGGCTCAGGAGACGACGACAAGTCACGACCGGCGGGCGCGGGTTCGCGCCGTCCAGGTGCACTACTACTGACACTGATTATTCTTGGTGTTCTGGTAGTACTATTCGTGCTGTTCGCCATGGTGTACACCGAGGTGTTGTGGTTCAACCAAGTGGGGTACCAGAACGTCTTCTGGACCGAACACTTCACCAAGGCCATATTATTTGTCCTTGCCGGTGTGGTCATGGCTGTGATCACCTGGCTGGCATTGCACCTGGCATATAAACACCGGCCCAAAAACCTGGCCGGTCAGCTGCGTCAGAACGTCGAACAGTACCAGAAACAGCTGGAACCAATCCGCCGTCTGGTCTTTATCGGTGCTCCGATTCTGATTGGTTTCTTCGCCGGAACCGCGGCAATGAACGGTTGGGAGCAGGTACTGCTGTTCTTCAACCAGGTGCCCTACGGCATGGAAGATCCAGAATTCGGCATGGATCTCACCTTCTACATGGCCACCCTGCCACTGCTGAGCACCATCATTTCGTTTTTGACTTCGGTTGTGCTGGTTGCCGGTATTGCCGGCATCATCGTGCACTACCTCTACGGCGGTATCCGCATTGAAGACGGTACGGGCATCACGGTGGAACGTGCCGCACGCTTCCACATTTTGATCTTCGCTTCCCTGTACATGCTGCTGCAGGGTGGGCGCTACTGGCTCAACCGCTACGAAACTCTGCAGGATCAATCCGGTAATTGGGCCGGTGCGCTGTACACGGATGTCAACGCCGTCATTCCGACGTCGACCATCCTGGCCATCGCTGCCATCCTGGTCATCGGGCTGTTCATCGCCACCATGGTCAACGGCCGCTGGCGCTTGTCGATCATCGGTGTAGCCGGATTTATTGTTGCCGCGCTGATCGCCGGATCAATTTATCCGTTCTTGATTCAGGAATACCGGGTCGCGCCAACCGAGCAGACCATGGAAGCCCCATATATTGAACGCAACATCCAATACACTCGCGAGGGCTACGACGTCGCCGACGTCGAATACACTCCCTACGCGGGCGAAACCGAAACCGAACGTGGTGCACTCAGTGGCGATGGAGCAACCACCGCCAACGTGCGCTTGATGGACCCCAACCTGTTGTCCCAGACCTTCGGTCAGCTGCAGCAGTTCCGTCCGTACTACTCGTTCCCCGAGATCTTGCACGTGGACCGCTATGAAATCGACGGCGAGGTTCGTGACACGGTTCTGGCAGCCCGTGAAATTAACCCACCCGGGGATGATTCCTGGGTCAACCAGCACGTGATTTACACCCACGGCTATGGTCTAGTCGTTGCCGACGCATCAGAAGTTGGCGGCGGTGGCCGTCCGTCCTTCCTCTTATCAGGTATTCCAACCTCGGGTGTGCTGGCCTCCGAAGAGGACTACGAACCACGCATTTACTTCGGTCGCAACGCACCGGAATACTCGGTGGTCGGTAAAGAAGAAGGCGAAGCAGACCGCGAGCGTGACCGCCCGCAGGAAACCGGCTCCGAGCAGGACACCGCATATACCTTCTCTGAAGAGGGTGGCCCATCGATCGGTGGCATGTTCAACCGACTGGCCTACGCGATCAAATTCGGGTCCACTGAACTGTTCCTGTCGCAGGACGTGAACTCGCAGTCGCAGATTCTGTTTGATCGTGACCCGGTCCAGCGTGTGGAAAAGGTTGCCCCGTACCTGTCGGTCGATACCAATACCTACCCGGCGATCGTTGATGGGCGGGTGAAATGGATTGTTGACGGGTACACCACCTCGGATGCCTTCCCATACTCCGACCAGTCCCAATTGGAATCAGCAACCCAGGATGCGCTCAACGTTGACCCCAACCTCATTTTGAGCGGTCAGGTCAACTACATTCGTAACTCGGTCAAGGCCACGGTTGATGCCTATAACGGTGAAGTCGAACTTTACGCGTGGGAACCAGAAGACCCGTTGCTGCAGGCTTGGATGAACGTCTACGACAATACGGTCAAGCCGTACTCCGAGATGTCGGCTGAGTTGATGGATCACGTCCGCTACCCAGAAGACATGTTCAAGGTCCAGCGCGAAATCCTGGCCACTTACCACGTGGATGACGCAGGTGACTTCTACGAAGCAAACGACGCCTGGTCGATCCCGGATGACCCAACCTCGGGCTCCGAAGCCGGCGTGAAGATCCCGGCGTACTACATGACCATGCAGATGCCAGGTCAAGAGCAGCCAGCCTTCCAGCTGACCACCCCGTATATTCCACAGGAACGTGAAGGTGTGGCCCAGCGAAACGTGCTCTACGGCTTCCTGGGTGCGAATGGTGATGCCGGAACCGGCGAGGACGGCGTCAAGGCCGAAAGCTACGGTCACATGCAGATGCTGGAATTGCCACGCCAGACCACAACCCCTGGTCCTGGGCAGGCGCAGAACAACTTCAACTCCGACGACACCGTCTCACGTGAGCTGAACCTGCTGCGGCAGGGCGCATCTGATGTGATCAACGGCAACATGATCACCTTGCCGGTCGCTGAGGGTATCCTCTACGTCCAGCCGGTCTATGTCCGCTCGACGGGTGAAACCTCCTATCCGGTCCTGAGGAAGGTTCTGGTGGCATTCGGTGACAAGGTCGGCTTCGCTGACACCCTGGCCGAATCTCTCGATCAGGTCTTCGAAGGTGAATCCGGTGCTGAAACACCAGAGGAACAGCAAGCCGAAGGCGCACCAGAAGGCGAAGAAGGTCAGGCTGAACCACCAGTGGCCTCTTCACCTGGGGAGCAGCTGACCGAGGCACTCAATGACGCCCGGGATGCCATGGAACGTTCTGACTCCGCAATGGCTGACGGTGACTGGGCAGCCTATGGAGAAGCCCAGGCGGATCTGCAGGACGCTCTAGAGCGCGCACTGGCGGCTGAAGGTGATGAAGCCCCAGCTGAACCAGAAGGTGATGCTGGTAACACTGAAGCTCCAACCCCGGCTGACTAGGGGATATATGGCCGGATGAACTAGTCCTCCGATTTGCATTCCATTTTCGCGGCGTGTACAGTAGAGAAAGACGCCGCGGGGTGGAGCAGTTCGGTAGCTCGTCGGGCTCATAACCCGAAGGCCGCAGGTTCAAATCCTGCCCCCGCAACTGAATAGACAAAGACCCTCGAGGAAACTCGGGGGTCTTTGCGTTTGCCACAACAGATCCAAAGAACCGCGGCCTGCTTATTCGGATGCCCGACAGCTGCGGAACCAGGGGTATCGAAGCTGGACGAATATCAGGATCTGTCAGAGATTCGCACTCGCATGACCGAACTTGCCGATAACCAGCTGCACAACACACGTATACCGGTCGGCCGAACCTTCAGCGTCGACGCTGCACCGGGCGATGCGTGGGTTCACAGCGGCGCGGTAGGTCGCGTGAACACCGCGCAATTACTTCCCGATGACTTCACCGGTGAAATCCCGAAGGACTCGAACGGCTCAGCGGCGATCTGACCGCAAACTAAGTCGGTCCATTGATGCGACGACTGCGACGTTTTGGCCACTTACTTATGACACAGTGGACATATTGCCAGGATGCGGGATATTTTCAGCAACCGTCAGGAAAATATCGTGGTAACACCCAGATACCTGTACCAAAATAGAGCTGACATGAAAGGACGATAATGCACGAGACTAAGCCTTCACAACCGGAGCACAACAACCCGTCGGATCGATACAACGCCTCATCCGCCGATGCAGGCGACACTGCTCCGCCACCACCGCCTCCGTCTCAGCACGCGTTCGACCCGCAGCCTGATCCCAAACCCCATAATGCTGAACCGCGCTCCAAGAGCCGCTTTGGGTGGCCAGTTTTAGCCACCTCCGTCGTGCTCGCCGGTTTGCTTGGCGGCGGTGCTGGGGGACTAGCAGTGCATTATCTCGACGACGGCGCACCGACCGCATCTAACGAACTCCGAGACTCTGAACAGTTCAACCGCACAGATAACGTCACCGCCACTACAGAAGCCGCTGCCGTAGCTTCGCCATCGGTGGTGACCCTTTCGGTCGGTGGTGAACAAGCCGAGGGCTCCGGTTCCGGCATTATCCTGGACGACCAGGGCCACATCCTGACCAACACCCACGTGGTCACCCTGGGCGGGCAAACGGCCGCTGCCAGTGTGATGGTCCAAACCCATGACGGCGAAGTGTATGAGGCCGAGGTGGTAGGCCTTGATCCGATGTCGGACCTGGCCGTGATCAAAATTGAGGCCGAAGGTCTTGAGCCCATGGAAATGGGTAGCACCGAAAACCTCAATGTCGGCGACCAGGCCGTAGCCATTGGCGCGCCGCTGGGCCTGTCTGGCACTGTGACCGAGGGTATCATTTCGAATCTTGATCGCACCATCTCGGTGGCCTCATCTGCGGCACCCGAGGAACAGGAAGCTCCGCAAGAGGAGAACCCTTTTGAATTCCGGCTCCCAGACAATACCGAGGCACCTGCTGCCCAGGGACAGATTCATCTCAACGTCATTCAGTCCGACGCCGCTATCAACCCGGGCAACTCAGGTGGTGCCCTGGTTGATCAAGAGGGCCGTCTCATTGGGATCAACGTGGCCATAGCTACTCGTACTGAGGGCAACGTGGGCCTCGGCTTTGCCATTCCGGTGGAATACGCCCAGCGTGTGGCGCAGGAGCTGATCGAAAACGGTGAAGTCTCCCACGGGGTGCTCGGTGTCACGATCGTGCCGACTGCTCAAGGCAATATCTCCTCGGGCGCTCAAATTGTCGAGGTGGTGGAAGATGGCCCGGCTGCCGGAACCCAACTCCAGCCCGATGACGTGATTACCGCGGTCAATGGCCAACCCGTCATGGATCCTGGCTCGCTGTCGGCCACTGTGCGGGAATACCCCGGCGGCACAGATGTGGAACTGACCGTAGTCCGTGACGGTGAAGAGCTGACTGAAACGGTCACCTTGGGCTCCATGAACTAGGGCTACACTATAAGGCGTGCTCAACCAACCTGTCTTTGCCGCTGACCTTGTCCAAAAGTCCAACATCACCCGTGCGTTGGCTATCGCTGCGCACCCGGATGATATCGATTTCGGGGCCGCCGCCACGATCGCGGCCTTGACCGACGCAGGCGTAGAGGTCACCTATTGTTTGGTGACCTCAGGTGATGCTGGCGGATTCGAGCTGGACCATTCGCGCGAAGCGATGATCGCCCGTCGCGAGCAGGAACAACGCGCTGCGGCCGCCGTCGTGGGGGTCTCTGAGGTGCGCTATCTCAAACATCTTGATGGGTACGTTGAACCCACCCACGAATTGATGGCGCAACTGGTTCAAGTCATGCGTGAAGTCCAGCCCGACGTCGTCATTACGCAACACCCGCAGCGCCACTGGGATCGGCTCCAGGCCTCACATCCCGACCATCTGGCGGTGGGGGAGGCGACGGTTCGTGCGATCTATCCGGCCGTGGAAAACCCCTTTGCCTACCCTGAATTAGCCCATCTGCCGGCGTTTCGCATCGGGCAACTGTGGATGATGGCGGCCCCGTCGCAGCTGGCGAATCTTGCCGTGGATGTCACCGAGTATGTTGAGCGCAAGCTTGAAGCACTTCACGTGCATGCCTCCCAGCACCCGGACCCGGAGTTTATGGATCATCGGGTGCGCACCGCGCTGCAAGAGTGCCACCCCGTGCCAGGGCGTGGTGCCGAAGTTTTTCACGTGGTCGCGGTCAATGATCAGACGACGTTTGCTGGGTTCTAGCCCGGTGCAGCCCGGACGCGCCGGATTCTGCTGGCGCGTCCGGGCTGACTGCTACTGCTCGAGTGGCATTTCGACCAGGGCGGTACTGGACGGCGTTTCGGAACCGGTTTCTGGTTCGACGGTAATCCACAACAGCTCATAGTTGTTTACGCCGCGAAATTGGACCTCACCGTTTTCCAGTTGCTGGGCGGTGTAGGTGCCCACGGAGACCACCGAGCCGCCGGGTTCTTCAAACAGCCACACCTGATAGCGCTGGTCTTCTTCCAGCTCTGTTACGTCACTAAACGACAGGTAGGCCACATCTTCTTCAGTCGAGAAGTGTCCGGTGACCGAGGCGCCGTCCATGGTTGCCGAAACGCTGGTCTGGTCGTCGGCATTGTCCACGGCACTGCGGATGCGCTGGTCGCCGGTATTCAAAAAGATGACGGCGACGATGACCGCAATGATCAACACCGCTCCGACCACGATGAACATCGCCCGGCTGCGGCGTTGCTGGTCGGGATCTTCCTCGACCTCATACTCATCCACGGTTTCGATAAACCCAATGCCAACATTTTGTTCGGGCAATTGCTCAAGCACCGAGTCCAACAGGTTGGCCGGTGGGTGGGCTGCGACCCGGCGATACGCCCAGGTGAGCATCCGTTGAAATAGTGCGGTGCGGGCACGCAACTGGGCGGCGATTTCCCGATCCTGGCGATTGATCCAGGCCTCCACCGCCACGGCGTTGTCGTCATCCAGCGCCTGCAGCGCATTGAGCGTGGCTAGTTCGGTGCCGAGGCCCACGTGCAGATCAGTTTCGACGTCGTCGGAGAACGCAGCTGTTTGCCCGCCGGACGACGATAGGGTGCCGGTCACCCGAGTGGCCAGCAGTGGATCGGAATCCGCCGAGGTGCTGCCGGTGATTTCCGACAGGTAGTGACGGGTCAACCGCACCGCAGCATCGCGCAGCCGGGACTTCAGCGTCGGCAGGGCGACGTCGAGTTCTACGGCTGCCTCTTCGACCGTGCGCCCGCCCAACCAGACGGTGGTCAGTGCTAAGGCTTGGGCCTGCGTGAGTGGTTCAAGTTCGCTCAAGCGAGCGGCAATCGCACGCATGCGATCCACATCGCCCTCCGAGGTGGCATCGGGGCGGTGGTAGCGCCCGGTTTGTTGGGCAATGGAATTGATCCAGGCGACCACCGTGCGGTCGCGGGCCAGTTCATCGGCGTGGTCGACGTTGAAGTCGAACGTGAAATGCGGGGCCTGGCGCCATAGCGTGACATAGGCGTCAGTCGTGGCTTGCAGTGCGTCGTCCTCGGCTGGGAATAGTGCGGTGAGCATGCCAAAGACCTGCGGCGAGGTCAGATCGTACAGTGCCGCAAAGGCGGCGGAGTCGTTGTCGCCGGATTGGAACAGTAATTGCGCTGGGCCAGGAGTGTGTGTTTCCATCACGTCTTAGCTTAGTAACTGCATTGTGTTCGTGCTGGCTCGGCGCGCCCTAGCGTGGCGAACTGCCCGCGAAATCATACTGGCGCCACGCCTCATACAGCGCAATTGAGGCCGAATTGGCCAGGTTCAGTGAGCGCCGCCCGGATTGCATCGGCAAATAAACGGTTTCGGTGATCATCGGATCGTTGAGCACTTCGTCAGGCAGGCCAACGGATTCCTGGCCGAATAGCAGCACATCGTGGGGCCGATAGGCCACCTCGTCGTAGCGCGCCTTCCCGGTACCAGTGAATGCGAACACGCGTTCGGGTGCCAGGGCGTCGAACGCTGCGGCAAGATCTTTGTGGACGGTGACCACGGCCAGATCGTGGTAGTCCAGACCGGCCCGGCGCAGGTGGGCGTCGTCGAAATTAAAGCCCAGCGGTTCAACCAGGTGCAATTCGGCCCCGGTGATTGCGGCAAGCCGGATCGCGTTGCCCGTATTGCCCGGGATTTCTGGGGTGTGGAACACCAGCCGGAAGCCCGGGTTGGTGGGGTCGGTGGATTTGGGCGCGGTGTGGTGTGGATTCTGTGTCATAGTTTGGCGATGAGTTGTCCCATGGCGGCCCGGTCGACCACATTGTGATTGCCGGTACCGATAAACAGTTTGATATTGCGAACAGCATCCATCATGGACGCCGGTGCCTCGGTGAGACCAAGCGTATTGAGCGCATCGGGCGCCTGGATCGTCGGGGCGTGTGGATTGGTAGAAAACACGACGTCGAACCCACCGACTTCAAAATTGGGCAGCAGTCTTTGCAGACCCAGCACGGCCTCGGTCAGATCCGGCAGCTCAATGCGTTTGCGTCCAAGCAGGTGTGTCCCATTGAACTGATAAACATCCGGTGGGGCATGCTGGACGCCGAACACCGCCACTTTCGAACCGCCCAGTACCACGGTGTCCAAGACGAGTTTGCGGTCCAGTTTGACCCCGTGGAAAATGCGGACGGCGGGCAATGCACCGTAGACTCGCGACTGCAAGACCTCGGAAAGCCGAGCGTGCAGCGAACGCTGTTTTCGACCGAAAAAACCGCCCGGAATAGCACCGTGCACGACCTGTTGGGCCAAGAGCGAATCCACATTTATGGGCGGGTTGGTCGCGGTGCGGATGGGTCCATCGGCCAAGGGTGGGATGAAGCGGACCGGTTCGGGGGTCGTCTTGGGTGCCGACGTCGTGGGGCGGCGGGGTTTCCGCTTCGGACTCGATTGCGGGACGGAATCAAGTTGGGAAAGTTGTTTCCACGCTTTGGAGATTTCGTCGAAGCGCGCTGCGTCACCACCGCGATCCGGGTGATGTTGTTTCACCAACGCCAAATACGCCCGCCGGATCTGTCGCTTGGACGCCGAACGGTTGACCCCCAGCACGTGATAGGGGTCGAATTGGTTACTGCGATTGTCTGGCACGGGCCATATTCTACCCGTGCTGTTCTAAACTAGAGGACATGTCCCGGATATATCTTGACCACGCCGCAACCACCCCGGTGCGCCCCGCCGCGCTCGACGCTTTTGTCGCGCAGGCTCAACGCATCGGGAATGCCGCTGCCCTGCATTCTGCCGGGCGCTCGGTCAAACTCCAGGTCGCTGACGCTCGGGATCGCCTTGCGGCTACGCTGGGCGCACACCCCAGCGAGATCATCTTCACCTCGGGTGGCACCGAAGCCGATAACCTAGGCATCAAAGGCCTCTACCTGGCCAACCGGGCGGCCGATGAGACCAAGAACGTCGTCATTGCTACCGGCATTGAACACCCGGCCGTAACCGATTCGCTGCAATGGCTGGAAACCCACGAGGGAGCCCAGCTGGTGGTGGTCGAGGTTGATGCAGAAGGCTTTGTTGATCTCGACGCCTGGCGCGCCGCACTGGAAACTCACCGTGGCCGGATTGCCCTGGCCACCTTGATGTGGGCCAATAACGAAATCGGGACCATCCAGCCCATTGCCCAGGTCGCCGAGCTGTGCGCAGCCGAGCAGGTGGACTTCCACGTTGACGCCGTTCAAGCCTTCGGTGCCATCGATGCAACCTTTGTCCCCGGAATCACCACCATGGCGATCTCGGGGCATAAAATTGGTGCGCCCGTGGGCATTGGCGCGCTGTTGGTACGCCGTGATGCCAAACCGCTGCCGGTGCTGCACGGTGGGGGACAGGAACGCGATATCCGCTCGGGCACCACGGCCGATGCGCTCATCGTGGCCTTTGCCGCAGCCGCCGAAGAGGCCACCGCGAATTTAGCCGAAGAATCCGCGCGCCTGGCCGGGCTGCGCGACCAATTGATCGCCGCCGTGACAGCACAGATTCCCGAGGCCAAACTTCAGGGACCTGCCGATGGAAAATATCGGCTGCCAACGAACGTGCACTTTTCCTTTGCTCAAGCCGAGGGTGACTCGTTATTATTTGGGTTAGACATGGCAGGTATTGAGTCCTCCACGGGTTCGGCCTGCAATGCAGGAGTCTCACGGCCCTCGCAGGTTATTTTGGCCACCGGTCAGGATGAGGCCGCGGCCCGATCCACCCAGCGGTTCTCCTTAGGCCACACGACGACGCAAACAGATATCGACGCGGTCATAGCCACGCTGCCGGGGATTTACCAGGCGGCTGCGAAGGCCGGGATGACAGCCCAAACATCCTCGATTCGCACGGCAAACTCCCACCGCTAACGAAAGAGAAGTTTTTATGAAAAAGTTGAAGGTTTTGGCAGCAATGTCGGGCGGTGTCGACTCGGCTGTGGCCGCCGCACGTGCCGTTGACGCCGGCCACGACGTCGTCGGTGTCCACCTCGCACTGTCTCGCATGCCCGGCACCCTGCGTACCGGTTCACGCGGCTGCTGCACCATTGAAGATGCCTCGGACGCCTGGCGCGCCTGCGAAAAACTGGGCATCCCGTACTACACCTGGGACTTCTCCGAGCGCTTCCAAGAAGAAGTGGTCGAAGACTTCATCGAAGAATACGCCGCCGGGCGCACCCCGAATCCGTGCATGCGCTGTAACGAACGCATCAAATTCGCCGCCCTGCTGGAACGCGCCCTAGCGCTGGGCTTCGACGCCGTCGTCACCGGCCACTACGCCAAGGTCATTGAAAACGACAACGGCGATCTGGAACTACACCGCGCTGCCGACGACGCCAAGGACCAGTCCTATGTCCTAGGTGTCCTCACCGCCGAACAGCTCAAGCACTCGATGTTCCCACTGGGCGACACCCCGTCAAAAGAAATGGTGCGTGCAGAAGCCGCCGAGCGTGGCCTGTCGGTTGCCCAGAAACCCGACTCGCATGACATCTGCTTCATCCCCGACGGCGACACCCGCGGTTGGCTGGAAGAAAAGATCGACATGACCCAAGGCGCGATCGTTGACACCCAAGGCGATCAGGTCGGCACCCACCCGGGCGCGCAGGCCTTCACCATCGGGCAGCGTCGCGGCCTAGCCATTGGCAAACCTGCTGAGGACGGCAAACCCCGCTTCGTATTAGAAATCCGGCCCAAAGAAAACACCGTCGTCGTCGGCTCGCGCGACATGCTGGCCGTGGACCGCATCACCGGTATCCGACCCTCCTGGGCCGGGGCCCCGATAGCCGAAGAAGCCACCGGTAAATGGTTCAACTGCCACGTCCAGGTCCGCGCCCACGCCGAACCCGTACCAGGCCGCGCCCGCGTCACCACCGGAGACGTTGACGGCGCCACCGACGTCGTATGGGAAATGGAACTTGACGAGACCATTCAGGGCGTTGCCCCAGGTCAGACGGCCGTCTTATACCAGGGCACCCGTGTGTTGGGCCAGGTAACGATCCACAAGTCAATCAACGCGCAGCGCTTGGCACACGTCTAGACTAGGAACCATGACTTACGATTCCACGGCGTCGTCACTGACGGGCACCACCGATCCGGCCATCCTGGATGAACTCCTATCCATCCGCTCCAGCATCGACAACATCGATGCCACCCTGGTGTATCTATTAGCCGAACGCTTCAAATGCACCCAAAAAGTTGGCCAACTCAAAGCCCGCCACAACCTGCCCCCATCCGATCCGGAACGGGAAAAAGCACAAATCACCCGGCTACATGAACTCAGCCGCGACGCCGATCTCGACCCGGCCTTCGCCGAGAAGTTTCTGAACTTCATCATCGAAGAAGTCATCCGCCACCACAAAGCCATCTCGCAGGAGCAACGGTGACCCACCCTCTCGGGGTGGTTGATGGCACATTTGCCGGCACCGACCCGCATGCGGTCTATGCCCTGCAGCTCAACGAGCTTGGTGCACCCCATATCCCCGCGCTGGTTGAACTGCCCGACGTCGGCCCCCACGCCAACGGTCTTGGCAAAGTTATTGCCAACCTCGGTATGCCCTTCGAATTGCGCCCCTACGGGTGGCAATTGCAGCGCGGTGAGCGTCGCAACGCCGCTATTCAATTGCGCGTCGTATCGCACCGCAACTCCATCATTCAGGCCATGGCCGATATCGCTGCCGACGACGACGTCCCCGCCGTTTCCGTACGCCTGCTTGGACCCGTGAGCTTACTGGTTGACGCAATGTTGCCATCTGGGCAGCGAATTCTGCGCGATGCCGGAGCGCGAACCGACGTGGCTGCGGCCTGGGCCGAAGGTGCTAGCGATTTGATCGCTCGAATTCACAGTGTGCTTGGTGCACGAGTCAGCTTATTCGTGCAGGAGCATCGCGCTGACGACGTCGTCAACGGCACCATTCGTTCGGCATCTGGTGCAGATATTGAACGTGCCGTAGATATCAGTGAGATTCGATCCTACTGGGAACAGGCCGCAGAACTCGATGCTGAAGTATTTTTCGAAACTCCCGTTGCATTACTCGCCGATGCCGCGCAGGTCGGCTCCGTTGCATTGCACTGGCCAGTGGGCCGAAGCAATCAAACGGAACAAACCTGGGAACTCATTGACAGACTTCTCAGCGCAGACAACCCGGTTGCCTTACATCTGCAACGACGGCGAGATGCCGAGCGCTATGCCGAAGAACTGATTCAGCAGTATCTCGACTGGGGTTTAGACCCCGCGAACCTTGAACATGTGCGACTCGTGTATCAGTTCAACTTAGAAACCGAAGTTGCTGTTGGTTCCGGTCTTGAAGCATTGCGCACTATCGCCGGCCACGCCGGAGGATACGCCAGCAGCCTCTAGCCTCGTTTTTGATTCGCATCGATAGCACTACCTCTGCGCAAGATCGCCGAGGTAGTGCTTTTTTACTGCCTAACCCATCACCGCTGCTACCTGGAACGTGTTAACCGGGGACGAGAGCCTGAAAGCCTGGGCACACGGCACCACCGATATCGACAACGCCATCACCCTATGCGCACTCCACCAGGCCGCGGTCCACAACGGCAAATGGACGATCCACACCATCAACGGCACCCACTTCTTCCAACCCGCACCCTGGTTAGACCCCACCCAACCACTGCTACGCAACATGTACTGGGCGATATAACAACTCCTGTGGTTTGAAATTTTTTATAACCGGCCAGCAGCCTTCAATCGCAAGTAAGCATCTCCTACGGCCAACGGTAGATCAGCAGGTTGGGCCTCGATAACCTCAGCCCCATAACGATTCAGCAACTGAACCATCTTCCGATTCCGCTGTTTCTGAGCCTCAGCACTTGCTGCAATATACACCTCATCAGAAGTGGTGCGCTGGGTCGCCATGTCTTCGAGTTCCGGATCAGCCACTGCGGCAATGAGCACCACATGATGACGCGTCAGAATCGGCAAGATTGGGATCAGGCCCTCTTCGATTGCAGCCGAATCCAACGGGGTGACCAGCACAACCAACGCCCGTTGCCGCGTGATCTTGGAAACTTCAGGCGGAAGAATCGTCCAATCTGCTGCCAGCAGGCGAGGAAACACTTTGGCCAGTGCCGTAGCCATGCGATGCAGCAGGTGACCTTTTTCCTCAGAGGAAGACCGAGCGCGAATGGACTGGTCCATCGTCAAGAGATCTACTCGATCACCCCCAGCATGAGCCAAAGCAGAAATGAACAGTGCTGCCTCAATACCTGCATCGAATCGCGTTTCATCACCAACACGAGCAGCAGAGGCCCGCGAGGAATCCAGCACCACAACAACCCGACGATCACGTTCAGGACGATAGGTACGGACAATCAGGCCGTCCGATCGAGCAGAAGCCCGCCAGTCAATGGTGCGCACGTCGTCACCACGCACATACTCACGCAATGCATCGAACTCATGTCCAGCGCCCGGACGGTGGACGGCAGATCGTCCCTCAATCTCACGCAGCTGTTGGATACGAGACGGCAAGTGCCGACGCGACCGAAACGGCGGAACGACGGTGACTTCACCCTCGTGGTGATGCGTGTGTTGCCGACCACCAAGACCAAGCGGACCATAGGTACGAATCGTCAGCTTGCGTGTGCGGACGGTGCCGCGTCGGTTCGGCGTCAGTATTGTCGTGAAGCGTTGTGTGGCATTGGGATCCAGATGGAGCCGTTGTTCCGGTTGGGTGTCGTGGGCAGACGGCTGCCATCCGTCGCGAACCAGTCCACGCATGACACGAGCTGTGTGGTTGGTTATTTCTACCCACACCTCCACTGGCTCCTCCAATCTGACCGGTGTATTGTCGCTGCGTCGGATCATGACCGCACGCGGGGAGGGCGTGAGCCACAGGTCGATGCCCAGCACGACGACAAATACGCCCAGCAGTGCAAAGATCGTGCCCCAGCTGGGCCACAGAATCATCGGAATGAACCCGGCCAGGGCGAGCAGAACACAACGGAAAGAAATAAACATTAACGTGGCACCGACACAGTAGCGATCAGACCGGTCAAAACCTGGTCGATGCTGACCCCGTCCATCTCGGCTTCTGGTCGCAGCGACACACGGTGGCGCAAGCAAGGTAACAGGAGTGCTTGAACGTCGTCGGGGGTAATGAAATCCCGACCGACCAGCCAAGCCCAGGCCTTTGCGGTCTTCATCAGCGCGGTGGACCCACGCGGTGACACGCCCATTTGGAAGGAGGGCGAATTTCGGGTCGCATGGATCAGCTCAACGATGTACCGCAACACCTCGGGGGAGGTCTTCACCTGAGCGATTTCTGCGCGAGCAGCCGCGATCGTGTCGGCGTCCGCGACAGCTTTCAGGCCAGCCTGGACCAGATCCGTGGGACGGAAACCGGTTGCGTGCCGATGCAGAATTTGTAGTTCTTCTTCGGGCGAGGGGAGATCGAGTTTGACCTTGAGCATGAAGCGATCCAGCTGGGCCTCGGGCAGGGGATAGGTGCCCTCGTATTCGATCGGGTTCTGGGTGGCAATGACCATAAACGGTTCGGGCAAGGGATAGGTAGTGCCATCCACAGAGACCTGATGTTCCTCCATGGCCTCCAGCAGCGCGGCCTGAGTTTTTGGTGGGGTGCGGTTGATTTCATCGGCCAACATCAGGTTGGTAAATACCGGCCCCTCGCGGAAGCGGAACTCGGCGGTGGAGGCGTCATAAATCAACGACCCGGTCACATCACCGGGCATCAGGTCCGGAGTAAATTGGACACGCGAGTTGTTCAGGTCCATGGCCTGGGACAGGCTACGCACCAGCAGGGTTTTGGCCACACCGGGCACGCCTTCTAACAGGACGTGTCCTTCGGCAAGTAACCCAATCAACAGCGAGGTTACGGCGTGGTCTTGCCCGACGACGGCTTTGGCGACCTCAGTTCGGACGTCGTTGAGGGCGGGACGGGCGGTGGTGTTCACGAGGACTCCTTTGTTGGCGCGCTGACGCGGTCGCGCACCTGGTGTTCGAGGTCTTGTAGCTGATTGGCCCAGGCGACGAGTTGCTGTGTGCTCAGCTCGCTGGTGGGCGGGGTGTAGAGCTGTTGCAGCTCGGGCCGGGAGGCGTTCAACTGCACGGCGGTTTCATTTAGGATCGCATCGGAGGAGGCCTGGGCACCTAGGCGCAGGAGCCGAGCCAGCCGGGCAAGCGATGCCTGTTGGAGTGTGACCAGGGCATGATACCGCTGGTGAGTTTTGGCATACATTCGCCCGCGGCCCACTGTGGTTTCGGCTGCCGGGACTTCTGCTGGGAGTGGCTCAACGATCACGGGGCCGGTGCGTCGCCCACGGTAGAGCAACCAAATACCTGTGACGATGACCGCCCAGACAATACCCATCCGAGCCCAGTCGGGCAACTGGACCGGCGAGAGCTGGCCGTCGGTGTCCGGGTCGAACTGGAAGTCGGGTTGAAACCAGATCACGGTGTCTGATTGCCCCAGCGACCACAGCGCTAATGTTGCCGTGCCGTTGTCATACAGACCGGCGTTGGACAGCATGCGCCAGTCGGCAAAAATAATTGAGCCTTCGGGGCTCTGGGCAAATGCGTAGGCCGGATCCGCCTGGCCGGTGGATTCATCGACGACGGCGAAACAACCGTGGGCGTCGTCATCGATGACCACGCCCTGTCGAACAGCACCGATGGACCCGGCCTCCTGGGCTGCGGGCAGACGACAACTCTGGTCTGCTTCCAGGTTGTCTATGAAACCCAGGGTGCGGGTCTCATAGACGCCGTCGATGAGGTCTAGCTGTTGGGTGGCGGTGACTCCCGCGAACACCCGCTGGTCTGCCGGGACCAGTTCGGCCAGTTCGCTCAGGCGCTCGTAGGATGCGGTGGCCATGGCCTGGTACTTATCGTGAAACAGGACCGTGGCATCGGGATTGCGCTGCAGTTCCGAGCGTAACTGGGTCATGGACTGGGCTGGGTGTACGGCAATGCCGTGGTCGCTGAGCACACTGGTCAGCGCTGCGGCGCCGTCGTTGGTTTGATCGTCAACGCCCAGGCTGCCATCGGTGCGGGCAGGCTGCATTGAGATCCAGACCATGACGGCCAACCAGATGGCAACGATCAGCGCTATGACCAGCACAAGCCCGGTCTTGCGGCGAGTTTTGGTCATCGAGGCATCAACCTGACCGGGTTGTCGTGTGGGTGTGTTGCGCTTGGTTGGGCGGCGGCGACGGTTTGGGCCAGGGTGATCATGGTGCTCGTGGCCTCACGAGTTGGGATCGCACTGCCGTAACTGATCTCGTTGAACTGCTCCGAGGCCTCATGAATCGGGATGCGGTAGGAGGGCAATACACTGCCCAGCGACCAGCCAAACACAGTCGCGGTGGTTGCCGGGGTGACCTCAATAAGCTCCCGTTCCGCAGCCGAGCGCACCATGGACCGGTACGCCTGTAAATAGGCTTGGTCCAGTTGTTCGCTGGCCAGCAGTTGGCGGGCCTGGTCGAGGTACTGGGTCGCAGAAACACTGGGGTCAACCAGCTGGGCCTCGGCTTGGGTCGCGCCGGAGACTGATGGTCGGAAAAAGCGGATCAATAAAATCACCAGGATGACGACGGCGAGCACGAGGAATACCTGAATGATGACGCTACCGGCTCCGGAGGCATCGACGTTGAGTTGCATGGCATCGCTAAGCCATTGCAGCACACGTTCCCACCAGCTCATCGCAGCAGGGTCGACGTCATAGGAATCGATACGATCATTTAGTAGCCGTCGAGCGTCGTCGTCATCGGGCGTCCAGGGGATGGACGTCATGCACGCGGCCCCGGTGGGTTGGGTGGAGCTTGCGGTGGACCGGATGGGTCAGCCGGACCGGTTGGGCCAGCATATGGCGGGTATTGCGTTGGCGGGTAACCGCCGCCGGGTTGGGTGGATGCGGCTGAGGCGAATCGACCGGGAACCAGGTCGTCGGTTTCGTCGTTGGACGATAGTCCTTGTTGCCCGGAAGTGTCGAAACGATCGGCAACGGAACCAGTGGCGCGCTGGGCGGCCAGCTGTTGGAAGTGGATGCCCAGGCCTTCTTTGCGGAAGCGGTAATCGTAGTAGAACATGATCGAGATCAACAGACCCATGTTGGTTACGATGAACCCGACCAGCGAGCTGACCGCGGTAATGATGAGGTTGGTGATCAGCATTGAGGTGAGCAGTTGTCCCTCGGTTCCAGCCGACATCAACACAAAGCTGCCCAGGAAGGACAGCGGACCGGTGATCACAACGGATACGAAGCCCAAGATGATGCCAAACAGCAACGCTATGCCCAACGTACGCCAGAAATAGCCGCGGGTCAGTCCCCAGGAGCGACGAAGCGCTGCGAAAATGCCGATATCTTCGACCACCATGGCCGGGATGACCAGGTGCCAGCGAATGGCAAAGAATACCGCTGCGATCGCTGGGAGGATTACCGCCAAGAGAAATCCAAAAATTGCCGCAGCGATAGCTCCGCCGCTGTCAGGTTCCCCACCGGCAAAGACCGCGGCGGCAACCAATACCAGCAGTAGTGCCATCACCAGGTAGATGACGATCACGGCTGCCACCATCAGCGCCAGCAGACCAACAAGTTTGCCCCATTGGCCGCGCAAGAGTCGAAAACCCTGACTCAGTGAGGTCTTCATGTCGATCGCGCCGCGACCCAACATGATCGAATACATGCCCCAGTTAAAGGTTTGACCAACCATCAGAACTAACTGTGACAGCAAGATAGAACCGAAAAACCCGATGCTCCCTCCTGCGGTGAACAGCTGGTCGGCGGTTGCAAACGGATCAGCCATCGTGGCCCCGAAAGACCGTAGTAAGAAGAACTCGCCGGTTGCCGTGATGACAGCCGCAACTGAGCCAAAGATTAAGGCTGCACCGAAAAATAAGCCCGGCGATTTGCGAATCGTGGCGAAAAGTCCTGAGAAGTAATCACCTAACGTCAGCGCGCGCAGGGGTAAGGTGCCCGGTTGCGCGACTGCGGCATAGGGCGACGGGGACCCGTAAGGCGGATACGGTGACGGCTGTGCTGCACCCCCATATGGAGTATTGCTCTGAGGGTTCCAACCGTAGGATCCCGGCTGGTGAGCGCCCGGTTCCTCGTTGGGTGGTGGGGTTGGGCCTTGATAAGACATGGGCTCCTCACAGTGTCGGACAAACCGGGCGTGCAGGTACAGTAATCGTCAACCGGTTACTACAACAGATTCTAACCACGCTTGACCGACAACAGCGATCATTTTTGACGTGATTGGGGGGAATCCCCAATATAAAGCGGGTTCTAGGCTCTTGTCCGGTATGCTTTAGACGGGTAATTAATACGCCAGTAGCGCGGGAAGGAAGCCGGTTGAAGACCAAAATTCTAGTGGTTGACGACGACGAAGCGTTAGCCGAAATGATCGGGATTGTGCTCAGTAACGATGGGTTTGAAACCTATTTTTGTTACGACGGCGCCCAAGCAAACGATATGTATCGCAGCGTTCGTCCCGATTTGGTGCTATTAGACCTTATGCTTCCCGGTAAGGATGGCATCGAGATTTTGCGTGAGCTTCGCAAAGAATCTGACACGCCCGTCGTCATGCTCACCGCCAAGTCTGAAACCGCCGACGTCGTGCGCGGACTCGAAGCCGGTGCCGACGACTATGTGCCAAAACCGTTTAAACCCGCTGAACTGGTGGCACGCGTGCGCGCGCGACTTCGCGAAACCGACACAAAAGACTCCGAAACCTTACAGATCGCAGATCTATCGATCGATGTTGCCGGTCATGAAGTCACACGCGACGGTGTGAATCTGAACCTGACCCCGCTGGAATTTGATCTATTGGTGGAGCTAGCGCGTCGTCCTGGGCAGGTGTTGACCCGTGAAGAGCTGCTCGAAGAGATTTGGGGCTATCGTCATCAGGGCGATGCCCGGTTAGTCAACGTGCACGTGCAGCGACTGCGCGCCAAAGTGGAAAAAGACCCCGATAAACCCGAAGTGATTCTCACCGTACGCGGGGTTGGATACAAAGCCGGCTAGCTTATGTCCACAGACGCCGCTACCCCCACCGAGGAACCACAAGAAGAGCCACGACAAGGCTGGTTCAAACGGTTTCTCGGGATGTTCGACCGGACCCGACGACGCTTCATTCGGGAATGGGACTCCTCGATGGCGCTGCGTACTGCGGTCATTGCCGCGGCCGCAACGATTATCGGATCGCTGTTCTTGGCCTTCTTTTTGACCCAACAGATTACCTCGGGACTGTTTCAGTCTCGCTTTAATCAGGTGCAGGCTGAAGCCAACCACGCGCTGCAACAAACCCGCCAGGTGTTTGAAAATGCTGCGACCGCAGATGAGGATTCCACGACCTCACTGGTTGCCGACACCCTGCGCCAGTTGACCACCGACGATACAGCCTTTGCTCGTGACTTCTTATTGGTTCCCTTAGAAGAAGACAACAGCATGTATGTCGGCTCGATGAGCTCCGGGGGAGCGACTGAACAACTGATCACCGATGAACTGGCCGACCAGGTCGCATCGGGCAACGGTATCTACTACCAGTCCATTGCCCTGCCCGATGCCGGCTCGACCCAGCCCGGTTTAGCCTTTGGCACCCAGGTCGTGCTGCCACCGGGCAACTACTATGCGCTGTATTTCATTTACGACCTAGCTGACGTGCAAGCCACGATCGACTATCTGATGAATGTGCTGCTGGTGGCCGGCGTCGTCTTGGTTTTCATGAACATCGGGATTGCGCTGTGGGTGACTCGCTCGGTTGGCAAGCCCATCCAACAGGCGGCTCAGACGGCGGAATGGTTATCTTCAGGCGACCTTTCGGTGCGGATGGATGTCCAGCGCACCGATGAGATCGGCTCCCTGTCCGAGTCGTTTAATAAGATGGCCGACAATATTCAGGACCAGATCACCCAGTTGGCAGACCTGTCACAAATTCAGCAGCGTTTCGTCTCGGACGTCTCCCACGAACTGCGCACCCCGCTAACCACCGTGGCCATGGCTTCCGAAGTCCTGTATGAGTCCCGCAACGAACTCGACCCGGTGTTGCGGCGCTCCACCGAACTGATGCATCACCAGGTTGAACGCTTCCAAGCACTGTTAGAAGACCTATTAGAAATTTCACGCTTTGACGCCGGTGCTGCCCAGGTTTCCGTTGAAAAGACCGACCTGTTGCACCTGGCCGCCGACGTCGTGCTGACCGCCCAACCGCTGGCCGATAAGACCAACACGCAGCTGTCGATCGTGGCCAAAGGCGATAACTTCACCGCCGACGTCGACTCGCGCCGCATCGAACGCATCCTGCGAAACCTGGTGAATAATGCGATTGAGCACGGCGAATCCAATCCGGTGGATGTCATCCTGGAAGGTGACGACACCTCCGTGTCCATTGTGGTGCGAGACCATGGCATGGGCATGACCGAAGCCCAACTCGAGCACGTTTTCGACCGGTTCTGGCGCGCCGATCCAGCCCGCACCCGGACAACCGGTGGCTCGGGGCTCGGCCTGGCCATCGCCGTCGAAGATACCCGCTTACACAATGGCACTATCGACGTCTGGGCACGTCCTGATCAAGGCTCCTCATTCCGTGTCACCCTGCCGCGTATCTCCGGCACGGTTGTTTCCGGTGAACCGCCACTGAGCCTGCCACCCGAATACGACCGCGCTAAACGCATGTCAGCGCGCGACGTCGATGTTTCTGATAGCCAACCACAGGGCTCAACCGTATTCAATCGCGTCACCGAGCAGCATCTCTACCACCCTCGAAAAGAGCTGCCATGAGGTTGGAGCGGTTGTATAAACTGCTGGTAACCGTGGCTGCCGCTGCCGCGTTGGCTGGATGCGCCAGTCTGCCGCAGTCGGGCCAGGTTGGCGAATCCGACCAACAAGCCGATATTAACCGTGACGTCGCCTATACGTTTAACCCGGCAGGCCCAGCCAATGACGCCACCCCAACGTCGATCATTAACGGGTTCATCCTGGCCGCGACCGGGATCCAGGGCGATTTTTCCACCGCCCGCCAGTTTCTGACCGAATCCGCAGCTCAGCAGTGGGATCCTTACACTCAGACCACGATCTATACTGATCGCCCGATTGTGGATGCCACCGGCGATAATGAGTACACCGTTGAACTGGTCACGGTGGGTTCCCTGGACGACGCCGGCGTGTTAGAACTCGCCGATGACGGAAGCACCCGAAATCACGAGTTCTCGCTGACCCAGGTCGATGGGCAGTGGCGCATTGATCAACTGCCCGATGGGATAAATCTCGACGCTGCACAATTCCGCGCGCTGTTTAATACCCAAACGTTGTACTTCTATGATCCGACCTACACGTACGCGGTCCCGGACGTCCGCTGGATGCTCAACACCGCGGATCAGACGTCAACGCTCGTCACGGCACTTCTGGAAGGACCCGCAGATTACTTGGAAGGCGCCGTCGTCACCGCATTCCCAGCCGGCGCGGAGCTCTACCGCGACACCGTGCCGGTGTCTAGCGGGATCGCCCAGGTAGATTTCACCGATGAAACCCTGCGGGGCATGTCTGAACTGGCTCGACAGCGAATGTATCAACAGCTGGAACTGACCCTGCAACGATATCCCGGGATCTCCGAAGTCAATATGACCCGGGAGCGTTCCAGCTTAGAATTTGATGAACCTGCCCAGGGATTTGTCCCCGCCGCGACGTCGGTCACCACCGGTAACTCACAGGTCGGGATCCACCCAGAAACCAGCCAATTGGTGAGCTATGAGGCCAGCACCATGTCAGCGCTGCCGGGTTTCCCCAACGTGGCGAATCTGGAACCAATTGAACCCACGATCAACCGCGACCGTGACGTCGCTGCATTTCTCAATGCTGATCGCGACACGATGTATGTTGCAAATAATACAAGTGAAGCCTTTGAAGTCGCCACGGGTACCGACCTGATCGCACCCACCATGGACGTGCACGGCTGGGTCTATACGGTGACCGATAAAAACACTATTGTCGCAGCAAACACCAATCGCACCGGCCAAGTTTTGGAGATCATGCATCCGTGGGCTGGACGCGATATCGACATCTTGGCATTACGCATCTCACCGGAAGGCGCCCGCGCTGCCGTCATCGTCCAAATTGAAGAAGGTCCTACTCAACTGTTTGTCACAGGACTCATCCGCGACGACGACTCCCAGCCTCAAGCACTGGGCAATACGTTTCGACTGCAAACCGATGAACCTCCCAACGCGGTGGAGTGGTATTCAAATGCAGAAGTCCTGGCCGGTCGCCTGTCTGAACGAGAACGTGTGGAGCTGGAACTGGTCGGGTTCAGCGGCACATCGATCAACTTCAAACCCATGCTGGGCATGACCAACTTCTCAACTGGCGCCGGCAACATCTACGCCGAAACCCAAGACAATGTCTACCTGCGGGTTGGTAACAACTGGCGAGCCCAGTCCGATGCCCCCACACAACTGTCGTATCCAGGGTAGTTATCCACACTGTCGCCCCGGCACGACCAGCACAGTGCCTGAGTCCGTCATACTCACAGCATGACCGGAATCTTGGATGTATTAGATAGGGTGGCGACGTCATCAGCGGCGAACATGGTGGGCACGGCGTGGCGGGGCATGTTGAATCTCCTGGCACCGAATCCGTGCTCGTTGTGCGTCTGGTCGGATGCGGTGATGCATCAGTTGTGCCAACCGTGTACAAAATTGTTGAAAGAACAGGCGAAACAAATTTTCCAAGCTCAGGATTTCGCCGACGCACTCCCTTTGGATTTGGTAACTGGACAGCCGCTCCCGGTATTTGCGGCATCTTTTTACACGCCAGAGATGGCCAAAGTGTTGCTGAAATTCAAAGACCACCAGCGCATCAAAATTGCTGGATTTCTGCGCCCTATCGTCTATCGAACACTGCACTACGCCAGTGACACGTTGGGCTATTCGTATTATCGGGTGGTACCGATTCCGGCATCGGGAGCCAGCATGAGAAAACGTGGCTATAACCCAGTGCTCACGATGCTGCCACGTCAACTCCCACCCGCATTAAACCTCGATACCGGGCTATTGAAAACACGCTGGCACCTCCTGACTCGAGCGGCACACCACGGCACCGGTGTCCAAATCCGCAGAGAGCAATCCCGCAAGAAATTTCGCGTCTCCACACGACATACCGAACCAGCAGAACCAGTGATTCTGATCGATGATGTCCTCACGACGGGGGCCACACTGGCGGCGAGTGCTCGAACGCTGCAGGCACAGGGATTTGATGTCGTAGCAGCTGTGGTTTTCTCGGCGGTGATGCCCCGCGGCTGAGCAATCCGCCCCTTAGCGGTAGGCAGAATTTCCCAGAATTTCAAGGAATTCAGAGACCAAAACTTATCGTGAAGAGTTCCAACGGGTAACATAATGGGGACCAGCCTCGGCGGCGGAGCAGTAGCTAAACGTTTGTTGTTTCGCCGCTGACTTTATTGCTCTAAGTACACGAGGAGGATTTGATGGCACTTGACATCAATTACCTGGCCCGCGACACAGATCTAACGGAAGATTTCCGCTCGTACGTAGAAGAAAAGTTCGACAAGATCTCGTCATTGACCGAACAAGCTCAGCGTCTGGAGGTCAAACTCGTTTCTCGTGAATCACACACCGGAGCTTCCGGACTGGTGACTGCAGAACTTACCCTGCACTCACCTCGCAACGTGGTTCGTTCGGAAGCCAACGACAACGATAAGCAAATCGCCTTTGACCACGCGTTTGCTCGTCTGCAGGAGCGACTGCGTCGCCTACGCGAACGTGCAAAGGGTGGTCGTCGTCGTCCTTCGGTACAAGAAATCACCCAAAACTTTTCCCCTGTTCCATCAGATGTTTCCCTGGTTGAAGAAGTCCTGGAACAGCAGGCTGCTGAAGCAAAAGAGCAGGCAGCACAAGAACGTCTAGAGCAAAACGGTGACATTCCAGTAACCATTCGTCGCAAGGTCTTCCCGACCCAGAAGATGAACCTGGATGATGCCATCGACAACATGGAGCTGGTCGGACACGACTTCTACCTGTTTATTGATGAAGAAACAGGGCTGCCATCGGTAGCGTACCGTCGTCGTGGTTGGTCCTACGGTGTCATTGCCATGGGCGATGAAGAATCCGAAACTACACGCGATTATCGCCAAGCTGAAGCCTAAAGCTGGATGCTAAAAATGATGCCCCACCGTTTTCGGTGGGGCATCATGTATGTCAGAGGCATGTGGATTTGGTATCCACAAAGCTCGGCAACGTAGACTGTCCAGAGTATGCGGTAGCCCCCGCTAGACAATAAGATTTCGGGAGTACAAGACACGTGGCATCATTTATTGAACGGATTCTGCGAACCGGTGAGAAACGGATCCTCAAACGCCTGCGCCATTATGCGGACGCCGTCAACGCTGTTGAAGAGGACTTCACAGCACTCAGTGACGCCGAATTGCGCGCCGAAACAGACTCGTTCAAAGCCCAGATAGCCGACGGCGTCACCCTGGATACCCTATTGCCGGAAGCGTTCGCAGCAGTACGCGAAGCCGCCTCTCGGACGATCGGGTTACGTCACTTTGATGTCCAGCTCATGGGTGGTGCAGCACTGCACGAAGGCTTGATCGCCGAGATGAAAACCGGTGAAGGTAAAACACTGGTAGCTACCGCACCGGCCTATTTGAATGCCTTGTCTGGGGACCCCGTGCACATTGTGACGGTCAATGATTATCTGGCCGAATACCAATCCGAACTGATGGGTCGTATTTTCCGATTCCTGGGCATGTCAACGGGCGTCATCTCTTCCGGTCAGCCACCATCGGAACGTAAAGCGCAGTACGATGCCGACATCACCTACGGGACCAATAATGAATTCGGTTTCGACTACCTTCGCGACAACATGGTCATGAATATGGCCGATATGGTCCAACGTGGCCATGGCTTTGCGATCGTGGACGAGATTGACTCGATCCTCATTGATGAGGCCCGTACTCCGCTGATTATCTCTGGTCCTGCACAAGGCGATGTATCCGGGTGGTACTCGCAATTTGCTGCGCTGGCTCCACGCTTGAAGCTCGATGTCGACTACGAAATTGACGAAAAGAAGCGCACCGTGTCGGTTCTGGAACACGGTATCGACAAAGTTGAAGACTGGTTGGGTATTGAGAACCTCTATGAATCCGCCAATACACCACTGATCGGTCACCTCAATAACGCGATTCGTGCCAAGGAACTCTTCCTGCGCGGTCGCGAATACGAAATTGTCGACGGCGAAGTCCGGATCGTTGATGAACACACCGGGCGTATGTTGCCCGGTCGACGCCTCTCAGATGGTTTGCACCAGGCCATTGAGGCCAAGGAAAAAGTTAAGGTTCAGGCAGAAAACCAGACGCTAGCTTCCGTAACGCTGCAGAACTATTTCCGCAAGTACAAAAAACTCTCGGGTATGACCGGTACGGCTGAAACGGAAGCCGGCGAATTCATGTCGACCTACGAACTCGGCGTCGTACCAATTCCAACCCACCGTGATGTACAGCGAATCGATCAACAAGACCTCGTCTTCAAACATGAAAAGGCCAAGTTTGAGGCCGTCGTGAATGACGTCGTTGAACGTCACAAGACCAAACAGCCGATTTTGATCGGTACGACCTCGGTCGATAAGTCCGAGTATGTGTCCAAACTGTTGGCCAAAGCGGGCATCCGGCACGAGGTTCTCAACGCGAAGAACTACGCTCGTGAGGCTGCGATCATTGCTCAGGCAGGGCGACTGGGTGCTGTGACTGTGGCGACGAACATGGCTGGTCGCGGTACGGACATCATCTTGGGTGGTAACGCTGAGTTCACAGCCGTTGCTGAAATGAACCGCCGTGGTCTGGACCCTGTGGAACACGCTGAAGAATATGAAACCGTTTGGGACGAAGTCTTCGCCAAAGCTCAGGCGGACAGTGAAGAAGAACGCGAGGCTGTTCGAGCAGCCGGTGGATTGTATGTGCTGGGTACGGAACGTCACGAATCGCGTCGTATCGATAACCAGCTTCGTGGTCGGTCTGGTCGTCAGGGTGACCCAGGTGAATCACGGTTCTACCTGTCCATGACCGATGACCTTTTGCGACTCTTCAACGCAGGCATGGCCCAGCGCGTCATGAGTATGAGCAATTATCCTGACGATATGCCGCTGGAAGCCAAGATGGTAACGAAGGCAATTGAGCGCGCCCAGGCAACCGTTGAAGAACGCAACACGCAGCAACGCAAGGACCTGTTGAAATACGACCAGGTCATGAACTCGCAGCGTGAAGCAATTTACGACGACCGACGCCATATTCTTGAAGGCGAAGATCTGGAATCCCGAGTCTACGAGTTCATCGAAGGCTCCATCTCTGACATTGTTGACGAAGCATATCTTGTCGAGAGCAATGAAGAGGTTGATGGCGACCAACTTTGGCAGAACCTCAAAGGGCTCTATCCGGTATCGCTGACCGAAGAAGATATCGAATCCGAGTTGGGATCGTTATCATCGATTAAACCGGCCGATATGAAACGCGAGCTGGTCTCGGACGCGAAGGTTCTCTACGGTATTCGCGAAGAAGAACTTGGTGAAGAACTCTTACGCGACCTAGAACGTCGTGTACTGCTTGAAACCATTGGCCAGAAGTGGCAAGAGCATCTCTATGAGATGGACTATCTCCGTGAAGGTGTTGGACTGCGTGCTATGGCACAGCGGGATCCTCTCGTAGAATACCAGCGAGAAGGCCACACCATGTTCCAGTCCATGATGCAGGCTATTCGCGAAGAAACCGTTTACAAACTCTTCCATCTGAAGGTCCGCAAACCTGAAGTAAAAATCGGTTCGAAGATGCCCGGTGTTGCCGCTGATTTCTCCCAGATTGCGAACTTTGGTGCTCAACGCCAGCAACCACTGCAATATTCTGGACCCTCCGCGTCAACGCCAGGTACAGCCACTACACAGACTCGCGCAGCTGAT
Organism: Enteractinococcus helveticum; assembly: GCF_001657475.1. Taxonomy (GTDB): domain Bacteria; phylum Actinomycetota; class Actinomycetes; order Actinomycetales; family Micrococcaceae; genus Yaniella; species Yaniella helvetica. The sequence goes on from NZ_LXEY01000022.1 coordinate 445,715, forward strand.
GGTCAACAGGTCAAGACCGCTCAGAAGTCTCGTGCAGAACGAAAAGCAGAAGAGCGTGAAGCTCGTAAAGCCGCAAAGAAAGCTCGTCGGGACGTCTAACCGACTTCAAAAGCGATAACCCTCCAGCGGTCGCGGTGCAACTGTAAACGCATCGCGATCGCTCGAGCACGCTGGCCTACACGAATGGTCATGGATGCTTCCCATTCCCCATTGGCTTTGGGCGATGCACGAACCCCAAGGGTTTCAATCGAAGGCACTTTTTTCGATCCCTCCTCTCCACGTCGGGCGGCCAAATACTTTTCATTGACGCTATGTTCGACTCGCGCCCGGAGTTTTTGAAAGAGTTCCAGTTCCATCCATGAGCTCAGCTGCATGTAGGGGCGGATTCCCAATTCAGCTTCAATAAAAGCTGCCCCAATGGTCTGAGTCATCTTTTTGATCGACGCCAATTGCTGACGATACCGTCGGTCCATCGTCTGGGACGAAGGAGTCCTCCGGGCAGGAAATACGCTCGTCAGTTTTCTGGGTTTCAAGAATTTTGATGGCTCATATTCATCCACCGGATCCATGGGCACCTCATCTAACCGAGCCACCTGCCGAACATCCGTGGCCAACAGGTTTGAGACGGGCGTGATTTGTAATTGCTGTTGTGGCACAGGCCGTAAGTGTGACGGGCTCGGGACGGCGTGTGGAGTGTGACCTGGTTCTTCGGGGACGGATGGCTCATGAAGTGCTGTAGACATACTCATTTCCTCTTTTCAGTGTGAGAATGATCGATTGTTTAATCGGTGAACGGCGGAATCTCGAGAATGGTTCCCGGTTGTATGGTGTGTGGGTCGCTGCCTAGGAGTTGGTAGTTGTGCTCCCACCACTGTCTCCAGCGAGCGTCAATCTGAAACAGGGTCGCATCTGCACCAAGTTCGTAATGGGCAATGTCCCACAGGCAATCGCCTGCTTTGACCACGAATGTTTCGGTCTGTGTGGTGTTGTTGCTGGGTCGTGGTGTCGACAGATGCGGCGAGACAGGAACTGGCTGCGGTGTGAACGTGCCTGATTGGTGATTCTTGCCCTCTCCATCTGACGCCTCAGGGTGAGCGGGGAGAGACTCCACCGGAATAGTTGAGGTCTGGCGCGGAGTTGGGAGGATTTGTGCTTCGCTACTGGCAATGGCAGAGGGTTCGGGTGACACTTCGACGTGGCTTGTCTGCCGAGGCTTGGACGTAAGAGGAAGCTCTGTTGCACTTGGGGTGGCGCCATGGACGGGTGCCGTCAGTGCGCTCGGGTCAGGAGACGGGCTAGGAGATTGAAAGCCCGATGGGTCTTCCTGTGCGTGCTGGTTCGCTTCCGTAGGGGTTGCCACGTACGGCATGAATCCTTCTTGCTGAGAAATGCTCGGTGTCTCAGCCGGAGTGCTGTCATCTTCTGGGGCGGCGACAGCTTGGGAAGAAAATGCCAGCTGTGCGCCGAGGACAGAAATAAGGATGCGACGAAGAAACTTCGGGGTGAACAGTTCAGACCAGTATGTAAGTGCAGCATGTCGAGTCTTGACCCCGATTATGTATGTCATGCCTGCAACTAAGAAGATCACCCAGACGGCGGCCAGAGCCGCGCCAATAAGACCGCATAGTAAAGCGATCCAGTATTCCAGGGTATGCAGCGAGGAAGTTGCTGGCTGTGATTTCCAGGATTGGCCCATCCACCAGAGGAGCGGTCCGGATATCACCCCAAGTATGGCTAGCAAGATATCTTCTACGCCAGCTCGATGCTTCTCGTTCGTCGTATCGATCGTCATACTCTCTCCTGAAACGGTGGTGTCGAGGATGACAGTAGTTTGGCAGAGCCGTTATTTGAATGTCAATGAGTCAATTTCTTATTGTTAGATGCCGTTTGATTCATTTTGAGCGATTAGGCGCGACTTGCCTGCGCAGAGTTCTCGAGTTGGTTGGTAGTTAGCGTGCGATCAACCCGTGAATTCAAGCGGATCTGGTTTTAGGGTGAACTCATGCGATGGAATGATTTATTTGCTGATCTCGAAGCTCAGCTGCAATTTGGTCACTGGGAGGCTGTTGAACAAGATGCTGCCGAACTGACTCGTGGCTTATGGGCAGAGTTGACCTTGATGGATCGCCTGCGTGGGGCATTGGGCCAACGCGTCCGGATGGTTTTGGCGGATGGGCGGATTCAAGTCATTGACCTCAAGGCTGTTGGGCCTGCCTGGGTCGGTGGCATTGACGAGACAAGTTCAGTCATCATCTTGCGGGATGCCATCCTGGGGATTGACACAGATTTGAATCGAGCAGTTGTGCCATCTCGTCCCTTACATGCCGGCCCGAGCGTGCTGGCTATTTACCGGGCATTGGCGCGACGTCGTGAACCGGTGCAAGTTGTCTCACGGCAGGGCACAACGTTAGCTGAAGGAACGATCGACCGCGTCGGGAAGGATCACATCGACATGGCGATGCATGCACGTGATGAGTTCCGGCGTTCATCGTCGGTGCAGGGGTGGCGCATTATCCCAACTGATGCAATCCAACTCGTAAGGGCTTCGCCCATGGGCCTTGATGACATAGCGTGACGAGCTAGAAGTCCTACTGATGCTGGTCGGTGTGCTGTTCTTCCGCTACACGCTGGCGCTGCTCTTCGTGGAGCTGTTCGATGAATTGCTCGAACTTCTGGGAATCAACGCGCCACTGACCACGACCGCCGATCTGGAAAGCTTCAAGTTCGCCTTTGAGCACCATGTTGCGCACGGCGGCGGCTGAGATCTGGAGTTCTTCTGCAACATCCGTCAGGGTCATAAAGCGGGCCACTGCAGCTCCTGTATCGGCAAATTTGGGGATCTTTGATGATTTTAGAATACGTGAGATGCCGAGTGTTCACAAGTGATGCGATATGCGTTAGCCTGACCGTGAATCGCATCTCTAAAAGTTCCTCCGAATATGGGGTGACCAGCCCTTTTATTCTTTCATGCGATTCGCCACAGTAGATGACTGTAACCGCCCTTGAGGAAGACCCATGAACGATAAAATCGTAGAAGCCCCACGTATCCGCACACCTGGATGGCGCGACCCGCGCTTGATCGTGGGCGTTATTCTTGTTGTCCTATCAGTCGCCGGGGTCGTAGCGCTGATGCAATCTGCAGACTCTCGGCAGGGCTACTGGGCGGCGTCGGTTGATATCGTGCCTGGAGTCAAGATGAAACCTGAAGACTTCCACGTCGTTCAAGCCAGCATGTCTGAGGCCTCGGATATGTATTGGTCGGCCGAACAGGACCTGCCTTCGGAATTTTATGTGGCCTCAACAGTCTTGCAAGGTGAGTTCCTAGCCCACCGACAAGTCAATGAAGCTGACCCAGGCGGACGACAGCAAGTGGGGATTCGAGTTTCGGAAGATATGCCGGCTTCGGTTGCAACCGGCTCACGAGCCGATGTGTGGGTTGCACTGGCGGATTCAGACGGTCGAGGCTTCGAGGAACCACACAAACTCATCACCAGTGCAGAAGTTGTGGGTATTGACGACAACACGTCCACGTTTGCTGCCGCAGACACCACCACCGTGTACTTGATGCTCTCACAAGATGCTCTACCCGGGGTTTTAGACGCTCAGGCTAATGGGGCGAAGATATCGCTGGTGCCCTCCATTTCGGGAGATTGATTTTGAAATGGCAGTACTCAATGTTGCAACAACCATCAACCCGCGTTTTGATCATGTCACCCCGATCGAGTCCACACGCTCGGATGTGACGATAACCCACCGATGTCATATCTTTGCCGAGCTGATGGCGGTGGCTCGTTCTGGGCTGGTGGATATTGTCCTGGTGGCCGATGATTTAGACCTGGTGACTTTGGAGACCCTACAACAACTGAACAACAGCGATGACAGAGCTCCTAAGCTGGCTGCCATTAGCGACGTCGTTGACGATCGTCAGCGATTGACTGAACTGGGTATTCCCGTGGTCTCACCGCAATTGTCGGGTGCCGAACTCGTCGCGTGGCTAGAAAATGTTGACGATCACCGGCAGATTCCACAAACTCAGGGCGACTCGGCATTGAGCCCGGCAGATCTGCAAGTCCTTGCAGAACTCGATCCCGATGCCACGCCCTTGCGGCGTCGCGGTCGCCGAGCAAGACCATATGACCCGACCAAGGATCTACCCGAGAACTCACGTGCTTCTGCTATAACTGCCGATGCCGGCGTGGGGCAGGATGATTTTGAGATGGACGTCCTCAATAATGGGGGCGCACCCAGTGAAAGCGCCAGCCTGGATGACGTCGACTTTGGATCAGCCCAGCGTGCTGAGGATTTCCCGGCTGTTGACGTTGGCGAAGTTGAAACGCCAACTGGGCCAGCAGGTAACAATCGCGGCCAGATCGCTGCCGTCTGGGGACCGATAGGTTCGCCCGGCGTGACAACTATCGCGGTAAATTTAGCGGTGGAAGCGGCACTGGTGGGGCATCGTACGCTGCTGATTGACGCAGATACCTATGGGGCTGCGGTCTCGGTGCATCTGGGACTATTAGAAGACACAGCAGCCATTGCCCAGGCCTGCCGTGCGGCCGAACATCGTGGTCTGGATACCGCAAATTTAGCGCGCTTTACACAGCGGGTCACCGTTCAAGGAGCCGCAGTAGATGTGCTCACCGGGTTGACGCGTCCAGAACGTTGGCCACAAGTGCGTGCGGCGGCGTGGGCACACGTCTTGGATGTCGCACGTGAGGGCTGGGATGTCATTATTGTCGACTGTGGATTCGGCCTTGAAGAAGACGAGGAACTCAGTTTTGACATTCCTGCACCGCAGCGCAACGCCACCACCATCACCGCTGTGAGAAATGCCGATACCGTGATAGCAGTTGGCACCGGCGACCCGGTTGGGTTTGTCAGGTTCATGAAAGACCTAGACCACCTGATCGAAACAACCGACAGCGACATCGTGCCAATCGTCAATAAGGTCACCCCTATGACAACAGGTCTGACTCCGAAACGGCAACTGCGTAGCGTTTGGGAACGTTTCGGGCCGAAAGTGGGCTTGGAACAATTTATCGGGTGGGCCCCGGAAGTTGCCGCTGGGGCGTTACTGTCTGGCAAAGCCCTGGCAGAAAGTGCTCCGAAGGCTGAGGTCCGGCTGGCGATCCAACGACTCATGCAGGCATGTGTGCCCAACGCGGCAACTGCCGCGAACGACTCCTCGCCGAAGCCGAAAGCCTTGTCAACACCGCGGGCCAAACTGTTGAAATTCACCAAGAACTCTTAACCGAACGCCTCGACAAACTTTTTGGGTGCGGTCACGAACCAGATTGTGCATCAACCCTGTTTTCAGACCTGGTCAGAAGCTAGGGTGATGGGTGGCGGCAATGGCGCCGTCACCCTGAAAGATTTTCAACAGAAAGTTGCATGATGCCCGCGAACGAACCGTTGTGGACAGCGCCGTCCACGGATAGTCCCGTCGAAGCGACAAATAAGCTTACCCGAGCCTATTTTCGACATGTTGGCCCAGAAGATCAGCGAGTCCTCGGCGAGCAAGGTCGTGACGAGATGGTGCAATGTCACCTGGAACTTGCCGTCAAAGCCGCCGGCAAACCAAAAATTGCCATCCGGCACTATCCGCGGCACGCCGTAGTTCAGGTTGTCCACCCAGACATCCGGTTCTTGGTCGACTCGGTATCAGCCGAACTCAATAAGATGGACGTGCCCATCTCGGTGGTCGTCCACCCCATCGTGGTCGCCCAACACGCAGACGACGACGGCCAACTCACCGATATTTTTGAACTCCCCGCGCACCCGCCCAGGATCTCAGGCGACCGGGTCATGCCGCTGGAACAAATTCCGCCATCTCCCGAGGGCTACCACGCGGAACTGCAATCCTGGATTTCCATCCAAACCGGTATACCGTTGCAACCAGAACAAGCCGAACTTCTGGTGGCGGCCATCGAGGCGTCGCTGTCCGATGTGCGTGCCGCAAACACTGATTACGAAGAACTGAAACACGCTGCGACCAATACCGCCCAGGCGCTGCGAACCGAGGGCCCGGATTGGGCCCAAGATATCGAACCGGCTGCCCGTCTGTTGGAGTGGATGCGCGATGATAATTTCGTGTTCCTGGGCTATCGCGAATACGAGCTGGCCACCAATGAGCATGGGCAACAGTACCTGGCCGCCAATATGGAAACCGGACTGGGCATCATGCGGGACCAAACATCAACCGCACAGCCGCTGACCGCACTGGGGCAGCAACAAATTGATAAGCCCCAGCCGCTGATCATCACCAAAACCAACTCGCGTTCACGGGTGTATCGCAACGCCTACATGGATTTTATCGGCGCCAAAAAATATAACGACGACGGCGAGGCCATCGGGGAACGCCGATTCATTGGACTGTGGCGTCCCACATTGACCTCGGTTCCGATCGACCAGGTGCCCTATGCCCACGAACTTGCCGACCAGGTCCGCGCGGAAGCAGGATTCGACCCGCAATCACACTCGGGCGCCGCGCTGAATCATGAGCTCGAGCGGTATCCGCGCGACGAAATGATGCAAATGAGCCCCAAAGAGTTACTCGACACGATGCTGGGCATCTTGTCCTTGGGCCAACGTCGCAAAACCCGGCTGTTTTTGAGACCAGATATCTATGGCCGATTCATGACAGCCATGGTGTATCTGCCGCGCGATCGGTACAACACATCGGTGCGGTTGCGGATCCAAGAGGTTCTGGTGGATCACCTCAACGCGACCTCGCTGGACTTCAACGTCTACCTCGATGAATCGGTGCTGGCCCGATTGTTCTACCGCATCCAATTACCCAAAGATTGGGACGGCTATGACCAGGTTGACCACGACCTGATCGAAGAAGACCTCGTGATGGCCGTACGGTCCTGGAAAGAAGGTGTGGACATCCAGGCTGTCGCCGTCTTTGGCGAAAACTCCGGAGTCGAAGCCGCTCAGGTCTGGGATGAGGCATTCCCGCCGAACTACCGGGTGCGCTTTGAAATCGATGACGCGATGGAAGATATTTCGCGTTTCACCGCTCTGGAAGAGGACCGGCCCGCCATTTATCTGGTGCCAGGGGAGGTGGGGGCGCGCATGAAAATTTATTCGGTCCAGCCCATCACCTTGACCACGCTGATGCCGATCCTGGGGGAGCTGGGGGTGCAAGTCACCGATGAGTACCCGTTCCGTATTTCACCGCGCAATAGAGACGACTATTATCTCTACGACGTCGGGCTACTTGCCGGCGAGGACGTGAACCTCTCCAGCGTGGCACAGCTCCTGGAGGATACGGTTGCCTCGGCTATCGCCGGGCATATTGACGCCGATGCCTTCAACAAACTGGTGCTTCACCAGGGTATTTCCCCCGAAATGGTGGCAGTACTGCGTGCCTACGGACACTATCTGCGGCAATTGCAGTTACCCAACTCGCTGCAATTCATGGCCGAGGTGCTGTTGGCCAATCCAGGAGTCACCGCCGGATTAGTGGAATACTTCCACACGCGCTTTGCCCCGGATCTAGCCGGTGTTGGTGACGAACTCGACGGGGTGGCCTCGCAGGCACGAGCCACCCAGCTCGATGACATCGTGGCCAAGCTGCACGAACGCTTCGACAAAATCCCAACCTTAGACGCCGACCGGTTGCTTCGCCACTATCTGACGGTCATGCAAGCCACGGATAGAACGAATGCTTATACCGGCCACGGGTGGCTCAGCTTTAAGATCGCACCACAACGGATCCCATTTGCGCCACATCCGCAACCGTTGCATGAAATCTGGGTGCACTCACCACAGGTCTCCGGCGTGCATTTCCGGTTCGGGGCGATTGCTCGCGGTGGGCTGCGGTGGTCGGACCGTCGAGAAGACTTCCGCACCGAAGTGCTGTCCCTGGTACAAACCCAACAAACCAAGAACGCCGTCATTGTGCCCCAGGGCGCCAAGGGAGGCTTCTATGCGCACCGTCTGCCAGATCCCACGGTCGATCGAGAAGCCTGGCTTGAAGCCGGTCGCGCAGCCTATCGAACCTTCATGCGCGGCATGCTGGACATCACCGATAACCAGCGCACCATCGAAGGACAACGCGTGACCTGGACTCGTGACAATATTATTCGCCACGATGGCACGGATACCTACCTGGTCGTAGCGGCAGATAAGGGGACCGCCGGTTTTTCGGATACCGCAAACGAAATCGCCGCCGAATACGGCCATTGGCTCGGTGATGCCTTCGCCTCCGGTGGGTCGGTGGGCTACGACCACAAAGGCATGGGCATTACCGCTCGCGGTGCGTGGGAGTCAGTGAAATCGCATTTCGGCACACTGGGCATAGATGTGACAGCCGAACCGTTCACGGTCGTGGGCATCGGCGATATGTCTGGTGATGTGTTCGGCAACGGTATGCGCCGATCTCGTCACACCAAACTGATCGCTGCCTTCAACCACCTGCACATCTTTATTGACCCCAATCCAGATCCAGAAGTTTCCTTCGAAGAACGCGAACGCCTCTACCATTTGCCTCGCTCGTCGTGGAGTGACTACAACCCGGAGCTGATTTCTGCAGGTGGCGGTGTCTTTGACCGTACCGCTCGCTCGGTGGAAATCACCGAGCCGATGCGCAAGGTCTTTGCTATCGATCAGGCCATCACGGAAATGACGCCGAACGAACTGCTCAAGGTAATTCTGCAAGCCCCGGTGGATTTGATCTATAACGGCGGTATCGGAACCTACATCAAATCATCAGAAGAAACTCACGACCAGGTCGGAGACCGTGCCAACGACCAGATTCGGGTCAACGGTTCCCAGGTGCGTGCTCGCGTGGTTGGTGAAGGCGGAAACCTTGGTGCTACCCAGGCCGGACGTGTTGAAGCAGCCCTCAACGGGGTGTTAATCAACATGGACGCGATCGACAACTCAGGTGGTGTCGACGCCTCGGACCATGAAGTCAATATCAAGATCTTGATCGATACGATGCTTGAAGAAGATCTCATCGCCCCTGAGGAACGCACCGAGCTATTGCTGTCGATGACCGACGAGGTGGCAGAGCTGGTTCTGAAAACCAACGTGTCCCAGAATGCGTTATTACGTCTGGAAGAAGGACTCGACGCGGAATGGACCCCGACGCTGATCCGCCACACCGCGTGGCTGGAAGAACACGCCGGGCTGGATCGAGAACAAGAGGCTATCCCTTCCGAAGAGGAACTTCGCCAGCGCATGGAACAAGGTAAGGGGTTCGTCACTCCTGAGCTAGCGATCCTTGCCTCATATACCAAGATTCAGATGATGCACGACCTGCTGGAATCTGAAATGGTCGACGATGAATGGTTCAACGACTGGCTCTATGCGTATTTTCCAAAAACCTTGCAGCAACGAGCTGGTCGAACGGTCTTGAATCACCCGTTAGCCAGGGAGATTATTGCGATGTCGGTTGCAAATCATGTGGTCGACACCGGGGGTATCACCACCGTATTCCGTGCCCAAGAAGAAACCGGAGCCGACGTTCACACCGTTGTCGAATCGTTTTTGGCGGGCCAGTGGATCTATGAGATCAATGAGTACCGTGAAGAACTCCATGCGTTGCCACGAAGCGTCGATCCGGATGTTCGATGGGAGATTGGATTCCGGCTGCGTCGTCTCACAGATCGAATTACCCGGTGGATTATCCACCACCAGCGTGCCGATCTGACCATGCAACAACGTATCTCGGCCTACCTGGAACCGGTGACCGAATTGATTCCAGAAATTTCTGGAGCATTCGTGGGGGATACCAACCGCAGGTTTGAATCCGATCGTGATCGCTTGATCGAAGCTGGCTTCGAGCCGCAGCTGGCCGTTCGCACCTCACGCATGTTCGAAGCGTATTCGCTGATGGACATCGTGGACCTGGCCGCTCGTCTCGATGAAGATCCCAAGCGTGTCATCGGAGTGTTTTTTGCCCTGCATGATGTATTCAACGTCAGCTACCTGCTGGATCTCATCAGTGGCCTGTCTCGGGAAACCCGGTGGGACTCATTGTCCAGAGTGTCGATGCGTGAGGAACTTTACTCCTGGCTTACCGAACTTACTGGTGAAGTCTTGACGACCGAGGGCATCGAAGAGCGTTCGCCAGCCGAAGCACTGGCCCACTGGGAATCCGACCACCTCCGGCGTGTGGCACGCGTTCGCAGTTTCCTAACCCAGGTAACAGAACAATTCGATGCCCAGACCATGCACGAAGACACGGACCTTGCCATGATGACTGTAGTCTTGCGCCGACTGCGCAGTTTGATCCTGTAATCGCCGCACCGCTTCGCAAAACCCGGGAGTCGAGACTACGCTACAAACATGCATACCTCGACTCCTGGGTCTTTTGTTGACCAGCGGCACGCACCACGATTAGAGCTCATTACCGCCGAATGGCAGATCGCAGCAGATCTCTCGTTCTGCGACATGGTGTTGTGGTATCCACACGACGGGTCATATATTGCCATGGCACAGGCTCGACCCGTGACCGCCCAAACCACGCTGCCACAAGACATGACCGGAACCACGCCTCCGGCAAGTATGGGCCCGGTACTAGAGCGAGTCTTTACCAGCGGACAACCCTTCACACAAACCAGCGACGACGTGGGTGGTCCACCCGGTGTGTCTGCCTGGCCCGTGGTCGGGCAGGACGAAACCATGGCGGTGGTAACCGTCCACCAAAATCTGGTCTCACAACGTCACACCTCACGGCTGGAAGAAGTCTACCGACAATCCGCAAACGATCTATTCGTTATGATCGCCCACGGCACCTGGCCGGCGCAAGATTCCAAGGCGTCGTCGACAAGTCATGGGAATCCGCGAGTGGGGGATGGGTTGGTCCGCATCGACGCCCACGGACTGATCACCTATGCTTCGCCGAACGCGACGTCGGCTTTTCGAAAACTCGGCATCAGAGATGCCGTCGACGGGCGTCAGCTTTCGAGACTAGTGACCAATCAACTTGATCTCAATCTGCCCATCGACGAGGTTATGCCCACAGTTCTGTTTGGACGCCAGTCAGCCCGAGTCGATATCGAAACCCGCAATATCGTCCTGTCAGCACGTTCGATTCCCCTGCTAGACGATCAAGGCCAACACTTCGCCGCCCTGGTGTTGCTCCGAGACATCACCGAGATTCGTCGCAGGGACGAACAACTCATCAGCAAAGACGCCACCATCCGAGAGATCCATCACCGGGTGAAGAATAATCTGCAGACCGTGGGGTCCCTGCTCCGGATGCAGTCGCGGCGAATGAAATCCGACGACGCACGCCAGGCGCTCCTGCAGGCTATGTCGAGAGTCGATGCGATCGCCTTGGTCCACGAAACCCTGTCGCAGACCATGGAAACTACCGTTGACATGGACGACCTCTTGAATCGTCAGTTTACGATGGCCGTTGAGATTGCAGCAGGCTCGCATCCGGTGTCGACCCGGATTGAAGGAAGCTTTGGACAGTTGCCAGGTCACCTAGCCACTCCATTGGCCCTGGTAGTCAATGAGTTAGCCACAAATGCCGTTGAACATGGCACGGGCCCGGATGGCGGGATGATCTCATTGCTGACCAAACGGGTTCATACGCCTGGCCAGCCCCATCCGTATTTGAAAGTCGAAGTCCTTGATGAAGGTGTCGTGGATGGTCCCGAGGCGACCGCAGCGATCGGTAGCGGCTTGGGTACTCAGATTATTCGGACCCTTGTGGAATCTGATCTTCGTGGTTCGATCAGTTGGGAACGCCAGTTACCCGATAAATTCGGAGCCGCAGGTACTCGGGCCGTTGTATTGATTCCACTTGACCATTAGATATTTGGAAAACAAAAGGTCGGTGTCACATCATGTGCAACACCGACCTTTTGAAAAATATCTGTGGTTATGAGGCGCGACGAGCGCGAGCCTTACGACGTTTCAGTGCACGGCGTTCGTCTTCGCTCATGCCGCCCCAGACACCAGAGTCTTGACCGCTCTCAATTGCCCATTGCAGACAGACTTCTTGAACTGGGCAGGTACGGCAGATTGCTTTCGCTTCTTCTATCTGCAGTAATGCAGGGCCAGTATTACCTACTGGAAAGAACAGTTCCGGGTCTTTGTCAAGACAGGCTGCTTTACTGCGCCAATCCATTATAATCGCTCCCTAAAAGACGCTTTGTAAGCGTGAGATAAAAGTGCCTTGTGATCGGTAATTAAAAACGCGTCAGTCTAGATGACACGTGGTGTGTCCCATAAAGACAAACAGATTACGGATCTCCATTAATATGTTATGAACAAGCTTTTCACGGAGTGTGCACCTCTTCAAGAGCTTTTCTGAGAATTCTTCGGAAAACCGCGAGTTGTTAATCACATTGAAGGTTAAATGTGGTTAGCGATGATGCGGCGATCACATTAAGGGCGCGTAAATGAAGATACGCTGAGACGGGCATCTTTTTTGTCTTACATTCGATTTTTAGTCATGGAGTTACGACATGTCACAGTCACCACAGAGCACTCAAGCGTCTCTTCTCGTCAGGGTCGTGGTTCTAGTGGTCTTAGGTCAGGCCGTCGCGCTTTTGGTCAACGCCGTCTTAACGATTGTGGGGAGCGGGACGGGTCAGCTGCCGGTCTCAGCGGTTATCTTCCTGGTTTTCTTGTATTTACTTGGAACCGTCTGGCTGGTCGCTGCCGCTGTCGGAGTGAATAAAGGCAAGGCATGGCCGCGCGGTGCGCTGATCGTCGCAGAAGTGTTGGCGGTCATTGTTTCATTTACCTATTTCCAACTTGGCGACATTTTGCTGGGAACTGCGCTGATAGTATCGGGCGGCGTCGTGCTGATCTTGCTGTTTACTCCGGCGCTGAACAATCATCTTGTGCAACGCCGGAGTCGGGATTAGTCGTTAGTTGACTGGTCCGGTGTATTTTTCACCGGGGCCTTGGCCTGGTGGGTCAGGCACGATGGATTCCTCGCGGAATGCCAGCTGCAGACTCCGCAGGCCGTCCCGTAGTGGTGCAGCGTGAGCTGAGCCCATGTCAGGAGCGCCGGCAACAATGAGTCCGGCAAGGGCGGTGATGAGCTTGCGTGCCTCATCAAGGTCAATATGGTCTCGGGCATTCGGCATGTCGCCCAAACCAACTTTGACAGCAGCGGCTGTCATCAGGTGCACAGCTGTCGTGGAGATAACTTCGGCGGCCGGTACTTCGTGGATCTCGCGAACTTGATTCTCGACGTCATCCAGCCCGAATGCATATACACCGTCTTGGGTGTGATCATGTGGTTCAGTCATACGTCTAAGCTTGGCATAACTTCTGCCTGAAAATTTCACTGGGACGGAATTTTCGTGCATAGAGGAGGCGCAAGGCCTATTGCATTGAATTGAGATCATCGGTCGAACATGATATGGTTTATCGACGTATGACAAGTGGAGGTTTCCTCCCACCCGCCGACGGATTCACATCTTGTTATCGGGTAGCCCGAATGGAAGCATAGGCTTTCTTCGATGAGTCGATAGCACCCCTGTGCTATCGGTTTAGCCTCCACTGTCTTTACAGGGAGGCATTTTTTATGCCTCCCCTGGAAGTCCGCCATGGGGAGTGGTGACTACCAGCATGACACCCAAGCAAGGAGATATCTCATTAGCGAGCCAAGAGTAAACGAACGCATTCGCGTGCCCGAGGTCCGGTTGGTTGGCCCAGAGGGCGAACAGGTCGGGATCGTGCGCATTGAAGATGCGTTGCGGTTGGCTGTTGAAGCTGATTTAGATTTGGTGGAAGTAGCTCCCAAGGCCAAACCACCCGTTGCCAAATTGATGGACTTCGGCAAATGGAAATACGAGGCAGCTGTTAAAGCCCGCCAGTCTCGCCGCAACCAGGCAACTACCCAGCTGAAGGAAGTTCGCTTCCGTCTAAAAATTGAAGACCACGACTACCAGACCAAAGTCTCTCAGGCTCAGAAGTTCCTGAAGGCTGGCGACAAAGTCAAAGCAATGATCCAGTTCCGCGGCCGCGAACAACAACGCCCTGAACTTGGTGTTCAGTTATTGGAACGCTTTGCTGATGATGTTGCCGAGTTTGGTGAGGTTGAATCCAAACCTCGTCAAGACGGACGAAACATGGTTATGGTCGTTGGCCCACTGAGGGGTGCACAAGCTACTCGCGGAAAAGGCGGAGCTCATAAGCCTCGTCAGGGTGGCGGTTCCCGTCGTGACCGTGCGGCAGCGGCCGCACGTGAGGCACGAGAAGAAGAAGCACAGCAAGCAGAACCAAAGAATTCGATTGCTGATGCCATGCCAGAAGAACTGAAACAACAAGCCTCGCAAGCAAATGATGGTCCCAAGCCTGGACCAAACAACTAATCAGTTCGTTTTGACGAAAGATTGCCCGAGCTGATCTCGGTTCCGGGACATAAAGTCTTGCCACAAGACTGAGACTGGTTTCGTGCGGAAGCCAGCCGACAACGATAAGGAGAACGGCCACTATGCCGAAAATGAAGACTCACAACGGTGCCCGTAAGCGCTTCCGCGTGACCGGGTCAGGAAAGCTGATGCGCGAACGTGCAAACCGCCGTCACTACCTGGAGCACAAGTCCTCACGCTACAAACGTCGTCTGAAGCCAGACGTCGCACTGGCTAAAGCCGACGTTGCACGTATTCGTCGCATGCTGGGCATCTAGCAGACCGCTACAGGTATCATCACCATCAGTTTTCTTCCCGCCACGGGGAACATATAAATAAGGAGTAGAACGCATGGCACGTGTCAAACGTTCGATTAACGCAAAGAAGAAGCGCCGCACAGTACTGCAGCGCGCTAAAGGCTACCGCGGTCAGCGCTCACGTCTGTACCGTAAAGCACACGAGCAGCTGCTGCACTCGTTTGTTTACAACTACCAGCACCGCCACAAACGTAAGGGCGACTTCCGTCGTCTGTGGATTACCCGCATCAACGCCGCTGCACGTGCCAACGGTATGACTTACAACCGCTTCATCCAGGGTCTGAAACTGGCTGAAATTGAATTGGACCGTCGCATGCTGGCCGAAATTGCCGTATCTGATGCAGAGACATTCTCCGCTCTGGTCAAAATGGCAAAAGAAGCTCTGCCTGCAGACGTCAACGCACCAGCAGCTAAGTAACATTTAGCACTCAAGACATGAGACAACGCCCCGTCAATCTGATGGATAACCCGCACGCCGATCGCGTCAAACGGGTCGCTCAGTTGGCGGGGCGTTCTGCTGTGCGAAACCGTCGACAGCAATTTCTGGCCGAAGGTCCACAATCAGCCACCGAGGCTATTCGTGCCCACCTGGGATTTCTCAAACTATCTGAGCCGGCCCAACAAATGTGGCCTGTTGGTGAAACCGTAGCTGAGGTGTATTACACACAGCGGCTTATAATTTCGCACCCTGACCTATTTGCGCTCGTACAGCAACTTCCCGCTCACGTGTTCGTAGCTGAGACATCGGATCAAGTACTACAAGCCATGTCCGATGCTGTAGTGCATCAGGGCATTGTCGCCGTCGTCAACATGCCACCACATAGCTTGCAACCGTCTCCAGGCGCTGAGTTGGTCGCTGGGATCGTACGTGTTCAAGATCCGGGCAATGTCGGCACTATCATTCGAGTAGCCGACGCTTCTGGCGCTGATTATGCTCTGGCCACTGCAGGTACAGTCGACATCTACAATCCCAAAGCTGTCAGATCCACAGCGGGTTCATTGTTTCACCTTCCGGTCTACACCCGGGTAGAACTGGGGACATTCGTTGCATCGTTTCAGGGACGAATCTTCGCTGCAGATGGTTATGGCACTCGTGTGTTAGATCAGACAGACTCCGGTATGCTCAATGGGCCAACGGCTTGGTTATTTGGTAATGAAGGCCAAGGACTCAATGACGATGAACTTCGATTGGCAGATCAAAGGGTAGCAGTTCCCCTCTACGGGCTAGCGGAGTCCTTGAACGTGGCTACCGCAGCAACGATCTGTCTATACTCTTCCGCTATGGCTCAACGCCGTCAGGATCCATCGACCAGCTGAACTTCCCAACCGCCGTTGGGTTCATCCGCTGTTACCAAGACTGCACGAGATGTCACCGTTGGGGTATCTACGAGCTTGGGCCAAATCATTCGATGTTCAGTGGATGAATTCTTTGGTAAATAGAATCGATCGGGAATCATTCCGAGTAAACGACCTCCGGCGAGTTCGCGGCCACCAAACACATACACTTTCAAGTTCGTAGAGTACTGCCGCAAGATGTGAATTAGCTGTTCTTCAAAACCCTGAAAACTACCTGTCACGAGCGCATCGGCCCAACTGCCCCAATCAGCAATGACCATGATGACTTCTGCACCGCTAGACAGTACCGTCGCGGTATCGGCTAGGAACTGTTTTAGCACATCTGCGTTAGCCTCAGAATGGTGCAAATATGTGTCCCATCCCTTTGGGGCTTGAACCTGAGGCTGCCCGTCGAGAAATATTCGGTGAGCAGCCGTTGCCAAAACATAGCGTGCTGCGTCGTGTAGTGACTGTGTAATGCCACTACCTGCTGCGCCGATCCAGGCGACAGACCTGCACAGCACAAGTTGTTCGTCACCGCTAGGTGTTTGGCCGAGATAGACCGGATGCTGTCTAGACCGCATAGGGTCATCGACTAACCCAATAGCGGTGGCTTCCATGCTGCTGTCGACCGGTTGGATGGCAGACTTAGCTACATGCTGTGGCAAAGCTGGCAATATGATCGGATCAGGAATCGGTAGGTCACTGGCTCGCTTCCGGAGCGTTTGAACAAGTGCTGACCAATCCGTTGTGGCTTGGTCAGATGACCGCTGGTGGGTATGGAGAGGCTCCAGAACTACTGGCTCCTCATCGAGCAGATAGCGAGAAGTCTGAAAAAGTTGAGGTTTACTCGCTCCACCCTTGTAGTAAGCCCGTCCAGGGGTCGTACGGGAGATCGAAAATGCTTCAGCAGTTCCTAAGACATCCCATGAATCGTGCTCTGTAGCAGTTCTCAGACAGATTGATGAACCGATATTAGCTCGAATGTCGGCACTGACAGCGCCTTGGGTTCGCTGGGTCGCGATGATGAGATGAAAGCCAAGTGATCTACCGGTGGCTGCAAGGTGGGCAAGCGTTGTAGACGCCTCTGGGTTTTGTTCGACCAATACTCTGAGCTCATCAATGGCTACAACCAGCCGGGGCAAGACGATATGGGGTGCCCGACGCCGGAAATCGTCATAATCTGCCACCTCGTAGTCAGCAAATAGGCTTTCTCTGCGGAAGAGTTCGGCGGCGATAGCTTTGAGAGACCGGAGAGAAATCGCTGCTGTATGGTTGGTCTCCACACTCATGGTGTGCGGCAGTGCAGCTAATACATTGAATGATGAACCGCCTTTGAAATCCAACAGAATCATGCTGACCTCGCACGGGGGATACCGTTCCGCAAAGCCAGCGAGCAGCGTGAGTAACAGTTCAGATTTGCCAGATCCGGTTGTTCCGGTAATGAGTACATGCGGACCGTCGGGAACCAGATCGAACGTGAGACCAAGCGGTCCGGTCCCTAATTTGGTTGCAAGTTGCGATATTGCCTGATCACGCATGCATTGTGACGACAACATCAGGTGATCAGAACTGAGATGATCACCTGGTTGGTGTAGTCCCAGTTCGTGGGCGATCCGGTCAAGAAGTATGCTGCTAATACCAATCGGGAGGACATCGGTGGCAGTCCAGGATCCCTCAATCCGATGATGATGTAGATCTATTACGACGGTGGAGCCATCCGCGACATAGACATCCTTGGTGAATATCAGATGGTGTACTGAGGTGTTTTCTGATGGAGCCAGGCCGTCCGATATCTCTACCAGAGGTGAACTACCAACCTGGGCACCATCGATGACTAGACCTGTCGCCGTTGCACGGACATGGCGCAACAGCTGAGCCATTATCCAGTTCTTCAGCGGTTGAAGAAGATCTGATTCTCCAATGACCACGGTACGTTGGCCTGGTAGTAGCTCCAAGACTAGGTCAGTTCGTGCATCGAGATGCGCATCCCATTGCTGCGTATTTTGGACATGCAGCATCTGCGCCCTGCAGATACCGGAGCCTAAGTGAATCACTGGATGCTCTGGCTGAATCTTCGTGAGGGCGAGGGGATCAGCAACGTGAGCTGTCAAAGCTAACATCAGCTGAGACGGAGTAAAGATGCTGTTGTGAAAGCTGTCCACCGTTGTGGCCAGTGCCGTGCGAATTTTCTCGATGAATCGCCTTCGGGACTTTCGATATTGAGTGATGAGCACAAAGGCTATGATGACGGAGATTCCCGAAAACAGCAGAAAGTACCACATCCCGGTAACAACCATCAGCACTATGCCGATCATCAAGGGTGCAGCTGCACCGATCACTTGCAGTACTATGTTGGGCGGTGAGGGAGGTTGGCCACAAGACACTTCGAAAGCGCCCGGATAGTGGGGGACTTGCAATGGTTCGCCAGCACCTCGGTGAAGTTTGAATCGCGTCGTACCTGCCACAAACGTCTCGTCGGTTTCCCAATGGATGGGGTTGTTGTGTATCGGCGTGATGACCGTGCCGTTGGATGATAATCGAATGTCAAAGTCATGAGCCGAGAGCCATGGATCTCGGATCTGGGCTTGCGCGCCACTTCTTCCGACCCTGAGATCAGCTCGAGTCAGGGGAAAGATTCTGCCAGCATCACGACCTTCATCGGTCACTAATAACAGCCTGGATTCTGGCGTACGTGGAGCAGCGGCCTGAGCCGGCTTTGCTATCAGATGTCCCACGCCATCAGACCACAGCTGTGAGAGTTGCTGAGCAGACATGTCATCCAGCGGTAGTTTCTGAATGTAAAAGCTGAGGTTTTTTGCTGAGGGAACGACTTGACGTAACCGCAAGGCTAGCTCACGACCACCCTCTGGAGGGATGCGGTTGAGTTGCCACCAGGTAGGGCTGTCAGTCAAACCAAAGATTTGGAGTAGCATTCCTTTCCTTTCGCGTCTGTCCACTTATGCTCATGCATTTGCGGCAAATCGTGAAGACAGTTGCCCACCCGTGTGGAAAACGAGCGCACTCTTTACGGTTATCCACAATGCGTCAATCAAGGCTTGAAACTTAAAGCTAACTTGGCGAAAGTGAATCCTGTCACTAATTCATTGAATGCACCTTGGTTGAAGACGGAGACCCATGGAAGCCAAGCAATTGCTAGAGCTGGAAGTTCGTGAGCTGATTCGCACTCGTGGCATTGATCCCACTGGACAGCCTGACGAAGTACGCGCACTGGTTGCGTCGGCGACCGCTGACTACGATGCTCGCAGCCTACAGTCTCAACTTCCGGTTCTAAATGATTTAGATTCAACTCAACAGGCTGTCTTTGATGCTGTAGCAGGATTTGGCCCACTTCAGCCCTTGCTTGACGATCCCGAAGTAGAGGAACTGTGGATCAATGCACCGTCACAAATTTTTCTAGCGCGCAATGGAATTACCGAACTCACCAACATTTCGTTAACGTCTCAGCAGGTGGCTGATCTTGTTGAAAAGATGCTCAAGACCAGTGGGAGACGGCTTGACCTGTCGACGCCTTTCGTTGATGCCGCATTACCGGATGGTTCACGGCTGCATGTCGTCATTCCG
Organism: Enteractinococcus helveticum; assembly: GCF_001657475.1. Taxonomy (GTDB): domain Bacteria; phylum Actinomycetota; class Actinomycetes; order Actinomycetales; family Micrococcaceae; genus Yaniella; species Yaniella helvetica. The sequence goes on from NZ_LXEY01000022.1 coordinate 465,288, forward strand.
GATATCACCGCAAAACACTGGGCGGTAAACATTCGCAAATTTGTGGTCCGAGCGCATCGGTTATCGGACCTTGTGCGTAAGCGCAGTCTGACCTCCCAGGCGGCGGCATTTCTTGACGCTGCCGTTAGTGCTGGCCTAAACATCCTGGTATCTGGAGCAACCCAGGCAGGCAAGACCACCATGCTCAATTGCCTTTCTGCATCGATAGGCCCACGAGAGCGAATCATTACTGTCGAGGAGATCTTCGAACTCAAGGTGCCGCAGAGAGACGTAGTCAATATGCAGTGCCGCCAACCTAACCTCGAAGGGGTAGGCGAGATCTCGCTACGTCGGCTAGTGAAAGAAGCCCTGCGTATGAGGCCTGATCGCATCATTGTTGGTGAAGTCCGTGAGGCAGAGGCGCTCGACATGCTCGTAGCCTTAAATGCCGGTCTGGCTGGAATGTGCAGCGTGCATGCCAACTCTGCCCATGACGCCTTAGCAAAAATTTGTACCCTGCCACTGCTGGCCGGAGAAAACATTAGCAGGGACTTTGTTACGCCGACTGTGGCCAGCTGTTTTGACCTTGTCGTGCATTGCGCTCGAGGTCATGATGGACACAGGTATGTATCTGAGGTTCTGGCGGTTGGTAACCGTGTGGAAGGCGGGATCATCGAATCGACCTCGGTCTTCCGCTTAGTAGACGGCGAACTGATGTTGAACCATACAGGCCTGATGGAGCACCCAAAGTTCACTGCTGCTGGGATAGACATTCGCACGGTCATTGGAGAAGCCGCATGAGTGTCATTATGGGGCTGCTCCTCGGAGCGGGATTACTACTGATCTGGTGGTCCTTTTGGCCACAGCCCATCACATCCAAGAATCGGCCCCCATCTAAGGCACACCAACTCATTGCCCGGTCAGGAATAGCCCGTCTAACGGTTCCCAGTGTCGTGATGTTATCTGTTGTGCTCGCGTTGGTGGTATTCGTGAGTCTCTCCGGTCTTACCGGAGCGGTTCCGATTGGTCTGTGTTTTGCACTATTTGCTGCCGCGACACCATGGGCTGCGCTGAGTTGGCAAGCCAACCGGCGGCAAACTGCGCTACGCGAGATCTGGCCCGATGCCATCGACAACCTGCGCTCAGCTGTACGAGCTGGCTTGACCCTGCCCGAAGCCCTAACTCAGTTAGCTGATCGTGGGCCTGAAGAGCTTCGTGATGTGTTCAAAGAATTCGCCGCGGATTATCGAGCGGGGGCACGATTTACAGATGCTCTTGATCGGCTCAAGCAGTCCTTGGCAGATCCCACGGCTGACCGTCTCATCGCCTCCCTGAAAGTGACCCGTGAGGTCGGTGGTGCAGATATCGGTCGCCTACTCGAAACGTTGTCTGATTTTTTGCGTGATGATGCACGAACCCGAGCGGAACTTGAAGCGAGACAATCCTGGACCGTCAACGGAGCACGGTTGGCTGTAGTGGCACCCTGGTTAGTTCTCCTGCTGCTGGCCACTCAGCCTGACGCCGCGGCTGCCTACCAATCTGTTAGTGGGTTGATTATTTTATTAGGTGGCGTGTGTGTTTCAGTCGTGTGCTACCAACTGATGCTGAAAATCGGTTCCCTGCCTGCCGAGCGGAGAGTCCTATGACCGGTTCGATGTGGATAGCCGTCGGGCTGGCAATTGCAGGGGCCATCGGGGTCACGATGTTGCTAGCGGTAGGTATCCGGTTTAATAAACCGAGCTTGGCACAACGAGTCGCTCCCCAGATGCGTGGACATACGAATGCAGAAAAAACCGAACGGGCCACACTCACCATGTTCGGTACGCTGTCGAACATCAGCGCTCCCTTGGTGCAGGCAGGAGTTGACCAGCTCAATAAGCTGAATCTTGGTAACGCGCAGCTCACCGCGCGATTAGCACAAGCAGGCTCTCGGCTAACAGTGGCGGATTATCGAGCTCAGCAATTGATCATGGCTGTGGGAGCTGCAGTGCTGGCTACCTCTGGTTGCATTTGGGCAGCGCTCAATCATGCTTTGAATCCAATCATCGGACTGATTGTCGTCACAAGTGCCACTGTCATCGCATTTTTTGCTCGGGATAATCTCTTGACAGCGCAGATTAATCGACGACGAACGAAGATTTTTGCGGAATTTCCGACTGTCGCCGAACTATTAGCCTTGTCTGTGGCGGCAGGTGACTCGGCATATAGTGCACTCGAACGGGTTGCCACCACTGCTCACGGGGAACTCGCCTATGAGTTCAATCTGGTGATAACCGACATACGCTCCGGAGACAGCCTGACTACAGCACTCCAGTCGTGCTCAAATCGCTTGAAACTTCATCCGGTTGAACGGTTCATTACTGGCTTCACCGTTGCGCACGAACGAGGAACACCCCTTGCCACTGTGCTGTATGCACAGGCCAGGGACGTTCGTGAACTTACCAAACGCGAACTGCTCGAGCTCGCTGGCAAAAAGGAGATCTCGATGCTTGTCCCATTAATATTCGGCATTTTACCGCTGACCGTAGTTTTCGCAATTTTCCCCGGACTCTCATTACTCAACATCGGATTGTAATTTCGAAAGGATTCACTATGCGCCTAGTTCACCGTCTTGTGACGTACTTCAGGATCGATTCCATCCACGACGAGCGTGGAGATGTCCCCGGGTGGGTCATGATCACCCTCATGTCTGCTATTTTGGTGGCAGGTTTATTGGCGCTCGCAGGACCTGCACTCAACGGGTTGTTTGAAGAAGCGATTGCGCGTGTTTCAGGGTCCTAAGTTGACCTCTACTCAAGAATCTGGCTCGATCGTAGCCGAATCAGTGATGATCATCGCTCTGGTGACTTTACTGTGTGGGACTATCTTGCAACTCGGGGTGATCATCCATACCAGAAACACTATGATCGATGCGGCCTCCGCTGGAGCCCGTTATGCGGCGCTGGCAGATCGTAATCTATCTGATGGACAAAATCGAACTGCTGCACTGCTTACCAGCAGCATCCCGAACGCAGAATCAGCAACCGTAACCATCGCACGGGCGGGCCAAGGCGATCTCATCAGAGTTACTGTGACACACCAGCTTCCCCTACTGGGATTTATCACCGCTCCCATCCCACTGTCAGCGACGGCACAAGCATATGATCTCACCCCGTAGCGATGAAGGATCGGCCACAGTTGAGTTCATTGGCTTGTCGATCATCTTGTTGATCCCAGCCATATATTTGCTCCTGACAATCTCACAGCTACAAGCTGCAGGATATGCCGCTGTAGCTGCGGCAGACCAGGCTGCAAAGACTGTGGGCTTCTCCGAGGATGCAGCACAGGCTGAAAGGCGTGCGGTCCGCACTGTCCAGTTAACCGCGGCCGATTTTCAACTGGACCCACAAGCCACCAGCACGACTATTCACTGCAGCAACTCCGAATGCACGGACCCTGGAACGCAGATACAAGTTCATGTATCGATCGATGTGGCTTTGCCACTGGTCCCTACTTTCCTAGGCAACCCCACCCGTATTGCCACCATGAATGCCACCGGGTATCACGTGATCGGAGACTTTGAATGACCCCTCAATGCCAACGCGATGACGGCCAGACGTCCATATTCGTCATAGGTGCCACGGTCATCATCTTGCTCTTTGCCTTGACCATCGCAGCAATCATGTCCGTGACCCTGCAGCATCGGAAGCTATTGTCTCTAGCGGACTCCGCTGCTCAAAGTGCTGCTACAGCTTTTACCGTTGCCGATTCGGAATCATTCACGCTTACGATTACGCAAGACACAGCAACGAACCAGGTCAACCAGCACCTCAGCAACGTCGAAGCCGCAGACAGGTTCCCGAATCTTCGTGTCGATCAGGTCCGTGTTACCGGAGATACGACGGTGTCGGTGCAGCTTTCAGCCACTGCACACCCGCCTATTGTCAGTTGGGTTCTGCCCGCCGGCGTCGTGGTGACGACAGAAGGCACCGCACGGACACAGCTCACGCAATGACTCGGCGTTTATGACCTGACTCCCATTTCGCGTATCCTTGAAGAATAATGGCTGATATTGACTTTTCCGCAGAAATCGCAGACCTGCGCCACACGTACGAATCTATCGAGGCGGTATCTGACGTCGAACAGATCCGTGCCGACATCGCTGAGCTGTCCGAACAAGCTAGCGCGCCGAATCTTTGGGACGATCCGGCTGTCGGGCAGCAGGTTACTTCTGCCCTGTCACGAAAAGAAAATGAGCTAGAACGTCTTACATCCTTGGCCTCCCGGATCGATGATCTAGAAGTCATGGTTGAGCTGGCACAAGAGGCGGGCGACACCGACCTCTATGCGGAAGCCGATAGGGAACTGGCCAGTATTACAAAAGCTTTGGGCCAATTGGAAACTGTTACTTTGCTCAGTGGTGAATATGATGAACGTGAAGCCGTTGTCACCATTCGCGCTGGAGCAGGTGGGGTCGACGCATCGGACTTTACCCAGATGCTCCTGCGGATGTATTTGCGTTGGGCAGAGCATAACGGGTATCCAGCCAAAGTCATGGACACCTCCTATGCGGAAGAAGCTGGACTGAAGTCGGCGACCTTTGAAGTCACCGCTCCTTATGCATACGGCACGCTATCCGTTGAAGCTGGCACCCACCGTCTGGTGCGCATCTCACCATTTGATAACCAAGGACGACGTCATACTTCCTTTGCTGCGGTAGAAGTGGTGCCACTTATCGAATCGGATGACTCTATCGAGATTCCGGATACCGATTTACGAGTCGATGTGTTCCGTTCCTCGGGTCCTGGCGGCCAGCACGTCAACACCACTGACTCGGCCGTCCGACTGACACACCTCCCAACGGGCATTGTCGTTTCGATGCAGAACGAAAAATCGCAGATTCAAAACCGCGCTGCGGCCATGCGAGTTCTGCAGTCGCGTCTGTTGCTGTTGCGTAAAGAAGAAGAGGAAGCCAAAAAGAAAGAACTGGCCGGTGACGTCAAGGCCTCCTGGGGCGACCAGATGCGCTCCTATGTGCTCAACCCGTACCAAATGGTCAAAGATTTGCGTACCAACCATGAAGAAGGCAACCCAGACAAAGTCTTCAATGGTGAGATTAACGAATTCATCGAAGCCGGCATTCGTTGGCGCGCTGAAGGTCGACACGAGTAGTCACTGAACCTAGCCAACCTCGCTGGCGGGTGCAACACTAGAAGGCATGACTGAACAACGCATTGTGAAAGCCACACGGACGATTAATGCGCCTGCGGCAACCATATTCGAACTCATCGCTGATCCTGCTCGACAACCAGAATGGGACGGCAACGATAATCTTGCACAAGCCCCAACAGGGCAACGAATCACTGCGGTAAATCAAGAATTCACCATGGCCTTGACCAACGGGGAAAGCCGCACCAATCACGTGATTGAGTTCGATGAAGGCCGATGCATTGCCTGGAAGCCAGCACCGACTGGCCAAGAACCTCGTGGCCACATCTTTCGGTGGGAACTACGTGCGATCGATGACAACAGCACCGAGGTGACTCACACCTACGACTGGACACAACTAACCGACGAAACCCGTTTTGCACGGGCGCGTTCTTATACCGAAGACGCCCTGATGAGTTCAGTTAACCGGCTATCACTGAAAGCCGAAAGCTAGCGTTATACAACTGACCAGTTTTTGCCGGTTTTGCGTTAGAATGTGTTAGACAACAGGCCAGAATCTTAGGAGTCACGTTGTCTACAATTTCACCACGCGATGCCGTGATCGTCGGTGGGTCGCGCACCCCTTTCGGACGCTTACTTGGATCTCTGAAGAGTTTCTCAGCCATCGATCTGGGGGCGCACGCAATTACCGGTGCGCTGCAGGACGCCGGTGTGGGTGCTGAAGCGGTGGATACAGTGATTATGGGGCAGGTTATCCAGGCCGGCTCCGGCCAGAACCCGGGTCGCCAGGCAGCGCTCCAGGCAGGCATCGGTCGAGATGTGCACGGTATAACCATCAACAAGGTCTGCCTTTCGGGAGCTACCGCGGTCATCGATGCGGCCCGCATGATCGCCCTTGGTGATGCTGATGTTGTAGTCGCTGGGGGACAAGAGTCCATGACAAACGCGCCGCATCTAATCCCTGGATCGCGCGGTGGCCATAAATACGGGTCCGTCACGATGCTCGACGCTACCGATCACGACGCACTGACCGACCAGGACAGTCAGGTTTCGATGGGCATTCTCACCGAGCAAGGCAACGTGACACATAATCTTGACCGACCAAGCCAGGATTATGTTGCAGCACGGTCACATCAACGTGCAGCCGACGGCGTTGCCTCGCGTGCAGAAGAGATCCTGCCGGTCGAAATTCCACAGCGTCGCGGGGAGCCGGTCGTATTCGATCGTGACGAAGGGATTCGCGACGGTACAACTCCAGAATCGCTGGCTAAACTTCCGGCAGCTTTTGCTGAAGACGGCAGTGTGACGGCAGGAAACTCTTCGCAAATATCGGACGGCGCTGCAGCCGTCGTCGTAGTGGCAAGACAATATGCTCAAGAACACGGACTCAACATCTTGGCGACTGTGGCAGGCTACGGCCAAGTCGCCGGTCCACGCAACGCGCAGTTACATTCACAACCAGCCAATGCTCTGCTGGCCGCCACCAAGCGTTCCGGCTGGGAGCTTTCCGATCTGGATTTTATCGAGATTAACGAAGCTTTCGGTGCCGTCGTCGTGCAGTCGCTCAAGGAGCTCGACGATTATCCGCTGGAACAGACGAATCTCTATGGTGGCGCCATTGCACTGGGTCACCCGGTTGGTGCATCCGGTGCTCGGTTGACGCTGACTGCCGCAAAAGAACTCGGCAGACGCGGTGCCGGCAAAGCAGCTATTGCACTGTGTGGCGGCGGTGGCCAGGGGGAAGCCATCTTGCTTGAACGATAAAACATAAATTTCAACACACCCCCGGCACCAGCCCCAAGATCCCACGGATGTTATCCAACCGTGATTAGTCTTGGTGTTGCTGGTGCTTTTTGCTTCCCCGACAAGACCAAGCGCCGGTGGATCGTGCGACGATTCGGTCGAGGAAAAAGATGATCCGATTCGAAGATGTAACGAAGGTCTATGACACGACCTCGCGTCCTGCATTGGACGGTGTGACGACCGAAATTATCCGAGGCGAATTTGTATTCCTCGTAGGACCTTCGGGATCCGGAAAATCGACCTTTATTCGACTTGTTCAACGTGAAGAAAGAGCATCTTCAGGGACCGTCTATGTTTCTGGTCGCGACGTTGCGCGGCTCTCATCGTGGCGAGTGCCTCACCTGCGCCGCGATCTCGGGGTAGTGTTCCAAGACTTCCGCTTATTACCCAACAAGACTGTGTTTGCAAACGTAGCGTTTGCGATGCAAGTACTGGGCAAACGTCGCAGTTTGATTAATCAGACGGTGCCCGAGGTGCTACAAACCGTGGGCTTGCATGATAAGGCACACCGTTTCCCGCACGAACTATCCGGTGGTGAGCAGCAGCGCGTTGCAATTGCCCGCGCCGTCGTCAATAAACCAGCAATCCTCTTGGCAGATGAACCTACCGGGAACCTCGATCCGGAAACCTCCTGGGGAATCATGGAAGTACTCGATACGATTCACCAGAACGGGACAACCGTGGTCATGGCAACTCACGATCACGAAATCGTCAATACCATGCGGCGTCGAGTCGTTGAGCTCGAAGCCGGCAAGATCGTCCGCGATGAAGCCGAAGGTGGCTATCAACCCGCCGACAATACCGTGCAGCTTCAATCTCGACTCAGAAAGACCGAGGTGAAATAGTGCGGTTCGCGTTCATTCTGTCGGAAACGTTCTCCGGCATTCGCCGGAACCTGTCCATGGTCATCTCGGTTGTCCTCGTGACGTTCATCTCTCTGACATTCGTGGGCTCTGCTGGTTTGCTGCAGATGCAGATCAACCAGATGAAAGGCTACTGGTACGACCGGGTCGAAGTCGCAATGTTCTTGTGTAACGACACCTCGACGGCCGCCAGCTGTGCCGGCGGGGGAGTCACAGATGCCCAGCGCGAGGCCATTGAAGCCCAACTTGAGTCGCCACAAGCCGCTGCCTATGTGGAAAGCTATGAGTACGAATCCCAGGAACAAGCCCTGGAGTTGTTCCAGCAGCAATATTCCAACCTGGATATGGCAGAAAGTGTCACCGCCGACCAGCTACCAGAATCATTTAGAGTCTCACTGGTTGATCCAGAACAGTACGAAGTTGTCAACGAAATGTTCTCAGGCATGGCGGGTGTCGAAGTCGTCTCCGACCAGCGAGAACTCTTAGAGTCACTCTTTTCGTTGATGAATATCGCATCAGTGATCGCCATTGCCCTGGCCGTCATCATGCTCATCACCGCTATCTTGTTGATAGCCACCACCATTCGACTCTCTGCATTCTCCCGACGGCGCGAAACCGGCATCATGCGCCTGGTGGGTGCATCCAAGACAATGATCCAGCTACCATTCTTGGCTGAAGGAGTGGTCGCGGCCCTGCTGGGTGCAGCACTTGCGTCGATTGCAACGTGGGCTATTGCCAAGTTCTTTATTGCCGACTGGTTGGCCGGGCAATATCCACAAACTGGATTCATTTCTTCGACCGAAGCATTATGGCTTGTCCCGCTGCTGTTCTTGATTGCACTGGTACTTGCTGCAGCGTCGTCGATGTTGACGCTTCGACGCTATCTGAAAGTTTAATAATTGAGTAATGTTAGTGACCGAGCCACCTTCAAGTTATCCAACACGATATTTGGCGCGTGTCTAAAGGAGACAGGAATATGACACAACGACGGTTCACAAGCGTTCTTGCGGCCGCCGGCATCGTTGCCGTTTTAGGTGTCACCTCGGTGGTGCCTGCATTCGGACAGGATCGTATTGACCGGCTTGAACGCCAGCTGGAGGACTCCAAAAAGGAGCGCGATCAGCTGGGCAACTCGCTGGAAGATCTTAACGATAAAAAAGCTGGGCTCGACTCGGACCGTGGCGATCTGAACGCTTCGCTTGAAGGTCTCGATGAGGATATTGCCAATAAAGTCACTGAGCTACAGGAACTGCAAGAGCAGTTGCCGGCAGCCCAGCAAGCTGTTGAGGAAGCCGAGTCACGGGTCGCTGCTGCGCAGCAAGAAGTGAACTCGCTCAATAATCGTATTGCCGACGCCGAAGCTCGCCTGGCTGATATACAGCAGGAAATTGCAGAATCGGAAGCGGCTCTTGACCTCGCACAAGACGAAGTCGGGCAAATCGCGGCCGAAGCGTATAAGTCCGGGGGCGTCAATAACCTGTCGTTCTTACTTGGCGTGAGCGACTCATCGCTTCCTGAAGCTATGGGAATGGCACAGCAGGCCCTGCGCATCCAAGAGAATCAGATTGCTGAAGTCTCCCAGCAAAATGCTGAAGACATGAATGCACAGGCCCGCCTCGAAGCAGTAGAATCCGAGATCCGCGAACTGAAAGCTCAAGCAGAAGAGGCTCTTGCAGCCGAGCAAGCCGCGCGAGATGAAGCGAATGCTGCCAAAGAAGAACTCGATGGCATGATCGACACCAACGAGCGTCTCACCGCAGAACTTGAAGCAGAGCGTCCGCGGATCGAAGCTGCGATCGAAAAGAATCGTGAAGCAGCCAGCAGCGTCAACGAAGAAATTCTTGCTCAGCAGGAAAAGGTCAACGCTCAGTCCTCTGAGGTCTCACAGATTCAAAAAGAATACGACGAGGCCGTTGCCGAAGCAGAAGCCAAACGCAAAGCCGCACAAGAAGCTGAACGCAAGGCTCGCGAAGCCGAACGACAGGCCGCTCAGCGCAACGCTACACAACAGCAGAAGAAGTCTGCAGAAAAAGCCCGCAGCTCAGCAAATAGCGCCAATAAGAGCTATGAAGCCGCTGAGAAGAAAGTAACGCAGCAGGCGAATCGTGGTAGCGCGTGGGGACTGATTGCCCCGATCAACACCTATGTCACCTCAGGCTTCGGATGGCGTCCAACACCTGCCGGTACCTATGATTACGGCGGCCGCGGTGGCTACGTCCATACCGGTATTGACTACGGTGGTGGTTGCGGCATCCCAATTAAGGCTGCACGTTCTGGCACCGTGATCAACGCCGACTGGGCCGTGTCGACTTCGGGCCGTCGTGTAGTGATCGACCATGGACGTGTCAATGGTGACCTGCTTGCCACCAAGTACCACCACATGACCCGATACATTGTCAGCCCAGGTCAGAAAGTTTCACAGGGACAGGTCATTGGTTATACCGGGACCACCGGTAACTCAACCGGTTGCCACCTGCACTTTGAAACGCTGCGCAACGGTACTGCGGTCAACCCAGCTGGACTGCTCTAAAATTCAATACTTCACGACGCCTCTGTTCAGTTGATTGCAATTGAACAGGGGCGTCGTTTTGACAGGGCCTGTATAATTGCAGGTTGGACGAAAATGAACAGCGGAAGGAGTGCGAATGTCCAAGAAATCTGGTCGCAGTAAGCCTGCGCGTTCAGATCGACAAGTGATCGCTACCAACCGCAAAGCGCGCCATAATTACAACATCAAAGACACCTACGAGGCTGGCATTTCACTCATGGGGACTGAGGTCAAGTCCCTTCGTGACGGTCAGGCATCCATTGTGGATGGCTACGCGATGTTTTCCGGCAATGAGCTATGGCTCGAAAACGTCTACATTCCTGAGTATGGGTACGGTACATGGACCAACCACTTAGCGCGACGCAAGCGCAAGCTGTTATTACATCGCAGCGAGTTGAATAAGCTAAAACGCGAGCTAGATGCCGCGGGAACCACGATCGTTCCATTGTCCCTGTACTTTCGTGACGGCAAAGCCAAGGTTGAAATCGCGCTTGCAGAAGGTAAACGTGACTACGACAAACGCCATGCCCTCCGTGAGGCACAGGATAAACGCGAAGCACAACGCGCCATGCGGGAAGCGAACCGTCGTGGCAAGTCGATGCTCTAAGGAGTTCGTCCCTGCTGGAATAAAAGTAGGTGACTTGCGGTTGTACAAGTTGAGCCTTTTACGTTAGAGTAAAGGGTCCTGGCTACGCCAGGTGCTGTTAGACAACAGAATATGGGGATGATCGGTTTCGACGATGTGAGTTGCCGTAAGGGAAGCGTGCCGAGGACGCAAAGTTATCTCGTAAACACCCTTTGCAACCAATTAAGTGCCGATTCTAAACGCACTGACTTCGCTCTCGCTGCCTAACTAATCCAGCGAACGAGTCCGTCAGCCCAGGCTTTGCTATCGACCTGGTGTCTGGCGTCGCTTAGATAGCCACTGTCTGTCGCCCCTGTCGGGGGAAGTGACAGAGACCTGAATCCGACTAGACCTAACAGGTACTCGTCTGCGAGTTCCTGAGGTCGATAAAACTCCATGCAGACTGCGCACGGAGAAGCCTAACGAATGCCACATCGGACCCGGGTTCAATTCCCGGCATCTCCACAGGAAAGCCCGTAAACCTTTGAGTTTGCGGGCTTTTCCCTTGTCAGGAGCCGTTTCTCATCTCCGCCCTAGTGACGATGATTAGTCATTATTGCTCACAGTGTAGCATTTAATTAGTCAATGGCTAGACAATGATCTGGGGCCATTTATTTTCAGGCCCGGGCGAAGGGTGAATTAGGCAGTGGCGGCGAAAAAACGTAAGAAATATCCGGAGGGCATCCAGCCCACAGGATCAGGAACATACCGTGCTCGCATATACCGCGATCACGAGAACCACCATCTTGGCACTTTCAAAACAATCGGTGATGCCCGCGCAGCCCTGGATATCGCCCGTTCAGAAATAGCCAGGGGTACATTCGTGCCCCCTAAGCAGCGTCGAGCTGCGGCTCGGCAGGAACGTGAGCAGCAAGAACAACAGGCCCTGGCCGAAGCCCGTACCGTCAGCGACTTGGCTAAGGCTTGGCTAATTTGGCTAGAGTCCATCGGCCGTTCTACAGGTACGCTCTATACGTATAGGCGCCGCTTAGAACAATCATTTCTTCCAGCGTTCCGTCAGTCGTCGGTGGTCGACCTCACCGCGGGCGATGTGACCGGCTGGTATACGAAGTTGGTCGCCTCCAACGGGGAAGGTGTGGCCAGGCAGCACTACCGGACGGTCGACGGAATGTTCCGTTATGCGACCGGGAAGTCGAAACAGCTCCCGCGCTCATTTGAACCGTGGCTCGATAGCAGCCCGGTCGATATCCCCGAAGCAGGGGCCAAAAAACGTGCCCGCCGCAAGCCCGACGAAGTCGTGGTCACGACTGACGAAATATACACAATTGCCGACAATATGCCGCCCCACGAACGGCTCGCTGTGCTGCTCGCTGGCTGGTGTGGCCTACGAATTGGTGAAGTGCTGGCTGTACGGCGTCAGGACTTCACCGTGGCCGCCGACGGGGTCATGTGGCTATCGATTAACGAACAAGTCCAAGGACGGGGCACCCCGGCCCGATTAGACCCCACAAAAACCGAAGCTGGCGACCGCGACGTTCCTGTTGCCAGTAGCATTGTCCACGAGGTGAATCATCATCTCGAGGAGTACGTAGAATCGCCAGGGGAGTCGTTTCTGTTTCCTCGACACAAGGTCGGTAACAGGCCGCACCATCCGAACACGTTTCGAGGTCATTTTGACAAGGCCCGCGATGATGCACAGAATCCGCGCTTTCAAAACCTAACTTTTCACGGTTTGCGCCACAGCTGTCTGACCCGGCTCGGTCAAGCCGGCGCGACGTTATCGGACCTAATGTCGTTCGCCGGACATTCGGATATAGAATCCGTACTCATCTATCAGCACTCGGAAAAGCAACGGTTAGCGTCCCTGGCCGAACAACTGTCCGTGGACGCGGAGAAAGGCAACAGTGACACGGATTAATATCTATTGCGACCAGGGCCACTCCCGTTGGCATATTGCGACCATGAGAAAAGGTGGGGCCGATGGGCATCCTAAGATCTGGATGCAGGACACCAAATCCTCGCACCGTCGACGTCTCGAACGGTTTCGAACCGGTGACACCAGTCTGCCTGATGATCAGCCGGTGAACTATAAACGCATAAGGGACGGCAAGGAAGTCGCGCCCGCAGCGCCCAGTGAATCGCCGGCCGTATATGAGCACGTCACCTACACGTTTAAGTGCGAGCATTGTGTGAATTTGCGTCGACATTCCACGGTCACCCGGCGCGCTGAGCGGCTTGCACCAATTCTGGATTTGCTCCTGCAGGCCGGGTTACGTGAGGTCAGTCTTGATCAGCTAGCCCGCGGAATTGGGGAATATGACAGAGAAAGACGCTCGTAGTTAGCTTTTCTTAATCACAGTAGTTTATTCTTGTACAACAGCCGTGTGACGGTGGATCACACCGCAGGCGAATAAATAGCCTGCGAACCTAGGACCAAGCCTCCCGCCTGGTACGTCTTTGACGTGCCCGGGAGGCTTGTCTTGTTAACGAATACTTTTCTGCAACGCCAGCGCATTGCAGCCGAATCCCCAGAACTTCCAACAGCTCTTGTTCCAGTTGCCCGACCGCTCACGATCCAGGAAGTCGCCGACTATCTTTCGGTCACGCATGGCACCGTACGTCGATGGATTAGCCAGGGGAAACTGCGTGCTCACTACTACGGCCGTTCAATCCGCATCGAGCCAGCTGACCTCGATAAATTCCGAGAACAAAAAGCCAAGGCAACTTATGACCACGTTTCTGGTGGTGGCCACTAATGGCTCCGGACAAGAAAATTCCCCCGGCACCAACACCGGGGGAATTTCAGGAAAAGGCAACGAGCACCATATACAGCACGTCTAGCCTAGCTCAAGGACGTGCTCGATCCCAGTTGTTCGCTGAGCAGCTCGAGGGGATTTATTTGGTCATCGCCGAGATTAAGACCACGGCGGATGAACAACGGTTCCGTCGCCGGTTCTACGCGAACCTGCCCAGCGCCCAGCTGGCCGTGGATCGCGCCCGAATGAACGGCCGTGAAGCGCATTTGTTCATTGGTCAGATCAGTATCGTGGGCGGTGATCATCATGAGTGAGCCGAAACTCATCGACTTTGAGAGCTACGCACAAGGCCAGAATGATTTGCTCAACGCGCAGGCACCCACGAGTGCCGAACGCGAGGAAATCTACCTTCAAGAGCAGGCGTCATCAATCGAGTGGGATGACCAGCACTTACGGTCACACCAGCGGATGGCGGCACGGCTGGCCCAGTATGCAGAAGGCGTGGCTCTGTACGTCGAGGGGCTCGGCTGGCAATACTGGTGCGGCACCCATTGGGCATTAGATCACCGTGAAGCCCGAATCAACGAGCTACTCAGGGATTTGCTGAAAATGTCGTGGGTCGAGGCCATGAATGACCAAACCCTGCAAGCCGACGTACGGTCGGCAATGAACGCGACCGGCACCCGCGGGGTGATTGACCTAGCCTCCCGGAATTCGCGACTATTCACCGAACAAGTCGACCAGGACCCGTATTTGCTCAACTGCGTTAACGGGACCCTGGACCTGCATACGCTCCAGCTGCGCCCGCACAGCCCGGCCGACCGCATCACCAAAATTACCGGAGCAAATTATGACACCAGCGCCCCGGCTGACTCCTGGACGGAGTTTCTCGCGTCATCGCTACCCGACCCAGCTCTGCGGTCATTCATGCAACGATACGCTGGCTTGTCATTAATTGGCCGAGTCATCGAGCATGTCATGCTCATCGCTACCGGCACCGGGCGCAACGGCAAGGGCGTGCTGGCCAGGACGCTGTCTAAGGCCCTCGGTGATTATGCGGTAACAGCCACCAGCGATCTGCTCGTGACCGGCCGACACGGCGGCAAAACGGCCGGAGAGTTGGCGGCCCAAATGGTGCTGCGTGGGGCACGGTTCGCGGTCATGTCCGAACTCGACAAAAACGACAACATGAACGAAGCCCTCATGAAGTCGCTGACCGGCGGTGACGAAATCACCGCGAAACTCATGGGCCAGAACTTTGTCAGCTTCATGCCGTCGCATTCATTCTTTTTGCAGACCAATGACTTACCGGCCATGGATGCCGACGCCAAAGCGGCCTGGGCGAGGATCCGGGTCGTGCCCTTCGATGTGTCATTCGAAGGCCGTGAGGACCACGGCCTGGAAGAGCGGTTAGAAACCGAGCTGTCCGGTGTGCTCACCTGGGCGATTGAAGGCCTGCGCCAATACCAACAGACCGGACTAGATGAACCGGACGCCGTCCGGGCCAGCACGGACGCTTACCGCGCTGACAATGACGCCCTGTCCCGGTTTATCGCAGACCGTTGCGTCCTGAACCCGGCCGCATCGGTTACTACCGCAAAAATCACCGAGGAATATACCCTGTGGGCTGCGATGGCCGGAGAGGCGCCGATGAAGAAGATTGCGCTCAGCAAACGGCTTCGAACTATCGACGGGGTGACCGACAACGGCAACAAGAATAGTCGAGGACTTAATGGAATCGGGTTAAGAAATGACTAATGGGCAGTTAGGGCAGATACCCCCAGAGGTTCTCGTGAGAAAACACTATAGGGAATCACTGGGACCAACTGCCCGTTCTGCCCAGATCGAGAAGAAAGCAAAATACATGGCCCGAAACACGATGCGAATCATCCGATTCTTACAGCGCCGTAGGCGGCAAAAACAACAGATAAGGAACAAGTGATTATGACCAACCGGAAGCCAAAATCAGAGCTCGATAAATGGAAGCAAGCGGTTAAGGACTCTCTGAAAACCATCAAATGGCTGGAGCGCCGCGGTGATGAGAAAACAGAGCGCATCCGCGTCCTCGAGTACCAGATCAAAGAACTAGGAGACACCCCATGACCACCGCCGGCGTAAATGAGAAACCAACCGAAACAGACTTCAAAACATTCTGGTCGGTTTTCGAGGCCCAGCAACACCGCCAACAGCAGCAGTTAACCCAGCGAATGGAGCAGAAAAAATGACACGGCCCAACCCAATTAAAGCACGCCGGTACCACTGGTTAGCTAAACGCCAAGAAACCCCCGGCATCGCCATTATTGGAGAGCACGGGATCCTTGCCCACATGACCATGAGCGAAGCCCTAAAAATTGCGCACGAAATTGCCGACATTTTGCAGGCCGAAAAAAGCCGGCGCAAGGCGAGCTCGTCCACATGAACACGCCCCATCCGAACCAATCTTCAGCAGTCAATACGTTAGGAGTCACTATGACCAACGACCACATCATTACACCGGCCCAAGATTCATGGGCAGCCGCAAACAAGGCCCGCATTGAACGCGAGAAAATCGCCCTGGAAAAAGCGCAGCAGATCTCGGAAATCGGCGCAAAATCCTCCCGGAACGAATTGCATCGGATGCTGAGCATCACCCCCGGGGCCGAGAGCGCTCTCAAAATCGGGCAGTTGCTCGACGCAGAACAGCAAAACAACATTAACCAATAGCCGAAAGGATCTAACACCATGACTACGACCCAAAATCAACAGTTGAACATTGAACAAGAACTCGAGCAAGCCACTGAGCAGGCCGCTGCAGCAACCCGTCGCGCCCGTGAGCTTGAGCACCAGGCAGCTGTCGTCCGTGAGCATCGAGAACGGCTCCGGGGCAAGCTGCGTCAACAGTTCGAAGAGGATGCCGGGCAGTTCTTCGTGGAACTGGACGCCCTGCGTAAACAGAAGCTCGCCGAGTTCGAACAGGCCGTCATCACCGGAGTAAACGTAGCACCTGCCTGGATCGCCTACATGACCACCGTTCACCAGCTGACTTTTGAAGAAGAACAGCGGGCGCGTTATTTCTACAATTCGCGGCGTAATCACTATGACGCGATCCGGGGCCAAATGCAGGCATGGGCCGATGAATTGGAATACGCAAAACAATCCGGCATGGTTTACCCGCCACAGGAAGAAGAGCCTCGCAACTGGTACACCCCGCTGATAACCGTCTTACTCGATGAGGTCGACGGCATCCGAGACACAGAATCAGAAACCCGGGTGCAACAGATCAACGCGATGGTCAACGCGCTGGCCACCGCTCATGACCTGCCAGTCCACCGGGAACTGGACGATCTCACACCGCCCCTGGCATCCCTGGTGTGTGGTGAGCCGCCAGCGGCGCTGTCCCTGACGCTGGGAGAAACTCGACGCTTCGAACGTCGAACGATGTGGCAGGCCATCGACGACGTCGTACGCGACCAAGTCCAAAACGGTTTAGACCAGTACGAACAGGACCGCGCCCAAAAGTTCGAGCAACTAGTCGTCGCCCACGACCCAGAGCTCGACGCCTAAACCCACCGAGAGGTAAGTAACACCGGTGCCGGGGCACCGGCCGGCATTTGACCGGCCAGAGCCCCGGCACTCACTGTTTAATAAGGTGAACGGCGGAGCTGCATGGACGCCCTATACCGGACGCTTCATGTCAATGCCCACAACAATCTGCGCCGCCCAGGCTACCAAAAGCAATTGGTCCGTGACTGACTCCAATAAGCCCTCCAGTGCACAAACCGTCTCCGAACCATCACGGCCGCCCGCGAAATGATCCACACTGACCTTGAAAACACACTCCAGGAATCCAGTCGCGACGGCATCACTTTTTGTCAACTGGCCAAAGAACTAGGCGAGCGTCAGCGGCCCCGTCACCTAAGAGTACTTACAGATTCGAGAATAGCCACGAACAACCGGGAAAGAGCGGCCCCATGGTAAGTTAGCCCACACCCCTCACCACCCACCCAGAGAGGCCCCATGAAAAAAACCCCAGCCCTCATCACCGCTACACTTATCGCGGTCACCGCGCTCGCGGGCTGTTCCTCCAATGCACAAACCGAATCCGCCCCAGAGCAGGACACGGTTTCAGTTTCCCCTGAGTCCGCTCCAGAGCAGGTTGCAACGCCGGCGATTTCCCCCGATACCCGGCAGGCCTGGGCCGACGATGTTGTGAACCACTGGCTGCAAAGTGCTGATATAAATAGCTTCGAAGGCTTTAGAGCGGATGACCCGGAGGCTGCGAGGGGCTATGTTCTTGACTATGGCTCTGACGACAATGGGACCGTTCACTTCACCGTCGAGGGAGACGAGTGGAATGAGAAAGATTTCTCACGGCTCATCCATGACTTCATGGGGTCGGTGGGATACGAACGTCCGGGCGAACTGACAGAGACTTCGGTGACCACAGAGAACGGAAAATACACGTTTTCCATGACCTGCGAAGAGATTCCTCGTTGCGACACTAACTAGAGACGAAAAAACGGGCACCCCGGACCAAATAGTCGCGGGAGTGCCCGTTCTATATGCTTATACGAAGCGGTAGTAGTTCAAGAAGCACTGCAATGCCATAGCAGAGGAATACTGACCCCTTGCCCCTACCGTAAACATGTTTGTTGCCGGGAATGAGAACGGGATTGCGCTACGGTACTTGCCATTCATCATTCGAGCAAATTCTCGAATAGAGGCAAGCCCCCAGTATCCATCGACGTTGTATCCACGGTAGTAACCATATTTCTGCATCCAGCGTTGCAGACCTCGGTGGGTCGTTGATGGTAACGCACCGTTTCATATAGCAAAATTCGCCACCGACTTTGACACGATTACGGCCGTCACTGAGGACGGTTCATCTTCTTACACCGAGCCATACCTGCCGTATCTCGAAACATACTTCGACGGTATAGACCTAGAGGACCAAGCCGCCCACTAGAGACTGCTTTTCATACAAGAACAAAGGATCAGGCTGTACGGACTGTAGTTGCCGGCCGATCTTATTGCCGAGGGACGTCAGGCTAGGGGCCGCGAGTCGCCTCACCTCGCGGCTATAACGTCGCCCCGCCGGTGTCACGCGTGACTCACGCTGTGATAAGACCTCGACCACCTGAGCGTCAAGACCGCAACACTAACTGGCAGCGGACCAGCCGACACCTAATGCTCAGCTGTTCACCATCGGAGCGTGAACACAGCGGTCCAGGGGCTTTCCCCTTCCACCCCGGGGCCGTTCGTGGTGATATGGGGTCCAAACCAACCCGGGGGCTTTATTTTCTTTCGACCCGTGGCGGTAGTGGACACCAGGGGGAGGGGGTCATCTGATCACAAGCCCCGGGGCCTACTTTCAGGCCCCGGGCTATAACTTTCTTCAAGCCCCGCAAACCCGAGGGGACCAGGCCCAGGGGTCACACGACCGCCAGCACAAGGCCGGGGGCCTCATCATCACTCACCGGCACACGCTGAGACCACCGCGCCGCCACGTGCGCCGTGTCGGCAGCCAGCGCCGCTCCCGGCGCGTGACTACATCACGGAGACAGCGCATCATCACCGCAGCCCAAGCAGCAGACTGCCGACCAGCCAGCACCCAACACGCAACCGAGCACCAACCGAAGCGATGCGACCTCACAACGCAGCACCGATCAGCGCAGCATGTTTGTGATCAACTAGAACTAGGCCAGATGAGCAGGGAAATCCAGCCAGTTCAGCGGTTGGTTTCCGGCCAAAAGAGCGTCAAGAATCCGGCCAGTTATCCACATGTTTATTGTGTGGTGTTGTCC
>NZ_LXEY01000023.1 GCF_001657475.1 Enteractinococcus helveticum
TTGTTATATTGATTGGTTTCATTTGCAATTTTAAGTAATGATTCATTCACATCAACACCGACGACTTCACCATTCGCCCCCACACGTTTTGCAATTAATTGAGTGACCTCACCAGTCGCACAACCTATATCCAGTACACGCATGCCTTCTTCAATTTGAGCTCTGTCTAATAGTTTTTCTATAAAATCATTTCTATTTTGCATGAACATAACTTCCTCTATACGCTGATTTGTGTGTTATTCTGCTTTTCTCTCTGTAAAGATCGTCTCATAAACTGGTTTCAGTTGTAGACTTTGCATGTCGCGTAGTACATAAAATGCTTTCGTAGCTCGTGGCTGAGCAATAGCAATTCATAGAACTATTGCTGTGAGACGTTGTCGAGAACTGGGTCTGTATAGT
>NZ_LXEY01000024.1 GCF_001657475.1 Enteractinococcus helveticum
CCCTTTAAATGATCAATTGCCTTACCATCTAAAGTCGTCATTTTTAGATTCAATAGTTCTGCAAATAAAAACTGTGCAGCAATGTCCCAAGGTTTAGGATTTGTATTAATATGTGCCCCAAATTGACCTTTTGCCACTCGCATAGAATCTAATCCGCAAGCACCAACTAAACGATAACTAAATGAGGCGTCAAATAAATCTTGCACCGTATCTAGATTCATCACTTGTGCATTAAACGATATAATAGCGTCTTCCAATTTTAACGATGGTGGTTCTTCCATCTTAATTCCATTACAAAAAGCACCTTCTCCTCGTATTGCTTTATAAAGCTTTTTATGCGGATAATCATATACGTACGATAACATTGGTTTACCTTCATAAAAATACGCCAATATAATACAATAATC
>NZ_LXEY01000025.1 GCF_001657475.1 Enteractinococcus helveticum
AGCTGGGCTATGGCGCGCACATCGTCGTCGGCACGCCCGGGCGGCTGCGCGATCACTTGGAACGCGGCGCGCTCGATCTCTCGGCGCTGCGCGCGGTGGTGCTCGATGAAGCCGACGAAATGCTCGACATGGGCTTTCGCGACGATCTCGAGGCGATACTGGACGGCACGCCCGAGACCCGTCGTACCCTGCTCTTCTCCGCGACCATGCCCAAGCCGATCGTGGCGCTCGCCAGGCGCTATCAGAAGGATGCGCTGCGCATCTCGACCGTGGGCGAGGACCGCGGGCATGGCGACATCAGCTATCAGGCGATGACTGTCAGCCCCTCGGACATCGAGCATGCGGTGATCAACCTGCTGCGCTTCCACGAAGCGGAAACGGCAATCCTGTTCTGCGCGACGCGCGAC
>NZ_LXEY01000026.1 GCF_001657475.1 Enteractinococcus helveticum
GGAGAGGGAGAGAGGAGAAAGGAAAGGAGAGAAGAGGGGGGGAAAGGAGGGGGAGAGAAAGAGGAGAGAAAAGAGAGAAGGAGAGGAAAAAAGGGGAAAAGAGAAAGGAAGGAAGAGGGAAGGGAGGAGGAGGAAAGGGGAGAGAGAAGAGGGGAAGAGAGAAGGGAGGAAAGGAAGAGAAGAGAGGAGAGAAAAGGGGAGGGGGGAGGGGAAAAAGGAAGGGAGGGGGAAAAAGGAGGAGAAGAAAGGGGGAAAAAAAGGAGGGGGAGAGGAAAGGAGAAGGGAAGAAAGAAAAAAGGAGGAAAGGAAGAGGGAAAGGAGGGGAGAGAGAGAAGAAGAAGAGGAGAGAGAGGAGGAAAGGAAGAAGAAAGAAGAAGTAGAAGAGGGAAAAAGGAAAAGAAGGGAGG
>NZ_LXEY01000027.1 GCF_001657475.1 Enteractinococcus helveticum
GATCGGTGGAATGCCGGCGATCATGACGATCTCGTCCGACGGCGGTAGCTGCATGATCTCGCCCGGCGTGAGCAGTTGCCGTGCGGTCTCCGAGCGCGACACCATCATATGGCCGAGCCAGGGCGAGAGCCGGTGGCCGGCATAGTTCTTCATCGCCTTCATCTCGGTGGCGGTGCCGAGCGCATCGGAAACGCGTTTGGCGGTGCGCTCGTCATTGGTCGCGAAGCTGACCCGAACATGGCAGTTGTCGAGGATCGAGTTGTTCGGGCCGTAGGCCTTCTCGATCTGGTTCAGCGATTGCGCAATGAGGAAGGCCTTCAGGCCATAGCCTGCCATGAAGGCAAGCGCGCTCTCGAAGAAGTCCAAGCGCCCGAGCGCGGGAAACTCGTCGAGCATCAGGAGTAGACG
>NZ_LXEY01000028.1 GCF_001657475.1 Enteractinococcus helveticum
CAACATTACTTGAAAATAAATTGGCGCAGCTCGTTATTGACCGAGTACCTTCAATAGAAAAAGTGCGTATGGTGTCATCTGGTACATAAGCTACATTGGATACTTTAAGATTAGCACGTGGTTATACTGGAAGAAATAAAATTGTGAAATTTGAAGGTTGCTATCATGGTCATAGTGATTCGTTATTAATCAAAGCTGGTTCTGGGGTGGCAACATTAGGATTGCCGGATTCTCCTGGTGTGCCTGAAGGTATTGCTAAAAATACAATTACAGTTCCATACAATGATTTAGATGCACTTAAAATCGCTTTCGAAAAATTTGGAGACGATATTGCTGGTGTAATCGTAGAACCTGTTGCTGGTAATATGGGTGTCGTACCGCCGATTGAAGGTTTTTTACAGGGATTAAGAA
>NZ_LXEY01000029.1 GCF_001657475.1 Enteractinococcus helveticum
GTGGTCTGTCCGATGTCGTCACCTTCAATCTCAAGGAAGGTCTGACCTGGAAGGACTCCGCCGGCCGCGAGTTCAGCGTCAGTGCCCGGGAGCTCGCCGACTGGCGCGGTGCCCGCTCCGATGCCGGCCGCCTGCCGCCGAAGGGTTTTCCGAAGTCGAACAAGTTCGGCAAGACCATCGAGCCACCGCCACCGCCCGAGCCGGCGTCCTGACGGTCGCCCGTTACATCATCGCATCCCTTCATGCCCGGCCTTTGTGCCGGGCATGTGCGTTTTGAGAGTCGAGCGATCGAGATGCGACACACCGATTTGCGTGCGACGGGCAGGCGGCGCTAGATTTCCTCTCTGCAGTGACGGGAAGGATGCCGCGATGGTCCGCGAGAACGAAATCCGCGAGGGCGAGGTGGTGGTGGAG
>NZ_LXEY01000030.1 GCF_001657475.1 Enteractinococcus helveticum
GCTAAATATCCACCAAAGAAAGTATAGAAAATGACAATGAAAGCAACTAATATTAAACCGAAATGATAATCTAATCCAAAAGCACTTTCAAATAATTTACCACCAGATACGAAACCAGAATGTGTATATAATGTAAAGAATACTACGATAATCAATCCAGAAATAATCTTTAACACATTATTTTTATCGTTTAAACGATTTTTAAAGAAATCTGGTAATGTAATTGCATCTCCAGCTAATTCGGTATAAACACGAAGTCAAGGAGCAACAACAAAGTAATTTATATAAGCACCTAATGTTAAACCGATTGTAATCCACATAGCTGATAGACCAGTGCTATAGACAGAACCAGGTAGCCCCATAATCATCCATCCTCTCATATCTGAAGCTCCAGCTGATAATGCAGTAATATAC
>NZ_LXEY01000031.1 GCF_001657475.1 Enteractinococcus helveticum
TTCACCGGCCGCATCGGCGACCACGAAATCACCTTCCCGCCAGACATCACCCCCGGCGCAGCCCACATCCTGGACCGACTCAAGCTCACAACCTAAAACGGGTCACTAAACTTGTGCAAGTCAGGTGGAAGCACACCAAGAAGTCCTCATGGGCACCCCGGGACAACAACTCGTATTACGCCACGATGCCTTCGACCGCGCATCCTATATGCCCGGCGTCCTGCTCGGGTTGCGCACCGTTGGCTCTCGTCC
>NZ_LXEY01000032.1 GCF_001657475.1 Enteractinococcus helveticum
ATATTCATCCAACAACACTTCAAAAGGTTCAAGAAGAAGTAGAAGGTCGACCTGAACAAATGGTCATTTCAACAATGATGTTGCGTTCAATGCAACAAGCGCATTATGATGATGTGAACTTGGGACATTTTGGCTTATCAGCTGAATATTATACGCATTTTACATCACCAATTAGACGTTATCCTGATTTAACAGTTCATCGTTTAATCCGTAAGTATTTAATTGAGAAATCAATGGATAACAAAGAAGTGACGCATTGCGAAGGCAGATTGCCTGAGCTAGCTGAACATCCTGCCAAGCGCGAAGAACTTGCCATTGAGGCACCACGGGGTGCAGACGAATTCTAACCAGCAGAACCTCTCAAGCATCACTTTGTCGATGAACTTGAATTCTAGCCGGTGTCAGTCCATTTCTT
>NZ_LXEY01000033.1 GCF_001657475.1 Enteractinococcus helveticum
ATCCTGAACTTCACCGCGCCCAAGAACCCGGTCAACGTCACCGGCATCACCGTGACCGTGCAGCCGCCCGGGCCGGACCCGACCAAGCCGCCGGCCTCGGCGAGCACCACCGTCACCATGGCCACTTCGGTCTCGACGGTGGGCGACATGATCGCGGCGATCCAGGGCGCGCTGTCGAGCGCCGCCGGCACGCTCGGCTATCCGAGCCTGGCGAGCACGCAGGTGCGCAGCTGCCTCTCGCCGTTCGTCTCGTCGAGCGGCACCCAGGCCCAGCTCATCCAGGTCTGGGTCCCCGATCCGGGCTTTGCCGGCTATCTGGTCAGCGTGGCGGCCAACCCGACCTCGCTGTTCACGGTCCAGTCCACCAATTATCAGGCGCAGCAGCTGCTCCCGCCCACGACGACGCCGGCGCCCAAA
>NZ_LXEY01000034.1 GCF_001657475.1 Enteractinococcus helveticum
CTCTGGGCATTGTGCGGAAGGAGGGGAGGGGGGAGGGAAGGAAGGAAGGGAGGGAGGGGGGGGAGACAAAAAAGAGAAGAGAGAAGAGCTGAGAAAGGGAGGAAGGGAAAAAGGGAGAAGGGAAGGGAGAGAGGGGAAAAGAAGGAAGGAAAAAAGGGGGGAGAGAGAGTACGAGGGGGAAAAGAGGAGAGGAAAAAGGAGGGAGGAGGGGAGGGAAAGGGGGAGGGGAAAGGAGAAGGAGAAGGAAGGAGGAAGAGGGAGAGGGAAAGAGGGGAGGGAAAAGGGGGGAAGGGGGAGGGAAGGGGGGAAAGGGGAGGGGGGGAAGGGGGGAGGGGGGAAGGAGGAAAGGAGAAAAGAGGGGGGGGGGGGAGGGGGGGGGAAAGGGAGGGAGAGGGGAGAAGGAGGAAGGAAGGGGAGAG
>NZ_LXEY01000035.1 GCF_001657475.1 Enteractinococcus helveticum
AAATCAATCCCGTTTAATTTTGCAAGTTATATGTCAGCTAGTAAATTTTTCAAAGATTACGCTTTGAAAACAAATGATAAAAGTCAATACTTAGAAGACTATAATCAACACGTTGCCATTGTTGCTTTATACCTAGCAAATGGTAATAAAGCACAAGCTAAACAATTTATTTCTGCTATGGTTGAACAAAGATATCAACCAGCGACACCAACATTTTTAAACGCAGGCCGTGCGCGTCGTGGTGAGCTAGTGTCATGTTTCTTATTAGAAGTGGATGACAGCTTAAATTCAATTAACTTTATTGATTCAACTGCAAAACAATTAAGTAAAATTGGGGGCGGCGTTGCAATTAACTTATCTAAATTGCGTGCACGTGGTGAAGCAATTAAAGGAATTAAAGGCGTAGCGAAAGGCGTTTTACC
>NZ_LXEY01000036.1 GCF_001657475.1 Enteractinococcus helveticum
CCCCCCTTCTCCCCTCTCCCCTCTCTTCTTTTCTCTTCCTCTCCTCCCCTCTTTTCCTCTCTTCTCCCCCTTCTTTTTTTCTCCCCCTCTTCCTTCTTTCCCCCCCTTTTCTCTTCCTCCTCCCCTTCCCTCCTTCTCTCCCTTCTTTCTCCTCCCCCTCCCCCCTTTCTCCCTCCTTCCCCCCTCTTTTTTTTTTTCTTTTTCTTGGCTTTTACGAAGAAGCCGGTCTGTTATCTGGTTGTTTTTTTACTTTTTTTTTGATGAATTGGTGTCTCATTTTTTTTATGAGCTTATTTACTCGTTTGGGCTACATGGTTCCCTTTGTACGCTGTCTTTGTTTGCGCCGTCGTCCATGGAACTTGAGTATTTCTTCCTTTTTATAGAATTTTCTGTTCTTTTCTCACTGCTCGCCCACGATGTGTCTTTGT
>NZ_LXEY01000037.1 GCF_001657475.1 Enteractinococcus helveticum
GTCGCCGCTCGTCTCGACGAAGAGCTGGATCGCCGATGCCGATCTGCTCCGCTCGCGGATGCCGGCGGAAGTGCGCACCACGCTGGAGAAGTGCGACACCGCCGCCCCGCCGCCAGCCCGGGCCTGCGAGGCGGCGACCTGGGATTTCTACCGCCGCCACGTGATCCGCTCGCAGCGGGCGGACGGCATCGCCGCCTATCGCGCCCGGGCGCCGCGCGATGCCGGCGACACGCTTTACCGGCGCATGTGGGGCAAGGCCGAGTTCGTCTCGACCGGCACGCTCCGGGACTATGACGGCGAGCCGCTGCTGGCGAAGCTCGACGGGCCGAAGACGCTGTTCGTCTGCGGCGAATATGACGAGGCGCGGCCCGAGACTGTCGCCGGGTTCGCCGCACGGGTTCCCGGCGCGACCTTTCGGGAAGTGATGGGATC
>NZ_LXEY01000038.1 GCF_001657475.1 Enteractinococcus helveticum
AAATTGATGAAGTGAAAAGCCGATTGCCTCATTCGGAAGAAAGTCATACTTTTCATGGTAGAGATGTTTATGCATACAATGGTGCGAGATTAGCTGCAAATAAGATAGCGTTTGAACGTCTCGGTCAGGCAATTAATGTTGATAGTATTGAGGCATTAGAAATAAGAGAAGTGACAAAAAATGAGGATTCTGTTACAGGAAGCATTGATATTTTAGATATCAGATTTGGGTCATTATGGACAAATATTCCATTGGCATTCTTAAAATCCTTGGAAATTGTTCATGGTAATAATTTGGTGGTAACAATTTATCATCAAGATAAGAAAGTCTATCAAAATATTATTAAATTTGCGCGATCGTTTGCAGATGTTAATGTGGGTGAACCTCTTGTGTATGTTAACTCGCTAGTAAATATTGGTGTAGCAGTCAATCAAGAC
>NZ_LXEY01000039.1 GCF_001657475.1 Enteractinococcus helveticum
TTGTCGTTCATTGCGCCGCCCCACTGTCCCCGCCTCGGCATTCCCTTCGTCTACGATCCCGGTCCGGACCTGCTGTCCATGGAGGCGATCGCCGCACCGCCGGCCTATCATCGCGCCCGCGCCGCGGTGCGCTACGACGACACCGCCAAGACCCTGGTACACGGCCTCAAATACCAGGATCGCTGCGACCTCGCGCCGGTGATGGGGCGATGGATGGCCCGCGCCGGCCGCGAGCTGCTCGACGATGCCGACATGCTGGTTCCCGTGCCGCTGCACTGGCAACGTGCCTGGAGCCGTCGATTCAACCAGTCAGGGCTGCTGGCGCACGCGGTGGCGACACAGAGCGGCGTCCCCTTCGCGGGCGACGCGCTCCGCCGCGGCAAGGCGACCCGCCAGCAGGTCGGCCTGACCCGTTCGGAACGCGCTGACAATGTGCA
>NZ_LXEY01000040.1 GCF_001657475.1 Enteractinococcus helveticum
ATATTATAGTGAAAAACAATCTTAGGTACGGCATTAGAAAACATAAATTGGGAGCAGCATCAGTATTCTTAGGAACAATGATCGTTGTTGGGATGGGACAAGATAAAGAAGCTGCAGCATCAGAACAAAAGACAACTACAGTAGAAGAAAATGGGAATTCAGCTACTGATAATAAAGTAAACGAAACACAAACAACTACAACTAACGTTAATACTATAGATGAAACACAATCATACAGCGCAACAGCAACAGAACAACCGTCAAACGCAACACAAGTAACAACTGAAAAAGCACCAAAAGCAGTACAAGCAGTACAAGCACCACAAACTGCACAACCAGCAAATTTAGAAACAGTTAAAGAAGAGGTAGTTAAGGAAGAAGCGAAACCTCAAGTTAAGGAAACGACACAATCTCAAGACAATAGCGGAGATCAAAGAC
>NZ_LXEY01000041.1 GCF_001657475.1 Enteractinococcus helveticum
ATCACGTTCAGGAACGCCCCGATGCCCGCCAACAGGAACACGGGAGCGATCGCCGCCTGAATCGTTTCGGAAACCGTGGAGAGATAGGGTCCTTCCATGCGTCATGCGTTATGACCGGGGAACCGAACGGAGTGAAGCCCATGATGCATTTCGATACCGACATGGACGCCGGCGTGATCGAATTCACCGTCGACGGCGAAGTCACCCGCGCCGAATATGATGCCGCGGCCACCGAAATGGAGGCAGTGATCGCACGCCACGGCAAGCTGTCGGCGGTCGCGGTGATACGCAGCTTCGCCGGCATGGAGCTGGCGGCGTGGTGGAAGGACATCAGCTGGGGCGTGGGCCATCTCACCAGGATCGGCCGCGTCGCGATGGTCACCGACATCGGCTGGATCGTCGCCGCCAGCCGCGCGACCGGGTGGATGGTGCCGGGCG
>NZ_LXEY01000042.1 GCF_001657475.1 Enteractinococcus helveticum
CAAATAAGCCCATGCACTCATCATAAACCGCCCAATTAGTGACCCAAAACGCAAACTCAAAACCCGCTGACTAGGCACGACACCTAACCCAACCGGAAAATCAGCACTCACTTGTGCAAGTCAGGTTCGAGCTGGGATGAGCCGCTGGCGGTGGGTGATCCGGCTTGGGCCGATGTGTGGATCATGCTGTTGGTCCACTGGGGTATCGTCATCGCCCTGGGCGTCATTCTCAAGCTGTTTGGCGTGCGCGGA
>NZ_LXEY01000043.1 GCF_001657475.1 Enteractinococcus helveticum
AATCATTACATGACAATGAAGATGAAGCGATGTTAGCTGCATTTTACGATGACAGTAAAACAATCGATGCTAAACATAAACCAGCCGTTGTGTATTAAGGAAAGGGGGAGATACGATGGGTGAATTTAAAGGATTTATGAAGTATGACAAACAGTACTTAGGTGAATTATCACTGGTAGACCGTTTGAAGCATCATAAAGCATATCAACAACGATTTACTAAAGAAGATGCCTCTATCCAAGGTGCACGATGTATGGATTGTGGAACGCCGTTTTGTCAAACCGGACAACAGTATGGTAGGGAAACAATAGGTTGTCCAATTGGAAACTACATTCCTGAATGGAACGACTTAGTGTATCATCAAGATTTTAAAACTGCTTATGAACGCTTAAGCGAAACAAATAACTTTCCTGACTTTACAGGGCGTGTATGTCCTGCAC
>NZ_LXEY01000044.1 GCF_001657475.1 Enteractinococcus helveticum
ATTTAGTGATGTACGTATAGACCTGACGCAATATAATGAATTACAAGTGAATCTGATACGCTCACATGCCTGTGGACTAGGTGAGCCATTTTCAAAAGAAGTAGCATTAGTCATGATGATTTTACGATTGAATACATTATTAAAAGGTCATTCAGGTGCCACTTTAGAATTAGTGAGACAATTACAATTTTTTATAAATGAACGTATTATACCGATAATCCCACAGCAAGGCTCTCTCGGTGCATCAGGAGATTTAGCGCCATTATCACACTTAGCATTAGCATTAATTGGTGAAGGGAAAGTATTGTACAGAGGGGAAGAAAAGGATAGTGACGATGTATTAAGAGAATTAAATAGACAACCTTTGAACCTTCAGGCTAAAGAAGGTTTAGCATTGATTAATGGTACGCAAGCTATGACAGCTCAAGGTGTCATTAGTTATAT
>NZ_LXEY01000045.1 GCF_001657475.1 Enteractinococcus helveticum
TAAAGTCCCGACGTCTTGGTCAACTGAGGGAAGAACAGAAAACAAGTGAAAAAGAAAGAAACATTTTGAAATGGCCGCTGATCCTCGAAATAAAGATTTTCCATGAATCCCAAGCTGTTTATCAAAGCACGAAAGAATCCCGGAAAAAAAACCGCATCATAACCTACGAAAAAAAAATTAAAAAAATAATCATATAAGCCAGCCTCGCACTGACAAGATGGAAGAAAGAGAAAAAAAAAAAAGGGGGGAAGAAAAGAGGGGGAAGAGAAGAAGGAAAGAAGAAAAGAAAGAGAGGAAAAAGAGGAGGGAGGAGAGGAGAAGGGAAAGGAAGGAAAGGGGGAAGGTGAAAGGTAAGGATAGGGAAAGGAGAGAGGAGAAGGGATGGAAGGAAGAGGAAATAAAGAAGGAAAAGAAGAGGGAGAAGTTGAGAAAGAGGAGAAAAGGAAG
>NZ_LXEY01000046.1 GCF_001657475.1 Enteractinococcus helveticum
GAGTTAAGGAGTGATTTTATGAAATTAGCTGAAGATATAAAAGAACAGAGAGAATTAAAAGGATGGTCTCAAGAGGAATTAACCAATATATTAAAGGTTTCCAGACAAAGTGTTTCTAAATGGGAAAGTGCTAAAAATTACCCTTCCTTAGATATTTTGATTGCTATGAGTGACTTATTTGGAATTACTTTAGATCATTTAATTAAAGGATAAGCATGTTTTAAAAAAAGTAATTTTAGAGGGAAATTATAGAGAGAACAACCGGGTACCTTCCATAGTTGATTTTCTTTATGATTTTTGGTGGCTTTTCTTTCCTGTTGCCGTATTCTTAGTTTGGGCTATTCATTCGTTCTTTGATTGATTTTGAAATTGAAATTTAAGGAATGTCAGTCATAATTAAAAAAGGAAAACATTTTTATGACACCTTGAAATGAATTGATAAGAATAGAAA
>NZ_LXEY01000047.1 GCF_001657475.1 Enteractinococcus helveticum
ATATTAAAGTCATATAACGAACATAACAAGGATAAGCAGACTGATTTTATAATTGAACAGTTAGAATTAGGTCTTGACGTTGCGCTCGTATCTGATGCTGGAATGCCCTTAATTAGAGATCCTGGATAAGGATTAGTAGTGGCAGCCAGAGAAGCTAATATTAAAGTTGAGACTGTGCCTGGACATAATGCTGGGCTGACGGCTTTGATGGCTAGTGGATTACCTTCATATGTATATACATTTTTAGGATTTTTGCCACGAAAAGAGAAAGAAAAAAGTGCTGTATTAGAGCAACGTATGCATGAAAATAGCACATTAATTATATACGAATCACCGCATCGTGTGACAGATACATTAAAAACAATTGCAAAGATAGATGCAACACGACAAGTATCACTAGGGCGTGAATTAACTAAGAAGTTCGAACAAATTGTAACTGATGATGTAACAC
>NZ_LXEY01000048.1 GCF_001657475.1 Enteractinococcus helveticum
GCTATTCCTTTAACCGTTTTTTCCAGAATCTCTATAGGCCGTTTTTGGGCCTCTACCCTCATGAGTTTAGCCAGGCCCGGAGCCTTGTCTCGGCTGGCGATCCCAACGGTCGTCATTTCTTCGTAACTTAATTTTGGTTCATTTCTCTACGCAGGCGGTGCGTCTACTCCGCGGTTAGAGCAGCCTGTTTTCGGACCATTGTCTAAATCGTGATTTTCCAAATGATTTGAATGATTTGCATGATTGTTTTTATACATAAAAAATCGACTCCTTAATCTCAATTTCGTTTAAGGAATCGCTCACCCAAATATATATCTTGATGTATATTTAAATATCGTTTAATATCTAAATATACAAGATTATAAAAACAACTCAGTGTTTTTTTCTTTGAATGATGTCGTTCACAAACTTTGATCAGGGCGTGAGCGACTCCTTTTTATTTTGTTATTAATATAACAC
>NZ_LXEY01000049.1 GCF_001657475.1 Enteractinococcus helveticum
GAACTAGGGCTCGGAGTCAGCCATCGAAGCCGCATCCGAAGGGCGCGACATGCCGTCTCCCCGCTACTTCATCAACCACTTCATGCCGTTCACGGGCTACCCGTACAAGGGCGCGCCCTCGGCCTGCAACCTGTGCGGATCGACCGAGAGCGTCGTCGTCGCCGAGAGCGACCGGCGCCTCAAGGTGCTGCGCTCCATCGCCTGCGAGCAATGCGGGCTGATCCGCACCGATCCGATGCCGACGGTGCCCGAGCTCGCCGACTACTACGCCACCGCCTACCGGGCGGACTACCAGCTCGCCTTCGCCGGTGGCCCGCCGCCCCACCACCTCAAGCGCTCGGCGAGGGAGGCGGAGTTCCGCGCGAGCCTGCTGGCGCCGAAGCTGACGGCGGGCGCCCGCCTCCTCGATTTCGGCTCCGGCTCCGGCGAGTTCCTGGCCGCGGCGCGGGCGCGGGGCTGCGA
>NZ_LXEY01000050.1 GCF_001657475.1 Enteractinococcus helveticum
ATGTAAATACAGCCTCTCTCAATAATTGTGTATAGTCTGTTGTTGTATCTGCCTCATCTCCTACGACACGCTCAATTGGTGATGTGATACGTATACGATCAAAGCTATGTGTCTTTTCAGCAGTAAAACGATACTCTGAATCATGTCCTTCTATTGTAAAATGACCGACACCGTCTTGATATGACGCTTTATACACAACAATATTCTCATAAATAAGTGATGATACCAGTTGGTGCATCACTCTAGTCTTTACACGATTAAGAATTGTTTGATTCACAATACGATACCTCCTTGTTATGACAAATTGGATTTGGTATATGTGTATAAATAGGGTTTGCACCACAATCATTCAATTTACTCATCAAATTCGCTTTAGCCGCAATGGTCGGCGTTTGATATAAATCTTCTACACAGTCAACAAATACTGCGTTATTCGCGTATTCTTTTTTCCATGTCATAAGAC
>NZ_LXEY01000051.1 GCF_001657475.1 Enteractinococcus helveticum
TTTTTATAGAAACGGGTAAAAATGATAAAGTAATCATCTTTCACAAAAAATCAAATATTGGGAGGAATTAAATATGATTTTGCGTTACGCAACGAATTTAAAACTTGCGAAAGAGCTATACCAAGCCAGTAAACCTAAATTGCAAGAAGATAAGGGTATGATTGAACTGTTTGAACATACTTTTGGCTTGCAAAAAGAACTTGTAAAATACGTCGGCATTGCAGAAGCAACTACTGCTGCTTTATACTCAGCTAGCTTTATCAATAAAAACATTTCTCGCCTTGCATCACTATCAACGATAGGCATTTTAAGTGTAGCTGCTTACAAACATTTCGAAGCTGGCCAAGGTAAAAAAGGTGCACAACATGCATTAAATTTATTAGGTCTTGCTACTTTAAGTTTACTAGATACATTTTCTTGTAATAAAAAATAGTCTTCATTTTAGAAGCACATACTTTAGCACC
>NZ_LXEY01000052.1 GCF_001657475.1 Enteractinococcus helveticum
TTGTAGCATGTATCGGTGGTGGCTCAAATGCAATCGGTACATTTTATCCATTTATTAAAGATGATGTTGCATTATACGGTGTTGAAGCCGCAGGTCAAGGCGATGATACTGATAAACATGCACTTGCAATTGGCAAAGGATCACCTGGCGTATTACATGGTACTAAAATGTATTTAATTCAAGATGAAGATGGGCAAGTGCAACTAGCACATTCTATTTCAGCAGGACTTGATTATCCTGGTATTGGACCAGAACATTCTTATTACCACGACATTGGTAGAGTAACTTTTGAAAATGCTAGTGATACACAAGCAATGAATGCTTTAATCAACTTTACAAAACATGAAGGTATTATACCTGCAATTGAAAGTGCACATGCACTGAGTTATGTTGAAAGACTAGCGCCTACGATGTCGAAAGAAGATATTATTGTAGTAACTATTTCTGGACGTGGCGATAAAGATATGGAA
>NZ_LXEY01000053.1 GCF_001657475.1 Enteractinococcus helveticum
CTTGGAGATCCTGGGCGAACAGGTCACTGATGGGCACTTGCTGGCGGTAATGGTCCTCGGTGGCCAGTTCGTCACACCGAGCCAGCAACATGGTATTGAGCGCATCTAACGAGGTCACCTGCGGCTCGGGCACCAGCAAATTGCGCCGTAAGAACCCCACCGCGTTTTCCACGCTGCCTTTCTCATGACCCGAATCGGGATTGCAAAACCTCGAGTGGGCCCGGTAATGCAGTCGGAAAGCCGAAAACAACGACGTTTCGATCACCTGTTTTTGGACGCGTTTGC
>NZ_LXEY01000054.1 GCF_001657475.1 Enteractinococcus helveticum
ACCTTTGGCACTAGCGGCCCGGTTTTGTCGGTCTCTGATGATTTGAGCCACTTCTTCATCATCAGCTTCATCTTCAGATGACGGAACTTCAAAGGCGACCTGCTTCTTATGAGGACTTGGCCTTGTGCCGCGTCCAACAGTGACCTTCTTCTTCAGCAGCTGCGGTTGTGCTGAGGAACTTGCTGAAGCTCCTAAAGCAATCGAAAAGCCTGTAGTCCTTTGGCACGTGGCAAGATGCACTGGTGCTGAGGACTTTGTTGGTGCAGCTGAGGGCTTTGCTTGAGCAGAAGACCATGAGGGTTTTGAGGAGCTGGGCCGTGAGGGCATTGAGGAGCTGGGTCATGAGGGCATTGTAGAAGAAGATGGCTTTACAATAGATTTCTTCTTCATAGCCTTCTTAGGCTGACTAGCAGAGGCTTCAGCAGCAGCAGCAGCAGAATCTTCGTTGAATTTCTTCACTGCCTCCTTTGC
>NZ_LXEY01000055.1 GCF_001657475.1 Enteractinococcus helveticum
CCGCGAGGTCGGCCGCGCCGGCGGCGTGCGTTCACCCTATCTGTGGGCGGCGCGCCATATCCAGGAGACGCCGGCGGTGGCGCAGGCGTTCCGCGACAAGCGCCTTGGCTTCGGCACCGTCGACACCTGGCTGTTGTGGCATCTGTCGCGCGAGCGCGTCTATGTCACGACATCCACCAATGCGGCGTCGGCCGGCGCCTATGTGCTGGCCGAGCACCGCTACCAGCGCGGTTGGCTCGATGCGCTCGGCTTTCCGCAGGACCTGCTGCCGGAGCTGCGCGCCGATGCCGGCGATTTCGGCCGCACCGATCCGGCGCTGCTCGGCATCGACGTGCCGATCCTCGCCAGCATGGGCGACCAGCACGCCGGCGCCATCGGCCTTGGCTGTCTCGATCGCGGCCAGGCGATGTGTATCCATGGCACCGGCAGCTTCGTCGACCTCGTGATCGGCGACGCCCTGCCGCCGAAGGC
>NZ_LXEY01000056.1 GCF_001657475.1 Enteractinococcus helveticum
CTTATACATACGTCAATGACATTAAAGCGAACTTTTATATGATTTTAACAGAGTGCGAATTATGCAAATAAAGAACAGCAGTAAGATATTTCAAATAGAAAAATATCTCACTGCTGTTTTTCTGAATTTATGCATCTGGTACTTGTGGACGTATCAGGCAAATGATTAATTTTTAGGTGATTGTGCTTGAGGTGTTTGTTTAGAAGGCGTATTGGTATTATTTGATTTATTAGCAGGTGGTGTGTTCTGTTGTTGATTATTTTGGTTGTTTGTTGACGATTGACTGCCGCGGCCATGAGTATTATTTTTATTTGAATTTGAGTCTTTTGGCTGAGCTGGTTGCGTATTCGATGGTACAGTTGAATGGTTGTTAGGAACATTTGACGGTGAAGATGGTTGATTGTCATTAGTAACGTTATTGCCATTATTTTGATTTTTATCTGTTTTGTCTGCACTATCTTCTTGTTGATC
>NZ_LXEY01000057.1 GCF_001657475.1 Enteractinococcus helveticum
CGTAAAGAATGATTGACCTAGCGCAAACAAGATGCCATCAGCAGTAATCTCTGATACTCTTGGTTGTAAAATAAATTTCACACCTTCTAAGGCGCCATCTAATGTTAAAGACTTAATCACAATGACGATTAAAAAGACAAACAGCAATGGCATCATAACTTTCGATGCCTTTTCTAATCCTTTTTCAACACCTAACATGACAATAATCATCGTAGCGAATATGAATATACCTTGCCCTAGAACGGTTAACCAAGGATTTGATATTACCGCTTCAAAATTCATTTCTTGGAGATGATTGATGCGTTGAAATATAACTAATTGCCATAATACTTGTCCGATGTAAATGACAATCCAACCACCGATAACACTATAGAAGCCAAATAAAATAAACACTGCCAAATTACCGTTCCAGCCAATGATATTGAGCCATTTTTTACCAGTTAATTTACTATATATTTGTGTTGTATATGTC
>NZ_LXEY01000058.1 GCF_001657475.1 Enteractinococcus helveticum
TTTGTAGACCATGGCTTACTTCGTAAAGGTGAAGGCGACATGGTTATGGAGCAATTCGGTGAAGGTTTCAACATGAATATTATTCGTGTTAATGCGAAAGATCGCTTTATGAATAAATTAAAAGGTGTTTCAGATCCTGAACAAAAACGTAAAATCATTGGTAATGAATTTGTATACGTATTTGATGATGAAGCATCAAAACTGAAAGGTGTAGACTTCCTTGCGCAAGGAACACTATATACAGACGTCATCGAATCAGGTACTAAAACAGCACAAACAATCAAATCACACCACAATGTTGGTGGATTACCAGAAGACATGGAATTCGAATTAATCGAACCAATCAATACATTGTTTAAAGATGAAGTACGTAAATTAGGTATTGAGTTAGGTATTCCAGAACATTTAGTATGGAGACAACCATTCCCAGGACCTGGTCTTGGTATTCGTGTACTTGGAGAAATTACTGAAGAT
>NZ_LXEY01000059.1 GCF_001657475.1 Enteractinococcus helveticum
GCGGGGATATGGATGATAGCATGTTTCTGGCGGTCTTTTCATTGTGGGCAGTCGCGCTGGACGTTCTTACTCGAGCCATCTTTGAGTCATGCTCCTGGGCCTGTAATGCAGGGTGGCAGTGATGGCTGTGATTAAATAGGCATCCCTAAGCTTGACGATCCGGAAGCACCACGACAAATCAAAAAGTTGCTTCCGCTGCTTAGACCTGCTAGTCATCATCATCAAGCTGATTATATTATTGATGGGCTTTTAGATAAAATGTTAATAAATGAACGTGAAGCTAAAATGATTCAAGCAGTTATTGATAGAGAAACGCTATCAATGGATATGGTTTCTAGAGATATTATTAGAGCAAATATTTTAAAACGTTTGTTACCAGTTATAAATTATTACTAAATGAAATGAGGTGTTGAAGTGCTTTGTGAAAATTGTCAACTTAATGAAGCGGAATTAAAAGTTAAAGTTACAAGTAAAAATAAAA
>NZ_LXEY01000060.1 GCF_001657475.1 Enteractinococcus helveticum
GTCCATTTGTGCCTTTTAAATACGATGGACTCGGTGTTTTAATTCTCATTTTTCTATATACCTCCACTATGTCTAAAGATGTTTGCTAAACGCGTTGTCGTCGATGATTAATAAAGTATGGGTATACCATTAAGAATAACGCTACCCAAATGATTGCTAGTGACGTGCCGCCAATGACATCTGAAAAGTAATGTGCATGAAAATAAAGGCGACAAAATAATATGCTAAGCCATAATATTCCCATAACCAACGCACTCAACACTTTTGTTATTGTCTTAGCAGCAAGTGAAATAATAATGATCATTAAGGCGAAATATAATAATGTGCTGGCGTTGGAATGTCCACTCGGAAATGAAAAGCCTGTATCAACGGCTAAATGATTATATGGTCTTGGACGTAATACAGTATCTTTAATTAATTTGTTCATGATGACACCTGAAACCAAATATGTCACAAACCAAACCGCTAAATGCCTCTGTTTCATAGACAG
>NZ_LXEY01000061.1 GCF_001657475.1 Enteractinococcus helveticum
TACGATGTAATGATAGTTAGAGCTAAACCATTTTAAAAGTGCACTTGCAACATGGTCTTTATTACCGCGAGCAATATCAAATAATAAATCATCATCAATAGTTCTTCCTTAGATACGTTCAGGGATGAGGTGGAATAATAATGACGTATCTAATATATGGTCATATAAAGAGAAATCACCAACTGGGATGCTATCTAAGTGATAGTACTTTTGTAATAATAAATTTTCTTTATGTAGATCAGTTAATGTTTGATCTAATTCTTCTTTAGAAATCTTCTTTGCCCAATAACTTTCGATGGCTTTTTTCCATTCTCTTTTTCTACCTAATCTTGGGAATCCTAAGTTTGATGTTTTAATTGTTGTCATAATATTGCCTCCTTGTGAGCAGTAATAGATTTTGAGTATGCTGCAAGTTCTAATGAATCTTCGACATTTTGAAACGGTGTGATAATGTATAAACCATTAAAATATTCATGAACAGTATCGATTAAATCCTTTGAAAGCTTAAGACTTAGTTCTCGTGTTTTGGCTTTATCATCTTTAAC
>NZ_LXEY01000062.1 GCF_001657475.1 Enteractinococcus helveticum
TGCATACACTTGGTTATCATTATTCATACGTTCAATCGCATCTGTTAACTGAATTTCGTTACCTGCGCCTTCTTTTTGCGTTTTTAAATAATCGAAAATTTCAGGCGTTAATACATAACGTCCCATAATAGCTAGGTTTGATGGTGCCGTACCTTGTGCTGGCTTTTCAACAAACTTTTTCACTTCATACTGACGTCCGTTTTTAGTTAATGGGTCAATAATTCCATAACGATGAGTATCTGCTTCCGGAACTTCTTGGACACCTATAACTGAGTGCCCTGTTTCTTCATAAACGTCAATCAACTGTTTCACTGCTGGCACTTCAGATTCAACAATATCGTCACCTAATAATACCGCAAATGGTTCATTGCCGATAAATTGACGCGCAGAACTAATCGCATGCCCTAAACCTTTTTGTTCTTTCTGCCTTACATAAAAAATATTCGCAAGTTCCGTTGAATACTGAACTTTCTCTAGTAATTCAGATTTACCTTTTTCTTTTAACACCATTTCTAATTCTTTTTGACTATCAAAATGATCTTCAATCGCGCGTTTGTGGCGACCTGTCACTATAATAATATCTTCAATTCCAGCTC
>NZ_LXEY01000063.1 GCF_001657475.1 Enteractinococcus helveticum
GGACAACACCACACAATAAACATGTGGATAACTGGCCGGATTCTTGACGCTCTTTTGGCCGGAAACCAACCGCTGAACTGGCTGGATTTCCCTGCTCATCTGGCCTAGTTCTAGTTGATCACAAACAACTTCAATTGGTCGACCTCGATGACGAACGAGAGGTGCTTCTGGAGGCTGCAAAAACTGCCGTTGCAAGACGAGCGGGCAGCACGGTCTACCGAGGTGATGGAGTTCGTCAAACGCTCGTGGTCATACTCAGCGGAGAACAGATGGCCGAACATGAAAGTCCGCAGGAGGGATTTGTGCACGTGCTAGAAGGCAAAGTCCGGCTCAATGGTGACAACCGGTCCTGGGAGATTGCTGCTGGGCAGCTTCTGCCCGTTCCACCTGAGAAACACTCAGTCACAGCGCTTGAGGATTCCGTACTCACGCTCACCGTCCTGCGACGCAGCGTCATGCAACGATAACGCACGAGCGCCATGCAATTTCGTGTGCTTAAATGCCAGACCCCCTGACACGGGGTGTCAGGGGGTCTGGTGAATGGTTGTCCGGCGGTGTCCTACTCTCCCACACCCTCCCGGGTGCAGTACCATCGGCGCTGTGGGTCTTAGCTTCCGGGTTCGGAATGGGACCGG
>NZ_LXEY01000064.1 GCF_001657475.1 Enteractinococcus helveticum
ATCCTGGCCGACGCTGAAGTCATCGCGCATTATCATGCGTTATTCGAAGTCGAAGCATCCTTCCGACTGACCAAGCATGATCTGGAAGCACGCCCCATGTTTCACCGCACCCAAGACATGATCGATGGCCACCTTAACATCGTGTTTTGTGCTCTAGCCATGGCACGATATCTGCAGACTGTGTTTTGTCAATTAGAAGTCGGCCATTAAAGCGATAAGAATCCGGCCACTTTGGCAGGGTTTCCTGCCAAAGTGGCGATAAGGGGTTATTTCATTAGGGCGTTTTTGACGCGGTAGGACTCGCCG
>NZ_LXEY01000065.1 GCF_001657475.1 Enteractinococcus helveticum
CCCTCCCTTCTTCTTTCTTCTTCTTCCTTTCTCTCTCTCCCTCCTCCCCCTTTCTTTTCTCCTTCTTCTTTCCCTCTCTCCCTCCTTCCCCCTCCCTCCCCTCTCCTTCCCCCCTCCTTCTCCTTTCTTTCTTTCTCCTTCCCCCTCCCCTCCCTTCCTTCTTTTTCTTTTTCTCCCCTTCTCTTTCTTCCTCTCCCCTTCCCTTCCCTTCTTTCCCTTCTCTTTCTTTCTTCCTCCTTTTCCTCTTTCTCCCCCCCTTCCTCTTTTTCTTCCTTTTCTTCTCCCCTCTCTTTCTTCCCCCCCCCCTCTTCTTTCTCTCCTCTCTTCTCCTTCTTTTTTTTCTTTCCCCTTCTTCTTTTCCTCTTTCCCCCCCTCCCCCTTCCCCCCCTTCTCTCCTTTTTCTTCTCCCTTCTCCCTCCCTCTTTCCCCCCCCCCTTTTCCCTTTTTTCTCCCCTTTTCCTCTTCTTTTTCCCCCTCTTCCTCCCTCTTTTTCCTTCCTCTCTTCCCCCTTTCTTCCCTCCCCCCTTCTCTCTCTTCCTCTCTCCTTCCTTTTTTCCCTCCCCTTCTCTTCCTCCCCCCTCCCTTTCCTTTTCCCTCTTCTTCTTTTCCTCCTCTCTCCCCCTTTTTTCTTCTCTTCTTTCTCCTCTCTTTCCTCTCTTTTCCTTCTCTCCCTCTCCCTCCCCCTCCTCCCTTC
>NZ_LXEY01000066.1 GCF_001657475.1 Enteractinococcus helveticum
CTTTAATTCCATCGCCAAAATATTTACTTGCGTCACCTGCATTTGCATACTCGCAACCATTCCGCGAAGTTCCTCATCACTCAAATCTGTTGCAGTTTGTTGACTTGGTGTGTTCGAATCATCTTCTTTTTCAAAATTGTTGTTGTATTTAATTTCGCCGTTAGTGAATACAAACTTTCTAGGTTCGAACTCTTCTTTAAATTTTATAGGCACATTATTATCGTCTACATCTAAACTATTGCGTAAACCGCCAGTATTAACGAATCCGATAACTTCGTTTTTATCGTTTACTGTGATTTTCATTATTTCCACCCCATAATTTTGGTTATAGTAACTTTGTTTGCATTAGCGCCAGAACCTGTTGTTCTGCCTAAATCGAAATACACATCGTTATCTATTCTTAAAGTAGTGCTACTTGTTTTGGATAGTAAGCACTCATAAATACCGCCCCCGTTACCGTCTGAGTCAACTACATTCGCTTTACTTAATTGAATTGCATTAGGTAATGTGGTTAGTCCGAATCCCTCAATAACGCCACCTGGATAAGTTCCACTTACTAATAAAATAGAATAGTTTGTGTATGGTTCGGTTAGATTGATTGTTGTACCTACACCATTTGCGCCACCGTCGAACAATACCGTTGACTTATGTTCATTAGGATCTGTCCACTGTTGCTCAAGTCTGCCGTTTGTGATTGATCGTGTGT
>NZ_LXEY01000067.1 GCF_001657475.1 Enteractinococcus helveticum
GAAATCGCTGACGCTTTTGCAAGTACAGCCTGATCAGCAATTGGGAAAATATAAATAAATGGATAGAATATATAGCCAAGCCAATCAATGAATGGTGTATAGTTCGCTACAATCAGTCCTAAAGAACCAATCGATAATATAGAAGGTAAAATACCAACAGTCATTTCTAAACCGTCTTTCAAATTGTCCCAAACGTTCTTCACGAGAGATGGTGTTAATGCATTTTGTTTCATCGCCTCTGCGTGTGCAGATTTCAGTCTGCTTCCTTCGATCGCAACTTCTTGCTCTCCACGTTGTCCGTTATATTGCTCTGTTGATACATTGGTGCTTGGCGTTTGGCCGGCCGGACTTGCAGTCACGACAAAGGTGATGGCTAAAGTTATCCCACAGAATAAATTCCAATGCGGCATTAATCCTAAAGTTTTAGCAACGATAAGCATAAAAGTTGCTGAAACTGTTGAAATGCCAGTCGCAATAATCGTAGCTTCTCGTTTGTTGTACATCCCTTGCTTATAGACACGATTATTAATCAATAATCCGAAGGAATATCTGCCGACAAACGAAGCTACTGTATCGACAGCGGATTTTCCTGGTGTTTTAAAAATAGGTCTCATAATAGGCTCCATATAAACACCGACAAATTCTAATAAGCCATAGCCCACTAATAAAGAAAGCGCAATTGCACCTACTGGAATTAAGATACTTAATGGCATCATTAATTTTTCAAACAAAAACGGACCATAGTTAGCTTTAAATAGTATTGATG
>NZ_LXEY01000068.1 GCF_001657475.1 Enteractinococcus helveticum
TTCGAGCTGGGATGAGCCGCTGGCGGTGGGTGATCCGGCTTGGGCCGATGTGTGGATCATGCTGTTGGTCCACTGGGGTATCGTCATCGCCCTGGGCGTCATTCTCAAGCTGTTTGGCGTGCGCGGACCGTTAGAAAGTATGCTGCGCCGGGTTTCGAATTCGGTGGGCCGGTCGTCGTCCTAGTGTTGCTGGTACATGGTGATTGCATCCCGGAGGGCGGCTCGGGCGCGTTTGCGGTCACCGGCGGCATCGTAGGCTAAGCCCAGCCGGTACCAGCTGCGCCAGTTGTCCGGGTCTGCTTCAGTTTCAGCCCGATAGGTTTCGAACTCTTGGTCGGCGGCGTCGCGACCTATACGCCCCCGGGTGCGCGGCAGATTGTCTTCGGGCAGGAGTCCTTCGTCGTGGAGGATGCGCGCGAGTTTTTCGGTGTTCATACCAAAGCGCAGTTCACGCACCAGCGACCAGACCCCGAAGACCACGATGCCAACGACACACCAGCCGATAACGTTGGCGATCCAATTATTGGCAAGGATGAAAGCCAGCGCTGACCACAGGGCCAGAAAGACGAACAGCAGCGTCAGTGCGGTCAACAGACCAACGGCAATTTTAGTTTTCACGAAAGTTAGTCCAAATCCAAGTAAGCGTCGAGTCCATAAGCCAGACCGGGACGAGAGCCAACGGTGCGCAACCCGAGCAGGACGCCGGGCATATAGGATGCGCGGTCGAAGGCATCGTGGCGTAATACGAGTTGTTGTCCCGGGGTGCCCATGAGGACTTCTTGGTGTGCTTCCA
>NZ_LXEY01000069.1 GCF_001657475.1 Enteractinococcus helveticum
CAGATTCCCACGTCCTTCATCGGCTCCTACTACCAAGGCATCCACCGTGCGCCCTTAGCAACTTACCCAACCAGTATGCACGCACACCAGTTGTTCGTCACCACAAACTGAGCAAACACAACCCACTCAACGAGCAGGTTGTCGCACGAAAATACACAAACAATCCAAAAAATCACTCACACCACCACCCCACAGGGCACTGATGCGAGGGACAAAATCACAAGAAATTAAGATGCTCGCGTCCACTATACAGTTACAATCAACAACACCCCAACCAACACCACCACCACAATGCACCGCATCATGACAGTCGTGCCGAGGGCACAACCACCAACCATCACCAACAGTGACGATCACCAAATGTGGTTGCTCCAAAACCCAACAGTGTACCAAAAACTTTCAAAAACCAGACCGCTGACCCCATGGCGTTTCCACGCAGGCTCACTCAACGCAAACCGCAGTACTCCACACACGACACCAACGAACTGGCCAAGCCCAACACTGCTCGCAAGCAGTATCGATCTGTTTGATGTTCCACCCACGCAGACAACGTGTCCCCATCAACACGACTGTTGATGGAACCATGACACGGTCCACTCATAATATCTTGAGATATTGACTATCTCCTTAGAAAGGAGGTGATCCAGCCGCACCTTCCGGTACGGCTACCTTGTTACGACTTAGTCCCAATCACCGGTCCCACCTTCGACGACTCCCTCCCCACAAAGGGGTTAGGCCATCGGCTTCGGGTGTTACCAACTTTCGTGACTTGACGGGCGGTGTGTACAAGGCCCGGGAACGTATTCACCGCAGCGTTGCTGATCTGCGATTACTAGCGACTCCGACTTCATGGGGTCGAGT
>NZ_LXEY01000070.1 GCF_001657475.1 Enteractinococcus helveticum
AACAGGTGATCGAAACGTCGTTGTTTTCGGCTTTCCGACTGCATTACCGGGCCCACTCGAGGTTTTGCAATCCCGATTCGGGTCATGAGAAAGGCAGCGTGGAAAACGCGGTAGGGTTCTTACGGCGTAACCTGCTAGTGCCAGAGCCGCAGGTGACATCCTTGGACGCGCTGAACACGATGTTGTTGGCTCGGTGTGATGACCTGGCCTCTGACAATCATTACCGCCATGGGGTTCCAATTGGTGATCTCTTTGCCCAGGATATCCAAGCGTGTTTACCGCTACCGGGTATTGGGTTTGATCCAGTCCGGTATGAACCACGCAAAGCTGATCGACGGGGCTATATCCAAGTCGAGGCCAACACCTACGCGGCCGGGCCCAGTTTCCACGGCCGATCCCTGACCGTAGGGATCCGGGCCAACACGATTGAAATCCTGGATGAAGATGCCACCCCGGTGGTCACCTTCCAACGAGTGTTTGGCCGCCACGAAGGCACCATTTTTGAACCAGCAGCCCTGTTACCGTTACTGATGGCCAAACCCGGTTCCTGGAGTCACTCACCGGTGCGCCGACTGGTCGATGATCCGATCCGCGATTGGTTAGACACCGCCGCAACATCAGACAGGCGTCGACTCTTTGAAAGTCTGCACGAGGCGGCCCAAGCCACAGATTTTGCCACCGCAACCAGTGCGGCCACCCAGATAATCACCACCGGCGACGACCCCGGCCACGCCGCACTAGGGATGCTCGCTCGTCGGATGGCCCAAGGCAGCGAACCGGTCGCCTCAGTGATCGATCTAGGCATCTATGACCAACTCACCCAACGGGAGGTCACCGCATGACCACCACGATTACCGTTGACGAGAT
>NZ_LXEY01000071.1 GCF_001657475.1 Enteractinococcus helveticum
GCAAACGCGTCCAAAAACAGGTGATCGAAACGTCGTTGTTTTCGGCTTTCCGACTGCATTACCGGGCCCACTCGAGGTTTTGCAATCCCGATTCGGGTCATGAGAAAGGCAGCGTGGAAAACGCGGTGGGGTTCTTACGGCGCAATTTGCTGGTGCCCGAGCCGCAGGTGACCTCGTTAGATGCGCTCAATACCATGTTGCTGGCTCGGTGTGACGAACTGGCCACCGAGGACCATTACCGCCAGCAAGTGCCCATCAGTGACC
Source organism: Enteractinococcus helveticum (assembly GCF_001657475.1). GTDB lineage: Bacteria > Actinomycetota > Actinomycetes > Actinomycetales > Micrococcaceae > Yaniella > Yaniella helvetica. The sequence goes on from NZ_LXEY01000071.1 coordinate 265, forward strand.
TGTTCGCCCAGGATCTCCAAGCCTGCTTGCCATTACCGGGCATTGGGTTTGATCCGGTGCGCTATGAACCCCGAAAAGCTGACCGACGCGGCTATATTCAAGTTGAAGCCAACACCTATGCCGCCGGACCCAGCTTCCACGGCCGATCCCTGACCGTGGGGATCCGCGCCGATACGATCGAAATCTTGGATGAAGACTCGCATCCGGTGGTCACGTTTCAGCGCGTGTTCGGCCGCCACGAGGGCACCATTTTTGAACCCGCAGCCCTATTGCCGTTATTGATGGCCAAACCCGGATCCTGGAGCCACTCACCGGTGCGCCGCATGGTGGATGACCCCATCCGTGATTGGCTCGATACCGCCCCAGCCACCGACCGGCGCCGGCTGTTTGCCAGCTTGCACGAGGCAGCCCAAGCCACAGATTTTGCCACCGCCACCACCGCAGCAACCCGGCTGATCACCACCGGCGACGACCCCGGCCACGCCGCACTGGGGATGCTCGCTCGTCGGATGGCCCAAGGCAGCGAACCGGTCGCCTCAGTGATCGATCTAGGCATCTATGACCAACTCACCCAACGGGAGGTCACCGCATGACCACCACGATTACCGTTGACGAGAT
>NZ_LXEY01000072.1 GCF_001657475.1 Enteractinococcus helveticum
CAGATTCCCACGTCCTTCATCGGCTCCTACTACCAAGGCATCCACCGTGCGCCCTTAGCAACTTACCCAACCAGTATGCACGCACACCAGTTGTTCGTCACCACAAACTGAGCAAACACAACCCACTGAGAAATCCCAGCAAGTTGTCGCACGAAAATACACAAACAATCCAAAAAATCACTCACACCACCCAAAAAGGCGGTGCGAGGGACAAAATCACAAGAAATTAAGATGCTCGCGTCCACTATACAGTTACAATCAACAACACCCCAACCAACACCACCACCACAACACCCAGTGCCGCAGCAGTCATGCCGAGGGCACAACCACACCCCGAACCAACGTTCGGAATCCACTCCATCAACCAGACAACAACCTGATCAACGAAGCATATTTGTGGTTGCTCCAAAACCCAACAGTGTACCAAAAACTTTCAAAAACCAGACCGCTAACCCCATGGCGTTTCCACACAGGCTCACTCAACGCAAACCGCAGTACTCCACACACGACACCAACGAACTGGCCAAGCCCAACACTGCTCGCAAGCAGTATCGATCTGTTTGATGTTCCACCCACGCCCCGAACACTCCCCACACCCACACTGGGTGCGGAACCAATGAGGTCCGGCGGCAATAAAATCTCTTGAGAAAGAGAACTTTCTCCTTAGAAAGGAGGTGATCCAGCCGCACCTTCCGGTACGGCTACCTTGTTACGACTTAGTCCCAATCACCGGTCCCACCTTCGACGACTCCCTCCCCAAAAAAGGGGTTGGGCCATCGGCTTCGGGTGTTACCAACTTTCGTGACTTGACGGGCGGTGTGTACAAGGCCCGGGAACGTATTCACCGCAGCGTTGCTGATCTGCGATTACTAGCGACTCCGACTTCATGGGGTCGAGT
>NZ_LXEY01000073.1 GCF_001657475.1 Enteractinococcus helveticum
ACTTACTCCGGCAGAAAAAATGTGTCATTGAAAGCGGAATGAGGTTCATACTTATCGTGCCACACCCGCGTTATGAAGCCGAGTCCGTCATTAGATTTAGCTGATGATTCCCTATAATCTTCAACACGTTCGAGTGACTCGTTCGCAAGTGTGCATTGTTCAGCAGAGAGGTAGAAGTCAAGTGACCTTAAGTGTTTCTCGTGTTTGAAAAACTCTTCAAAATCCACAGGTTTGCCATGCGATAGACTCACAACTTTGGATATTACTCCGTCAACATATGACCGCTTCACACGTCGAGGAAGATCGGGAATGAGGTTGAGCATGCCGTCTTCACTAACGATGACAATAAGGCAATTTCCGTTGGACTCTGATAGATAGCGGTGTGCAGAGTTGAAGCGTGCACCGCGACTGGCATCTCCCATGCCCGGCACTGCAAGACCATCGAGTATTGTTCCAACTGCGTGGCAGTGTCCTGCGGGATCGACCAGGATCGCCCCATCGATGGCTGATACCGCTAGCAGAGTTGAATCAGCTAGCGGACCAGGTTTGATTCCAATCGCTGGGGGAGACAAACGTCGGGCCTCATTTTCTGCATTGGCGTGTATGACTAACATAGTTCCGTGGTGTTGTTCCGAGGCTTCAAGCGCTAGTCGCCATAGTTCTTCGACATCTGCATGTTCTCCGAAAATCCGTTCCACTGCGTCACTAAAAGTGTTTTTGTCTAAACGTTCTCGGGGAACCGTGGGATGCCCATCTGTGACAGATAGAAGTGGAATGTTATTGTGTTCTGCTACCCAGGAGCCTCGGCCAAGGACTCGTAAGAACAAAGCTGACTCTGTTTCAGGTTCATAGCTTTCCGTAAGGCTGCCGAGACCTAATGCTACTTTGCCATTTACGATGAGGTGAAG
>NZ_LXEY01000074.1 GCF_001657475.1 Enteractinococcus helveticum
TGTGTTTTGTCAATTAGAAGTCGGCCATTAAAGCGATAAGAATCCGGCCACTTTGGCAGGGTTTCCTGCCAAAGTGGCGATAAGGGGTTATTTCATTAGGGCGTTTTTGACGCGGTAGGACTCGCCGCGGAATTGCAGTAACCGGCCGTGGTGGACGATGCGATCGATGACGGCAGCGGCCATCGTATCGTCGCCGAAGATGGTGCCCCAGCGGGCGAATGCCAGGTTGGTGGTGATGATCAGGCTGCGTTGCTCATAGCCATCGGCGATGACTTGGAATAACAGTCGGGCGCCTTCAGCATCGATGGGCAGGTAGCCGAATTCGTCCAGGACTAGGAGCTGATTGCGGGCCAGGGCGGTGAGTTCTTTATCTAATCGGTTGTCGTCTTTGGCCCGGCGCAGATGCATCACTAATGCGGCGGTGGTGAAGTATCGGGCTCGGTAGCCTTGGTTGCAGGCGGCGGCCGCCAGCGCGATGGCCAGGTGGGTTTTGCCGGTGCCCACGTCCCCGTAGAGCACCAGGTTCTGGGCTTGCTCTAGGAAGTCGAGATCCACGAGGGGTTGACGACCGTAGTCGGGCGGGAAATGGATGGCCGTCCAGTCGTAGCCGTCAAAGGTTTTCAACACCGGCAACTTGGCAGCCCGTAACAGCCGGTGGCGTCGGGAGGCTTGGCGGGATTCGACTTCAGCGGCTAAGAGTCCGTGGAGGTATTCGCGTTGTTTGGGGGTGCCTCGCTCGGCCCAGTCGGCTAACACGGTGGTGGTGAGCGAGGATTGTCGGCCCAGCTCGATGATCTCGTCAACGGTAATCGTGGTGGTCATGCGGTGACCTCCCGTTGGGTGAGTTGGTCATAGATGCCTAGATCGATCACTGAGGCGACCGGTTCGCTGCCTTGGGCCATCCGACGAGCGAGCATCCC
>NZ_LXEY01000075.1 GCF_001657475.1 Enteractinococcus helveticum
CGCAGAAGAGTTCGGCGCCGTCATTCACGTGCCAGCGATAGGGCTGGTCCGTCCAATGCAGGCGTGCCGTCGCCCCCTCGATCTCGACCAGATCGCGCGCGCCCCAGGGCCGCTCGGCCCGGAAGCTGCGCGCATCTCTGATCACGTCAGGCATCAGTCCGCACGGCGGACATAGGTCTGCTCGTACACGTCGACGACGATGCGCGTGCCCGACGCAATGTGCGGCGGCACCATGATGCGCACGCCATTGTCGAGCACGGCGGGCTTGTACGACGACGACGCCGTCTGGCCCTTCACCACTGCGTCGGCCTCGACGATCGTCGCCTCGATGGTATCGGGCAGCTGCACGCTGATGGCTTCCTCGTCATAGAGCTCCATC
>NZ_LXEY01000076.1 GCF_001657475.1 Enteractinococcus helveticum
GTGTGGCCGTTGCTTACAGTCCGAAGGCTCCGCCGCTGACGAGGATGACGATACCTAGGCCGATGAGGACGGCCGGAAAGAGAATATGTTCCCACCGTTCCAGGGCTTCTGCAATGGGTTTTCTGGAGCTAATCCACTTGGCCAGGAATACGAGAGCGGCAACGAGCAATAAGAAGACGATGCAGTAGGCCAGCACTGCGCTCCAGCTGACGCTGACGAACACTGGCACATAAACACCGATGTTGTCGCCACCGTTGGCGAAGGTCACTGCCGCGACGGTCCAGACCGAGACACGTTTGCCTTCGAGTTGTGCTTCGTCATCGTCGTCTTGGCCGCGATTGCGCCAGGCCTGCCATGCTGCCCAGAGTCCGAGCCCCAGGGGGATCAGACCGAAGTACGGCAGTATGGCTTCAGGCAGGAGCACTTGGGCACCAAAGGCTGCTGCTACCGCAGCGCCTAAAATGCCCAGGAATCCTAGATATTGTCCCGCCAGGAGGCGGCGAGTGGTGCCTGGTTGTCCCTGGCCTCGCCCGAAGAACAGCGACAGGATGACGATGTCATCAATGTTGGTGGCGATAAACAGCCCGATCGCCTGCAGGATGGAGGAGACGATCACGCGCTGAACTCCTCGTCGCCAGCACATCCGGTAACAGTGCAGACCGGATCAATGCAGGGGGCAGCTTCGTCAACGGCCAGGGTCGTGTCCACCAACGCGGTCAGTGCCTGAGCCAAGTGTGGGTCTGCGATCTCATAGCGGGTTTGGCGTCCCTGATGCTGTCCGACCACAATGCCACAGTCGCGCAAACAGGCCAGATGGTTGGATACATTGGAAGGGGTCAGCCCAAGATCGCGGGCAAGCACTGCCGGATATTCAGGCCCCTCCAACAGCGTCAACAGAATTCGGGACCGTGTCGGATCGGCCATGGCTCGACCCAACCGGTGCATCACATCTAAACGAGCAGCATTAATCAGCATAG
>NZ_LXEY01000077.1 GCF_001657475.1 Enteractinococcus helveticum
CTTGAAACTGGGCTGAGGTGAACTGAGCACCTCTATCCGTGTGGTAAATCGCCTGGTCAGGGTGGAGATACCCCTGATCACGGGCCATGGCCAACGCCCCGATGCATAGGTCGGTGCGCATGTGATTGGCGGTATTCCAGCCGATGACCATCCCGGTGCACAAATCGATGACCGTGGCCAAATACAACCAGCCCTGACCTGTCTTTAGATACGTTATATCGCCGACCAATCGGGTCCCTGGTGTCTCGGAGGAGAAATCCCGGTCGCCGTGGTCATCGATCATATGATTGTCGATGTGTTCCGTTCTGGCTTGCGGGTCTTGGACGGTGGTCTGTTTCCACGCCATAGTGCGGATGGCCCGCAAATCGTGAACCCGCATAATGGCTCCTACGGTGGACTCCGAGACCTCAATACCTTTGGTGTTCAGCAGCCGGGTCAGCTGACGCCGGCCTGCCATGCCTTCAGCATCCTCATACTCGGCTTTGACAGCCGCCACCAGCTGTTGGTGGCGCACCTGACGCGGTGAGGGCTGCTTGGGTTGGCACCACCGATAAAACGAGGCCCGCGAGACCTGCAGTACCCGGCACATCATGGCAATGGAATAGTTGGCCTTCTGCGCTTCGATGAACTCATAGCAGTCTACGATTGTTGCTTCGAGGCGAAGAAGGCGCTGACTTTTGAGAGGAATTCCACCTCTTGTTTCAGCTTGGCATTTTCCTTGAGCACCCGCTGATGCTCGGCATAGGCCACCGACTCCGGGGCGTCGCCAGCAAACTCTTCTGGGTGGTCCTGGCGGTACTTGCGCACCCAATTGCCAAGGGTGCCTTCCTTGACCCCAATATCCACACTGACCTGAGCAATCGGACGACCCGAATCTATGACCAGATCCACGGCCCGCTGTTTGAACTCTGCAGTGTATTTCTTTCGCTCTGTCACGATGAGTAAGGCTCCTACTAACCTGTCTCACTCAAGCATACCGGCGCACT
>NZ_LXEY01000078.1 GCF_001657475.1 Enteractinococcus helveticum
TGTTTGTGATCAACTAGAACTAGGCCAGATGAGCAGGGAAATCCAGCCAGTTCAGCGGTTGGTTTCCGGCCAAAAGAGCGTCAAGAATCCGGCCAGTTATCCACATGTTTATTGTGTGGTGTTGTCCAGTTGATCCCCAGATGATGGATGCGTGTGTGTCGTTGTTGTTAAAAACGACGATGGGCACCGTCTGTCCTGGTATATGAGTTCCTCATGCGCTGCAGCCTTTTGTCTCTTTGGCAGCGCGGGAGAGGAACTAGAAAGTCCATGACGGTGCCCATGCCGATACAAGAAGATATCAGAGAACTGACCGAATTAGGGTGGTCTCAACGTGAGATAGCCAAGCGCTTAGGCATTAGCCGCGATTCGGTTGCGAAATATAGTCGACAACAGGATTTTTCGCCCAAGCCGCCGGCACCGGTGAAACGTCCTGGTGGGTCAGTGGTGGCCGCGTTTGAGCCGATCATTGAGCAGTGGTTGACCGAAGACCAGGGCAGGTGGCATAAACAGCGCCACACCGCCCGCAGGGTCTTTGACCGGTTGGTCGCTGAGCATGGGTATACCGGTTCGTATTCACCGGTGCAACGAGCGGTGAAGCGGTGGCGAGCTGCGCACCGCCCAGTCTCAGAAGGCTACTCCGAGTTGGAATGGCCGCCAGGCACGATCCAGGTGGATTTCGGCCAAGCCGAAGCCATCCTTGCCGGGATTCGCACGGTGTTACACGTGCTGGTCGTGACGTTTCCGCTTTCCAATATGCGCTATGCCCAAGCCTATCGGGGTGAAACCGCTGAATGTGTCTGCCATGGCCTACGCACCATCTTTGAACACATCGGGGCAGTACCCACGATGATGATTTTTGACAACGCCACCGGGATTGGCAAACGCGTCCAAAAACAGGTGATCGAAACGTCGTTGTTTTCGGCTTTCCGACTGCATTACCGGGCCCACTCGAGGTTTTGCAATCCCGATTCGGGTCATGAGAAAGGCAGCGTGGAAAACGCGGT
>NZ_LXEY01000079.1 GCF_001657475.1 Enteractinococcus helveticum
AAAGAGAGAGAGGGGAAAGAGAGAAGAGAGGGAGAAGGAGAAGAGGAGGGGGGGGGGGGGGAAAGGGAGGGGAGAAAAAAGAGAAAGAAAAAGAGAGAGGAGGAGGAAGAGGAAGAGGGGGAGAAGAGAAAGGAGGGAAGGAAAGGGAAAAAAAAGAGAAAAGAAAAGGAGAGAGGGGAGGGAAGGAGAGGAAGAGGGAAGGAGAGAGGGGAAGAGGGGAAAAAGAGGGGGGGAGAGGGGAGGAAGGGGAGAGGAGAGAGAGGGGGAGGGAGGGGAGAAAGAAGGGGGGGGAAAGGGAGGAGGGGAAGGAGGGGGGGGAGAAGAAGAGGGAGGAAGGGGAGGAGAGGGGGGAGAAAAGAGAGGAAGAAAGAAAAAAGGAAAAAAAAGAGGAAGAAAAAAGAGAGGAAGAAGGGGGGAAAAAGGAAAAGAGAAGGAAAGGAAAAGAAGAAAGAGGGAGGGAAGGAGGGGAAAAAAAAAGAGGAAAGGGAAAAAGGGGGGAAGGAGAAAGAAGGAAGGGGGGGGAGGAGAAGGAGGGAAGGGAAAGGGGAAGAAGGGGGAGAAGGGAAAAGAAGGAAAGAGGAAGAGGAAGAGAGGAAAGAAAGAAAAAAGGAAAGAAAAGGAGAAGAGAGAAAGAGGGGGGAAGGAGAAAGGGGAGAGAAGAAAAAGAGAGGGGAGGGGAGGAAGAGAAGAGAGGGGGAGAAGGAGGGGAAAAGGGAAAAGAGGAGGAAGGGGGAGGAGGAGAAGGAGGAGAGAAGGGAGAGGGAGAGGGAGAGGGAGAAGAAGGGGGGGGGGGAAAAGAAGGGGAGAGAAGAGGAGGGGAAGGAAAAGAGGGAAGAGGAAAAGGGGAGAGGAAGGGAAGGAGAGGGGGGGAGAAGAGAAAAAGAAAAAAGAGGAGAAGAGGGGGAAAGGAAGGGAAAAGAAAGAAGAAAAAAGAAAAAGAAGGGGGAAAAAATAAAAGAAAGGAAAGAGAGGGAAAAGGAGAAAGAGAGGGAGAGAGGAAGAAGGAA
>NZ_LXEY01000080.1 GCF_001657475.1 Enteractinococcus helveticum
GGACCGGGACGGACGAACCGCTGGTATGTCAGTTGTACCGCCAGGTGCATGGCTGATTGGCTACGTTCGGGATGGATAACCGCTGAAAGCATCTAAGCGGGAAGCCGGCTTCAAGATGAATTCTCCTCAATGAGGTGCCCAGGAGATGACTGGGTTGATAGCCCGGATGTGGAAGCACAGACTCACGATGTGTGGAGCTGACCGGTACTAATACACCAAAGACTTACCCACACCCCACTTTTTCAGGTAGCAATGCCGGAACGGGGTGTGTGCGGTGGGCAGCAAAAGGCCCACCACGACCCACCACAACCAATGATGGGCAAACACAGCATGGGTACACAACAACAACGTCCACGATCCACAAGACTGCAAGCGTGCTCGCGTCGACTATACGGTTCCAGCAACAACAACCCACACCCCACGACCACCAGGTCCCTGGGTGCGGGCCGCGTCCAAAAGCAACATCTATAACAACATATTGGTCCACATCACCCCAGGTTCCGGGGTGCGTGACCCCACAAAGTTTCCCCGACCAATGGGACCCCTATTGGTTGGTGGGCTAGGGTTACGGTGGTTATAGCGTGGGGGAAACGCCCGGTCCCATTCCGAACCCGGAAGCTAAGACCCACAGCGCCGATGGTACTGCACCCGGGAGGGTGTGGGAGAGTAGGACACCGCCGGACAACCATTCACCAGACCCCCTGACACCCCTGTGTCAGGGGGTCTGGCATTTAAGCACACGACCTCTGGGCCCTAGTGCCCGAGTTGGCTCATTTTAGTGCCCTGTTTGGGACGTTCACTCGGGGTCAGTCGATGTGGAGTCCTAGTGTGGCAATGAGTTCGGTGGCTTCAGGGGTGATAGCGGCTGGGATGGTGTGCTGTTGGCCGTTGAGTTCCAGGATGCCGTCAGTCAGTGGTCGCAGAATATCTCGGATGCGGCGCAGTGAATAGCCGGTGGTGGTCTGCATGTTTGTGATCAACTAGAACTAGGCCAGATGAGCAGGGAAATCCAGCCAGTTCAGCGGTTGGTTTCCGGCCAAAAGAGCGTCAAGAATCCGGCCAGTTATCCACATGTTTATTGTGTGGTGTTGTCC
>NZ_LXEY01000081.1 GCF_001657475.1 Enteractinococcus helveticum
GGGGGGGGGGGGGGGGTGGGGCAAAAAGAAAGGGAAACCCCCAAGGGGGGTGGGGGTAGCAAGAAAGGGGGGGGGGGGGGAGGGGAAAGGAGAGAGAGAAGGAGAGGGGAAAAGAAGAGAAGAAGAAAGGGAGGAGGAGAGAGAAGGAAAAGGAGAAAAAGAAAGAGAAAAGGAAAAGGAAGAAGAGAGGGAAAAGAAAAAAAAAGGGGGGAAAGGAGAAAGAGGAAAGAAAGGGAGGAAGGAGGGAGGAGGGAGGGAAGAGAGGGGGGAGGAGGGGAAAAGAGAGGAAGGGGGAAAAGAGGAAGGGGGGGGGGGAAAAGAGGAAAAAGGAGAATGGAAGAGGGGGAGGGAAAGGGAGGGAGGGGAGGGAGAGGAAAAAGAAGAGGAAGGAGGGAAGGGAAGAGAAGGGGAAAGGGAAGGAGAAGAGAGAGGGAGAGGGAGGGGGGAGAAAGGGAAAGGAAGGAAAAGAAGGGAGAAAAGGGAGAGGAGGGGAGGGGAAAGGGAAGAAAAGGGGGAAGGGGAGGAGGGGAGGAGGAGGGGGAGAGGGAAGGGGGGGTGAGGGGGGGGGAGGAAAAAGAAAAGGGAGGGAAGGAAAAAGAAGGAGGGGAGAAGGGGGGGAAGGGGGAAAGGAGAGAGAAAGGGGAAGAGAAAGAGAGAAGGGGGAAAAGAAGGGGAGAAGGGGAAAAAAGAGGAGGGAGAAGGAAGGGGAAAAGGGGGAAGGGGAGAAAAAGAAGGGGAGGAAAGGAGGGGAGGGGAGGGAAGGAAAAGGGAGGGAGGAAAAAAAGAAAAAAAAGTGAAGAGGAGAAAAGAAGGAAAAAAGGAAGGAAGAAGGGGAAAAAGGGAGGGAAGAAAAAGGGAGGGAGAGAGAAAGGAAAAAAAGGGAAAAAAGGAGGAAGAAAGGGGAGGAAAGGAGAAAGAAGGAGGGGGGAAGAGGAGAGGAGGAAGGAAAGAAAGAAGAAAGGGGGAGGAAGGAGGAGAAGGAAAAGAGAGGGGAAGGGGAGGAAAAGAAAAAGGAAAAGAAGGAAAGAAAGGGGGGGGAAGAAAAAAAAAAAAAAAAGGGAGGAGGGAAGGGAGAAAGGAAAAGAGGGAAGGAAAGAAAAAGTAAGGGGGAGGAGGGGGAGGGAAA
>NZ_LXEY01000082.1 GCF_001657475.1 Enteractinococcus helveticum
TGGTCTGCCCTGCGTTTTTCGGACACCTTGTTGATGGGTTTTCTTTAGGCTGCGGTGGCAAGCTGGAGTCCACCATAGTGGACCTCGGCGGGCCGTTGGTAATCTAACGCTGAGTGACGTCTACGAGTGTTGTAGAAGGCTTCAATGTAGCGGAATACATCGCGTTTGGCGTGCGCCTTGGTGGGGTATACGGTCCGGTAAACGCATTCGTTTTTCAATGCAGCGAAGAACGACTCGGCTAAACTATTGTCCCAACACACACCGGTGCGTCCCATTGAAGCGCGCATTTCGTGGCGCGCTAACGCGGCTTGGAAGTCCTTAGATGAATATTGTACTCCCTTGTCAGAGTGGAAAATAGCATCCTGTTGGATGACTGTAGTGGCCGCAGCATTGTCCAGGGCCTGCACCACTAATTCAGCACGCAGATGATCGGCCATCGAGAAGCCCACGACTTTTCGGGAGTAGCAATCAATGACCGTGGCCAGGTACATGAATCCTTGCCAGGTATGAATATAGGTGACGTCGCCGACAAATTTCTGGCCCGGTGCGCTAGCACTGAAATCCCGTTGCACCAGGTCTGGAATCGACGCCGCTGCATCGGCATCGGGGTCAGTGGTGACCCGAAACGGACGCGGCTGACAGGCGATCATGTTTTGCTCTACCATAATCTGCCGGACCAGCTCGAGGCTGGCTTGGGTGCCTTCAGCCACCAGATCAGCATGCACCCGCCGGTACCCATAGGTCTGATCCGAGTCGTCAAAATAGAACCGGATCCGGGCAGCAAGCTCTTCGCGGCGGGCGGCGGTGGTCGACTGTGGTCGTGACCGCCAGTGATAGTACCCCGACCGCGACACCCCTAACCAGGCGCACATATGCACAATCGTCCACCACGGATTTGGACTGTCTTTGTGGGATTCAATGAACTCGTACTTGGCCACTACTGTGGATCCCTCGCGAAGTACGCTGCTGCTTTTTTTACGAACGACAACTCCGCTTTGAGCTCTTGGACTTCGCGTTCTAGCGCTTGTTCTCGCGCGGTTGCACCCCTGTTCGTGGCCTCTTCGCCACCTGCATCCCCGTGGGTTTCGCGGTATTTTTTGACCCAGTTCCCCAATGACTGGGCAGCGATCCCATATTCCCGAGCAACCTCGGCAATCGGTTTGGAAAATTCAATGACCTCTTGAACCAACTGATCTTTGAATTCCTGGGTATAACGACGGCGTGGAGTTGACATGTCCTTACTCAGTCTCACTTTCGGTATGACCCTCAAGTTTAGTCAAGACTAAGAGGGCCCGTGTCCGAAATCTCTAGAGCAGGCCACT
>NZ_LXEY01000083.1 GCF_001657475.1 Enteractinococcus helveticum
GCAGGGTTGATGGTTGACGAACAGGGCACTAAGCGCTGGTCGTAGACTGGGTTCGTGGGGTTGTATATTCGTCAAGTGTCGACTGCTTCTGGTGCGACGGCGGTGCAGATTGCCAGGAAGTATCGTGGGCAACGCACGATCGTGGAGCATGTTGGGTCGGCGCATGATGAGCAGTCGCTGGCGGTGTTGCTGGCTGCTGCTGAGCAACGGAAAGCCGAATTGCAAGGTGGCCAGCAATTACACTTGGAGTTTCCTGGCGATGACATCGTGAGCACCTCACCGGTGGTCGAGGCGGCGTCGCAACCGCGGATGGTTGGAACCAAACACCGCGTGTTGTGGGAGGTGTTGGCTGGGGTGTATGACCAGATCGGATTCAATGCCGCGGTGGGATCTGATGTGTTCAAACAACTGGTGATTGCCCGGTTGATCGAGCCGGCCTCGAAGCTGCGGTCATTGGACATCTTGGAATCCTTGGGGGTCGGCAAGGTCCCCTCGTATGCCACGGTGAAACGCCATCTGACCCGATCAGCTGTAGCGGGCTGGCGAGATGCCATTTGTGCGGCAGCCTATGATTTTGCCGCTGCTGATGGGCCGGTGACGGTGTGTTTATATGATGCCACCACCTTGCACATCGAATCCGATCACCCCGATGCATTCCGTCGACCAGGGTTTTCCAAGGACCGTCAGATTGATCCGCAAATTGTGCTCGGCCTGTTAGTCGACCGATCGGGTTTCCCACTAGAGCTCCACACGCATCCGGGCAATACGGCCGAAACCACCACGATTCTGCCGGTGTTGGATGCCTTCAAAGCCCGCCACGGCATCGACGACATTGTGGTGGTGGCCGATGCGGGAATGCTGTCCTACGCCAACTGCGTGGCCTTAGAGAAAGCCGGCTATCAGTTCATCATCGCCTCCCGGGTGGGCAAGATGCCCAAAGGACTCCAAGCCCACCTGGACACGCTGGATAAGCATCAGATGACCGATGGTTGGACCACCTCGATCCAAGAGCAATTACGGGCGGATTCGCCCAAAACGTGGCGGACGGTGTATCAATTCACCACCAAACGATTCAACAAAGACCGCCGCACCCTGGACCAACAAATCGCCAAAGCCCAAGACATCGCCGATGGCAAACGCTCCATGGCCAAGGCCCGATTCGTATCGGTCAAGGGCAAAGACGTCGGCATCAACCAGGCCGATATAGACCGGGCCCGCGCGTTGCAAGGTATCAAAGGCTATGTCACCTCCGCGTCGGAAGACATCCTGGCCGACGCTGAAGTCATCGCGCATTATCATGCGTTATTCGAAGTCGAAGCATCCTTCCGACTGACCAAGCATGATCTGGAAGCACGCCCCATGTTTCACCGCACCCAAGACATGATCGATG
>NZ_LXEY01000084.1 GCF_001657475.1 Enteractinococcus helveticum
GCTGAGAACTGGTTTTCACACTTCAAGACCGAGTTCTACTACCACCACCGGTTTGCCACCCACCGTGAGGCTGAAGCCGCCATTATGGGCTACATCGAGTCCTGGTACAACCGACGCCGACCCAACGTACGCGCCGGTGGTCACCCACCGATGCACGCCTGGATCAACTACCAATCTTGCGACCAAGAACTCTTGGCCGCATAACCAAAAAAAGAAACACAGACAACTGTCTCAAAAAGTTGACGAGCGCACAGGGTTCAATCATGACAGCGGACCCACTCCTTGGGTGGTGTCCTTTATCCTACGCCGCATACGAAGCCTGATCTGCTACTGCTGAACACACCAGAGTCATACACGCCCTGAGACAGGTGTCCTGCTCATCCGAGAGGGACTGGGTCGTATCAAGGGCTGTGCTTGTGTTCTAAGAGTCATGCGACTGAAGCGCCCTGGGTTTTGTTCCGCTTGTTATACGGGGCTCAGGGCTTGAGCCTGGGTCATATGATAGCTGGCTTCGATCTCTGTCGGGGTCTGGTAGTCCAGCGCTTCATGCAATCGGGTGGTATTCCACCAGTGGACCCAGTTCATCGTTTCGAATTCCACCTCGGTGGCTGATGGCCACGCGGGGCGGGTGTAGATCAGTTCAGTCTTGTACAAACCGTTGACTGTCTCTGCTAACGCGTTGTCGTAAGCATCTCCAGCGGTCCCAACCCGAAACTCAACTCACCCAAAGGCACTCAAATTAAATAAGCCCGTTAATGAGCTCTGCTGTGTTTCATAATCGAACGTTTTAGCTACGAAGGAGAAACTACCAAGGCAACGCAACTTCCTGAGCTCCTGTTGGTGTTTATCGATGGTGAACTTCGAAAGCGACACTCACAGCTCGGGACTATCTGGAAGTAGTTGGATGAGGTCGTTGGGGTCAAGCCCGTCGGCTACTGCGGCCCCGAGCAGTGCATCATGCCATGACACCCTCGAGGGGTGAGCCTCATCCTGAGAGGCAGGCAGGGCGCGTTGATTCGGCGCAGATCTGCCGAGTTCGTCAGCGACCTGTTTAAACGTTGTCACGAGCCTTCGTTCGTCTAACCGATCCCATGCAAATGAACGTGCGTCTTGTAACGTATGGCCGGGCTCTACCGGGACTGTTTCGGTGAGCTTTGGAGAGTACTGGTAGTATCGCCAGACCTTGCGCATGCGCTCAGTATTGGGCCAAAATTCCTCAAAATCCGGCTCGTTCACGATGTTCCTCTTCTGGTCGACGCCATTTCCCATGGAGCGTTAAGCACGTGGGGGCACTACCCTATCTGTCAGGATGGGATGAGACCAGCGGCTCTTAGCAAGTTCCGTTTTTGATAGGGCTCGTTTCAGAAAGATTTGTCTTGACTACTTCTTCGTATGCCATCTCCTCGCCTGCCGTGGCAGGAC
>NZ_LXEY01000085.1 GCF_001657475.1 Enteractinococcus helveticum
GGCTCTTCGGAATTTTGGGTGTAGATGATGTTTTAGATCAGGGCGTGTTGAAGGCATAAAAAGAGTCGAGGTCTTCCGAAGATGGAAGTGACGAAACAACACATCTGAAGAAAGACCTCGACATGGCCCAGCCCACCTTCTGTGCCCCAGATCTTGATGCATTTTGCATGCTGAACAACTCCGGAGTAACCGTGACCGGTCAACACCTCACCGCCGAGTCAGCCGCGCTGGAGTGTCGGATGGGAGACTGCGACGATTTCTGTCGTCGGTGTGGCGCCCAGGCCAGAGTGCGAGGCAGTGTGGTGCGGAACGTCACCCATGTGCCCATGGGCTGGCGGCCCACTCAACTGCATCTGCGGCTGCGCCGGTATCGATGCGATGATTGCGCGCTCGTGTGGCAACAAGACACCACCAGCGTGGTCCCCCCAGCAGCCAAACTCTCGCATGCGGCAGCGTTGTGGGTGTTGAAATCCGTGGTCATCGACCGGTTATCGATTGCCCGAGTGGCCGCCAACCTGGGCGTGTCCTGGCACACCGCCAACGACGCGGTCCTGACCACCGGTCGGCGGTTGCTCATTGATGATCCCAACCGCCTCACCGGGGTTCGAGTCTTGGGTGTCGATGAGCATGTGTGGCGCCATACCCGGTGGGGTAACCGATATGTCACCGTGGTCATTGATCTGACTCCGGTGGCTGACGGCAAAGGTCCTGCACGCCTGTTGGATATGGTCCCGGGTCGATCCAAACAAACCTTTATCACCTGGCTCAACGCTCAGACCAGTGCCTTCCGCGCCGGAGTCGAAATCGTGGCTATGGATGGGTTCACCGGCTACAAGACCGCGGCTGCCCAATCCCTGCCCGAAGCGACCACCGTGATGGATCCCTTTCATGTGGTGGCATTAGCCGGTCAAGCCGTGGATAAAGCCCGACAACGGATTCAACAAGCCACGCTGGGACATCGCGGTCGTAAGGGTGATCCGCTGTATGGGATCCGCAAAGTGTTGAAAACCGGCAAGGACTACCTGACAGAACGACAACAAACCCGCCTGAAGACTGTATTTGCCAACCCGCAGCATCAGCCGGTGCAAACCACCTATGACATCTACCAGCAGATCGTGGCGGCCTACCGCAATCCCAACCGGCAGAAAGCCAAAAAGCGGTTACGCAAACTCATTGACTCCATGAGCCACGGTATTCCCAACACGCTCACAGAGCTCCAAACGTTGGGCCGGACCATGAAACGACGAGCCGCCGATATCCTGGCCTATTTCGATCACGTCGGCACCAGCAACGGCCCCACCGAAGCCATCAACGGCAGAATCGAACACCTGCGCGGCACCGCCCTGGGCTTCAGAAACCTCGCCCATTACATCACCCGAGCACTGCTGGACACCGGTGGATTCAGAAACAAAATACACTCACT
>NZ_LXEY01000086.1 GCF_001657475.1 Enteractinococcus helveticum
CAGGACCACCAGCCCCTCGTTGGGCTTTTTTCTATTCTTCTACTTCGACATTTTCAGGTGTCAGTTACCGTTTTATCTGCATTTGGTCGATTCGGTTTTGTTGTTTTTGCATTATTGTTTGTGGTTTGGTGATTCTTATGTGATTTCTTACTTGACCTCGTTTGTTTTTTTGGACCGTGTGCTGGTTTCTTATTATGTTGCTTTTTCTGACCTGAAGTTTTATTTGTAGATGCTTTTGATGCATTTCGTTTATTTGAAGGTGTTGTTTTTTTAGATTGTTTACCTGATTTCTTGTCAATAGCTGTATTATTAGTTGTTTTTTCATCAGCTTTACGTGTAATAACACCATTTTCAAATTTAGCTTCTTTTTGTTTAACAGTGT
>NZ_LXEY01000087.1 GCF_001657475.1 Enteractinococcus helveticum
GGCTCTTCGGAATTTTGGGTGTAGATCGGTTTGGTGACCGGGGTGTGTTGAAGGCATAAAAAAGTCGAGGTCTTCCGAAGATGGAAGTGCTCAAACAACACATCTAAAGAAAGACCTCGACATGCCCAAGCCTACCTTCTCGCGCCCAGATTTTGACGCCTTTTGCATGCTCCGTAATTTCGGCGTGACGGTCACCGGTCAACATCTCGACCACGACCAGACCACGTTGGAATGTCGCATCGTAGACCGCGACAATTTCTGTCGTCGGTGCGGTGCCCAGGCCCGCGTGCGAGGCAGTGTGGTGCGCAACGTCACCCACGTGCCCATGGGCTGGCGGCCAACCCAGCTGCATTTGCGGTTGCGTCGGTATCGGTGTGATGCGTGTGCTTGTGTGTGGCAACAAGACACCACGTCCGTGGTCGCCCCAGAAGCTAAACTCTCGCATGCGGCCGCGTTGTGGGCGTTGAAATCGGTGGTCATCGACCGGTTATCCATTGCCCGGGTGGCTGCCAATCTTGGCGTGTCCTGGCATACCGCCAATGACGTCGTGTTGGCGACCGGCCGGCGGTTGCTCATTGAGGATCCCAACCGACTCAATGGCGTCAGAGTGTTAGGGGTCGATGAGCATGTGTGGCGTCATACCCGGTGGGGCAACCGATATGTCACTGTGGTGATCGATCTGACCCCGGTGGCTGATGGCACCGGTCCTGCGCGGTTGTTGGATATGGTCCCGGGCCGATCCAAACAAACGTTTATTACCTGGCTCGAGGCCCAAACCAGCGCGTTTCGCGCCGGGGTGGAGATCGTGGCTATGGATGGGTTCACGGGCTATAAAACCGCAGCCGCTGAAACCCTGCCCGAAGCGGTCACGGTGATGGATCCTTTCCACGTGGTCGCCCTGGCTGGCCAAGCCGTTGATAAGGCCCGGCAACGGATTCAACAGGCCACGCTGGGCCATCGGGGGCGCTCCGGTGATCCGCTCTATGGGATCCGCAAAGTCTTGAAAACCGGCAAAGACTACCTCACAGAACGACAACAGACCCGCCTGGACGCTGTGTTTGCCAACCCTGACCATGCCCCGGTGCAAACCACCTATGACATCTACCAACGGATCGTGGCGGCCTACCGTCATCCCGACCGAAAACAAGCCAAAAAGCGGCTCAGGAAACTGATAGATTCCATCAGCAAGGGCGTTCCGAACACGCTCAAAGAACTCCAAACCTTGGGCCGGACCATGAAACGCCGAGCCGCAGATATCCTGGCATACTTCGATCACGTCGGTACCAGCAATGGGCCCACCGAAGCCATCAACGGCAGAATCGAACACCTGCGCGGCACCGCCCTAGGCTTCCGTAACCTCATGCATTACATCACCAGAGCACTGCTCGACACCGGCGGATTCAGACACCAACTACACTCATTTTTACGATGAGCC
>NZ_LXEY01000089.1 GCF_001657475.1 Enteractinococcus helveticum
TGTCAGAGCTTTGCGAGCGGTATTGCGGCTATCGGTATAGAAGAAGATCTGGTCTATCTTATGATCCGCTAATTTGGGATTTAATGTCACGATATTCTCCATGGCATGGGTCTTCAACCTCATGTTGGCCTGATTGGCAACTACCATGATCAGTGCCCCGTCAAGACACGTAGCGGCACGGGTAGAGGCGGGTTTTCCGGTGAACCGCTCGGCTGCAATAATCATCTCACGAGGCACAATAATGTCCTGAAAGGCCCCAAATCGCAGTCTGAGTCGATCGTCGCTCAAAGTATGAGGATAAACGATCAGAGCTGCGATGAAACCGAAGAGCCAGATCAGGCCCAGCAGCCCTACGATGAGTACAAGAGTTCTTACCCACCCCGCAGGTATGAGCATGTGAAGCCCGAAAGCAACGACACCATCGACAACTGTAATGACTGCAAGCATGGGCACCAGTGGGCCTGAATATGGCAAGGCAACCTCATGTTGTTTCACATCGCGGCGTCCGGTCAGCAGCATCCCAATGGCTCTTAGCAACAAAATATCGTGCCTCAAGGCACGAGCGACGAGGTTGGGGAAGAACTCTGACATAACGTTCTCCAGCGCAAACGACAATTCTGTGCCGGAGCGCCTTGCAGCGGAGACAGCCTTGGCAATGACCCAAAACTCAAATATGACGAATATCAAGAGGGAGACTTCAACCAAAATCACCACCCAGACAGCCGATACTAAGTCCAAGACTCCGCTGAAGAGGAGTACAAGCTCGACAACAATCACTAAAGGTAAGACCGTGCCCAGAATTTTACGGAGTTTCTTCATCACTAAGTCTCCTGTTCACGGGTCCCTCGTGGGATGAGATGCGCGCCAAGAGTTGATGCATAACGCTGCGCTGCGCTGATGACAGCTGCTCCATCAGCGCATGCACGAGCGGGTGTGCGGTATCCGACTGGCTAACAACAAGCTGGTCAAGGTATTCGTGTGGAATGAGCTGCCAGATCCTTTCAGCAAACACACCAATGCGTGGATCATCTGCTGGGCTGGTACCCAATGCATCAAACTCAGCATAGGCGGTGGCCAACGATTGAGCATCTTCAGGGTCGGACAGTATGCGGTTCCATAAATCTGACCACTCCTGGGCCGCCTCTTCTGGTACTGCACTCATCATAGTGTGTTCCAATTGGAATGTCGGACCATAAGCCCCCAGAGCACGCAATTGAACAAAAACTCCACGTGACGGAGCGGTGTCCATTTCGCTGAGAGAGCTAAGTTCTTCGCTGTTGAGCAGAGCTTGTAAGCGCTTACGCATCGCAGCTATTGATTGCTGCTGTACCTCAAGATCTTGATCAAGCTCAATGAGCACATCGCGCAGTCCTTGTTCTTGCCCTCGCTGAAGAACCTCACGAATGCTAGAAACGCTAAGGCCTAACTCTCGGAGATGTCGGATCCTCAGTAACAGTGTCAGATCGGCAATCGTATAACGCCGGTATCCATTCGAGTCCCGAGAAGGTTCCGGCAATAAACCCTCGTGATGATAATG
>NZ_LXEY01000090.1 GCF_001657475.1 Enteractinococcus helveticum
CGGCGAGTCCTACCGCGTCAAAAACGCCCTAATGAAATAACCCCTTATCGCCACTTTGGCAGGAAACCCTGCCAAAGTGGCCGGATTCTTATCGCTTTAATGGCCGACTTCTAATTGACAAAACACACCCGGCCGCACTGGGCGTGGAAGGCCGGGCCGATGAGGTGATAGCAAAACTCGACGCCCGAGCCTGGCGCACCCGCACCGCTGGAGCCGGGACTAAAGGCGACCGGCAATACGCCTGGGCGCGCCAACGCATCAACGGGCTGGCCGACGAGGATGGTGAACACTGGTTGCTGGCCCGCCGCTCGCTGACAGACCCCACCGATGTGGCCTATTTCGTGTGCTACACACCCAACCACGTCACGTTGATCACGATGGCGCTGGTGGCTGGGGCCCGGTGGGCAATCGAGGAAACCTTCCAGACGCCCAAAGGCGAAACCGGGTTAGATCACTATCAAGTCCGCCAATACACCGGCTGGTATCGACACATCACCCTGTCGATGTTCGCCCACGCATTCCTCAGTGTCATCCGGGCTCAAAAGGGGGCCCAAATCCAGGTACCGGGGCTCTGGTGAGGCTCTCCCTGCCAGAAATCAGACGGCTGATCGTCAAAGTCGCCTGGAACCAGCCACCCGACCCGGAACATGTACTACAACGCTCCAAGTGGCGACGCCAGCACCAATACCGAGCCCAACAGTATCACTACGCAGCACGCGGCCATATTTTACAAACGCGACTGTAGTACTAGGCGCTCCTTACCACGGACAGCGAACCCCGCCCCACTACTTGCTGATGCAGGTGGTGGGGCGGTCTTTTTTCGTCCCTGAACACGGTGTGAGCTAGGATATTGGCGGCCCAGAGACAAAGGACATCATGACCACCACACGACCACGCCGTGCAAACAATCCCCTCACAAGACACCTCCCCGAACGGCGCTACCTCCCCGAACTCCACGGCATACGCGGCCTCGCACTCGCCGGTGTGGTGCTATTCCACCTGTTCGGCAACGGCCGGGTATCCGGTGGGATCGACATCTTCCTCGCCGTCTCCGGGTTCCTCTTCACCGGAATGCTCCTTCGAGAAGCAGCCAACAGTGGTGGCCGGGTGGACCCGCTGAAATACTTCGGGCGACTCGTCCGCCGCATCCTCATCCCCGCAGCACTCGTCATCGCCGTCACACTCACTGCCGGCCTCCTTATCAGCCCGATCACCCGCCACAGCCAGTTATGGGCAGAAGCACGCGCTTCCCTGCTCTACTTCGAAAACCTAGAGCTCATCAACTCCCAACTCGCCTACGGGGCAGCAGGACCAGAAACCTCACCATTCCAACACTTCTGGTCCCTGTCCGTGCAAGGCCAGTTTTACATCATTTGGCCCGCCATCGCCATCATCTCCGTGATCATCGCCAAACAGCTCCGCACCTCAGCAGCCAGTGGCCTGCTCTAGAGATTTCGGACACGGGCCCTCTTAGTCTTGACTAAACTTGAGGGTCATACCGAAAGTGAGACTGAGTAAGGACATGTCAACTCCACGCCGTCGTTATACCCAGGAATTCAAA
>NZ_LXEY01000091.1 GCF_001657475.1 Enteractinococcus helveticum
TTCTCTTCCCTTTTCTCTTTCCCCCCTTTCTTTTTCTTCTCTTTCCCCTCCCCCCTCTCCTCCTTCTTTTCCCCCTCTCTTCTTTTTTCTCCTCCCCCTTTTTCCCTCTTTTTTTCCCCTTTTTCTTTCTCTTCTTTCTTTTTTTTTCCTCTCTTTTCCCCTTTTCCTCCTTTCCTTCTTCCCCTTCCTTTTCCCTTTTTTTTTTCCTTCCTCTCTTCCTCCCTTTTTTTTCCTCCTTTTCTCTCCTTCTCCTTTCTTCCTCCCTCCCTCTTTCCCCTTCCTCCTCCCCCTCCTCCTTCCCCTCTTCCTTTTCCTCTCTTCCCTCTCTCTCCCTTTCCTTTCCCTCTTCCTCCCCTCCCCTTCTTTCTTTCCCCCCCTTCCTCCCCCCCTCTCTCCCCTCTTTTTTCCCCTCTCTCCTCTCCCTCTCCCTTTCCTTCCTCCTTTCCCTCCCTTTTCTCTCCCTTTTCCCCCTTTTCCTCCTTTTTTTCTTCTTCCTCCTCCTCCTCTTTCTTCTCCTTCTCTTCTCTCCCCTCTCTTCCCCTCTTTTCCTCCTCCTTTCCTTCCTTTTCTCCCCCCCCTTCCCTCCCCTCTCCCCTTCCTCTCCCCCCTTCTCCTCCTTCCTCTCCTTTTCCCTTTCTTCCTTCCCTCCTTTTCTTCTCTTCCCCCCTCCCTTTTCTTTTCTTTCTCCTCCTCTCTCTCCTCCTCCTTCTTTCTTTCCCCCTCTTTTTTTTCCCCTCTTTCTTCCCCCCTCTTTTCTCTCTCTTCCCCTTTTTTTTTCCCCCCCCTTCTCCTCCTCCCTTTCCCCTTTCTCTTTTTCTTTTTTTCCTCTTTCCCTTTTTTTCCCTCTTTCCCCTTTTTTCCCCTCCTCCTTTTCTCCCTCCTTTTTTTCTTTTCCTTTTTTTTCCCTCTCTTTTTCTCGCTTTCCCTCTTCCCCCCCCTTCTTCTTCTTCCTTTTCCTTCCTTCTTTTTCTTTCTCCCCTGTCTCTTTTTTTTCCTCTCGTTCTATTCCCTCTGCTCCTTCCTGTTTTTTTTTTCTTCCTCTTTTCTTTCTCCCCCTTCTCTTCTCCTTCCTTCCTTCTTTTCCCCCTCCTCTTTTCTTCCTTCCTTCTCCCTCTTCTTCTTTTTCTCCTTCTTCTTCCTCCCCCCCCCTTTTCTTTCTCCCCTTCTCTCTTCTCCCCTCTTCCCCCTCCCCTCCCCTCCCCTTCCTCTCCCCCTTTTCTCCCCCCTCTCTTCCTCTCTTCCCCCTCCCTCTCCCCCCCCTCCTCCCCCTTCCTCTCTCCCCCCCCTCCCCCCCCCTTCCCTCTCCCTCCTCCCCTCCCTCTCCCCTCTTCCTTTCTCCCCTCTTCTCTTTCCTCTTCCCCCCCCCTCCCCTCCTTTTCCCCCTTCTTCCTTTTTTTTTCCCTCCTCCCCCCCTCCCCCCTCTTCTCTTCTTTCTCTCTTTTCTTTTCCTCCCCCCTTCTCTTTCTCTTCTTCTTCCTTCCCCTCCCCCCTTCTTCCCTCCTTCTCCTCTCCCTCCCCCCCCCCCCCTTTCTTCCCTCTTTCCTTCCTCTCCTCTTTTTTTTT
>NZ_LXEY01000092.1 GCF_001657475.1 Enteractinococcus helveticum
CCCTATCTGTCAGGATGGGATGAGACCAGCGGCTCTTAGCAAGTTCCGTTTTTGATAGGGCTCGTTTCAGAAAGATTTGTCTTGACTACTTCTTCGTATGCCATCTCCTCGCCTGCCGTGGCAGGACCCGTTTCGGGTTTAGCTTCGGTGGCTGATAATGGGATCATGAGCACTGATGGTTCCACCGATAAGCCCCGCCGCCGGGTGATCAGCCCGGCCGAAAAACTGCAGCACCTGGAAGCCTACGATCAGGCGATCCAAACGCATGAAGGTGGCGCGTATTTACGGGCCAATGGGTTGTATTCTTCCCAGATCGTCCAGTGGCGCAAACAACGTGATGCTGGCATGTTTGATGGCAAACAGCCCGGTGAGGCCATTGGAAAACCCACCAAGGAACAGGCCGAGATCGCGCGGTTGAAACGCCAGCTGGCAGACCGGGAACGCGACCTTGAAACCACCCAGACTGCCCTGGATATTATGGGAAAAGCGCATGCGCTCTTGGAGCAGCTCTCCAAGAGCGCGGACTCCCAGGATCCCAAGCGCAACAACCACTAAGACAGGCCTACCTGCAGTTGGTTGACGCGAACGTGCCGATGCGCCAGGCCCAAGCGCTCACCGGGGTCAGCCGGTCTACGATGCATCGAGTCGCCCAGGCTGAAGCTCGTGGTGGGGCCGGGGACAAACACCCGGTGCCCCGGCCGGAGCCAGCGAATAAGTTGTCTGCAACAGAACGAGATCACGTGTTGGCGGTGTTGCATAGTGACCGCTTCGTGGATCAAGCACCCCAGCAGGTGTATGCCACGCTGCTATCCGAGGGCCAATACTTGTGTTCGGTTTCCACGATGTATCGGCTGTTGCACGACAACGCCCAGGTGACCGAACGGCGTCGGCAGGCACGACACCCGGCACGCAAAGTCCCGGAGCTGGTAGCCACCGCAGCGGGTGAGGTCTTTTCTTGGGATATCACCAAACTGGCTGGCCCGACCAAGGGCGTCTACTACGACGCCTATGTCATGCTGGATATTTTTTCGCGGTTCATTGTCGGTTGTGTCGTCCATGCCCGCGAATCTGCTGGCCTAGCTGAGGAATTCATGGCCACTGTGTTTGGAGTATATGGGATTCCCAAAGTCGTCCATGCTGATCGAGGCTCGTCGATGACCTCGAAACCCGTGGCCGCGCTGTTATCGGACTTGGATGTTGTGAAATCACATTCCCGGCCCAAGGTTTCCAACGATAACCCCTACTCAGAGGCGGCTTTCAAGACACTGAAATACCTGCCTGAATTCCCGGAACGCTTTGGATCCTTGCACCACGCACGGTCGTTTATGGCTGACTTCGTCGAGGCCTATAACCATGAACACCGGCATTCCGGGATCGGGTTTCACACTCCAGCCGATGTGCATTTCGGTTTGACTACCGAAGTCGACCAGGCTCGTCACCAGGCGATGCACGCTGCCTGGCAAGCCTACCCAGAACGGTTTGCCAAACATGAGCTGCCCAAAACCCTGCAGCTGCCAGCAGCCGCCTGGATCAACCAGCCCACCGAACCGTCACAAAAGGACACACAACTCGCTGCCTAAACACTCGCTGGTCTCACCCGACTTGAAAATTACCG
>NZ_LXEY01000093.1 GCF_001657475.1 Enteractinococcus helveticum
CGGTAATTTTCAAGTCGGGTGAGACCAGCGTGTGTTTAGGCGGCGAGTTGTGTGTCCTCCTGTGACGGTGGGGCGGGTTGGTTAATCCAGGCCGCAGCGGGCAGCTGCAGGGGTTTGGGTAGCTGGTGTTTGGCAAAGCGCTCTGGGTTGGTTTGCCAGGCGGTGTGCATCGCGTGGTGACGAATCTGGTCGACCTGGGCGGTGAGTCCGAAATGCACATCGGCTGGGGTGTGCAATCCGATGCCGGAATGCCGGTGTTCGTGATTGTACGCTTCAACAAAGTCATCCATAAACGCTCTGGCATGTTGTAAGGAGCCGAAGCGTTCCGGGAACTCGGGCAGGTATTTCAGGGTTTTGAAAGCCGCCTCCGAGTAGGGGTTATCGTTAGAAACCTTCGGCCGGGAATGCGATTTGACCACGTCTAGATCTGACAACAACGCGGTCACGGGTTTCGAGGTCATCGAGGAGCCACGGTCTGCGTGCACAACCTTGGGAATCCCATAGACGCCGAAGACGGTGGCCATGAAGTCTTCGGCCAGGCTGGCGGTCTCGCGAGTGTGGACGACACAGCCAACAATGAACCGTGAGAAAATATCCAGCATGACATAGGCGTTGTAGTAGATGCCCTTGGCGGGCCCGGCCAGTTTGGTGATATCCCAGCTCAAGACCTCACCGGGTGCGGTGGCCACCAGCTCGGGGATCGTTCGGGCTGGATGACGGGCTTGGCGGCGGCGTTCGGTCACCTGGGCGTGGTCGTGTAAGAGCCGATACATGGTGGACACAGAGCACAAATAGGTGCCTTCCGACAACAGCGTGGCATAGATCTGCTGGGGCGCCTGGTCGACGAACCGATCACTATGCAACACCGCCAGCACGTGGTCTTGTTCAGCAGCTGAGAGCTTGTTGGCCGGTGCTGATCGCGGCACCGGGTGTTTGTCGCCGGTGCCACCACGGGCTTCGGCTTGAGCGGCTCGGTGCATGGTCGATCGCGAGACCCCGGTGAGTGCTTGGGCCTGGCGGGTGGGCACCTTGGCTTCCACTAACTGCTGGTAGGCGGTTTTTAGCGGTTGTTGCGCTTGGGATCGTCCGAGTCCGCGCTCTTGGAGAGCTGTTCCAAGAGCGCGTGCGCTTTTCCAATAATGTCCAGGGCCGTCTGGGTGGTCTCCAAATCGCGCTCCCGCTCGGCCAGTTGGCGTTTCAACCGGGCAATCTCGGCCTGTTCCTTGGTCGGCTTGCCAATAGTCTCACCGGGTTGTTTGCCATCAAATAGGCCAGCATCGCGTTGCTTGCGCCATTGGACGATCTGGGAGGAATACAACCCATTGGCCCGCAAATACGCGCCGCCTTGCTGAGTTTGGATCGCCGCATCATAGGCTTCCAGGTGCGCCAATTTCTCGGCGACGCTAATCACCCGACGGCGAGGTTTGTCAGTGGAACCATCAGTGTGCATAACCCCATTATCCGCCACCGAGGCTAAACCTGAAACGGGCCCTGCCACGGACGGAGATGGGATGGAATACGAAGAAGTCGTCAAAGGAAAATCTTTCTGAAACGGGCCCTATCAAAAAGTGAACTTGCTACGAGCCGCTGGTCTCACCCCATGCTGACAGATAGGGG
>NZ_LXEY01000094.1 GCF_001657475.1 Enteractinococcus helveticum
CCTGACTTGCACAAGTTTAGTGACCCGTTTTAGGTTGTGAGCTTGAGTCGGTCCAGGATGTGGGCTGCGCCGGGGGTGATGTCTGGCGGGAAGGTGATTTCGTGGTCGCCGATGCGGCCGGTGAATTCGCGTAGGGGTCGCAGCGTGGTGATGATGCGTTGCAATGAGACCCCGGTCCGGGTTTGCATGAATCTCGCGACGGCTAGGGCGGTGAAGACCACGGTCAGGTGGGCTTCGATGGCCTCGCGGGTGTGGTGAAACATCGGCCGGGCCTGCAGATCGGTTTTGGACATGCGGAAGGATTGTTCGACGTGCCATAGCTGGTGATACGAGGCGATGACTTCCGGGGCGTCCATCGTGGTGGCGGTCAGGTTGGTGACGTAGCCTTTCCATCCGGCGATCTGGTGGGCTCGGTCGAAGGTGGTCTGGTCAAAGACTCTGGTGGCGCCTTGGGTTTTGACAAACCGTGCTGATTTTACGTTGTGTTGGCCCTCGACGACCCGCAGGGCCTTATCGCGTTGTTTGCCCAGGGTGACCAGGTCGCGTTTGGCGCGTTTGGTGCTGTAGCGCCACACCGCCCGCCAATACCGTCTGGCATGATCCGCAATGGTGGGGTCCCACACCGGCTCATCAGCACTGGCCAGTTGATCTTTGGCGGGTTTGAATCGTGCCCGGGTGGTCACGGTGTCCACGGTGGTCCCATCGGCCGGGTCGGACTCCGGGTGGTAGTGGAATTGTTTGGCCAGATCTTTGGGGGCTTTGGTTTGCCTCGAGCCAACAATAAACCGCAGATTGGCCGCATCAATAGCTGCCAGGTTGTCATCAGATAACATCCCGGCATCAGCGACCACGACCATGTCAGCGATCTGGTGACGTTCCTGGAAGGCTTGGATCACCGGCAAGATCGTGTGTGTTTCGGCGGTGTTGCCTTCAAAACTATGGATCTCTAACGGAAACCCCGCCCGATCTACGAGCAATCCCACCACAATTTGTGGGTCCACCCGGCGCTCTTTGGAATAGCCGACCTTGCGGTAGTCATCTTCCTGTTCGGCCTCGAAATACAGGGTGGTGACATCGTAGAGCAACAAACTCAACCCAGTGGTGGCCACACTGTAATCGAAACACGCTTGAGCGATCCGGCCCCGATAATCCCGCTGCTCGGCTCGCTTCAGGGCGTTCATGAAGGTATTGCGATGCACCACCTCAACACCCAGTTCTGCTAACACTCGCAGGCTATCGACCTTGGAGGTCGGCTCCACCAGTCGGGCTAACACCATCTGGAAAAATGCTTCATCATCGACCTGGTGACCCAACCCCAACGCCTGGTAGCTTGCCCGAATCGCATCGACCAGTAACCGTGAGGCTGACCCGGTGACTTTCTTGTCAGCTGTCACCGGCACCACCAGCTGGTCGTGTTCCAGGCCCAAATCGAAGGTTTGCTGGGTGCCAGTCATCGCCTCGATTTTCTGCCACCCCACCGCGGTCAACGCGGTTACTTCGTCATCCGAATGCGCAGAACCCAAGTGTTCAAGAATCCTAACCCGGCCACGCACCTTGGACACAATCTGTACAGCAGTCGCTCCCGAAGCTGTTGGCCCCCGGCGCACAAATAAGCCCATGCACTCATCATAAACCGCCCAATTAGTGACCCAAAACGCAAACTCAAAACCCGCTGACTAGGCACGACACCTAACCCAACCGGAAAATCAGCACTCACTTGTGCAAGTCAGG
>NZ_LXEY01000095.1 GCF_001657475.1 Enteractinococcus helveticum
TTTGAATTCCTGGGTATAACGACGGCGTGGAGTTGACATGTCCTTACTCAGTCTCACTTTCGGTATGACCCTCAAGTTTAGTCAAGACTAAGAGGGCCCGTGTCCGAAATCTCTAGAGCAGGCCACTTCGCATCAAGTCACCACACGGGATGGTTAGGTTTTAGGTTTAGTCTTGCTGGAGACGTTTGTCCTTAGCCGTTTTGTTCCTGCCAGCGATCAACGCATGCTGCAGCGCCGTCTTCAATGTTGTCATCGGAGACGTGCTCATCGTATTTCGCCTTGTAGGTGTCTAGGTATTCTTCGGCATTATCGAAGTTGTAGGTTGCAACGGTTTCTAGCCACAGCTCTTCGGCGCTGTCACCGATGTCGTCTTTCCAACGCTGGGTTTCGGCTTCATCCCAGCGGGTGAAGCTTTCAACGTTTTCGTGGTCAATCATGGCGTCGCAGACCGTTTCGATCTGTTCGTTATATGCTGTCATTGCTTCGCCGTAGTTCAACTCGTCGGTGACCTCGTCCACGACCTGTTTCAGATCATCTGGAAGAGAGTCATAGGAGTCTTTGTTCCACCACATGCCATAAGCGGTGTATTGTCCCAGGCCTGGATCGGTCCAGTGCGGCACTTGCTCAGCTACGGCGTA
Source organism: Enteractinococcus helveticum (assembly GCF_001657475.1). GTDB lineage: Bacteria > Actinomycetota > Actinomycetes > Actinomycetales > Micrococcaceae > Yaniella > Yaniella helvetica. The sequence continues at coordinate 639 of NZ_LXEY01000095.1, forward strand.
TTGGGTAGCGAAGTCGAGCGCCGAGGCCACGGAGTCGATGACTCCGCGCTGTAGGGCTTCATAGGTTTCGGCCGCAGTGATGGCTGAGATGTTCATGCCGGCATCGCTGAGAATCTGCTGGGTTACCGGCCCGGCTGCTCGGGCGTTCAAGCCGTCGAGATCATCTACGTTTTCGACCGGCTGTTGGGAGCCAATAAAGAGTGTGCCCACCGGCCAGCTGGAGCCGAAGTGCAGGTTATTGTCCTCAAGATCCTGCATGACGGGTTCATATTCTTGGTGGACGTCGTACATTGCGCTGATGGCGGCCTGCATGTCGGTATTCATGCCGATGATCGAGATGACAGACATTGCTGGCAGCATATGCGGTGTGTAGTCGTTAATGGTTGTGCCGATGTCAGCTCGGCCGTCGCTGACACACTCGGCAATTTCATCAAGCGGGCAGATGACTTGAAAGTCGGTCCGGTCGATTTCGATTCGACCATCGGAGCGCTCTTCCAGCATTTCAATATAGCGGTCCTGCACTGCTTCGTGTGGTGTGCCAGCTTGTGTGCCGTTGGCCAGTACGAAGGTGTGTACTTCTTCGCCTTCCGGGCTTGAAGTGACGCCGTCTGCGCATGCTGTAAGCGACAGTGCGAGAGCGGCGCCAGCGGCCAAGCCTTTCAGGAGTCTTTTGCCTCGAGTGGTGTGCGGTGTGGTCATATGACGTTGTCCTGATGATTGTGAGTGAAAATCGGATGTACAAGGTGGGGTGCCCAAGCACGCGGGTGTGATGGGCGCTACATTTGATCATGCGCTGCTTCGATGAGAAAGAAAACTATACTTAGCTACGCTGGTACAGAAGAAAAACTTTGGAGCTCCGTGGATATCCCGTTTACCCTACGACAGATTCAGTATTTTCAGGCCGCAGCCTCCGCGGGAAGTATCGCAGCTGCAGCCAAGCACATGAATATCACTCCGACCGCACTAGCGCTGGCGCTGGATGAATTGGAAAAGCAATTGGGCTTGACGTTGATTCTGCGTCGAAAAGGTCGAGGGGTCGTATTGACCAGTGATGGTCAGCGGATACTGGAAAAATCTGAGGATTTAATAGGCTCATCGTAAGAGTGAGTGTATTTTGTTTCTGAATCCACCGGTGTCCAGCAGTGCTCGGGTGATGTAATGGGCGAGGTTTCTGAAGCCCAGGGCGGTGCCGCGCAGGTGTTCGATTCTGCCGTTGATGGCTTCGGTGG
>NZ_LXEY01000096.1 GCF_001657475.1 Enteractinococcus helveticum
TTTGAATTCCTGGGTATAACGACGGCGTGGAGTTGACATGTCCTTACTCAGTCTCACTTTCGGTATGACCCTCAAGTTTAGTCAAGACTAAGAGGGCCCGTGTCCGAAATCTCTAGAGCAGGCCACTAAGAAGCGCAGGATAGGTGTCCAGTTCAAAAAGACTAGAACGGTCGCCAATAATGCAGCCAAGAAAAATAGTTACTGCCTCACCATAATATCTAGACGAGAGCGATACCGAATAACCGCTCCGACATCAGGAATACCAAGTCGAGCTAAAAGCCCGACGATACCACTATTGCAATCGAAACGGAAAGCTCAAAAACCGTGGAGCAGAAGACATGTCCTCACCTCATCCCGGACGGCGCCGCTCACTCTCCGAAGAATCAGCACCAATAGGGCAAGGACGACAACGGGCTTTTCTGGCAGTCCAACACATTTGGGCCCTCGTTCTTGTCAGGGTGCCCTTGCATGGACGCCGGGTGACGGATCGGCGGTTTCGACGGCGCGATAGGAAGGGTCCCAGGAACCAAGACAAGAGCTATAGCTACCTTCGACCCACTGAGGAAGACAATGCCGCGCTCATGACGACAACAAATGAAAAGTGTGGTGGGACGACCCAAAAACAATGGACTCTGTTTAGAAACTCAATGATCTTTCTCGTGGCTACGCTTTGGGAAACGCCCTACCGGTGGCCGTGATCATATGTACAATGCTGACTGAATTGACTTCAGAGTACGGATTCACCACAACACCAAATATTCATGTACGACATTACCGTGCGGTTACTTCGATATGACTCACGATTTGAGAGAAAGTGAGGCGATCGCTGGATCAAGGTAGTTTCACCGATTAGCTTCGTACAAGGTTCCCCTATCTGTCAACAATTTTATAAGACGAGTATGTTTAAGAGCACCAGCTTGGTAGAACGTGGGAAATTAAGAATCGGAAAACCTGCGTCCAGTGTTCAATTTAACCGTTGTCGGTATCGTAGAGGGGCTTGATGAGAGTTATAGAACAATTCATGTGGGGGTTCCAGCCCAATTTCCGTATTGATTTAGAAATGACAGCAAATCGTGCGCTTCAAGATATTGGAGTGCAAGTAGCTCCAACAGCTCTGCTGATTGGCTTCGAGGAAGAACCAGGTGGTTTTCCCATTTGTATAGAGCCTGAAAGAACTGAAGTTGTCTCCGAGCTCTTCAGTACGGCTTTGGCCGATGGAGAAGACCTGTACAACACTCATAAATATCGCAACTTCTGGAATAGTCATGCTGGCCTTAACACAAGGTTTCATTCAGACTTGCTTGACGACTGTCGAGCGTCCGTCATCGCAAATATTCTCAATTCACATCCCGTGCATGAATTCCATCGATGGTTCGTCGGACATTCAGCCAGTGTAGGGAGGTACCGGGTCTTTCCTGTCATCGGAGTTATCCGCAATAGATGGGATTCACTCCCGGCTCTCACCAAAAGGCATGAGGAACCCAGAGCTAAATCCAAACTCTCACTTCATGAAGCTGTAGTTACTGAAGTTTTGCAAAGCGCTACCTTCTCACTATCGATTTTCGAGGAACCGGAGAGTATTCGACATCACGACAAGGAACAGATCATCCAGCGCGCGGCCGACGCGTTTGTTCACACATTTGTTTATTTCAACGGAGACCCTTTTGGCCGTGAATTGGTCTCCAAACTAAACGCTGTCTCAGCTCAGCCCTATGAGGGCAGAACAGGGGTCGGCACTATGCTGTTAGCCTCTGCCGAAAACTACACAATGGAGATGGCTTTCGAGAATTCGATTCCGTTGAGTCAAACACGCGCCTTGCGCAAAGCCTTAGAGATGACAGACTCTCGGCTCGGTAATTTTCAAGTCGGGTGAGACCAGCGTGTGTTTAGGCGGCGAGTTGTGTGTCCTCCTGTGACGGTGGGGCGGGTTGGTTAATCCAGGCCGCAGCGGGCAGCTGCAGGGTTTTGGGTAGCTGGT
>NZ_LXEY01000097.1 GCF_001657475.1 Enteractinococcus helveticum
ATCTCGGGGCTGGGAATAAGCCCCTTGCCGAGCGCCGACAGGCTCGGCTGCGCCCAGGCCAACTCGACCGCAAAGCAGCCGGCGATGACGAGTAGCAGCGCGACGATGAAGGCTTCCAGTTGGCGGAAGCCGCGACGCTGGAGCGCGAGGATCAGCAGCACGTCCGCCGCCGTGACGATCACGCCTGCCACCAGCGGCATGCCGAAGAGCAGGTTGAGCGCGATCGCGGTGCCGATCACTTCGGCAAGATCGCAGGCGATGATGGCAAGCTCGCAGAGCAACCAGAGCGCCATCCGCACAGGCGGAGGATAATGCGCGCGACAGGCCTGGGCGAGATCGAGCCCGGTGACGATGCCCAGCTTCGCCGACAGCGCCTGGAGCACTAT
>NZ_LXEY01000098.1 GCF_001657475.1 Enteractinococcus helveticum
TGTCAACGACGGGTGAATATTGACCCCTTTTCGACGTTTGAAAATTGACCCCCTTGTGGTGGTTAGTCTTGGTTGGTGGTCGTTGATTCGATGAGTTCTCGTCTGGTGCGGGTTCGGTAGGAATCCCCGTCCAGGGAGATCACTTCGGCGTGATGCACGAGTCGGTCGATCATGGCTGCGGCCACGACATCGTCGGTGAAGATCTCGCCCCAGCGACTAAACGCCAGGTTTGAGGTGATCATCAGGCTGCCTTGCTCATACCGCGATGCCACCAGCTGGAAGAACAGGTTGGCGGCATCCGCGTCAAACGGAATATAGCCCAGCTCGTCGATGATGAGCAGCTTGTAGCGGCGTAGGCGTTTGAGTTCTTTGTCGAACCCGCCGTGATGTTGGTGGGCTTCGGATAGCCTGGTCACCCAGCCTGCGGCGGTGTCAAATAACACTGGGTAACCGGATTGGCAGGCTTTGATCCCTAACCCAGTGGCCAAGTGCGTTTTGCCTACCCCGGGTGGTCCTAGCAAGATGACGTTGTCGGCGGTGGGGATGAAGCTGGTGGTGGCTAGATGGGCTAACACATCGCGGGCAGATTCGGTTGGTAGTCCGGGTTGAAGTCTTCCAAGGTCTTGCGTGCTGGAAATCGTGCCGAGTTCATCCGCATGGTGGTGCCGTTGGCTTCTCGGTCTGCGACTTGGCGCTGCAACACGGCGGCCAGGTATTGTTCATGCGACCAGCCCTGTTCCCGTGCCGTGTCACCTAGTTGTTGCCAGACCCGACCAATCGTCGGTGTTTTCAGCGGCTTGACCAGGTGCGCTAGGGTGGCGGTAATCTTTTCCTCGGAAGATAACTGGTTCATGCGATCTCCTTGTCAACGTCGTCTGCATCATTGCCTGTGGCGGTGAGGCCGAAGAGTTCGTCGTAGACACTCAAGGGCCGATACAACACCTCCCCTTGTCCCGAGGGTCGTCGCCGGATCTGGTTGTAGTCAGCGCGTAGCGCTTTGGCGGTGGCAACGTGACCGGGATCGGTGATGACTTGCTGATTGGCCCAACACCGGGCATGGTCTGCTACCACCATCCCGTCACAGACCGCAATGACCCGATCCAAGGTGGCAGTGACCTGCACCAGCCGGCCAATCACGGTGGGATCCACGCTGTAATCATTGGTATCGAACCGCACGTAATAATCTCTGCCCAACCGGATTTGCCACGAGAAACCCGTCGAGGGTGGATGCGGTGGTAGCGCGGTCATCGCGGTCAGATCAGCCTGAAGCACGTTGACCGGTCGATCACCCAGCGACCGGATAGTGCGTTGATTGGCACGTTCTGCCAGCCATTGGGTCAGTTGTTGATTGAAATCTGCCGGCGATCGAAAGTCTCGGCCCGGCAGAAACGAGGTCTCGAAGTATTGGTTATTCCGTTCAGTCATGCCTTTGAATTCCGGATCCCGGGGTGGCGCGATGACCATCTTGGTGGCAATGGTGCCAGCAAATCCTTGCACCGGTGGCAATGGTTTGCCCTTCGGGGCAATCGCACCCTCACGGTCCCATACCAAGGATTTTGAGACGGCCCCGACTTGGGAGATCAGCTGCCACATGCTAGCCAGCAGATCACCAGACTGCCGCGAGGGCAGCATCACCGCGGCCAGCCACCGAGAGAACGTCAACGTCATCACCAACACCGGCAACATCCGCGACTGCCCATACCCCACCGGGATCTTGGGTTCAGGAAACCACAAATTCATCTGAGCGGCCTCACCCGGGCGATGCACCAACCGGTCGGCCGGATCCACACCAACATACAACGGGCGCAGTTCACGTACCTTGTCTTTCAACGTGGTCATCGACCGTTCCCAGCCGATCCGTTCGGCGATCACCGTGGCCGGCATCCGAGGCGAATCCGCCAACAACTTATGAATCTCCGGCACAAACGGATCGACAATCGACCCCTTTGGCTTGCGTTGGTACTTCGGCGGCTCATCAGACGCTAACGCCTTGCGCACCGTATTCCGGCTGATCCCCATCCGGCGGACAATTTCTTTGATAGCAACACCTTCGGCGCGATGCAGCCGACGGATCTCTGCCCAATCTTCCACACTCATCA
>NZ_LXEY01000099.1 GCF_001657475.1 Enteractinococcus helveticum
AGGAGAATTCATCTTGAAGCCGGCTTCCCGCTTAGATGCTTTCAGCGGTTATCCATCCCGAACGTAGCCAATCAGCCATGCACCTGGCGGTACAACTGACATACCAGCGGTTCGTCCGTCCCGGTCCTCTCGTACTAAGGACAGCCCTTCGCAATTCTCCAACGCGCGCAGAGGATAGGGACCGAACTGTCTCACGACGTTCTGAACCCAGCTCGCGTACCGCTTTAATGGGCGAACAGCCCAACCCTTGGGACCTACTCCAGCCCCAGGATGCGACGAGCCGACATCGAGGTGCCAAACCATGCCGTCGATATGAACTCTTGGGCAAGATCAGCCTGTTATCCCCGGAGTACCTTTTATCCGTTGAGCGACGACCGTTCCACAACGAGTCGCCGGATCACTAGTCCCAACTTTCGTTCCTGCTCGACCTGCCGGTCTCACAGTCAAGCTCCCTTGTGCACTTACACTCAACACCTGATGACCAACCAGGCTGAGGGAACCTTTGGGCGCCTCCGTTACCATTTAGGAGGCAACCGCCCCAGTTAAACTACCCATCAGGCACTGTCCCTGGACCAGATCATGGCCCGAAGTTAGATATTCACTACCACCAGAGTGGTATTTCACGATTCGACTCCACCACCACTAGCGTGGCGGCTTCACCGTCTCCCACCTATGCTACACAAGTGCTAGTCAATACCAATACCAAACTATAGTAAAGGTTCCGGGGTCTTTCCGTCCTTCTGCGCGTAACGAGCATCTTTACTCGTAATGCAATTTCGCCGAGTTCATAGTAGAGACAGCGGAGAGGTCGTTGCTCCATTCGTGCAGGTCGGAACTTACCCGACAAGGAATTTCGCTACCTTAGGATGGTTATAGTTACCACCGCCGTTTACTGGGGCTTAACTTCTCCGCTTCGCCACACACGTGTGGCTAACAGATCCGCTTAACCTTCCAGCACCGGGCAGGAGTCAGTGCATATACCTCGTCTTACGACTTCGCATGCACCTGTGTTTTTGATAAACAGTCGCCTCCCCCTAGTCTCTGCGGCCCTTACCCCCTCCACCCAGCAAGTGGGCATCAGGGTCCGGGCCCCCCTTCTTCCGAAGTTACGGGGGCATTTTGCCGAGTTCCTTAACTATGATTCTCTCGATCGCCTTAGTATTCTCTACCTGACTACCTGTGTCGGTTTCGGGTACGGGCAACACCACACCTCGCGCCGATGCTTTTCTCGACAGCATAGGATCACCGAATCACCCACCACGTGGGCGCCCATCACGTCTCAAGCATTATGTCTGGCGGATTTACCAACCAGACGCCCTACACGCTTAGACCAGGACAATTCCACTGCCTGGCCCGGCTACCTTCCTGCGTCACACCTGTTAATGCGCTTGACGCACTGGATCAGGTCCCAGCCGCCCCACCAGAAACAACCCGAAGGCTGCTAACGGTGGATTGGGTGGTTAGTATCACCAACTTGTCATGGACGGTGTAGCACTGGTACGGGAATATCAACCCGTTATCCATCGACTACGCCTGTCGGCCTCGCCTTAGGCCCCGACTAACCCAGGGAAGAAAAACTTGACCCTGGAACCCTTCGTCATCCGGCGGACGGGTTTCTCACCCGTCATTCGCTACTCATGCCTGCATTCTCACTCGCACACACTCCACAAGACCTCACGGGCTTGCTTCACCGCGTGCACGACGCTCCCCTACCCAACACCACGTAACGTGGTGCTGTCATGGTTTCGGCGGTGTGCTTGAGCCCCGCTACATTGTCGGCGCAGAATCACTTGACCAGTGGGCTGTTACGCACTCTTTCAAGGGTGGCTGCTTCTAAGCCAACCTCCTGGTTGTCTCAGCAACTCCACATCCTTTCCCACTTAGCACACGCTTAGGGGCCTTAACCGATGATCTGGGCTGTTTCCCTCTCGACGATGAAGCTTATCCCCCACCGTCTCACTGCTACGCTAGACTTAACCGGCATTCGGAGTTTGGCAGACGTCAGTAACCTTGTAGGGCCCATCAGCCAACCAGTAGCTCTACCACCAGCAAGCACACGTAACGCTGCACCTAAATGCATTTCGGGGAGAACCAGCTATCACGAAGTTTGATTAGCCTTTCACCCCTACCCACAACTCATCCCCTCCATTTTCAACTGAAGTGGGTTCGGTCCTCCACACGCTCTTACACGCGCTTCAACCTGGCCATGGGTAGATCACTTCGTTTCGGGTCCAGAACACGCGACTAAATACGCCCTTTTCAGACTCGCTTTCGCTACGACTACCCCACACGGGTTAACCTCGCCACGCATCACTGACTCGCAGGCTCATTTTGCAAAAGGCACGCCCTCACCCACCAAAAAAGCAGGCTCGGACGGATTGTAAGCACACGGTTTCAGGTACTATTTCACTCCCCTCCCGGGGTACTTTTCACCATTCCCTCACGGTACTGATTCACTATCGGTCAATAGGAAGTATTTAGGCTTACCAGGTGGTCCTGGCAGATTCACACGAGGCTCCACGAACCCCGTACTACTCGGGAACATCACACAACAACACACACCAGTTTCAACTACGGGACTCCCACCCTCTCCGGTGCAGCACTCACACTGCTTCGTCTACCAATACGCATCACTGCGGTGCACGGCAGCACACCACGCAACGTCCCAACAACCCCCACCACGCAACCCCTGCCGGGTCTCACACGCAATAGGTTTAGCCACCTCCGCTTTCGCTCGCCACTACTCACGGAATCACAATTGTTTTCTCTTCCTGCAGGTACTGAGATGTTTCACTTCCCCACGTTCCCTCCAACTGGCCTATACATTCAACCAGCGGTCACACACACAACCAAAGCCATGCATGCGGGGTTTCCCCATTCGGACATCCTGGCATCACCGTTCGGTTATCAACTCCACCAGGCTTATCGCAGATTCCCACGTCCTTCATCGGCTCCTACTACCAAGGCATCCACCGTGCGCCCTTAGCAACTTACCCAACCAGTATGCACGCACACCAGTTGTTCGTCACCACAAACTGAGCAAACACAACCCACT
>NZ_LXEY01000100.1 GCF_001657475.1 Enteractinococcus helveticum
CAACATGAGGTTGAAGACCCATGCCATGGAGAATATCGTGACATTAAATCCCAAATTAGCGGATCATAAGATAGACCAGATCTTCTTCTATACCGATAGCCGCAATACCGCTCGCAAAGCTCTGACATCTGAGCCTCTATAACGATACAAGGACACATTGACCACACGATCTGTAGCTCATGAATAACATCCAACCAGGTATACCTGGTTGGACACTCTCCGGTTGAAGAATTGGGAGAAAACTGGTGGTCACGGCGCTCTGGGACCTCCATCCGCGGAGAATTCCCGGCACGCTCTGGCAACAAGCAACTCAAAAATGCGTTGTTCAGATCCGCCTGGGTGGCCTCCTGCCACGACCCTGTATCGAAAGCTTATTACCAACGGAAACGCGCCGAAGGCAAGAAACACAACGCCGCGGTCATCTGTTTGGCCTGCCGACGACTCAACGTGCTGTATGCGATGGTCCGAAACGGCAGCCTCTACCAAGCTGCTCCCGAAAACATCCCGCAAGCGGCTTAACGAAAAGCATAGGGACACCCCCTGCTGGCTGTCGACGCCCTGTAAGTCCATGAGGTTATACGGCTCGTGGCGCGAAGAAAGCTCAAGGCCAACGTCGAATCGAACACCGATGACGGCGAAACCGTCTACCGACTCAATCTCGACATGACTGCTACATGCGTCGACGGCGGAGCCTATACATTCGAGACCGGTCAAGATGCGGGAGATTGGCTTCCAAAGTGAGAAACCGCCGAAATCGGCTTTGCGGGTATTCCAGTATTCGTCGAACTCGTGGAGTTCAGGAGTCGGCCAGCTCGCAGACCGTTGGCAATCACGATGACTTCTGCCAGCTCGTGGACTAGGACTACGGCGGCTAACCCCAGCACGGCGGTGATGGCTAACGGCAACAGGCCAACAATAATGGCCAACGACAACACGATGTTCTGATTGATAATGCGGCGTCCCCGGCTGGCATGCTGCAACGCCCGTGGCAGGACGCTGAGGTCATGGCCAGTGAATGCTATATCGGCGGATTCTACTGCGGCATCCGCGCCTTTGGCACCCATGGCAATACCGATCGGCGCTGAGGCCAAGGCCAGGGCGTCGTTGATCCCGTCACCAATCATTGCGACCGGACCATGTTCTTGGAGTTCCGCCACGGCGTGAGCCTTGCCTTCCGGATGCAGCTCGGCGCGGACATCATCAATCCCGGCTTCCAGGGCCAACGCGTGTGCGGTGCGGGTGTTGTCCCCGGTGAGCATGGTGACCCCGTAGCCCGTCTCGGTTAACTCTTGGATGAGGTCGGCGGTTTCTGGGCGGAGTTCGTCACGCACCCCGATCGCGCCCACGGGTTGGTCCTCGCGGTGCACAATGACCACAGTCATGCCGTGGTCTTCCAAGTCCTGGACCAGACCAGTGAGCGAGCCGGGGCTCAGCCAGCGGGGGCTGCCTACCGAGATTCGACCACCGTCAACGACGCCGGTTATGCCGTGACCGGCGTCCTCGTTAATCTGGCGGGCCACCGGCGTGTGGGGTGCTGCGGTGATTATGGCGGCGGCCAGGGGGTGGGTGCTATGGATTTCCAGCGCGGCAGCCCACCCGAGTACCTCCGCCGGGCTACTGCCATCGGTGGTCAGCACCTCGGTCACGGTCGGCTGGTTCCGAGTCAGTGTGCCAGTCTTGTCAAGGGCCACATGACGGATCCCACCGAGGCGTTCAAAGGCGGCCCCAGACTTGATGATCACACCGAACTTGCTGGCCGCACCAATGCCAGAAACGACCGTCACCGGCACCGAGATGGCCAGCGCACACGGCGAGGCCGCCACCAGGACAACTAAAGCGCGCTCAATCCACACTCCAGGATCATCCAGTAGAGCCCCAAGGACGGCCACGAGGACGGCCAGAATTAGCACGCCCGGGACCAATGGACGGGCGATGCGGTCAGCAATTCGCGCGCGTTGGCCTTTGTCATGCTGGGCCTGTTCGACCAATTCCACGACCGCGGTCAGCGAGTTGTCTGTTCCAGCGGCTGTGGCCTCGACCTCAAGCACACCGGAGGTATTGATCGACCCCGCTAAAACCTGATGACCGGGTTCAACCGCAACCGGGATTGATTCACCGGTGATCGCCGAAACGTCCAGACTGCTGTGCCCGGAAACCACCACACCGTCGGTGGCCAATCGCTCCCCTGCTGCCAGGCGCAGTACACTCCCCGGAACAAGCGATTCCACCGGGATTGTGCGAGTGGTCCCGGCGGCCACGACTGTGGCAGTGGCTGGAATCAGCGACAATAAAGCACGCAGGCCCGACCGGGCCTTATCCATCGCGCGATCTTCCAAGGCTTCGGCAATGGAATACAAAAAGGCCAGCGCGGCGGCTTCTTCAATGAACCCAAGGATGACCGCACCGGTGGCACTAATGGTCATCAACAATCCGATGCCTAACCGGCCCGAGGTGAATAACCCCCGCATAGCACCGGGCACGAACTGGGAAGCACCCGCCACCAGTGCCAACCAGAACAATATTGTGGCCGCTAGGCCAGTGCCTGGAATGAACCATTCAAGGCACAGACCGACCAACAGGGCCACCCCGGAGACTGCCGGGATGAGCATCGCGCGATCAGCCCACCACCCAGCGTGCTCCTGGTGGTCCACGGTTTGATCGGATGCTTCGCACCCACACGCAGCGGACATTATCGATCGCCTCCCATGGTGTCACAGCAGCCGACGACCGGACATGCCGGGTCTAGACAGGTCGCGTTGTCATCCACGGCCAGGGTCGTATCCACCAGCGCATTGAGTGCCTGCGCTAGATGCGCGTCGGCGATTTCATATCGGGTACGCCTCCCCTCTGGCTCGGCGACCACAATCCCACAGTCCCGCAAACAGGCCAGATGATTCGAGACATTCGTCCGCGTCAGGCCCAAGGTTTCGGCCAACTGAGCCGGATATCCGGGCTGATCAAGCAGCGACAACAAAATTCGAGAGCGGGTGGGGTCTGACATTGCCCGACCCAACCGGTTCATGACATCAAGACGAGAAGCAATAGTCAGCACACACTGACCATACAGCGTTCGCTGACCTATCAGCAATTCTCGTGACCCAAAACACGTGGAAGCTGATGCCCTCGACAAGACCTCGGTGCTTCTTCGGTTAATTGATAGAATCGGAGGATGGATACGGGAAGCGCGGATTGCGGATGTATGGTCAATCGAGGCGTTTTCGTGCGCGCTTGTGACCAGTACCCCGATTGCTGTTGCCGGGAGTTGTCTGTCAAAAAAGACATCAGCGATTCACAAGAAGGCTAGTGCGGGGCTGTACTGGCCCGCTCCTAAGATTTCCCGGGAGCCACCCGTGGGGCAGGTATAGCTACTTTGGTTCGAGCAGAGGCTCAACAGCGTGTGATGCCGGTCGACGGCGGAGTGCGGCGATGATGATCGGCAGCCCCACGACGCTAGGTATCACCCAGAACGCCCAGTCGGGCAGGTAACGCCACAGTGGCAGATGCGGGCCGTTATCGACGTAGAACCCGGTCAGGAGCGCCACATAGGAACAACCCATTGCCACGATGTGCACGCGGTCATGTCCGGGAGTTTGGCGTCGCCGGTCCAACCAGCCGATGGCCAAGGCACCGCCGGCCACCAGCCCGATAGGCACCAGATACCAGTTTTCCTGCCATCGCATGACCGCCATCGCCGCCATCGTGGCGATGATGGCCACCAACGCCCAACCGTAAATCCGGCCGAAGGCGACATGGACGGGGCCGCCTTTGCGAGCCAGGGCAGCCGTTGCTCCACACACCACGCCCGTCAGCCCCGCAACCACGTGAAGCACTAAGACCGCTAGAAAGACGGGCCCTCATCGGGGATGGGTAACCCCAGAACCTCAACCACCGGCATATCACTTTCTATGGGGCAGCATAAATTAAGGTACTACTGAGAGTACTCCTCTCCTCCGGTATCGTCACCCCACCCGAATTTCTCAAATTCGAGGCAAGAGCTGCAACACTCCCGGAGCGGATGCCCCGAGCTCAGGCGACAGATCATCCTTGAATCTACAGCCAGAGCTCTTGCACACGGTCATCGAGATGATCCACGATGTGTTGGTCGTGTGTTGGTCGCGGATGAAAAACCGTCACAGGTCGCACACCATGACCCTCCCTTCCCAGTGAACCGCGACTCCTCGAGCAGGCCACAGTTCCTTATAGGCCGTGCCGGTGGCGATGATGACCGCGCCGAAGTCGGTGGCCTGCTGCGCCAGGGCAATCATCAGGGCCCCGCCATGGGTGACAGAACCGTCGATGACATAGATGTTCAGGAGTCGACGGGGGCCAGCAGTTCGGCGACGAGCTGTTGGATTCGGGATTTGATGTCGTCACGGATGACCCTGACGGCCTCGATACCTTGGCCCGCCGGGTCCTCGAGCTCCCAGTCTTCGTAGCGTTTGCCCGGGAAAATGGGGCACGCGTCGCCACAGCCCATGGTAATGACCACGTCGGATGCTTGGACGGCTTCGGGGGTGAGGATGGTTGGGGTGGCCAAAGTGATGTCAATGCCTTCTTCGGCCATGGCTTCCACGGCCACGGGGTTGAGTTGATCCCCTGGAGATGACCCGGCAGAGCGAACCTCGACACGACCCTGACCGAGCTCTCGGAGGTATCCGGCAGCCATTTGGGAACGCCCGGCATTGTGGACACACACGAACAGCACCGAAGGTTGGTCGGCAGGAGCCGAGGTCTGAGGAGGGGTTGGGGTGGTCATCACATTATCTTTCCGCAGTGGTGAATTCGGTATAGAGTGCTTGCACGCGAGCAGCGATGTCATCGCGCACTAATCGCATCCGGTCAATGCCCTGGATGCCGCGTTCAGAAGGTTCATCGGTGGACCAGGTCTCGATCGTGCCGGCCATGGACTCTACCGGGTCGATCTGGGCCTCATCCCCGAGCACGACCACGCGATTGATTCGGCGCAGCAACTCCGGGTCAATAGCTCGAGGGGATTCGGCTGACATGTCAGCCCCGACCTCGGCGATCACGTCGGCGGCGAGCTGGTTGATGAATTCACCTGGTTGAGTGCCGGCTGAGTGCACCTCAATCGGGTGTCCTGCCTGTGCTGCGTGGTGGCGCATCAGGGCGGCGGCCATCTGGGATTTGCCGCCGTTTCTCACACAAACGAATAACACACTGGGCACAGACTGTCGGGTGGTCATGAGCTTAGGCTCCTGTAGTGGTTGATATACTGTCGGCATCCGCTGGGGTCTTGCCGGTGCGGAAGGTGGGCACGGTGGGGTCGCTCGGGAAGATTCTGCGGCCCAACCACAGGGCGACATAGACCAGCCCGACGAGCACAGGAACCTCGATGAGTGGTCCGACCACGCCGGCCAGGGCTTGGCCAGAGGTGACTCCAAAGGTCCCGATGGCCACGGCGATGGCCAGTTCAAAGTTGTTCCCCGATGCAGTGAACGCCACCGAGGTGGACTTGGCATAATTGAGGCCCACCATCTTGGAGGCATAGAAGCTGACCAGGAACATCAACACGAAATACATCAATAGCGGGACAGCCATCCTGGCAACATCCAGCGGCTGAGAGGTGATGGCTTCGCCCTGCATCGCGAATAACAACACGATGGTAAATAGCAGACCATAGAGCGACCACGGGCCAATCTTGGGCAGGAAGGTGTTTTCATACCAGTCGCGGCCCTTGGCTTTTTCGCCAACGGTGCGCGTCAGAAATCCGGCTAGCAAAGGGATACCCAAAAACACCAGCACGGACAGCACGATCGCGCCGATGGAGAACTCCGCGGAGGTGGTCTCTAATCCGAGCCAGGAGGGCAGGGCTTGTAAGTAGAACCAGCCCAACGCGCCGTAGGCCAACAGTTGAAATACCGAATTCATCGCCACCAGCACCGCTGCCGCCTCGCGATCTCCGCAGGCCATGTCATTCCATATGAAGACCATCGCGATACACCGGGCTAACCCGACGATGATCAGTCCGGTCCGATATTCTGGCAGGTCCGGCAAAAACACCCAAGCCAGCACGAACATGAACAACGGGCCGACCACCCAATTCAACACCAGCGACAGGATCAACAGTTCCCGGTCCCCGGTGATCCTCTGGGTTTCGTTATACCGGACCTTGGCCAGCACCGGATACATCATCACCAGCAACCCAATAGCGATCGGCAGCGAGATCCCACCGACACTCATCGAATCCAATGCGGTATTGAGTCCCGGCACAAATCGGCCCAATGCCAGTCCTACGCCCATGGCCAGCAGAATCCACACTGCCAGCCACCGGTCTAAGAAGGACATCTCCTGCATCACCGGCGACCCCGTGGTCGCAGCGGCATTCGCGCTCGTGCTCATACAGCTTCTAAGCCCCTCATATTGATAGTTGTCAATCCGTCAAAAGCGAGACCACTCTAACACATTGATAACCGTCAATGTATGATGGGGATATGAGCACCGCAATCAACGACCCCCGCCTGATCCTTCACCCTGTTGCGCAATGTTGTTCGCTGACCGATGGCCCCATCGATGCTGAGCAGGCTGATCGCTTCGCTGGCATGCTGAAAGCCCTGGCGGATCCGACCCGCCTGCGGTTGTTGTCGCACATTACGGGCTCTTCGGAATTTTGGGTGTAGATCGGTTTGGTGACCGGGGTGTGTTGAAGGCATAAAAAAGTCGAGGTCTTCCGAAGATGGAAGTGCTCAAACAACACATCTAAAGAAAGACCTCGACATGCCC
>NZ_LXEY01000101.1 GCF_001657475.1 Enteractinococcus helveticum
CGGCGAGTCCTACCGCGTCAAAAACGCCCTAATGAAATAACCCCTTATCGCCACTTTGGCAGGAAACCCTGCCAAAGTGGCCGGATTCTTATCGCTTTAATGGCCGACTTCTAATTGACAAAACACATTCACCACCAACCGGATGCCCCACCGGAGGATGGTACCACCGTGGATACCGTGACCACCCGAGGCCGACACCAGCCAAATCCTGACCGGATCAATGACCCTGATGAGCCCGTGTGGGACCCGTCAGCCGATGCCAAACATTGGCGGGCCGTGTGGCAATACCGAGCAAAACGCGCTCACCGGGACGTCACCACCCTAGAAGCTCAGCGACAACGCGCCATGCGTGTCGTTGAGGGCAATCAGGCAGTGAAATCCGCGCGGTTCGTGAAAACCCAGGGCGCCACCCGGGTCTTTGACCAGACCACCTTTGACCGGGCAACACAGATTGCCGGGTGGAAAGGCTACATCACCAACCTCGATGCTGACACCATGGGTGCCGCCGAAGTCGTGGCTTCCTACCATCAGTTGTGGCACGTGGAGCAATCCTTTCGGATGTCTAAAACTGATCTACGAGCACGGCCGATGTTTCACCACACCCGCGATGCCATCGAAGCCCACCTGACGGTGGTCTTCACCGCCCTGGCCGTAGCACGCTACATGCAAACCCAGACCGGGGTCTCGTTGAAGCGGATCATCACCACCCTGAAACCCCTACGAGAATTCACCGGCCAACTCGGCGACCACGAAATCACGTTCCCACCAGACATCCCCGCCGACGCCCAACAGCTCCTGGACGGGCTCAATATCACGAGCTAAAACGGGTCACTAAACTTGTGCAAGTCAGGTCTTAGGGTCCATCGGGATGGAAATTATCCACCGGATTCACGATGCGCGCATGGGTACGGCACCGGTCGATCCGCGGCCGAAAGCCTAGGCACGAGCAAAGCCCGGGGTCAGAACCTCCCCGGGCTTTGGTACCGCAACCACAGAACCTCAGCGGTACAGCAGGATTAGATTTCCCGCCTCATATAACCACACAGGAACAACACATCTGCGTCTTCGGTAGCGCCGCAAGTCATCTCGACATTCGGGCATCTACCAGATGGTTTCCATCGTGAGACCATTATGCATGTGACAGCAGTCACAGTCAAGCATTTGTTCTCACTTTTATGGTTTTTCCGTGCCGTCCATTGGATTCTGTGGCGTCGATGCGACGTACTTGGTTACTGTCGGTAAGCTGTCCTTGCAAATTCCGTGAGTGGAGCGGGTTGAACTGTCGCCCTGATTTCCACCTGTACGTGATCTTCAACCTGCAGTTTTTTCGACGGCACGTCCTCGCCCCACTTCACCACGACTTCAGTACCCGGTTCGGCGAAGGCTTCGTCGACCACGGCCAGCGACAGCATGGCTTTTTCATTCGAGGAGTAGCCAGTCCAGGTGGATAAGCCAACCAACTTGCCATCCACCTCTACCCGGTCAAAGTGGAAGGTGTCATAAAGCGCCATTGGCAGATTAATGAATTTGGCTCCGGTGCCCGGCTGGAACATCGATGCATACGCCTTGCCCACGTCGTCACCATTCCACACCAGTGTGACCTTTTGGCGGCCACCTTCCGATGGCATATTTTCTAATGCTTGCCGACCGATGAAGTCGTGGTCAAAGGAAATGATCCGCCCATAATCGAGTTCATGTGGGGTGAAATAGTAGTCTTCAATATTTTCAGAATAGAAACTTCCACCCAACGGGGAGACGGTCTCATAGGCGTTGTCGGTGAGCCACCGACGATAATCGGCCATTCGTTCATCGGTGTATATGGCCGGCAGCGGTCGTGGCAACCACCCGGATTCCAGAGCGTTGGTGTGATACGCCCGGGCACCGACTTGTACTAGATCGTGGGCTTTTCCGGCTTCGAGAATGGCGCCGTGGACAGCTTCACGGTCCTCCCATGGACCCCAGATTTCGACGCCAGGCTCACCAGCCATTCCGTGGCGTAGCACGCGCACGGGTTTACTAGCGATGGTCACGGTGGTCATGTGGAAGAACTTCAGTTTCGGAGGTTCTTGCCCACTGGCATCGCGCAGTACCTCCATGGCACCCGGGCCCTGGAGCTGGTAACGATACAGTTCTGGTGGTCCCTGCCGATGCAGCGAAGTCTCATCGCGGCGGACCTCGACGTCATAATCGCCGGTTTCGGCATGATATTGCATCCAGTTGATCGACGGCGGAATACCGACGGCGCGGTATTCATCTTCGTCAAGGTGAAACAGGATATTGTCGCCGATGATGTAGCCCTGATAGTTGACGGCAACGAACTGTTTGGCCTTATCGACCGGGAAATTTTCCATCGAGTTGATCGCCAGGGCTTTGATGAGTCGCAGAGCGTCTGGGCCCTTGAGGTTCAGGTCCACCATGTGGTGGGACTGGTCGTAGATGACGGCGGTGCGACGCCAGGCGAGCTGTTCATCGCGCCAGTTAGAAAACTCTGGTGCAAGTCGCGGGACGACCGAGGGCGGGGTTTGGGAATCCCACAGCAGGTTGACTGGATTGCCGGCTTGTTGAATTGCATCTTCGAGTGACATCATGACTCCCGTCAGTGTTGTGGCGTTCAAAGGGTTGGTCGAGAAGAGCACCTCGTGACGATTGGACACGATCAGCTGACTACTACAGCTTCTTGTAGCTTCGCCTCCAGTAGTTCGTTGATAACGGTGGCCACCCAGGCGGTTGCTGCATCGGTGGCCAGAATATGACCGCCGGCGTCGTGACGGCCGATATCGCCGATGCGGCGCGCTCCCAGGTCGTGGAATGCTTCATCCAGGAGGTCAGCACCTTTGGAGTAGAACTCATAGGACCGATCGCCCAGCCCGAAAAGGGCGTAGTGCAGTGAATTCAGCTGGGTCCCTTCGGCTAACAGTCGGGCGTAGAGCTCGCGGATGCCGGTGGGCAATTCGCCTTCGTCGTAACTGGAGGTGATCACCAGCATCGGGGTGGTTGTTTGGAAATCTACCGGTTGTAGCGTTGACATGTCGATAGCTGTGGCGTTGGCGCGGTCGGCCAGGGCGCGGACGAGTTCTTCAGCGACCAGTTCGGCGTTGCCCGATTCGGTGGCATAAGCAATGGTCAGCGGCGGCAGGTGCTCGTTGTTGAGCTCAACTGCGTGTTGCGGTTGCTGCGAGCGCGGCATCTGGGTAGCCGAAGCAGCAATGAATCGACGACGGCGCACATCGATCAGTTTGGTACGTGGACGCGGTGCATCCGTATTGGTTTTCTCGTACGCGTCGATCATCAGCCACCCGTCCCAGGTGGTGGACCGGGCAAGGTGGTTGCGTAGCGCGGGTAGCCCTGTCACCTGTTTGGTGCCTGCGGCGGCAAGATCGGTTGCGATGACCTCGGCCAATTCGCGTGCATCGGTGCGCTGTGATGGGATGGTGCCAACCGGTCCGCGGCGCAGCCAACCAGCAGCGTACAGCCCATCGGCTACCCGGCCGGTCTCGCGCGCGTCGTGGCTGATCTTCAGCAGCTGTTCGGTGTCGGCGCCATGGAAGCCGATGGCAGTGATGACCGAGGTGGTGCCGATCATGAAGGACATCGTACTCGACGACAGCGAGATCGCTTCGATGGCGTCATCGGCGGTCACTACAGCTTCTGGAGTGTGGCCGAAGTACCAGTTGATCTTCATGCGTGCATCAGGTTCCACCGGGCGTGCTGCGAGTTCGGCCACAAGTTTGGCTCGGGCGTCGTCGCTCACGGCTTCAGCATCGAAGCCGGTTACGGTGTGGGTGATGCCGGGTAGATCGGTGATCTCGCGCAGCATGACGGTGTCGAATTTTGCGGCGGTGACGTCAGACCGGCCGATGACGTTGATGGTGTGCAGGTCTTGGGTCAGCGCAGCGTGGGTGGGTTCGTCAATGTCGGAGGCGGCCAGCTGCTCGGGGGTTGAGGCCAGCAGGCGGATCATGTCCATGGCTACGTTGCCATTACCGACCACCGTGGTCGTCTCCCCCAGTGTTGGCAGCTGGGTAGTGGCCTGGTGTTGTTCGGCATCGGCATTGAGTAGTCGCGCGATCTTTCCGGCCCCGTAGACCTGCGGTGCGTCGGCACCATCAATGGCCAGCTTGTTGTCGGCGCTCAGGCCCGTAGCCACAACCACCGCGTCGTGGGTGTCGCGCAGTTGCTGCAGGGTAACCTCGGCCCCGTCAGCGTGCATGGTCGAGACTTTGGGCGCGTGAAAGGATGGACGACCATGGATTGCCACGTCGTCGAGCGGCTGTCCGGTAGTCACCGTGGTGGAGCCGATGAATTCGACCCCTTGTCGTTCAAAGAGCTGACTGAATTGCACTTCGACGTCTTTAGTGCCCTGGTGGTCGGCGGCCACCCCGGAGCGCACCAGGCCAAATGGTGTCGGGGATTTATCGAAGATGGTCACCCGGGCATCCGGCATGCGTCGCTTGATGGCCTGGGCTGTGTAGGAGCCCGAAGGACCCGAGCCCACGATGGCCACGTGTGCTGGTCTGGCCTCGGACTGTCCGACGGCTGGTTCTTCGGCATCCCAGCGTACGGGCAGCAGGTCCATGCCGCGGAAGACCCAGCCGCCGGCTTCTGCTGGCTGGTTTGGGATCAAGTCGAGGTTCGGCAGTTCGGAGAACAGTTTTGGTAGCGCTGCGGCAAATTGTGCGCGAGCTACCCAAGCGCCGAGGCACACGTGCACGCCTTTACCGAAGGCCAGGTGGGCGCCTTCGCCTGTGCGGGTCAGATCAAAGCGTTCCGGATTCTTCCAGTATTGTTCATCCCGGTTGGCCGACAGCAGGGAGATCCCCAGTTTCGCTCCGGCCGGTAGGAACGTCCCCTGCAGTACGACGTCGCGGGTAGTCTGGCGCGAGTACATGCCAATCGGGGCAACCCAGCGGATCGCTTCATCAAACACGGCGTCCCATTTCGCAGGGTCGGCTTGGACCAGCGCCAATTGATCTGGGTTTTGCATTAGTGCCCAGGCGGCTACACCGATCGCATCGCGCGGTTCGTTGAGTCCTCCGCCGATGGTCATTTTCAGGTTGGCTCGGATCGATTCTACAGGCATTTGGTAATCGGGCAGTCTCACCAGTGCAGACAGCATTGAGTCGTCCTGGTGCTTTTTGTGCCAGGCCAGCATCTCATCGAGGGCCTCATCAACTTCGTTATACGAGGCCTCGCCCTTGGCCCACACCACCGGATCATCAGCGTAGTTGCCGGTGGCATCAATCATCGTTTGCGACCAGCGCTGCAGATCTTGCTGGGTCACGTTATGTAAACCGGTGACGGCGCGCAAATTTTCGCCAGCAAATGGTGCCGCAAAATCCCAGACGAGATCCGCACCTGGGCCTTTGGCTTTGAGCTCGTTGAGGTAACGCTGGGCATTGCGTTCAAAAATTGGGGCCCAGGTTTTCTTGACCACCGATGGGCGCATGACCGGCTGCCAGGCTTGGCGTTCGACCCGGTGCTCGGGATCGTCTTTACGCAACATGGAGTGGCCCATGGCACGGATCATCAACGAGCCTTCTTCATTAGCCGAAAAGGTTTCTTGGTCCAGTTCGGTGTCGTGGACGGCGTCATAGGAGGTGATCAGATACCGTCCGATTGCCGGGATCCAGTGCACCCCGCCTTCGGAGCGAAGGCGTTCGAAGGTAGGGAACGGGTCGCGGTAGAGTTCCTCGATCGTCACCCAGTCTGCAACTGGAGCTGGTTTGCCGTGGTGGTGTGGTGTGGTCATGAGTCTTGATCCTTTTCTGCCCAGACAATTCGCACCGGGTCAAAGAGCGTGCCTTCGTTGTAGTTACCCATGAACAAATCGGTTCCGGATTCAGTCAACCGGGCCGTGCCGGTCGCCTCGTCATGCAATTCAATGTCGACGATCGGCATCCGGGAGCCGGGTTCAAATGGGTCCACGATGGTCAGCTGCCAGCGCTCACCATGGCATTGTAGCCACGGCTGCTGCACGGTAACCGCCATCATGCCGTTATGCCCGCGAAATTCCAGATCGCCGACAAACCGCAGTTCGTGTGCGGTCGCTGATGCGGCATCCAACGGAAAGAAGGTCGCGCCTGATTCCAATATCTTTGCACCGTTGTGCACCGCCACGAGGCCGTCGGGGATCCGCTGGATATACTCCCAAAACGGAGTATGGACTCCCCAAGCCAGCCCGGCGATGCGGTCGATGCGTGCAAAGAGGGTGTTGTCGTTCACACCATTAACTGTGACGCACACAATAAAGAAGTGCAACTGAGGGTAATGTTGGTTTATATGCACTAAAATTTCGTTATGACTTCTTCGCCTGGAACACAGCCCACCCTGCGCCAGTTGGAACTGTTCATCGCCGCCGCGCACTATGGATCGTTCGCCGCAGCCGCTGACACCAAATTCGTCACTCCGAACGCGGTGTCATCGGCGGTCACCGAACTCGAGACCATCTTCAATACGCAACTGTTTATTCGACGCCGCGCCAAAGGACTCATTACGACGACAGCGGGCCATGATTTGGTCGTGCACACTGAGCGGCTACTAGCCCAAGCTGAAGAACTCACCTTGTTGATCGGCAACCGTGACGATACACCACGAGGTCCGGTCAAGATTGGTTGCTATGCCACGCTGGCGGCAACGATTATTCCCGAGCTGTGGGCGCGAACCACGCAACAGCTACCGCACATTACACTCGACATCGAAGAGGGTCCGGTGGAGCAGCTGAGTCAGAAACTTCTCGAGGGGCGCCTGGACATGATGATTTCCTACCAGATCGGGCTACCCACCGGTGTCATCTCGGACGAACTCTTCCATGCCTCGCCGCACGTCTCCTTACCGGAAAACCACCCCCTGGCCAATCAGCATTCCGTGGCACTCAAAGCACTGGAAGACGAGCCACTGATTCTGCTGGATTTACCCCCGGCTGGAGACAATACGTTGCGACTACTCCACGGTCAGGGCCTGCACCCCAACGTCATCCACCGCTCCACAAGCTATGAAACCGTACGCTCCATGGTGGCTCGCGGTTTTGGCTACTCTTTGTTCTTTCAAGCAACACACACGGAACTGTCACATGAAGGGCTGCGCATCGTCGATCTGGCAATCGACCCACCACTAGCCACCGAACCGGTGGTACTTTCTCGCGACCTCGAAGCTCACGCTACGCATCGCGCTGACGCTGTACGAGAACTGGTCATCACGATGTTCACAGCCTCAGCACCCGACGGTCCTGAACGTCGACACTAAAGCTGGCGGAACACCGGGGAGGTATTGACCAGCTCATCAATGAAGTCCAGAAACATTTTGACACGCTCTGTTTCGGTGGCAGCTTGAGTTTGGGTAACTCCCAAGGTTGAGGGACGAATACTGTCCGTTAACCGCAGGGCAACGACGGTGTTCCCGTCATAGGTGGAGGTGGTGGCTGCACGTTGAAACAGCACTGTAATGCCCAATCCGTTACCCACCAAACAGCGGGCGACCTCAAAACTTGAGGTATTGTGCACGACTTTCGGCTCGAGCCCCACTTGAGCATATAACTCACGTGTGTTTTGCAAGGTGGGTTGAATATTTAGTCCAATCACCGGCTCGTCGGCGACGTCTCGCAGGCTGACCTCGAGCTGCCCAGCCAAACGATGATGGGCAGGTACCAGCAAATAGGGTCGAAACTCATAGAGCGGGGTAAAGAACAGCTTCTCAGAAACCTGGAACCCATACTGGATTGCGACATCGAGCTGACCGAGTGCCAACCGATCATACAGGCCCTGGGCACTATCCTCGGTCAACCGCAGATCAAGTCCCGGATACAGTGTGGCAAATTCCTTGAGGATGGGCGGACTGAAAAATGGGGCAAGTGTTGAAAACAGCCCCACGCGGAGCAAACCAGAAACCTCTCGCTTGGAATCGGAGGCTTCCTCGACCAGCTGCAATGCATGCAGTATTAAATGGCTCTTCGGAATTTTGGGTGTAGATGATGTTTTAGATCAGGGCGTGTTGAAGGCATAAAAAGAGTCGAGGTCTTCCGAAGATGGAAGTGACGAAACAACACATCTGAAGAAAGACCTCGACATGGC
>NZ_LXEY01000102.1 GCF_001657475.1 Enteractinococcus helveticum
AAACGCTAAGGCCTAACTCTCGGAGATGTCGGATCCTCAGTAACAGTGTCAGATCGGCAATCGTATAACGCCGGTATCCATTCGAGTCCCGAGAAGGTTCCGGCAATAAACCCTCGTGATGATAATGTCGAATGGTACGAGACGAGACCCCGACGACTTCCGCTAACTCACCAATA
Organism: Enteractinococcus helveticum; assembly: GCF_001657475.1. GTDB lineage: Bacteria > Actinomycetota > Actinomycetes > Actinomycetales > Micrococcaceae > Yaniella > Yaniella helvetica. The sequence continues at coordinate 177 of NZ_LXEY01000102.1, forward strand.
CGCATACCGTCTATTAAAAACTATGACGTAACGGCAAGGTCAATTCTTCCATCCGTTCATATCTTTGTACTGGGCGATTCTAAGTCTAAGCGCATGATTTGACTGGCGCTTCAGACAGGCACGAATTTACAAAACAGCCCTGTGGAATCTACAGTCGTCCAGTATCGGTAATGCAACCGCAGCATAATGCAGACTAATCACTCAGCATCAGACCAGGTATACCCGGAGTTGCAACGTTGCCCTTAGCGTCTGATGCTAGTTTCCACTGGTATATCGAATCGATAGAGTTTTGGTTCACCGATACTTAGACCGATAAAGATCGGTCTGTCCAACGGTGTCCATCCAGGGTTCCACGCTTCGCTCGTCACTTCTTTCTCTATCGCGCCATGTCGTTCACTACGCGGGCAAAGCGCCAGAATACGTTTCGCTTCAATTTGATCTGTGGCTTCGATTTCTATCGGGATGTTTATGTCCCGTTTCTATCATTCAGTTCTACACGCTCCAGACTGTCTAATCTGGCATACCCGTGTGGATTCAGGTTCCGTCCGAGTGTTGGGGTAAAAACTCATGACCAACGTTGCGTTCAGTTTGCAAAGCTAGCTCTCCATCCCCGTTGCCTACGTGTAAATTCGTTGTTATTCCGCATGGTATTCGATCATCGACGGCCCGAGACGTACCTCAGTCGAGGATCACTGTTTTAGGCTGGTTCTATGAGTCTTTTCAGCGCGTTACCGGTACGGCGAGTTGAAGAACACCCCCAGGCCCCCATGGAAAGAGGTTTCTGGCCTGCGACACTGGCCCCGGTGCAACAGATCCTCGATGCAGGTCTTGATTTCAGCCCGGTTACGGTTTTAGTGGGAGATAATGGAAGCGGGAAATCGACGATCGTTGAAGCACTTGCTGCTGCATTTGGGCTCAACCCTGAAGGCGGTACTCATGCTGCCCGGCATGAAACCCGAGCCACTGAATCGATGCTGGTAGAACATCTCCAACTCGTGCGGGGCGCGGGAGCTTCGAAACGCGGTGTCTTTTTGCGTGCTGAGAAGATGCACGGTCACTTCAGTTATCTTGAGGCCATTGGGGCGAGCAATTTACACGATAAAAGCCACGGCGAAGCGTTCTTAGACTTCGTGGTTGCACGATCCCACATTTCGGGATTGTGGGTGTTAGATGAGCCCGAGTCCGCATTATCTTTTAGCGGTTGTTTGACCCTGATCGGGTTACTACGTGAGTTGAAAATCCAAGGTTCTCAAATCGTGCTAGCCACGCATTCTCCGATTCTGGCGGCATTGCCCGAGGCCCAACTCTATGAGATCGGTGAGTGGGGCCTGCGCGAATCGGCATACGATGAACTTGGAATGGTACAAAACTGGTCCAGGTTCCTCAACGCACCTCAGCGGTACCTACGCCACTTCGAATAATCCGCCCCGTGAAGACACCTGCCAATCTAAACTTGGCTAGCCGCCTGTTGAATCTTAACCGTTAGCAGTCCTGTGCCCGGTAGGTCTTCTTGCTTAGATGATGCGTGCACAAAGCTGTATAAATTCGGGAGCTGGTTGCACGAATCGACACCAAGGCCACCAGCGGTCAGCCCAGAGCCGCAGGGCCTATGCCACATGAGGAACCCTCACTGGACACGCCCGACGCTGAGCAGGCATAACGGCAACAGCTCAGGTGCGAGTCACAGCGGTAAGTGGCGTAGTTTTCGCGGTGTTTAGTGGCCGATGAGCAAGGCTTGCCGTGCGGCTTTGGACCGTTCGATCTGTGTGAGTAGTCGGTCGATGAGGCGGAAGTTGTCGGCAGTGATCCGCACGAATGTTGCCACGGCTGTCGCGTCGGCAACTCTGGCGTTTCCTGCGTCGTCGGCGTCCAGGGGACCACCTACGAGCTGTGGGACCGGATCACCGAGCCGCCAAGCATCGAGGTGGGCTCATATACGGGCGCGGCTGGTTTAGGTTCTTGGCGCCAGCATAGGGTTGGGCTACCGTGGCATGGCGCGGATAAATCATCGGAGTTATGTCATCGAGTACCGCCTTGTGAACGCTGCGACGAACCAGTAAGACGCCGGGAACGCGCGGGCAGGTACCAAACTGGGGTGAGGAGATTGCGATAATGAAGGCAGAAGCGTTGCAGGAGACTGCTTGGAAACAGGCCGAGGCCCAGCCGGGATGTTCGAGAAGTCGTATTCATAGGTCGCTACCTATTTGTACATCAAGGGGCGTGAGTTGACACGTGTCGTCTCCTCACCGTGACATAGATCGTTGGGACCTTCAAAGCTATAACGTTGTACTCTTCTGCGGTGTGACTGTTAGCTTTCTTTGGCGGCATATCGCAGTTCCCGTTGGCGGTTACGTTCGTGACGGTTCAAAGCTGCGCTGTTGCCGGGCAGCCTGGATTCACAGAGTAGTTGAACCTTGATCCAGAGGTTTTCTGCGGTTTGTTGCCAGTCATCCTCTTGTAGGTATGTTGTTCACGGGTCATCGGCCACCAGAGCTACCGCTGCAGAACCATCTTCCAAAATGGTGATCTTGCCGTCTGTCATATTCTGGGTGTCAGAGCATCCTGCTCCTGCCTGATCGGTCGCAGGATCGAACTGGATTAAACACACCAGATGATCTGGGTTCTCGGTATGGCGGGCCACAAAATATGTCCTGTCGTTGTGGTCCCCTAGAAATCGAGCTGAGTCACCTTCGACATATGGCAATGCCGTGACCGCTTCAGGAACGGGTCGCGTGGAAGTGTCGTTAGTTTAAAATTGCCAGGCTTTGACTAGCGTTCGCTTGCGAACAGGCCGTTAACAGTAGCCCTGCCCCATGGCGAGGGCGACATGTCTCCGAACCATGCCTTGCAGCATAATCGATACCTATCACCGCTGTGCTCGGTAGGGGACCACTCGCCACCACCCCAGCGTCTCGTGCAGTGTGATACATCCTATAGGCTACTGTGTGTCCAGCGGTGCAGAACCCCTAGTCACCGCGAAAACGACACCCGATCCCTTCCTGGAAGACCGCAGGAGTCTGTAGACTGCCTGCATGGTCATAGCTATTGCACGTTGGAATCACTTGGGCCGAGTCCCACTGCTGGTCGGAGCGGGACTCGCAGTGTCGGGTCTCACAGCGTGTCAAGCCGCACCCGAGACGACAGTAGTGAATGAGTATGGGGTATTTTCTCACCAGCCGACCGAGGAGGACGTTCCTGCCGTGGTCCTGGACGACGAGGCCTTACAGGGCGTAGATGATCACTACTTCCGGTATCTTGGTGACCGCGAGACAATAGATTTCTATATGGCCCGAACCAACCCCGACGAAACGACCCAGGGTTTGTGTTTTATTGCGGTGCATGCCGACCGGGATAAGGCGATGTCCAACTGTGTCGGCCCTGAGGATATCGACGATATGATCGTGCCCCTGGACGCCACGACAATGGGTGCCCCAGGCCAAGCGTTCTTAATACCCGACAACGCTCACATCGATCTGCCCGCAGGCTGGACGAAGATCCGTCCAAACATCGTGATGGTCACCGACCCCGACACAGCCGTTGACCAAGTCGAGGGGCAACTACCCGCCAACATGGGCCAGGAAGACTTCACTCTGCATCGCGAGGCAAATCGCTGATCATTTCAGCATGATGCCGCTGTCCTGCTTTGAAGAAGACATGACCGTCTGGAGCGTGCGGGCGTGCCCGTGCGGTGCTGCAACCCAGCCTTGTTCTAGTCACGGAACCGCGACTTGATGGCCTGTTCCTCCTGCGAAATTAGGGTTCTGGGACCCTGAAAAACCTGCCGTAGCCACCGTGATTTAGTCGGCTAGCCTGACGTCTGGGTCTTTGCTGGTTGTGGACTTTCACTTCGCTGCACGGTGTTCCGCGACAGCGGTTTCTGCCATCTTTTTTGTACTTCGCTTTCGTGCATCGGATTTGTCGTGATTGGGTATCTTGATCGTTGATGGTCGGTACGAATCATGCACCATGCTTGGTTGAACTGGCCGGTTCGAAGGTCGCTGGCACGCATCCACACTTCGAAGTTTCCGGCGTCGCTAAACCACCCGTCAAAATGTGTCCAGCTTTCTACATTGAGTACCAGCACATATGAATCCTCAGCTCCCGTCAAGAACTTCACCCTGACATGCAGAAGTTTCAACGGGGGTATACCGAGTATGACGCGGTCGGTGGTAATCTGCTCCCAAAGAGCGCCTCGCATTTTAACAGCTCCTTGGTTGCATTGAGGGCTGGTGGGCGCTGTTCTCTCCGTGAACTAAAGGGGGCGAGGCGATGGATAGCTCACCTTCGGCGTCGCGTATGGCGCAGCTTCTGCTGGCGGGTCCGCGTGGGCGGAGATTTTTATTAGAGTATGCGCTAGCGTCTGAGCTGGAACGCAACCCGGTACGGACCGATGAGACGTTTGGGCAAGCGGTTGTCTATGCATCGTATCGTATGGATCCAGATGAAATGACTGCTAGTGCAGTGTTTGGTTGGGTCACTTCGGATGGGCAGCCATTTGAGGTAACAGTTGACGAGGTTGCGCAGCGGCTTAAAACACTGGAGCTCCTTGAGCCAACGCCGTGGCGACTGCGGCACGCTGTGGGTGCAGCGGTGGACAGTGCTCGGTATTGGCAGGAACCGGAAGGTACAGATATTTTGGCTGCAACTCCTGAGATGTTGCGTGAACTGTACCGCGTTGCTGCCCATATTGCAGCTTCGACTTTCATCAGGTGGTGGTGCACTCCGGTCGATATGTCTGGGCAATATGCTGTGCGGTGGGAAGATACACCGCTCAAAACGATTCCTGAGAATGTTCAGGAAACTTTATTGGCGGCACGTCACCAGATACACACCGAAGAGCGCTGGGCTCGGGTAGAACGAGGCTCAGATCCTACTGCGGGAGGGAGTGGTGAATGGTGGTCTCATCCGTGTTTTACCTTGCCTTCGTCGACGCGTCTGCTTTCTGATGGCCTCCCAGCAGGACTACGGTTTGTCGAAGACAGTCTGGGATGGGAGCATGCCGACAGTGTTGAGCTAATTGTGCCAAAGGGTCTGCGGGTCTTCGAAATCGAAGACGCTGCTGACTGGGCAAGCCTATGTGCACAGTTTCCTATCGAGGTCACTGCACAAAAACGCCCCGAGTGGTATGCGGTGACCGGACACACAGGCCGTTGGGTCGTTCCCGATTGGGTACAAGTAGCAGAACACTATGATGGCATACATCTTCAGGTCGGTGCCTACCTGGCCGCAGCCGGAGTCGCGATCCCTATCGATGACAGCACAGATACCGCCAGCATGATCGCCGGCTGGAACCCCGATGAAACGTACTGGTTCTCATCAAACATCAATTACGATCACCAGTACACCCGATGGGAGCTCCGAGACGCTGGCACCGGCATGGTGTGGAAACCAGCGTCCCCCGAAACCTCCTAAACAGGAGGATCTGTCTCGCACTGCCAAGCAGATCAGCAGCGTCTAACAGGGGCACCCTGTTAGACACCAGATGTTTCATTACGCCTGTGATCTGTCACTCGCAACTTCGTTTGGCGGTTTTTCGCAGGTTCAGATGGCGGTGTCGTTGGCTGATGCGGTAAGGCTTTTCGATGCTCGCTGGGCGTGTTTGAAGCCGACAAGAATTAGCCATAGATATGCAAGGTAGCCGACACCTATTATTGCGACCCAGAATGCAGTTCCTGAGGTGGTTGAGATAAAAGGGTATAGCACCTGCGGAAACCAGTGATCCGATTAGGAGCACCACAGACCCTTGTTTTACTTTCGGCCATGCAGCTCTATGGCCGGCATTCCATGCGGCATCGGATTTCATCGTGGCGGAAGAGCGTATGCCTACTGCAGCATTTCTGCCCAGACGTTGCATACGCTGGGGATTGGCCTGCCACCACGTATAGATCGAGACGACTATAGACAAAACGGTCACAAAGAATGCGATAGCCAGCACCTCTCGCGGTACGTCAGTTTTGCGCTCATCCTACCTCACGACTTAAACCGCCACTATGTCAAAGAGGGTATACCGAGTATGCTGTGGTCGGTGGTACTCTGCTCCAAAAGGGCGACTTTCATCTTGACAGCCTCTTTGGCTGCACTGAGGGCTGTTCGCGGCGAGGATTCACCTGATCAATAAGGGGCCGAGGCGATGGATAGCTCACCTTCAGCATCGCGTGTGGCGGAGCTGCTGCTGGCAGGTCCGCGAGGCCGACGGCTGCTGTTGGAGTATGCACTGGCTTCGGAGCTGGCACAGCACCCGGTTCGTAGTGAAGATTCATTTGGCCAAGCGGTCATCTATGCAGCACACTGGCTTGATCCAGATGTGATCGGTGGTCGTGCACTGCGAATGCAGTCCGCATTTGGCTGGTTTGACTCGCTATTTGGTGACGTCGCCGCGGAGTTAGACATCCCTGAGGTCACTGCCACCGAGGTCGCTGAGCGGTTGGGCGCAGTCGAGCTGTTAGAACCCACGCCTGTAGTGTTGCGAAACGCTCTGGTTGCTGCTGTGGATTCGGCTCGCTACTGGCAGGAACCCGACGGTGCAGACATCCTGGCTTCGACACCTGAGATGTCAGGTGCACTGCAACGCGTCGCACACCATATCACCGCTCCGCCACACACCACATGGTGGTGCACCCCGGTCGATATCTCTGCTCAATATGCACTGCAGTGGGAAGACATCCTGCCAAAAACTGTTCCTGATGATGTTCACGCAGCACTGCTGACGGCCCGACGCCGCGAACGGGCCGAAGAGCACATCGCTCGTACGGAACGCGACCCAGACCCTACTGCGAACTGGAGCGGCGAATGGGGATCCCACCCTCCCCTTACCCTGCCATCATCGACGCGCTTGCTGGGTGATGGCAGCCCTGCCGGACTGTGGTTGGTCGAAGACAGTCTCGGGTGGGAGCAAGCAGTAAGCGTGGAGCTGATCGTGCCGAAGGGTATGTCGGTGTTCGAGATTGAAAACGCTGCTGACTGGGCCAAGCTGTGTGCACGATTCCCCATCGAAGTCACCGCGCAAAAGCGCCACGACTGGTTTCGTACCACTGGGCGCGCAGGCCGTTGGGTGGTTCCTGATTGGGTGCAAGTAGCAGAACACTATGATGGTGTTCACCTCCAGGTCGGTGCATACCTGGGTGCAGCCGGCGTGGCGATCCCTGTCGATGACAGCACAGGGACTGCCAGTGTAATCGCCGGCTGGAACCCCGACGAAACCTACTGGTTTTCCTCGGATATCGCCTACGACCAGGAACACATCCAATGGGTGCTCGTAGACGCTGGTGCCGACATGGTGTGGAAACCAGCATCCACCTGAAAGCGTTATCAGCACCGATGATAGGGAGGATCTGTTGAGCAGGACCCGAAACGGATCAGTGGTGTCAACGCCGGTATGTGGGTCTTGACGGCGTGCAGCTCGTCCCACTGTGAGGGGTCTCAATCCGTAGGATGAGCTGTTGAGTTTCGTGGGGTGATACGAACTCTGTCAGTGTTGGGTGCGTTCTGACCGGTGGCAGTACTGCGCCACGTGCACGCGCTAGTGTCGTGTGATCTCGAACCTTATGCAGTAGTCGAAACCGGCAGAATGTTTAGCACTCCAGGGTCCCAGCCGGGACTTCGTTCTCGTAGTGCTGCTTCTGCTTCCTCTCGTGTTGCGAAGGCATCAAGCCCGTATTCAATATCAGGTGTTTCAATCTGGGTGAGGATAAAGACCTCTGGTAATTGGTCTTTCACCGTCTTGGTAGGCATTTCAATTCTGTAGACCAGGATGTCTGCTTCGGGGCGTTCCTGCCCACCCTGCTCAAATGCTTCCAAGGCTTTTTCTCGGTTCACAGTTGCTATGACAAGGCGCTGCGATGGCGGATCACCGTCCCGCTCGACAATATAAATGCCAACTTCATCACTCATGCCGGCAGACATTTAGGGGTCTCGATTCTCTATTTCCCACATGGCCATGTATCTATTCGAGTCTGCACAGCGCTTTGGTAATTCTTGCCACGCTGTACGGAATATCCTTTGGTCTGCTGATTGAAGCGGGATGAATTCTTATTTTTACAAATCCAGTTGACGTTCTTCTATGTTAGGTTTTTTACGTTCGAGTTTCTAACAGTTTTTGTCGTCAGTGGTATATAGGACGTCGCAGCATATGCCACTCATGAAACACGGGATCGAATGCTCTGATCTCCTGCCATACCCGGAATAGTCTTTGATGCGCTATGGATAAAACATAGTGCGAACAACAGTGCCGCCAACAGCATATGGAGCAAAGTTCCTGTAGCCGGGATCAGACCAACCCCGAGGTTGCCGTCTTCGCTGTTGAGCACCACGACCTCGCCGACCACAGTAGCGAGGGACGCAGCGAGTACCACTATCAGAGCAATGCGTCTGAGCCACGTTATCGTCACAACTGTAGTCGAGATCCAGACACTCACAAAGAGCGCCGTGATCGAAAGACTGATCACGCAGATGCTCAATAACGGCGGCAGCGTGTTAGTAAATAATCCCAGGAAGTCCCAGGCCAGAACAAACACACTGAAATTTAACACACTAGCCAGGGCCAGGTAGAACACACTTCGACGGCGGATTCTCATAATCTACTTTCCGTTCCATAGTGACGTAGTGCCGGCTACCGCTGCGTAATAACCCCCCGCTGCAGCGAAGCACGACGTTTTACTTGTTGCCGGGTTGCGCGTATAGAAGCCATTGCGACAATTCTGTTGACGATTCGCCCTGAACTGCAAGTCCCTTTGACGCCGCTGGGTCTTCTTCGTCGAGAATGAGATCCTCTTCTTAGCGATGATAGCAATCATCACATCGTGGAGTGCACAGACCACATACACGCACTGCTTCACTGATGTCTTTGTCCTTCGCCATCGCATACTGTGAAGACTACCTTTTGAAGAAATCAAGAACATCAGCCCCAGATGAGACCCAACCAAAAGCCACTGCAGCGCAGCTTTTGACACCCACCTACCGCAAACTCGCTAAGGCTGTTGAGGATGTGCAACCGACAAACGTCAATAGCGGTAATTTTCAAGTCGGGTGAGACCAGCGAGTGTTTAGGCAGCGAGTTGTGTGTCCTTTTGTGACGGTTCGGTGGGCTGGTTGATCCAGGCGGCTGCTGGCAGCTGCAGGGTTTTGGGCAGCTCAT
>NZ_LXEY01000103.1 GCF_001657475.1 Enteractinococcus helveticum
CGGGCAAGCACTGCCGGATATTCAGGCCCCTCCAACAGCGTCAACAGAATTCGGGACCGTGTCGGATCGGCCATGGCTCGACCCAACCGGTGCATCACATCTAAACGAGCAGCATTAATCAGCATAGACTGAACTATACAGCGGATACTGAACTAGCACTCTCCGAATTTCCCAATGTTGCATTATCGGTCGCAGCTGGGCGATGGGGACGAGCGGTGCCGGGCATCAGGTGTAGCGTCTTGCAACGGATGGCTTGCGAGACGTCTCATCCAAACTTTGAGGCTCACACAATTTCAAGCATTTGGGTGTCTTGCAGCCCTGTCCTGCAACCCGAGTCTAGAATGGTGTCAACAGCGTGGGTTGTAAGACAGTGTGAGGTGGCATGAATAAACTTATTGGGTATGCGCGGGTGTCGACTCGTGGCCAGCAGGCTGACCGTCAAATCGAGGACTTAGTGGCCGCCGGTGTTCGCCGCGATGATCTCTATGTCGACCATGGGGTCTCGGGGGCTCGAACCTCCCGTCCGGGGTTCGATCAAGCCCTCGCAGCCCTGGAATCCGGTGACACGTTGGTGATTGCGACGTTGGACCGGTTGGGCCGGTCCGCCCAGAGCATGCTCACCTTCGCCCAACAGCTGCGGGATCGGGGTGCGGGGTTGCGGGTGCTCAATCTGGGTGGCGGTGACGTGGACACCTCCACTCCAATGGGGTCGATGGTGTTCACCGTGATGGCCGCGTTGGCGCAGATGGAATTGGACATCAAGCGCGAACGGATCACCGATTCCGTAGCTAAACGCCGGGCCGCTGGCAAAGATCTGGGCGGCCGACGCCGAGCCTTCACCGACAGCCAGATCCGTAGCGCGATGAAACTGATCGAATCCGGGGAGCCAGCCACCCAGGTCGCCCGGGACTTTGGCATGTCCCGAGCCACCCTCTACCGGCGCATTCAACAACTCCCTGCCGACGACAGCTGAGCACCCTCACCCACGACGTGGTCGAAGCCGCCCGAATAACCCTAATGGTGGGCTGACCTGAAGCCGCCAAACCAAGCTGCAAAAAGCCGCCAAACGAAGTTAACAGTCACACAGCATACTCTCGTCGGACCGCAAGGTGTGTAAAAGGGTATACCTGATTTGACACGTGGGCCAGTAAGAATCTCGCTTAAACTGTTTTCGTAGTCGTCTAGGCCACGTCTGGTTACGCTACCTGAAGGGCATACGCTGTTCTGTTAGGGTGACGGCATGAACTACCTCCACCGGCTGATGGTTTCGCATCATGATCACTTGGCGGACTGGCTCAGCGAGGGTAAGCCAGGCAGTTTCCAAGCCTTTCTCGATGCGCATGACCCCGACTTTTCTCTCGTGACAGTCCACGGCGAGCTCTTAGATTTGGCTGCACTTCGCTCGGGGCTCAGCCGCGGGGGCGGTTCTCGCCCTGGGCTGCGGATCAGAATCAGCGACATGACCCATTTGATTCCGGGCGTCTGCCAGTTTCTGGAACAGCATGAAGTGGACAATCGGGTAGTCGATACGAGGGTTGTTACTGCTGTGGTGCGCGATGGGCGCGTGCTGGGTTTGCAGGAGACGGCCAGGCCAGTCGCAGAGGACTGAGAAATAGCACGCCTGGCGCTGTTTGTGCGGCGTCAGCTGACCCGAGGACGGTGGGCGAAGACGCGGTGCAGCGCCAGCCGACGGCGCGGGGAGCTGAGCCGGCTTCGACCCTGCAGGGCTGTAGATCCCGGGAGGGTGTTCAGGCTTAGTGAACTCCGCCGACCTCGATCAACAGGACACCGCCGACGATCAAGATGATGCCGATGCTCATGACCCAAGTCAGGGGTTCTTTGAAGAAGATTCGACTCAAGACCGCGGTAATGGCCACACCGGCTGCGGACCAGATGCCGTAGGCCACGCCAAGGGGGACCCCTTGAGCAAGGGTGACAGACAGCATGCTGAATGCGACAACGTAGCCGGCGACGACGCCGATCCACCAGCGTTTCCGGCCACTGCTACTGGCCATGCGCAGGGACATCGTACCGGCAAGCTCACCGGCAATCGCGATCATGAGGCTGACAAGGGCGAGGGTATTCATCGAGTCACCACCACGTCGTTGTGAGCGGGTTTCTGAGCCATGTGTGAACCGAATTCAATGAGCAACACTCCCGCGATGATGACGGCCATGCCGATGCCCATAAGCAGCGTAATCGGTTCACCAAAGATGACCCGTGACATCGCCGCCGTCAGTGCCACGCCGCACGCTCCCCAGATGCCGTACCCAACGCCGAGATTCATGCCGTTGCGCAGGGACTTGAATAAGCAAGCGAACGAGCCAATAAAGCCAGCGACGACGACCGCATAGAAGAAGGGGTTGTCTAGCGCTGCTTTTAGCGCAAGTGATCCGGTGACTTCAAGGACGATCGCGGCTGCAAGAAAGAGCCACATCTTCACAGGCTCGTGCTGTACATGTTGAGTGTCAGGTTCGTGCAATTCTTGTTGGGTCACAGATTCGTTCCTTTCTGGAGAAGTTCGGAGGCGAGGGCAACAGTGGCAGAGCGGATCTCCTCGTCCATGTCGAGTAAGCCCAGGCAACGGTTGATCCACGCCCCGTCTGCGATGAGACGAACTGCGGTGAGGTGGGGTTCGTCCAAATGGCCAAACCAGGTGTTCATGCGGTCGGCCCACCGCTCTGAGAGCTTGTGTCGGAGTTTGGGGTCGGCGAGCAGAACGAGATCGGAGGTGTCCATATCGCCTAGGAGTGTGTGCTCGACATACGCCAGCAACCGGTCCTCGGCACTGGCATCTGCCCCGGCACGCGCTAGGATTTCTGCCTCCCACAAGTCGAGTTGATGCTCGAGCACCGCCAGCGTGAGAACCTCCTTGGTCGCAAAATGATGCACGACCCCCGGCTTGGTCATTCCGGCCTCACGCGCAACAGCATCAATGGTCAGTGTCTCACCCGCACGCAGCACAGCGAGTGGCGCGTCGAGAAGCATTGGTTTTGTAGTCACCCGATTAACCTACCATACGTATGGTAAGGAGTGCTAAGTGGTCAGCAATGGTCTTTTCGGGGATGCTCGCGAGCTGGACCTGTTGCCGTTGATGTTTGCGGCACCGGTCCAGCAATGGCTCTCTGTCACGTGGATCGCTGTCCTACCATGCGCTACTTGGAGGAGAGTGGCCTCTTGGAAGGTGTATAGTGCCTCGATTTCGGTGCCCGCCTGGTTCGCGATGCGAGTTGCCTCGGTCCCTAGTGCAGCGGGTCATGAAGATCAAAGAAATCGACGCCGTCACCAACGCCGTCACGAAGCATCGAATGACCCCCCAGTTAGCGGAGGAGATCACAGGTTCGCGTGGGTGCCGGAAGCGGCGAGGACTGCCTACGCAGGTATACCTGGTTAGACAGCAGAAAGTCTATGCAGTTTTGCCTAAGTCCCTATCCGGTCAGGTATCTGAGTTAGGAACCAGACCGAAACTATAGGCGCGAACTGGCGAAGCCCAGACCTGAGCCATGACAAAATATTTCCCTCCAACAAGCTTCGTGACGTGAGAATTTAAAGTAGTCACCAGCTTATTTACAACGGTTCTTGCGAATTGATGATTTCTTTTTATATCGTGCTTCGGTAACCACGGATTTTGCATATGGAGCATAGAGCTAAGCTTTCCCCAGATTTTCAGCCAATCAGCGTCAGTTAGTGCATCTTCGACGGGATTAAAACTAGCTACTGCTCCTGTTTTAGATTCAGGCGCCGTTTCCTTCACTGCTTCTGGCCAATAGGATGGGTTCAAGGATTTTAAAGCCTTTTGCACGTCCTCGAATCGCTTCAATCGAAATGCTTTCTCAGCATCTTCGAAAGAAGCACGGTTCGCTATCAATGAGGCACAGGCAGTTTCTTCAATAGCTATTCGCAACTGAAGGACGGCATAAAGCAAGTCGCGTTCATCAGAAGGCTTTTTATAAAGCAGCCCCCTAGCTTCCTCAATCCGTAATTTTATGCGTTCCATGTGCGCTTCGTATAGCCGAACATCGTCTACAGTCGGGGCACCGTTCTCAGGCGTTTTATCCATACTGTCTATGGTGCCTCAAGTACAGAAAATCGCATGATGGCATACGCGCTTTTACACGCGCATCTATCCGCCTTAGTCAGCTCCGGCACTCTAAGTGGTGCATTAAGGTAGCAACAGGTAAGTGACGGTCAGACCGCCACATGAAGCTGCGAAAAGCCGCCAAACGAAGTTGCGAGTCACAGCCAAGTAGGGAGCTAAGGCTGTTGTTTCGGGCGGGCATCGTTTATCGCGTGCAGCTGTCTCCGCCGTCGAAGCGAAGGCGTCTGAGTGGGGTGGCCGCTCAGTGATCTTCGTCGGGCACCCACTCCAGAAGATCACCCGGCTGACAGTCCAAAACTTCGCACATGGCTGCAAGTGTGCTGAATCGCACCGCTTTGGCGCGCCCGTTTTTCAGCACGGAAACGTTGGCTGGCGTAATGCCAACCCGTTCAGCGAACTCGTTTACCGACATCTTCTGTTTGGCGAGCTGGACATCGATCCGAACCACGATACTCATTAGATCACCGTGGCTAGCTCGGTACGCAAGCTTGTTGCTTGGAGGAGCAGGCTGCGCATGACGACCATGAGCAACGCCAGGCCAATGCCGCCCAGGACGCCGGAAAGCAGCACTAGCATCCATCCGGGAGGGCCACCCACGGTAAAGGACTGATAAACGATGGTGGCCAGGCAGACCAGGGCTCCGGCGAGAAACGCTCCGATAATGCCATCAACCCAGCGCAATGCTCGTCGGGAAAAGACCTCGTCACGCAGGGTGAAGCTGATCAGACGCAACGTGCAGATGATCCCAACCTCGACGCACCCAAGACCCAAAATGGCCAACACCAGTATCGGCCACCGCATATACGCCTCGGCGGGGTAGTCCTGAGCCATGACACCCGAGAGCCAGGGTAGGCCGATGACTTGCAAAATGATGGTGGCTGCAAGGGCTCCGATGAGCAAAATACGGAGCACGGCCACGACGGTACGATTTATCATATATCGATTCTCGATATAAACACATCAAAAGTCAATCGGCAGAAGCGCCACTTCTGAAGAAATTTAATTCATAGATCCCACGGCCAGTTTGGAATAGCCTTCTTGCTGTTTTTGCAGAAGAGCACTCCATTTTCGACCGACCAATAAACTGGGTCACCTCGACATTGACCGTGCAATACCCCTGGCTCTGATAGGCGCGCTGCTAGGGACGTAGATCCGTTATTGCGTCACGTAGTGCCACCATAGAGGTGCGCAGATGACTTCTGATATTCGTGCAGACAGCTTCTGAAAATGACAGTAGCCCAGCGCATATCCCATGGCACCAATGTAGCAGTACTCGTGACCCCATGAAAGATCCGCAACATAGATTCTGGCACTGACTTTTGCAACACTGCTCATGATTTTAAAACGTGATGTTCATTGATTCATGACTGACAATACGAAAGTTCGAGAACGTTGTAGCAAAAACGAACGTTTCTGAAACCTCGTTCAATGGCGTATCCATTTTAGTTGTCCGGTGAGGAGTGTGTAGCTAAGTGTAGAGCGCAACATGCTTGACATTCGGTGGCTTTCTAACGCATCCCGTGTCGGTTTTTGGGTGGAGCAGTCCGCTGCCGTAGCAGCGGACTGATGCGTGCTACCGTGCCGGGAGGGGGTGGCGGTCGATATTTTTCTCGTGTTGGTAGGAGCCGAAGTTGGCTGCTTTTATGACGGTGCGTACCATTCTGTGTGGTCCAGGACTGTCAGTTCGTGGCGGCCACTAATGTCATACAACAGTGTTGTACCTTGTCAGGTTTGGCTTCATGCTGTGGACACAAGCTGACTTCTGTTGAATCTGCCTCTATACTCACTTATTGAAACGATCGTCTAGGTCCTCACGTCGTCGAGTGTTTTTCCGGTGGGTTCTGCTGCGTCTATTTGGAAAATAGTTGCTGCTTGATCGGGTTTTCGTGTCGTGAAATTGTATAGAAAGAAGTTTATGAGCTCTGCCGTGTCTCGCCGCGGATTAGTTGCGCTGCTTGCCATTTTAATCTCGGCAATGTTAATTCTGCCTATTACTGGGGCAGTGGCAACGCAAACTACCCCACCGTCACCACGTGGCGTGGCGTCTACACCTGAGCAAGATCCTGCTAGTAGCCCTAGTGCTGGTGAGTCGCTGGGCTTAGAAGACTCGTCACAACTCCAGGACGTAGAGTCGTCTGCTGCGGCAAGCACGACGCTGACAGAAGTCCAGGAGGAGAAGCCCTCTTTATCTGTTGAAGCCAGCCAGGGTTCCTCGGCTGCGGTGGCAAGAGTTGAGCCGTTGGATAGTGCCCAGGCCGCTGCTGAGAGCGCGTTGGTTTGTGAACCCGGGTATGTGTACAGTAATCGGGGCGGTGGAGAGGTAGACCAGATTAACCTGAACGCTGCTCCAGGCAATCAGCGCACCCAGCTTGGCTCGGTAGGCGCCGGCAGCAGTTATAACGGACTGGGGGTCGGGGCGAATGGTTCGCCCTCGTATGCCTATCAGCGGTTACGCGGTTCACCCTATCCAACCCACACTCGGATTATTCGGTGGGATGGTCCTGGTTCTACGCCACAAAGAATTGCTGATTACCGACACTCTCCGGCTTTTTCCGGGTATATGGTTGCTGGCGCAGTTGATCTCGCGACGGGTGATTACTATTTCGGCGGTTATGAAACGCAGAATGGACAACACCGATTTCGGGTCTGGCGGTATGCCGCTGCCCGTAACACGGTGGAGTATGTCGGTTTCACTGACACCGGTATTTCCACAACCACCATTAGTGCCGCAAACGGCGATATTGCATTCAACGATCAAGGTGACCTGTTATTTCTCGTCAGTGGTAACTCCAAAGCTGCTATTGGCACGATTTCCGTCAATCAATTAGTCGGTGGAGGCAATATGCAGTCGTCGGTCACCGAGGTCGTATCGTTGACTAGCAGTACGTCAGCTAACGGGATAGCTTTTGATCCGGATGGTTCCATATATTTAGGCACGCAGACCAGCCTGTATAAATATAATCCCACCAACTGGAGCCTTCTTGCGACTTATGAGGGTGTGCTCAATAACAGCACCGACTTAGCCAGTTGTAATTCCCCGTCATCGTTGACGGTGACGAAAAATGTTGACGGGCGTAAGGATCCTGCTGATCAGTTCCAGTTGAGCGTGCTCGTTGATGGTGAAGTATTCGCGACGGCGACGACTCAGGGCGCTACTACTGGTCAGCAAGTTCAACAGATTGGTCCGGTTGCGGTGTTGTATAACGATACGTATACCGTGCGCGAGACTATGACACAGGATTCAGCTTCCCCGTTGTCTGAATACGACAGTAGTTATGTATGCACCAATGCGACGGGGACCCAGCTAGCAAGTGGTCAAGGTACCGAATTTGATCTCACCGTTTCTGAGGTTGGCCAGTCTATTTCGTGTGAATTCACGAACTCTGCGTTGGCGGATACCGAACTTACGTTGATCAAAGAGTTTGACACCAGCTATGGAGCACCAGAAAATCTTGCAGATTGGACGCTGACTGCTACACCAGATAGTGCCGATACCGTGCACTTTGAGTCTGGCGAAACACGCAACATTGATGCCGGTGACTACACGATTTCAGAATTGTTTGGCACAGAACAGCTCAGTGCCAAAGAGGCTGGCTATGAACTTTCCGATCTTACCTGTCAGACTGACGATGCAGCACCTTTCCGGCTGACCAATGGGAACCTGACGATCACAGAACGCACCGCAACTGAGTGTGTGCTTACGAATCAGGATCACCCGGGCAGTGTTGCGTGGCAGAAAACTGATACCGATGGTGATTATCTTGGCGGATCCGAATGGAAGCTGACCGGTCCAGCTGGGTTCGGCGATGACGGGTCGATCATCATCAAAGACAACGGCGAATACGATACTGAAGATCGAGACGGCTATCTCAAGGTCGAAAATCTGTGGTGGGGTGACTACGAGCTGGAAGAAATTATTGCTCCAGCTGGGTATGAACGAAGTGAGCAGACTGTTTCGTTTACTATTGATGGCTCCAATATTGATCATACTTTTGAAGTGCCCTTTGAAAATATTGCCATCCCAACGCTGACCTTATTCAAAGAATTCCAGACCAGTTATGGTGCACCTGAAAACCCATCTGAGTGGAATTTAAGTGCTACCCGTGCCGAGGATGAGGTGGTTTTTGAACACGGCCAAACTCGCGAAGTCGCTCCCGGTGAGTACACCATTGCCGAGACCTTTGGGCAAGAAGGGCTGGCCGCTGAAGCGGCCGGGTACGTACTGGAACAAATTGTCTGCACTGTCGATGATGGACAACCCCAAGAACTTGACGGGCCGCTGACTATTCAGCCAGATACTGCCACGGAATGTGTGCTGGTCAACGCTGATCTGCCGGGGGCTGTGGAATGGACCAAAACGAATGCTGATGGGACCCCGTTGGGGGATTCTGAATGGAAGCTTACCGGTCCAGCAGCCTTTGGTACCGATGGTGTGGTCGAGGTGGTGGATAACGGTGCATTAGATGTCGACGACACCGCGGGCACCATCCGGGTAGAGGGCCTGCACTGGGGCAGCTATGAGATGCAAGAGACTCAAGCGCCTGCTGGTTTCCAGTTGATCTCGGAACCTCAAGAATTTGAAATAACCGGCGCTGACCGAGAATTCGTGTTCGAAGGATCCTTTATCAATGACCCTCTGCAGCCAGGTGAACTGCCACTGACCGGCGCGATGAGTACCAGATGGTCCTTGATGGGTGCAGCCGCTCTGGCGATGCTTGTGCTATCAGGACTGGGATGGTCGCTGCGTCGCGATACCACAACGAATTGATCTCAACTCAACGGCTCATCACAACCCACCGAAAGGAAGTACACTATGGGTACTCAGAACATCTCTCTGAGTAAACGCATGCTTGCAAGTATTGGTGTCTTGACTATGACATTGCTGGCTCTGTTTGGCGTTGGCGCAGCAGCGCAGGCCGCACCGGCAGGTGAAGGCAATATCGATTTCAAAGCCACTGGTTCCATTACTGTCCACAAACACGCCCAACCGGAAACCGCAGGCGAACCCGCCACCGGCGCAGATCAAGGCGTGTTGCCAGATCCACTGGCCGGCGTGGAATTTCGTGTAGATAAAGTCACTAACATTGACCTTGCTGATCCATCCCAGTGGGATCAGCTGGAAAACCTGACACCGGCTGATGTGCAAGGCAACTTGGAAGCTGTCGCTGGGGCACAACAAACTAATGCTAACGGGACCACCACTTTTGGTGGTCTTGACGTCGGGGTCTACCTGGTTACCGAAGGCGAAGACCAGGGTGGCAACAACATCGTGCGCAAAGCCGAACCATTTTTAGTCGTGATTCCTACGGCTATTGATAATGAGTGGACCTACGATCTTCATGTCTACCCCAAGAACTCACTGACTCAGGTCAGTAAAGAACTTGATGAAACCTCGGATAGTGCTGCTGCCGGGGCTGGAGACATTATTACCTGGAATGTATCGGCAACCGCTCCACAGCTTGCACCCAATGATGTGTTCAACGAGCTTCGCTACCAGGATGTATTGGATGGTCGGCTGGTCTTTGAAAACATCTCAGAGGTGACCTACGGTGGCACATCCTGGACAGAAGGCAGCCAATATGCTGTGGCGCAGTCCGGACAGACCATCACCATGACACTGACTGCACAAGGGTTAGCCTCAGTAGAGGCCAACCAGGGTCAAGAGCTTGCTTATAAGGTCAATACCAGTGTTGCTGAGGGTGTCGATATCGGTGAGGGAGTCATTGAAAACGACATCACCCAATTCACTACGATCAATGATCAAGAATATGACTTCACTACAGCGCCTACCGAAACACACTGGGGCACCGTGCGTGTAGAGAAACAAGACGCTGATAATGCCAAAGGGCTCGGGGACGCTGAATTCCAGATCTTCCGGACTGCATCTGATGCACAAAACCAGGTCAATGCGATCACCATCAACGGTGAAACGACGTTTACAACTGGTGGCGATGGCACGTTGAATATCGGACCGCTCAACGCAGGTGCAGAAAACTCTCGCGACTACTACCTGGTCGAGACAAAAGCCCCAAGCGGTTACCAGCTGGATGATTCTCCTCGTCTAGTCACCGTGACTGCCGGGGCCAGCACCGAACTTTATGTAATTGATAACACCAAACAGCCAGACTTTGAACTGCCACTAACCGGTGCTGCTGGTACCTGGATGTTCGTTGCCGCTGGTGTCGGGTTGCTGCTGATTGGTAGCGGGCTCTACGTACGGAACCGTCGTAAGGCCACCGCCTAACCACAGCACACTTAGCATCATCACTAACCGGTAAGTCGCTGATCACACAACGTGCGGGATGGGTCTGTTTAGATCCATCCCGCACGTTGTGCTGTGTCTGATACGAAACCACAGCTACACCCCGAGGGGACCCTATGTATTATCTGTTGTGGATGCCCGGCATCTTGGGCTCACCTGAGCCAGAACCCACAATTATTGACCAAGCCCCCAATTATGGTGGGCCCTCAACTACCGTTTTCTATCTGGCTGGCGGCATCATCCTGTTCGGCGCCGTGGTTCTGTGGGGCATTTACCTGGTCAGGAACCGTGACCGATGACAGGACCCAGCCGGCGCACAACGCCTGTCAAAAACCAGCTGCAATTTCTTGGCGTCGCGTTCTTAGGTGTCGTCTTGTTGCTCTACCCGATGACTGCAAACTGGTTTTCGCAGCTCAACCAGGCGGCGTTGTTAGATAACTATCACGTGGAAATCGATGCCACGACGCTTCAACAGCGCCAAACCGTGTTGGATAATGCACGGCAATACAATCAAGACCTCAATGCTGGTATCGCCTTCGATCCATTTACCCAAGGCCTGGCAGGCACTGATACACAGTCTTATCAACACTATCTGAGCCAACTAGAAGGTGTCCCCACCGGTGTCATGGCCAGAGTAGTGATTCCCACGATCGACGTTGATATGCCGATATATCATGGGACCTCAGAAGAAACGCTCCTCAAAGGAGCCGGCCACCTGTATGGGACAGCACTACCAGTGGGTGGGAAGGGTACTCACTCTGTGATCACTGCCCACTCAGGCTTAGCGCAATCCCGGATGTTTACCGATCTACCAGAATTACAAAAAGGGGATACGTTTTTCATTGAGACCTACGGGGAACAGATCTCCTACAAAGTCAGTTCAATTCGAGAAGTCTTGCCCCACGAAACTGAGAGCCTGGTCTCAGAAGCTGACCGAGATCAGATGACGTTGGTGACCTGCACACCAATCGGCCTCAATACTCATCGGCTGTTAGTCACCGGTGACCGCATCGATACCATAGACCAACAACAAGAGTATCCTTTCGACTCCGACCTTCCCGGTTTCCCCTGGTGGGCCATCATTTTTGGAGCAACGCTCTTAGCCGCTGGTATCTACCTGTGGCGTGGTAACTCACGACCCCCAACCGACGCGAGCCAGACCAAGTACCCCTCCCGCCCTGCCTAGGGCTAGCAAGTCACACTATGCAAATCGTTGCAGCCAGGTATATTCCAGTGTCGGGACGTGGTGGGCGTATCGTGACACCACTTCGTGGGCGTACTCGTCCACCGTGGGGGCCCCAACCGCAGCCAGTGCGAAACGCACAAACCGCAAAGGCTTGGTGCCAGGGACACTAGAGCGTAGATGATGTCGGAACAACCCAGCCCCAAGAATCGTGACCAGAAACATCTCGGCCCCATCTAACACTGAGAGACCTGGATCCAGCTCACCGACGGACTGACACACCTGCAGGGCATCAACACTAATGGACAACCAGTCTCGAATCACCTCGTCTGCTTCAAGGGCCGGGGAAGCGCTATCGCCTAGTAACGTCATGCCTGCAGCCAGTTGTGCTTCAGTAGTTTGCCACGAGTCCATCACCAAGAAATACAGTAACAGTCGTCGCGCCCCACATTCTGGGTAGTGAGCTTTAGCATAAGCATCTGCCTGCGAGGTAGCACCGCGAAGCACCATGATGAAATACGTGGCAAAATCTGCCTTGGTGGGAAAATGATACGTCAAAGCTCCTTTAGTCTGGCCAAGCCTTTTAGCGATCTTAGCCAACGAGGTGCCCGCGTAGCCATGATCTAACAACTCTTGGGCAGCAGCCTCAGCAATAGCATTTTTCGTCCCCAAAGCCCACATATTGTGCCCTTCATCAATCATAGGTTCCACCATACCTAGATTGCACAAATCGCCAGTGCGCCGGTATGCTTGAGTGAGACAGGTTAGTAGGAGCCTTACTCATCGTGACAGAGCGAAAGAAATACACTGCAGAGTTCAAACAGCGGGCCGTGGATCTGGTCATAGATTCGGGTCGTCCGAT
>NZ_LXEY01000104.1 GCF_001657475.1 Enteractinococcus helveticum
CAACGGCAGAATCGAACACCTGCGCGGCACCGCCCTAGGCTTCCGTAACCTCATGCATTACATCACCAGAGCACTGCTCGACACCGGCGGATTCAGACACCAACTACACTCATTTTTACGATGAGCCACCAAACGGTCGACACCCATCAATGTGTGCGTTATGCGATGTGCCTAGAAGAGGCCCACGATGTTGCCGTGTTCGTCGACGTC
Organism: Enteractinococcus helveticum; assembly: GCF_001657475.1. Classification (GTDB taxonomy): domain Bacteria; phylum Actinomycetota; class Actinomycetes; order Actinomycetales; family Micrococcaceae; genus Yaniella; species Yaniella helvetica. Next base: position 211 of record NZ_LXEY01000104.1, read on the forward strand.
CATGTTGTCGGAGGCTGGATCGGCTGGCAGGCCGGGCATGGTCATCATGGCACCGGTCAGGGCCACCACGAAGCCGGCACCGGCGCGGACGTTGAGTTCGCGCACGGTGACCCGGAAGTCACAGGGTGCGCCCAGGGCCTTGGGATCATCACTAAACGAGTACTGAGTCTTGGCCATACACACCGGGAGCTTGTCTTGACCTGCTGCTTCCAGCTGTTGCAGCTGCCGTTCGGCGGTTGCCGAGAAGTCCACACCGTCGCCACCGTAGACATGTTTGACGATGTGGGTGATGCGTTCGCGAATACCGGTCTCTGGGGTGAACATCGGCTGGACGGTGTCGTCGGAGTCGTTGAGGACCTCAACGAGGTGTTCGGCCAGGGCTCTGGCACCCTCGCCACCATTGGCCCACACACTGACGACTTCGGCGTGCACACCGTGTTGAGCGCAGAAGTCTTTGACCCATTGGAGTTCTTCTTCGGTGTCCTGGGGGAATTGGTTGATCGCCACGACCACGGGCGCGCCCCAGGATTTCACGTTCTGCAGGTGACGGGCCAGGTTTTCGGAACCTCGTTCCATGGCTTGGATGTGCCCGGCGCGGTCATCGCCGGGCTTGTTGACCTCAGCCACCGATAGGCCACCGTTGTATTTCAACGAACGCACCGTGGAGACCACGGTCACGGCGGCTGCGGCAAAACCACCGGCTGGTCCGGTAATGTTCACGAATTTTTCGCCGCCCAGATCCGCGCCGAATCCGGCTTCGGTCACCACGGTGTCGGCCAAATCCAGGGCGGTATTGGTGGCAATCACGGAGTTGGCGCCGTGGGCGATATTGGCAAAGGGGCCACCGTGAATCAGCGCCGGGGTCCCGCCAATGGATTGGACCAGGTTTGGCCGCATCGCATCACGCAGCAAAATGGCCATCCCACCCTGGGCGCCATTTGGTCCCAGTTGGGCGGCCGTGACGGGTTGGCGATCATAGGTCTCGGCCACCACAATGCGTGACAGGCGTTCTTTGAGGTCATCAAGATCGCGCGACAGGCAGAACACCGCCATGGTTTCCGAGGCCACGGTAATTTCAAAGCCGTCTTCGCGTGGACTGCCCGAAGCACGACCCCCTAGACCAATGACGACGTTGCGCAGGTTGCGATCATTCATGTCCAACACGCGCTTGATGCGCACGGTGCGTGGGTCAATGCCCAGGTCGTTGCCGTGGTTAATGTGGTTATCCACCAGGTTGCACAACAGGTTGTGGGCCGAGGTAATGGCATGGAAGTCCCCGGTGAAGTGCAGGTTAATGTTTTCCATGGGCACCACTTGGGCGTAGCCGCCACCGGTGGCACCACCTTTCATCCCAAACACCGGACCCAGCGATGGCTCACGCAACGCGACCATGGTCTTGGACCCCACCAGGTTCAAGGCATCCGACAGTCCCACCGACACCGTGGACTTGCCTTCCCCAGCAGGTGTGGGGGAGGTCCCGGTCACCAGGATAAGTTTCCCGCGCTTTCCAGAACGTTGAATCTTCTGGGTATCAACTTTGGCCATGTAATGGCCATACGGGATCAGCGCGTCCTCAGAGATCTTGACGGTCGCGGCAATGTCAGCAATGGGCTTCAGCTCAGCAGCTAGTGATATTTCAGCATCATTCATAACCGCAACGTTAGCTACATCACAGCAGTTACGGAAGATTCAGTCGCGTGTCGAGTCAATTTTTTCCTCAGCGTTCTCTTTCACGGCAGTTAGACGCCACACAAGCCACCCGATCAGCGCCAACGCCAGCACCACGGTAATGCCGATCGTGGCGATCGGCCAGCTCTCATAGGCCGCCGCGATCGCCTTGAATGACACCGATCCGATCGTCGTATAAATCGTTGCCCACAGTGCGCCGCCAATCAGCAGGGCCGGCAAATATCGATACCAGTGCATTCGAATGGCACCGGCGGCCAGGTTGATCGCCGTCTGGAATCCAATCGTCAGAAAAGAAATGGCGACGGCGGGCGGGCCCCACCGATCAATGGCCGCTTCGCCCCGCTGATACGCGCTCGAGGCCATCACCTTCTGGACCGCACCGATTCTGATGACGCCGCTGCGCACCGCTCGACCGATCAGGTAGGTCCCGCCGGCGCGACAAAAGATAATAAAGTACAGCCCGAGCCACACCCAAATCCAGGGGCCATCCCAGGACATAGGGTTGTACCAGACGCCATTGCCCATGAGCTCTCCCTTAACAGATTAGGTGCGGGTTCTTTTTCGTATTCTAGTATGCTGGAATTTGAATTCTGGTGTCAGAACTTGGGCTTGAAGCTGAGCAGCTATTGACGCTCATGTGGTGGCGAATCCCCGACGCCACACGGCTGCATGGCACTAGGCTCTACCCCGTTCATCAATTGGCCGATTTCGGTATTCTCGCCAGGCAGCTAGCAGTTCCTGTCTGGACCCATTGGGGTGCTGCTTGTGCCACGAGCGTGTGAACCTGTTGTATTCGAACTGCGCATCCGGCTCCTGCTGTTGCATGTTTCGAGTCGCATGCCAATGGTCGAGCGCGTCTGCAAGTGTTTGAGTGCCGTCAGTCCTGGCGAAAAAATCGCGCATTGCTTTATCAAAGCGAAACGAAGGCCCCAGTTGCTCAATAAACCAGCCGCGCACGACTTGGCTACATCGTTGCCCTACGGGAATCATCGTGTCACCTGCTAACCTTCCGGATAATTGCTGTGAAGGTGCTGGTCTAGCCACCGTTGGTTCAGTAAATATGCGGCCATTCAAATATGCGGCGATCCGCCGAGTCAGCAACTCCTTGCTGCCGGTAGCTCGAATTCCGAGAGTTCGTGCAAATTGCGTCAGCTCTTCTTTGAGCCAGTACCACCGCTGTAGCTCTGCTCCTGTGAGTTCCGGTGTTAGTGATGGACGCTCTGAAGATGAAGAGGTCATGCTTTTACAGTATCAACATGCTGCACCTTGAACTTCACGCATTATCATCCACAAAAGGCCGTAGTTATCAGGCAAAACTTTGGACATTTAACCAGGTATACCCACTAATGAGAAAATCTGGTGGAATTTTCTCATTAGTGGGTCCCTATTAAAAATAGATACTAGTCCTGAGCCTCGCGCTGTTCAGCGCACCAGTCCAACAGAGCCTGCTTCGGCGTCTCGAAATCTGATGGAGAATCATTCGAAGAGCGCCAAGACAGCCTTCGGCCCCAAATGCAGTTTCAAAATAGTTCCTCGTCTGGCACCGCATTCTTGCCTAGCACCCGAAGTTAGGCCACGGAAACGGGCGAGGGAATGATCCCCTGTGGGTTGACAGACAAGTTCTGCTGCGTATCTTCTGCACGTTCCACGGGGATAAAATCGTGCCCCTCTTTCAGGGTTACAACAAAGGCAAAGATCCGTCCAAGAGACGACAAGAACGAGAAATCAGAAAAGCCAGAAAATATCTGCTCCGATGGAAACTTAATACTTGACAAAGTATGCCTTAAAGCACATAATAAAATGGCACTACAGCGATCCAGGAGACTCCGATGGCCACTCGCTCATTCCGAGATCTTGCGACGAAGAACCGCGAAAAATGGAGCCCGAGTACACATAATCTGGCACAACGCTTATCCGCTCAACTTGAAGCAGAGACCACCGCTCAAGAAGCACTCGGTCGTCAACTTGCCGAGGCCCGAAAATTAGCTCACCTCACACAGCCACAGCTGGCCCAGCAAACAGGACTCCAGCAAGCAGACATCAGTCGTATCGAACATGGCCTAGGCAACCCCACACGGGATACCTTGCTCAAGCTAGCAGATGCTCTGGGCATGGAAATAGTCCTACGGCCTAAAGAAGGAGAGACAAAGGTCCAGATCTGACAACCATACTCAGACGCACGTCCACTAATGAGAAAAATCGACCAGATTTTCTCATTAGTGGGTCTCTATTAAAATAGATACTAGTCCTGAGCCTCCGGCTGTTCAGCCCACCAGTTCAACAGTGTCTGCTTCGATGCCTCAAAATCCGAAGGCCCTTCATCCAACCGGCGATCCAGTAGATACTTATAGGCACGTCCAACGAGGGGACCGGGCTTGATCCCGAGGATCTCCATAATCTGTTGACCATCAAGGTCCGGACGAATCGCCGCAAGCTCTTCCTCCTCAGCCAGCTGTTCAATGCGGGCTTCCAGATCATCATAAGCAGCGGCCAAACGACGCGCCTTGCGCTTATTCTGCGTGGTCACGTCCGAACGGGTCAGCGCATGCAGGTGCTTGAGTAAATCACCGGCGTCAGTCACGTAGCGGCGTACGGCCGAGTCGGTCCATTCGCCGTCGCCATATCCATAGAAGCGCATGTGCAGCTCAACCAGCCGGGCCACGGCTTTGGTCGTGTCCTTATCAAAACGCAGTTCACGCATCCGTTTGGCAACCATTTTGGCGCCGACGACGTCGTGATGACGAAACGAAACCTTGCCCCCGGCCTCAAAGCGTCGGGTCTTAGGTTTGCCAATATCGTGCATCAGTGCGGCAAAACGCAACACGAAATTCGGGGCATCAAAGTAGTCGGCTTCGCGTTCCACCGCGTTGTCCATGACCTGCAATGAGTGCTCGTAGACATCTTTGTGACGGTGTGTGTCGTCTTGGGCATCACGCAGGGCGGGCAATTCCGGCAGCACAGAGTCGGCAATGCCGGAGGCGACAAGCAGTTCCAGGCCACGACGAGGCTTCGGGGCGATCATGAGCTTGACGAGTTCTTCACGAATGCGCTCGGCAGAGATGATGACAATGCGCGAGCCCATGTCTTTCATGGCTTCGGCAACATCGGGGGAGACGGTGACTCCAAGTTGAGCGGCAAACCGTGCGGCGCGCATCATGCGCAGCGGGTCATCGGAAAACGACTGCTGCGGGGTGCCCGGAGTTTCTAACACACCCGACACCAGGGCTTTCACGCCACCAAACGGATCGATGAGCTCAAAATCCGGCAGGCGCAGCGCCATCGCATTGACCGTGAAATCACGACGGCGTAGATCCTCAATCAAATCGGTGCCGAACACGACCTCGGGTTTGCGAGAATCCGGATCGTATTTCTCATCGCGGTAGGTGGTAATTTCCACGATCCAGTCGCCGTAACGAGCACCAATCGTGCCAAACGCCGCGCCGATGTCCCACTGCGCGTGCGCCCAACCGGTCAGGATCTGCTGGATCGCCTCGGGTTTGGCATCCGTGGTGAAATCCAAATCCGTCACATTCGAACCCAAGAACATGTCGCGCACCGGCCCACCCACTAGGGCGAGCTCGTATCCGGCGTCTTCAAAGCGCTGCCCGAGTTCTATAACGAACTTGGGCAGGGCGACGTCGTCGGGAAAACCGGCCGGTAAAGGCACGGTGGCGTATGTGGTTTCAGTGTGCTTGGACATGGCGTTTTGACAGTTTCGTTCTGGTTTACGGATAATACATGTGAAATTTTCCCCACCTGTGTTGCACGCGGGGCATGCCTGGCGTGGTGCAACGGGCTAGAGTGGATTATATGTCCCAACGCCCCCGCGGTGCCGCTGATCGCACCCCACCCAATGTCTGGGGCACCTCTGCGTCCGCACGACGCCGGGTCCGCCGCGACCCACAAACGGGGCGGCTTCGAGGCGAAGTCCTCAACGTTGCCGGGCAAATACCCACTGTACGAGAGATTTCGGCCGGCGGCATGGTCGTGCGCGAACACCGTGGCATACACCAGGTAGCCATTATTGCACGCTATAACCGCGGGGGACGACTCGAATGGGTGCTGCCCAAGGGGCATCCAGAGGGCGAAGAAGACCACCACCAGGCCGCCATGCGCGAGGTGGCCGAAGAAACCGGCATTTCGGGCGACATCCTCACCGAGCTGGGGCACATCGAATATACGTTCACGGTGCCGGGACGACGCATCCACAAAACCGTGCACCACTTCTTATTGCGCGCCACCGGTGGGGAGTTGACCATCGAAAATGACCCGGACCAAGAGGCCGTGGACGTCGCCTGGGTTGACGTCGATCGCCTCACCGGGCGGCTGACCTTCATTAATGAACGCCGCATCGTGGAGCTGGCCCGCGAGCTGATGGCCGAGTTCTTCGACATCTCGCCACCACCGGCCACCGTGCGCCCGCGCCGGGTGGTCCCCATGACCCGCAGATTACCCTCCGGGCTGATTCCACCACAGTTTCGCAATGACGACGAAACGCTCAGAAAACCCCCGACGCCGTATGAGCTGGCCCAAAAGCTGGCGCGCGCCCAACAGCCGGTGCAGCAGGCCAACGCTCCCCAAACCCCCGACTCGGAGCATCACACCGAGCGTTTAGCGTTAGAATCGGACGAGTCCACAGCATCCAGTGAGTCCCAAGGCTCACCTGATAGCCTGCCCAAGGACTCCGCATCGGACGCGGTTTCCGAACCCGATGAGCAGCCGAATATCCCAAAACCTTCGGCCGCACTGTTTAAGAAACGCCAAACACCAAACACATGACCGAAACCCAGCAGGCCACCGAGCCACACCACGACCCCAAAGACGCCTCCCGCAGTAAATCCGCCGGTGCCAAAGCCTCGGCACTTATGGCCGCAGGCACCATGATCTCTCGCGTCCTCGGGTTTGCGCGCACCTCCCTGCTGGCCATCGCCATCGGCTCCACAGCCCTGGTCGGGGACGTCTTCGAAACTGCCAACACCATCCCCAACGTGATCTATATGCTGCTGGCCGGCGGCGTGTTCAACGTGGTGTTGGTCCCGCAGATCATCAAACAGGCCAAAAAAGCCGACCGCGGCGCCGACTACACCTCCCGGTTGATCACCCTGGCCGCAATCATCATCGGGGCCTTCACCATCGCCCTGACCTTCCTGGCCGCGCCCATCATCCAGGGGCTCACGCTGGGCTGGTCGGATGCCAAACTGGCACTGGGCACCGCATTCGCCTTCTGGACGCTGCCGCAAATTTTCTTCTACGGTATGTACGCCGTGATCGGCCAGGTGCTCAACGCCCACGGCCGCTTCGGCGCCTACATGTGGGCACCGGTGGCCAATAACGTCATCGCCATCGCGTTCATCCTGTTCTACATCATGATGTTCGGGCCATACGTGGCCATGCCCGACAGCCAACAATTCGCGCAATGGACGACGACGCACACAGTCATTCTGGCCGGCGGCCACACCTTAGGGATCATCGTCCAGGCGGCCGTGCTGCTCTGGCCGCTCAAACGCCTCGGCCTGGGCCTGCGCCCCAAATTCGGGTGGAAAGGCATGGGCCTGCGCCACACCGGCCGCTTGGCCGGCTTTACGATTGTCACCATGATGGTCGGCAACATCTCCAACCTCATGATCAACCGGCTGGTCACCGGCGCCACCGAAGCCCGAACCGCCCTGGATGACCCCTTCGCCCAGGCCGCCATCCCCGGCCTGCAGGCCCTCAATGTCGGCCAACTCATTACGGTGCTGCCGCACTCGGTATTTGTGCTGTCAATTGCCACGGTGCTGTTCAACCACCTGTCCCGCGCTGTCCACGACAACGACATGGCCACCGTCAAACGCACCACCAACTCCGGGCTGCGCACCTTCGCCGTACCCATGATGATCTCGGTGGCCGGGATTATCGTGTTAGCCCCAACTATCGCGCGCCTGTTCGCTTCCACGGCCGACACCGCCATCGTCTCGGCCCACGCTATCGCCCAAATCCTGCTGCTGCTAGCTTTGGGCATGCCACTGCGCTCGGCCCACTTCTACCTGCTGCGCGTGTTCTACGCCTCCGAAAACGCGCTGATCCCCATGATCGTCCAAGTCGGCGCCGCCGCCCTGTCGCTCTCCCTGGCCTACGGGATCGCCCCGGTAGTCCCCATGGAATCCCTGGCGCATTTGATCGCCCTGATCTTCACCGGCGTCCACGTCTTCCAACTGGTGCTCACCCACATCCTGGTCAAACGCCACTTCGGCGACTACGGCACCAAAGCCGTGCTCGCCACCTACATTCGCTCCGGCTGGGCCGCCGTCGTCGCCGGCGTCTTCGGTGTGGCCCTGCTCTACCCAATGGGCGGTTACAGCGGCGGCTGGGCCATGAGTTCCATCCCCAACGCAGCACTAGCTTGTGCAATCGTCGGGACCGTCATGGTCGTCGTCTACCTGGTAGCCTGCCGCATCTTCGAAGTCACCGAGCTCAACGAGTTCACCGCCCCCATCACCAACCGCCTACGCCGCGCCACAAAATCCAACTAAACCGTTAGTGTGACGCCGCGTTGTCAGATGGTCACAGCACCCGATAGATCACCTAAACTAGAGAACAATCTTGAACATCCGCCGACAAACTTAGGGAGGTCTTGGTGGCCCATATCGACGAAGGCACCGTGCTCGGAGGTCGCTACGAGATCACCGGGCGCGTCATGGCATCCGCCCAGCAAGATCAGGTCCTCACCGGGTTAGATAAAGTCCTCAACCGTGAAGTCCTCATCCTGGTTGCCTCCCGCGACAACGCCTCCCAAGCCGCCCAGTCCGCCCGCCAACTGGCCACGGGCGAACGCACCAGCTCCATCCAAATCCTGGACCTGGGGCTCTCTGACAACCGCACCTACCTGGTTGCCCCCGGCAATGCCGACGTCGAAGACTTCCTGGCCCTGCTCACCACCGGCGACGTCTACGTCGAACCGTTTTTCACCGAGCACCTGGGCACCGAGCTGTTTGGCGAAGCCCGCCAGGCCACGCCCCAAACCTTTGACGACGACGCCGAGTACTACCGCGAACTCCAAGAAGAACTCGCCGAAGAAGACGACGACTCCAAGCGCCCCGAGTTCATCAATAAGCTCTCCGACCGCATCGACAACTGGCTGCACGAAGACACCGACGATCTGCCCGTGACCCCAGGCCAAACCCCCGCCAAAGGCACTGCAGGAGCAGCCGGAGCCGCGGGGGCCTCCGCTGGTGCCGCCGCCGCACGCAATCGCAATGCCAACTCGCGTACCGACACCCAGCAAGATGACCAGCGCACCGAGGTCTTCAATGCCCCAGAAGACGACGACCGACGCACCGAAGTCTTCCAGGCGCCGGCCGATGAGCAACGCACCGAAGTTTTCAACCCGGTCACCGAGCAGCAGGATCAGGCGCCTGCCCCGGTCCCACCGCCTCCTATCACCACCGAACCGGCGCGCGAAAAGCCACGCAAACAAGCCCCACCGGTCATTCCACCGGCAGCCCCGGAAGAACGCGCCGCCGATGACGGCTATGCCATCGAGTATACCGATGAGAAGCCACGCTCGACCGTGGGACGCTGGATCGCCGGCGTCGCCCTGGTCGCCATCCTGGTCGCCGCCGTCGTCATCGGCTTCCGCGTACTGGGCAGTCCCGAAGAGGAACCACCGGTGGCCAACGAGCCAACCGCTGAGGCGCCAGCCGACAATGAGGGCGATGCCCCGGCCGAAGATGAGGCCGAGCAAGAGCCCACCGGCCCCGAGCCCGTACCGGCCTCGGTAGAGCGCATCGTGCCTGATGCCCCCGGTCTCACCAATGAGTACGACGCCGACCTGCCGGCCATCGTTGACGGCAACCAGGCCACCGCCTGGCATACTCTGACCTTTACCACCCCGCAGTTCGGTGGCTTTGCCTCCAACCTGGCCCTGGTGGTCGAGCTCGAAGAGAAAGCCCCGGTTTCGGAGATCACCATCGCCCAGAACCAGGGGTCAGGTGGCGCCTTCACCGTGTCCGTGGCCAACGAGCCGGATCCAGATGCCGGTGTGGTCATCACCGAAGGATCCTTCACCGGACCTGAATACACGGTCGATGCCCATAATTCTGACGGCGAACCCATCGAGGCTCGCTACGTGATTATCAACTTCACCGAGCTTCCGACCCTGTCAAACACGAATTCGCCAGATCGACCCTTCGGTCTGCGAATCGCCGAGATTGACGTCAACTAACCTGACAGCGAAGCGCGGGCAGGGTAGGGGAATATTCTGCCCCGCTGTTTGCGTTGTCAATGGAAGAACTTAGAAGCAGTGGGCCCTATTCGTTGCGCCCACATCTGTTAGCACGAGCAAAGGAACTACCCTTGGCAGAGAACCTTACCGCCGACGTACACGACGTTGTGATTATTGGATCTGGCCCTGCCGGTTATACCGCAGCCATCTACGCCTCACGAGCCAACCTGGCACCTGTCCTGTTCACAAGCTCTGTGCAGGCCGGTGGCGAGCTGATGAACACCACCGACGTGGAAAACTTCCCAGGCTTCCCAGATGGCATCATGGGCCCTGAGCTCATGAGCCACCTCGAAGCTCAGGCCCGCAAATTCGGCACCGACGTACAATACGAGGACGTCGTAGAGGTTGACCTCAAGGCCGAGCCAAAACGCATTACCCTGGGCGACGGCACCAAGCATTACGCTCGCGCAGTCATCATTGCCACCGGCTCCCAGTACCGCGAACTTGGGCTCGAGGGCGAAAGTGCGCTGACTGGTAAGGGTGTCTCCTGGTGTGCAACCTGTGACGGTTTCTTCTTCCGCGACCAGCCACTTGCTGTTATCGGTGGGGGAGACTCCGCCATGGAAGAGGCCATCTTCTTGACCAAATTCGCTTCGAAGGTCTACGTCATCCACCGCCGTGATGAACTGCGTGCCTCGCAGATCATGGCCGATCGTGCGCTGGCCAACGAAAAGATCGAATTCATTTGGAATTCGACCGTCGACGCTATCAACGGCGCAGATAAAGTACAATCGATTGATATTCGCAATATTGAGACCGGTCAGGTCAACACGCTTGATGTCAACGGAGTCTTCATCGCAATTGGCTCCGATCCGCGAACCGATCTCGTCAAAGATGTCCTTGAAATCAATGACGTCGATGGAACGATCATCGTTCAGGAACCTTCAACTGCAACGAACATCCCAGGCGTCTTTGCCGCTGGCGACGTCGTTGACGGCAAATACCGCCAGGCCATCACCGCTGCCGGAATGGGTGCCAAGGCTGCTATCGACGTCGAAGATTACCTCGGCGCTCACCCCACTGTTTCTAAAAGCCCACAGCTCCTATCGGAAGGAATTTAATGTCGACCATTGATGTAACAGATCAGGATTTCCAAGAAAAAGTCATCGACTCAGACAAGCCAGTCATCGTTGACTTCTGGGCAGTCTGGTGCGGTCCTTGCCGCCAGCTGTCGCCTGTTCTCGAAGAAATTGGAGAGAAGTACTCGGAGAAGGTAACCGTTGCAAAAGTAAATGTCGACGACAACCCTGGTATCGCAGCACAGTACGGTATCACCAGTATCCCAACCGTATTCGTCTTCCAAGACGGTGAAAAGGTTGCCACGTCCGTTGGCGCAAAACCACTGCACGTACTTGAAAAAGAATTTGCTGACTACCTGAACTAGGAACTGACAGCTCTAATCTTTAGGGTGATGGTCTCATAGAGACCATCACCCTTTTTTTGTTGCTATAAATCGTTGAGTGGGATAGCAAGTTCCGAACACGTCATTGCTGGGCAAATTGGACGGTCCTACTCTTGTGCATTAAAAGTAGTACTTCATCTGAGTCCATGACGCTTGAAGAAGCGACCCTTCAGCAGGGGAGGGCTAAATAAATAACTTCACGGCACAAGAACATTATTCATTGTGCCGTGAAGTTTCAGGAGGACTGGCTATCAGGAAGGGTTTTCCGGGTTGATAACCTTCATGATTCGATTCAGGTCATCCACTGAAGCAAAGTCGATCGCGATGCGACCCTTCTTAGCGCCCAGTGTGATTTTCACTGAGGTGTCGAGGAAGTCAGTGAGAGAGGATGCCAGCTCATCGAATTGACGCGTGTTCTTACGCTGTGTCGCTGGAGCCTTCGTTGCGACTTCAGAGTCCTTGGCCATTAGAGTTGCCAATTCTTCTGTTGCTCTGACCGACATACCCTCGTTAATAACGCGCTGGGTCAACTGAAGCATCAGCGCTTCGTCAGCTACACCAAGGATCGCTCGAGCATGTCCAGCCGAAAGTACTCCAGCAGCAACCTGTCGCTGGATAGCAGGGGGGAGGTTCATAAGCCGCAGTGTGTTTGAAATGTGTGGGCGGGATCGACCAACACGCTTTGCTAGGACGTCTTGCGACCATCCAAAGTCCTGCATCAGCTGTTGATAGGCTGCCGCTTCCTCTAGGGCGTTGAGTTCACTGCGATGGATATTCTCCAAAAGGGCTTCACGTAGAAGATCTTCGTCGGCAGTATCTCTCACGATTGCAGGGACGACATCTTTCCCTGCACGCTTGCTTGCACGCCAACGACGCTCGCCCATGATGAGCTCATACTGCCCAGAAGCACCAGCAGGCCTGACAACTACAGGCTGCAGCACCCCGACTTCCGTGATAGAAGCAACGAGCTCTGCCATCGCCTCTTCATCAAATTCGTCACGCGGCTGACGTGGGTTCGGCCGAATGTCATCTATGTCGATCTCACGCAGGAGGCTGTCGCTCTCCGTTGCGTCATTTGTTGTCGGATTCTTTGGTCGCTCAAGAATCGGATTCGGCATTGCTGTGCGACTTGCTTTCTTTTGCGCCGCTTGACGACTTGTACTGGGACCGTCGCCAAAGAATAGGTCAGAAGGACGACGCTTATCAAGTGATTTAGTCGAGTCTAAGTAGCGGGAACCGACATCATCTTTGGTGTCATCACTTGCTGTTGCAGCCTCGCGTGTCGATGACCCATTAGATTCTGACGTCGTCTCTTGCGCCGCATTCTCTTCCGTTGCTTCGTCTTCTTCCGCCACCGATGTATCTTGTATTAGAGCGCCCAGACCGCGCCCTAATCCTCGACGACTTTTCTTTGGTTGTTGTGTCATGTAGCTCCTCCCATCCGCCTTGCACACTCTCATGAACAATGATAAGTGTAGCTGCCTTTCCCATGGCTCTTGGTTGTTTCACGTGAAACACACTTAGTTTATGCCACCGGATTAGATGCTTTGCGCCGCCGCGCTAAATCTTTGAAGTGCACCGCGATTACACATAGCGCAACCCATCGCAATCGTAGGGGAGTGGGTGGAATACACGGCGAGTATTGCTGCACTTCTTCTTGTATTTTGAGGTGGAGTCGGTCAGATAGTGATGGACGATTCAGGCTAGCTCATTGGGGGGATCGAGTTCGTCATATTCGACAAACTAGGCCAACTGGACTGATGTGTTTCACGTGAAACACGGCAGTAACAAGATGGCTATTGGGCTCCCGCCGTGCTCTACCAGAACACGTAGCATTGTCATTCCTGGGCTTTGAGCTGCCGAGAATCATCAGCCCCTCCCGCGATGCGCGTCGGATTTTGAATGAATTTAGAAGTACTGTGATCGGGTGTCCATGACAGTAGCAGTCGACATAATCTACTAGCTATCACCCTACATCTGGCCATAATTTGCGGGCTCTACAGTCATTGCTGGCCCACGGTTGCCTTGCACCCAGTCGGCCAGAATTAACAGATAAGGTACTTCGCCACTTGGTATGACTTCCAGTATCCATGTTTCACGTGAATTCCCAGTCGGTTCTGGACCCAATTTTGCTCAAGACCTGCAACACGTCGAGGCGTGACAGGGGATCGGCTCGACCGTTTCACGTGAAACGGTCGAACTTCACATTCAACCAGAAGCTGCAGCCCTGTACATTGCGGCAAGATCCCTCGTTGATGCACAATGAACTTTTAAGAATAGAGTGACAAAGAATCCTCAGTGCAACTGCCCCGTCCTGAAGCCTTGGCACCGACCGGTTTCACGTGAAACATCGATTAGCCTGACCGGATACACTGAATTCCGTGTGACTAAAACTCCAACGACTAATCACCTTTGGGACGAAACATCATGTGAGACTACACGAATTCTCCACATATTCTGATGACAATCTTATAAGCGCCTGTACCTGCCAGCAATGAAAGTGGTTTCTCTTAGCTGTCAACCCAGAACTACAACGCTTCACTCGACGAGCGCCAACAGGTCCTGCAGATCTACCAAATCTGGTATTCTTCCACCGCAGTGTTTCACGTGAAACACTGCGGCCCAATACTCAAATCCCAATAGATAAAACGCACGACATTAACCGTCATCTCAAATTAATCAGCGGCTGCATCATGCTGAGCATGCGCCACGGTAGTCAGATATATACTCGTCTACCCTGAAGGGTTCCTCATCGCCGCGATGACTGCCCGCTAGTCACAGTAAAGTCCCTACTTCGTCATCCCTGACTACACGCAAATACAGAACGCTGATTCCTATTAATTAGCTAGCCGTCCATATCGAGAATTCGTTATACAGTCGCCTGACTCGATCAACTTCACCTGGGGGAGGGGCCTTTGCGGTCAGTAAGAGCCCATAAAGACCTAGGCGGGTCTAATTTTGGTTTCACGTGAAACGATCCAGGAGATACTGAAGAATTTCCCGAGATGCATGGGGTACGTACCCGGCAGTACAAGATGCATCCAAGAAATTTTGCCTCTGAACATAACTCAAGTGCCACCCCTGCTCTACTAACTCGAAGAAACCAACCTCTCTGTGGGCTCATATGAGCCATAAAACCTGTTCGATAAGCCAACAATTGGGCTACAGCCTTCTCGAGTGTGTTTTGTCAATTAGAAGTCGGCCATTAAAGCGATAAGAATCCGGCCACTTTGGCAGGGTTTCCTGCCAAAGTGGCGATAAGGGGTTATTTCATTAGGGCGTTTTTGACGCGGTAGGACTCGCCG
>NZ_LXEY01000105.1 GCF_001657475.1 Enteractinococcus helveticum
ATCGATGACCAGCTGATCCCCCGACCAGCCAAAGAAGTTCAGAACCCTGAAACGTTAGAACAACGTTGGCGGGTGCAGTTGGCCGAAGCCGGCTACCAATCACCGCAGACCCCCGCCCAGTTGCGGGTGGCCGGGTGGCCACCAATGCCGGAGCTGGCTGAGACGACCTTGGCCGGTCTGGCCGCTGGTAAATCCAGCTGGTCCACGGCCGATATTCGAGCCGAAGCCCTGAAACGCATTACCGCCTTAGATGTGGTCGGCAACCCCGAGGAAACCGGGCAGCGACTGGATCATCTAGTGAATCTGGTCCAAGATCACTGCCGGTCTATGGCAGATCCGCGCGTCACGCCCGACGATACGGTGGCGCACTGGACTACCCAGGGCATTATCGACACCGATGATGAACTTAAAACCCGCCTGGCCACTCGTGCCAGCGCCCCCGCCCCCACGGTAGACACCGCCGTAGTGCACCAGGTAGCGCCCCAGCTCAATGCGGCCCAAGCCGAAGCCGCCGCTGCCCTGGCTTCCGGCACCCGGCTGAGCGTGATCGAAGGCTACGCCGGGGCAGGGAAAACAGCCTTATTGCAAGCCGCCGTCCAACTCCGAGACCAGCGGCCACTATTAACTGTGACCCCCACGTTGAAAGCCGCCCAAGAAGCCCGTAGTGCTGGATCAGACGCGTGCTCATTGCACAAACTGCTCCACGCCCATGGCTACCGGTGGAACGAAGACAACCAGTGGCACCAACTCACCGTAGGGGAAGCAGACCCAGCCACTGGTACAGCGTTTTACCCGCCACGCCCAGACAGCCCGTTTCATCTAACCGGTGAGACTCAGCTGGTGGTCGATGAAGCTGGCATGTTAGACCAAGAAGCCGCTAGAGCATTGTTGGAACTGGCCGACCGATACGACGCGGACGTGGCCGTGATCGGCGACAGGGCCCAGTTGTCCGCCGTTGGCCGCGGCGGAGTGCTGGACATGGCCGCCCGCGTGGCCACCCACTATGTCACACTGGATGAAGTCCACCGGTTTGGTGATGACACCGAGTACGCCGAACTGTCCAAGCTCATGCGCAACCGTGACCGGCTGGCTGAGGTCTTTGACCGGCTGCACCACCGCGGTAACGTGCGGATCCACCACAGTGCTGAGGAGGCCAGAGAGGTCATGGCCGAGGCGGTCCGGTCAGATATTGCAGCTGGCCGCAGCATCGCGGTCACCGTGGCCACCAATGACCAAGCCGCAGCCCTCAACGCGGACATCCAAGCCCAACGGATCAACGCCGGACACCTCAAAACCGACGATCACTCGACCACCGGACGCGATGGACTGGACATCTTCGCCGGCGACACCGTGATGACCCGATCCAACAACCCCGACCTGGGCGTGGCCAACCGCGAAAGCTTCCGCGTCGTCCAAGTCCACTCCGACGGTGGACTGATCCTGGCTGGCGAAGACCAACGCCACCACCACATCACCCCTGACTACGTGCGGGACCATATCCACCTGGGCTACGCCGTCACTGACTATGGCAACCAGGGCACCACCGTCGATCACGGCTCAGTGCTCCTGGAATCCTCCATGTCAGGAGGTGGCGTGTATGTGGGGGCCACTCGTGGACGTGAAGACAACACCATCCACATCGTGGCCGACGACCTTGAGAACGCCAAAGCCCAATTCATCGCCACCATGACCCGAGACCGGGCCGATCGAGGATTGGACCAAGCCCGTACCGATCTGGCAGCTCAGTTGCCGCAGCACACCCTGGCAGTCCACCCGCGTATCCGCCGCTACATCGACAATGTCAGCCAACGCCTCACAAAGATTGAAAACGAGATGCGCCGCCTCCAACCCTTGGCTGAGTATCGCGCCCAAGCTCAAGCGTTCCAACAGCGCCATGAGACCACGGCGACTCAAGCTTGGGGTGAAGCCGAAAGAGCCCAACAATCGGCGGCGGAAAAAGCAGCGGAATTGAAGACTGCGCGAGAGCAACTGCATCGCCAAAGCCTCAGTCAGCTGCGGTCCGAGATCAAACACGACTTGGCCCAACTGCAAGCCAAAGAACAACGCGCACGTGACGCTGGATTCTTCAAACGAGCTAAAGCTAAACACGATGCCCGCACCCACCGAGCAGCACTGGAAGACCGCTACGGGGTGGCTCTACCGGGTACGGATGACGAACGCCTCTCAGGCGCTGACCCGCTCGGCGACTTCGACTGGTTACGCAACGCAGCTGAGCGACAAGCCCACATCCACCAGCCTGCCGACGAGACCGTGAGCCAGTTGCATGAAGAGGTTGAACAGCTCCAAGATCAGGCGCGTCGAGCAACCGAACGAGCTGAATCTCTGCAAAGCGCCTGGGATACCGACGTTGGGCCAGCCCCAAGAATCGAAGGCAAGGGCACCTACCGGGATTATGAAAAGGCCCAGCAACTGCATGCCAAAATCCAAAAGGCGATCGCTCGGGCTAGCAACCCCGAACACCATAACGACCTACTGGAATTCTTAGATGAGCAAGACCAGAAGAAAACCCAGCGCCAGCAACCACGACCCAAGCCGCAAAAGTCGCCCGACATAGGCGCTACCACCTATTTGCAGCAGCAACGGATACAACAGCACCAACCTGGCCGTGACGGGCTGGAACGATAAAACGTACCGAAAAACGCGGTAAAAGTTACCGCTGTTTACAATAAAAAATACCGGGATCTGCGGTAAAAACTACCGCAGATCCCGGTAAGAATACCTCGCAGTTTGCAGGAGTGTTAGTCCCCGAGGTCGTCCATTTTGCGCTGGATCGCATCGGTGACCCACAACCGAGTGCTGATCCGTTCCAGCTTTGCTGCATCTTTAATCTGGTCTCGCAAAGACTCCGGGACTTGAATGGTCAGATGCACCATCGGGTCATCTGCATGGATATCCCCGGTGCGGTTCATCGTCTGTTTCATCGACACGGAACCGGAACGAGTCCGACGGCCAAAATCATCCATGGGATTACGGGCTTGTGCACTCATTTATAAAACCTCCAACAGCTCGTCAGCTACCGCCTGATATTCACCCAAATCGCTTGCAGGGTTATATCCGAAACTGCGACGAATTCCTTCCCGAGTAGAAATCTTGGTCGCAAACAGCTGCACCTCGCTGGCTTCCAACGCTTCCACAGTTTGTTCTAAGGACTTGGTTCGCCGATCGGCCTGGGTGATCAGCGCATAGGTGCGCGTCAGCTGCGAGGCGATCTGCTCGGTCTCCCAGAACCGGTCCAAATCAATCGGCGAGGGCGCGGTTGGCAAAATCGCCAGATCAGCCAATTTCAAGGCCTCATCGAGTACTTTCCAGTCCCCCGGGCCGGTATCGACCACCACAAAATCAGCAGACGAAGATCCCCGCCGCAGTTGCGCGGCATTGACCGGTCGTACTTCAAAGCCCAATGCCTGATCGCGTTCCTCCGCTCGCAAGGCCCACTCCGAGGCTGACCCTTGGGGATCGGCATCCCAGACCTCAACGGAACCCCGTGCAGTCAAAGCTGAAGCCAAGAAGATCGACGAGGTAGTCTTGCCGGTCCCACCCTTGGTATTGGCAATCACGATTCTTTTCATGGTTCAGACCCTATAGCGGACTACCGCAAAAATATTGCAAACATACCGAAGAATTACCAAATAAATACCAAAAGATTACCGCAGCAATCCCGCATTTTTACCGCAAAAATACCGTATTTAGAAAACCTTCGGCGCAGCAGATCTTTGAATGATTAGGCTGCTTCCGCGTGTTCATGGCCTATAACTCGGGTCACGCTGGTAGGTTCAGCCGTAATTGAACAAAAAAGAGCGTCCCACTGGCGGCAACCGGTGAGACGCTCGCTTACCACCGGTCGACACCCGGTGAGGAAGCTTATTGATGACCATACCACCGGACCCCACGGCGGGAAATACCGCCACACCATCCTTCACCACCAGCCCATCACAACGGCCACAAGCGTGGACCGAACGCGATGGCACCCCCATCACCTCGGCACCAGCTGACCTATTCAGCGCCCCACGCACCGAGCACCTGATCTCCAACGGGTGGACAGATGTTCAAGCTGCAGCGTTATTAGACCATCTGGGCCGCGAAGCGTTTCACGCCAGCGTGGACCGGGACTTTTCCAAAGCCTGGCGCAAAGACCCCACTACTGGAGAAAGCACCCCACGCTTCTACACCGTCGGCAGCCCCGCGCTTACCCGGTGCCAATACGCCGTCATGACGCACCCGCAACGCTCGGCAGTGCTCATTATCGACATCGATAAACCTAGCCACACTCCCGGTGGAACTGTCGAAGCCCTCCACCCAGAAACTCACGCGGCCCTCACCGCCCTGCATCAACGAGAACTCAGCCCAGCCTGGATCGGGATCAACCCACTCAATGGCAAAGCGCAAGTCCTATGGATGATTGACCCCGTCTATGCAGCAAAAGGCCACACGAGCCCGAACACCCGACTGCTGAACGTCGCTACAACAGAACTCAATACCTTGTTAGGTGGAGACCGAGCATTTGCTCACCAGTTTTCTCGCTGGCCTCTTCATCGTTCGAATGATCCCACCGCGTATCATTGGCATTGCCAACATTCCCAGATTATTCGCCTTGCTGACCTCATCCACGAGGTACGAACGATGAACCCCCAGAACCCCAGACGACAGGCCAGGAAGCCAGAACAATACGCTAGCGGACGCGACCGTATCAACGCCGCCCAAGCCGCCAGAAAATCGGCCCAAACCCTTCGCGAACTTGAAGCTGAGCTACCCACCACCGCTGAACTGGCCCCGGCAGCATCCGGCATGATCGATGGGGTACGGATCATATGGATTAATCAGCACCGAGCAGCCCGCGATGAAACAGCCTTCCGCCATGCTCTAGCCACCGCTCACCGACTGAGGGCGCAAGGCCAACCGCTCAAAGATGCCAAGATCATTGATGCCTACGAACGGGCTTACAACGTCGCTCAAGCCGTTGGTGCCGATTACCGCGAACCTGCCATCCCGCCTATGCGCGACCGTCTGACAATGGCTCGTCGTGTCCGTGGCTACGTCATCCAAGGCATTACCAATCCGAACACTAGTGGTAAAACCCGATCCAACCAGACCAGCAGCGGACGCAAAGCTCTCGCTACGATGGGACGCCGCGGCGGGCAACAAGCTGCTAAACGATGGCATGATCCGGCCCATAAGGACTACCAAGAAGCCGCCCGCAAACCTCTAGAAGAGGCAAATCGGCGGAGAAAGGCGGAAGGTAGTAATTCTCGGGCTCGTATATTGTCGCTTATATCGCAGCAGTATGCAGAGACAGGAACTGTCCCCACCCGCCCAGAACTCATGGAAGAAACTGGTTTATCCAGAGCAACAGTTACACGACATATGTCGGCGCTACGAAGAGCTGGACTGCTACCCGAATAAGGGGGCTCATGCCGTAACCGGTATACGGTTCCCCCGCCCCCTTTGGGGCGGGTAGGACTTGTCTCCTTTAGGTTTACTTTCTAAGAGGTGTATCAATAAACGTAATTGCTACTTACTTGATTAGAGTTCCTAATAACTCTTTACTCTCATCACATCGAATAGGTAGCCGCTCGTGCTTGAAGTTATAACTCGCGAAAGAACTGAGTTCTATGATCGTCATAGAGTTCAACGCAAACTCAGGGACATGTCAACGTTTTGGCGCGATCGGATCGACACTTGGCGGGCTGAAGGCACCGAATCAGGCACCGAGAAACGCCATGCCCAACAATTCTGGTCGGATCTTATGGGATGCTTTGACATTGCTTCTGAGCGCGTCAACGTCTTTGAACGCAATGCCAGCCGAGCATCGACCGGAGGCCGTGGATACATAGACTTCTTTTGGTCCGGTCTCGTCATTGGGGAAGCTAAAAGCCTCGATATTCCTTTAGAGCGTGGCTATAACCAGGTTTTGGACTACCTGAATGGCGGGAGTGTCGGTAGTCATGAATGGCCCCTGTATACCATCGTGACTAACTTTGAGCAGATCCGCCTTGATCGACTTGGTGATGAGCCGTGGACAGTTGAATTCACCATTGATGAACTTGTGGATCACCTAGATCAGCTTTTGTTCTTTGTTGGTATCGAAACCCTCACGAAACAAGAACAAGAAAATGCTTCCATTGAAGCCGCCAAGTTGATGGCAAATCTGTTTAATACCCTGGCTGGTGAGGACGCCGATACCCCCGTGGGAGAGGAAGCTCCCGCCACTCCTGAAGAAGAAGATGAGACCATAGAGCTGGCATCAGTCTTGATGACCCGCCTGTTATTTCTTATGTATGGTGACGATGCAGGGCTATGGGAACAAGACCTTTTTTATCGCTGGTTAGATACTGTCAATTCCAAAAACCTTGGGCCAGCCCTTGATGGGCTTTTTGAAATTCTCAACACCGACGAACAAGCGCGCATACGGAAATACCGAGGCAACCTATCCGACCTTGAAGCACGGTTCCCCTACGTCAACGGCGGGATCTTCGATGGGACTGCCCAAGTGGGCTACAGCGTTCCACCGGAATTCAAAGACGCCCTACTGGATGCCTGTCGCTTCCGGTGGACGCAAATCTCCCCAGCCGTTTTTGGATCCATGTTCCAACTTGTGAAAAGTAAAGAAGCTCGACGTGGCGACGGAGAACACTACACCTCCGAAACCAATATCCTCAAAACTATTGGCCCACTGTTTTTAGACGAATACCGCGACCGCGCAGACCGTCTTATTGCCCGAAAGTCAACATCCGTGGCAGAGCTGAAACGATTCCAAGAAGAACTAGCAGCCAACATCTATGTTGACCCCGCATGTGGGGCTGGAAACTTCTTGAACGTCGCCTACGCGAAGCTACGCGAGATTGAAACGGACATCATTGTAGAACGGCTGAAAAAAGGTACTGGTACGGGAGCCTTGGTGACCTCGTTCGAGCAGCTTCTGACGATTGACAAGTTCTATGGGTTCGAGATTAATTGGTGGCCTGCAAAGATCGCTGAGACGGCCATGTTCCTGGTAGACCACCAGGCAAACCGTTACCTTGCCGAGCAAATTGGGCAAGCTCCCGACCGTCTGCCCATTAAGATCACCGCGACTATTGTTCACGATAACGCGCTAGACATTAATTGGGCTGAATACCTGCCTAAACCCTCAGGTCAAACATATATCTTTGGCAACCCTCCGTTTATTGGTCAATCTAAAAAAGAAGCCGAACAAACCGAAGATATGGAACGAGTCTGGGGAGAGGATTACGCCGGATATCTCGACTATGTGACGGGCTGGCATGCCAAGTCTAAGGATCTGCTTGCTAGGCGTGCCGGAGAATTCGCCTTCGTTGCTACAAACTCGATTGCTCACGGTATGCCAGTTCGAGCCCTCTTCGAACCGCTGTATCGCGAGGGCTGGGATATCAAATTTGCCCATCGTACCTTTGGTTGGGACTCTGAAGCTCCGGGCCAAGCATCAGTCCACTGTGTCATCATCGGTTTTACCAAAGATCGGACCGTACGGCAGAAACTCTGGGCCTACTCGCACCCTAAAGGGCAACCTGAATTACAGCGAGTAGAAAGAGGAATCAATGCCTACCTCATTGATGGGCCTCGTCTTTTGGTAAAAGATAGTAGGAAACCACTATCACCTATGCTTCCCCCGGTCCATTACGGGACTAAGCCGGCTGACGGCGGACACCTTGTCTTCAAAGCAAAGGAAGGAAAGCGAGGCTACGATCGAGATCCTATCGCGGCGAAATATCTCAGACGCTTTGTAGGTGCTAAAGAACTAGTAGAGGACATTGAACGCTGGTGTTTTTGGTTTGAAGACCTGACCCCGGAAGACCGCCGAAACTCCCACGTCATTCAAGAAGTGATAGAAGCCTGTCAACAGTGGCGAGCAGCCCAAAAACCAACAGGTGACGCATATAAGCTGAAGGACACTCCTCACTTGATGCGCCCGAATAAAAGCAGAACCAACGACCCATATCTTTGCATCCCAATTCATGTGGGGAAAGATCGTAAATACTGGACTGCTGCAAGATTTGGCCCTGAAGTAATTAACGGTAACGCCAATTTCATGGCCCCCGACGAAGATGGGCTGCTATTTGGGCTTATATCTTCTTCCATGTTTATGACTTGGCAACAGAGTGTTGGAGGAAGAATTAAATCAGATCTACGGTTCTCTAACACTTTGACTTGGAACACGTTCCCGGTGCCAAACTTTGATGCTGGTACGCGACGAGCCATTATCAATGCTGGTCAAAAGATCCTTGAAGCTAGGGAGCTGACACCGGAGCGGTCTCTTGAAGACCTATACGATCCATATCTCATGGCATCCAACCGGCCCCTCCAAAAAGCCCACGATGACCTAGATAGGATCGTAGATCGCATATTCGGCGCCCACCGACGCCTCACAACTGAAAAGCAACGTCAAGAGTTACTTTTCCCAGCCTACGAACAACTGGTGAGATCTTAAGTCGAAAAATGAACTAGCTCATAAACGTGCTCAAGTTGAGAAACTCAAATTCCTGCTAGAAGCGAGCACGCTCATATGGAAAGCCTGCATATGGCATTACGTATGATCGAACCGCGTCAAGACATCCCTCAGGCAGCTAGAGTAGAAGAATCTCTCTATGAAGCGTTTCCTAGTGTTTATTTAGGCAGCAATAATGTGCGAGTAATAGGTATCGTTCATTAAAAGTAGTTCTCTTTCCATTAGGACCTCTCTGCTACTCTCATACAGATGATGGGGGCATATGATCGGGAAGAAAGCGAAGAACAACTGCAACAGGGCGTTTATATTATTAATCGTGCCCGCAAAAGATTCCGCGAATTGCCCGAGTTACTGCCAGAGCCTGAAGTTAGGTCGATGCTCAGCATCGAGAGGGCCTACACACCTCGCGGTTCCTCCGATATATTCGTAGCATTCCATCGTCATCGTGCTTGCGAGAATCTGGAACGAATTTTCGACATAATGACCGATAGAGAAGACAGTGGTGGGCTGCTTGTATACCCGTTTTCTATCTACTCGCTTATTCGATCTGCGATAGAAGCCGCTGCAGTTGCAATGTGGCTTATCAAACCGTCAAAAAAAGCTCAGCGAATTTTTCGTGCTCTTCAGGTCTCCTACAGTGACACCTGCGAAGTATACAATTTTTACAAATTTATCTATGGCAAAGATGCTGCAGAACGTGCAAAGGCCGAAAAGCATGAAATCTTGAATCGCCTCAACGAATTGAAGGATGCTGTGGGTCCGCTACGGCAGAGGGAGCTGAGCCCACCCCCTAAATACACGGCGATACTGAAAGAGGTATCGCCACCGCCTCACGGTGCTTCAAGCAAAGGATATGGGGCCAATCCTTCTCCCTTGGTGATATGGAAAATAGCAAGCACGTTTCTTCACGGGAGCAGTGAGCAACTGATACGTAGCTTGAGTGACATCCGACAGGTTACTGAATTCAATGACGGTGCTGCATCTTTCGAAATTAGAGCGAGCATCCAACTCATAGCAGCTTCGATTCACGGCATTGTAGATCTAATCTCCGATCTCGACGAGCGATATATTTATCTAGCCACCCATGACCATGCTAATAAGCGGACCCAAGGTGAGAATTGATGTGTGACTGTTAACTTCGTTTGGCGGTTTCTTGCAGATTCATATGGCGGTCCAGCCATCACTCTTCGTGTTGCTACCCAAATGCACCACCTGGTCGAACGATGAGCTGTGTCAAAGGGGGTATGCCATGGCAGTCGTGTCGTATGACGATGAAACTCAAATCGTAGTGCCCGTCCAAGGGTTCTTACCCCAGGTCTTTACTTTCTCCTCCCCTCCTTTCGTGGAGTCTTCCCAGCTTGGAAGAGCTCCACCCATTGATGGGCCGATAGATCCTTGGGTAGGGCATGTGGATCTAGCCCCGCACCGATTGCCCACCTCCGAGCCTCGCGTGTAGTACGAAACAGCTGTGCTCGGGTAGCAATTTGCGCGATCCCTTTGCCACCACCGGTAAAAATCTTATGCACCATGGTCTGGAAAGCTTGGCGCGATCGTGGAGGTATGAGGGGGTCTTGGCGGCGCGTGATAATCAATACTCCACCATCAACGTTCGGGCGCGGTGTGAAAGCTCTTGCTGGGACACGTCGACCGAGTTCAAAATCAAACCACGGCCACCATTGGGCGGTCATCATGGTGGCTCCGCCGACACCTGCTCGGCGACGGGCCACCTCCCATTGGACGAGCAAGATAGCGTGCTTCCAACCTGGCGCACGAAAAATGCGACGCAGTATCGCGGTGGTCAGATGAAATGGAAGATTTCCTACCAGCACGTGTGGAATATGAGGAAGTCGATAGTGCAAGAAGTCGTCGTGTACGACCTCAACCTTCTTACCGACCCGCTGCGCTAGTGACTCAGCGAGTCGGCGGTCGATTTCGACAGCCCTCAACGGTCGTTCCAGGTGTACTAAATGCTTGGTGAGAGCACCAGCGCCAGGGCCGATCTCGATGATGGGTCCGGTGGTTGTTTTGACGTGTTCCAGGATCGATTTTTGGATCGTTTTATCGTGGAGAAAATTTTGGCCGTGTTCGTGACGGCCGTGATGATAGGCATGCATAATATAGCTCCGCAGAGTCGCAAACGGAGCCGGGTAGGCAGATAGACGCCGCCCGGCGGGACCGGTCGGACGGCGGGACTATGCAATAGAGAGTAGTTCCGCCGTCAGTGGCGGCGGAGCCTCATTGATGCAATACCTAGACAACACATGTTCAACACGTTAACACAACACCGTTGGCCTTTCAATTCGGCCGTTCAGGGCGACAAGAGGTGCCGCTACGCTGCGGAGCGGCACCGAGCGAAGACTCTCGCCACTTCGTCAGTGACTTCAAAAGTGAACCCGGGTCGCCAATACCAAGCGGCAGCCACACGAGTGTTGACATCCGGTCAGTCCTCATTTGACAGCGTCAAACCGGGTATACCCCTTTACACGCCTTTCGACCTGACGGGAGTATGCTGTCAGACTGGGTTATAAATTTTCCGGTTGGACAGATGTGAGGGGCAGGTCTTAGTCGTGAGTGGACAAATTGTCGGGTACGTTCGAGTCAGTGCCGCTGATCAAAATCCGCAGCGCCAGCTTGAAGTGCTGGGGGAATGTCACAAGATTTTTACTGACAAGATCAGTGGGAAGTCTAGAGCAAAGCGCCAGGCGTTGGCTGAGCTGCTGGGGTACATTCGTGATGATGACACCGTGCGGATTGCCTCGATGGATCGACTCGGGCGCGACACAAGGGACTTATACAATATCGTCGCTGAAATTATCGACAAGGGTGCGGCTGTGGAGTTCGTCAGCGAGAACATCACCGTAGACAAAAACGGGGCGTCTCCGATGGATGCATTAATGCTGGGGATTCTGGCCGCATTTGCTGAATTTGAGCGCCGACGCATCAAAGAGCGGCAGGCTGAAGGGATTGCGATTGCTAAGGCCAAGGGCAAGTATAAACAACAGCCTAAGCTCAGTCCCCAGGATGTCGAGCAGGCCCAAGTCATGATTGATATGGACATTCCTAAAACACAGGTTGCAGCGACTTTCGAAGTGTCACGGCAAACGCTTTACACAGCTCTACGCCGCGCCGCCGAGTAGAAACCTGACATCGCGAGACCTGAGGTGGCTGACCATTGGAACGATGCTGTGGCCAGGTTGCCACACGAATGTAATAGTGAGAACCGCATGACTGAGCTTAGGCCCCTGTAACTTAGAGAAGCTGTGGTATCTCCATAAGGATATTCACGGCTCGATCCCCGAGCTTGGTTATAAAGCTAGAGAAGAACTTATTCCGGAGCTCTTCGAATGCTGATGGTCCTCGTTGGGCTGCTTCTTCGAGTTGGTGAATCTGTTCAAGCAGCTCTTGACGATCTTCTGAGGGTGCCTCGGAGGCAAAGTCGCGCAAGGTTTGGAAGTGCTGCTGGACTTCAGGCTGTACGTTTTCAACAGTGGCGTGGTTCTGATGGCCGAATTGTGCAGCTCCAATAGTGCCCCCGGTGATATTTGTCGTGTAATTATAGGTCGCTGAGGGTGCGGCTGTAGCGGCCTCTGGGGTACTGTCGGGCATCTGAGGGAGGAGCGTTGGTACATAATGTTCGCGACGTACTTCCCGCCCTCGTGTAGTTAGGGTCAGTCGATGAGGCGACTCGTAGCCCAAAGAGGAGAACCCAGAAACAAAGCCATTTTTATACAGCATCCCTCCGGCTTGATCAATTAGATCAGCAGAAGGGAGTTCATTCGTGACTGGATCTCGATAGGTGGCCTCGAAAGCATCTTCTGCGCCGGAGAGATCCCCATTCGTCGCCGGGATCGCCTGCAAAATTTCATAGGCTGCGCTATGCATTGGGTATTCATCCCACCATCGACGAGCTCGCTGTTTTCCGTTGGCAGAGAGAGTGAAGTTCGGCCCACTACCGAGCATCTTGTCCAGGGCGGCTTCATGTATCCAACCGTGTGAAGCCATTTCCTCGTGCGTGGCTTCGCGTTCCAGGGCCGGTAGTACTTCTTCTGGCACTGCATTTAGGTCGTCGCTGTCCTGCTGCGCGCCCCATAGCAGTGTACGAAACGCATAGATGGAAACCTGCATACTTGAGAGTCCTCTTCTTTGTAGTCGCTGTTACTAAATAAGAGTATTTATTTGCCGTGTTATCCAGTGTAGTTCGGTCTGTGTTAGACGAGACTAGGAGCTGGCTACCTTAGAAAGTTTTCGGCATCTCGCGATTGCAGTGCTTTAACGCAGTCTCGTGGTTGAAAATCGTACGGCAGAAGGACTTTTGGGTAGATGGAGGCGGTCTAGTTTGTTCCGGTGTGCTGTTGCATACTGGCTGTATGAGGAAACTGACTTGGAGAGAAAGACGTGAGCAGGCGCGTATTCAGCGCGAGGGTTGGCGCGAGATGGTGGAAAAGGAAAAGCAGGGTTTAAAGCCTGGCCCCGAAAAGCCCGATCCCCCAGTGAGGAAACCTCCTCGCTACGCCCGTGAGCCGTATGAGTACAAGACTGTACGTCGCAACAAAGATACTCAGCGACTGCTGCGGAAAGGGTGGGAGCTAGTCGATTCTTCAGGCAAAGAAAGTATGTGGTCTGGCAGTTATAAAGCGATTATGCGTCGGCCGAACCCTCACTATGAAGGTAACCAATAACTCGCTAACCTCTGAGATGCGTGATCCTGCCTGATTGCTTCCCTTTCAAAGGGGAGCAGACGTGACGCGCTGAATTCCTGATGCCACTTATAGGGTGGCGTGAGCCCTAATTACCGCAAAAGTACCGCATTTTTACCGCGTACTTACCGCTTCATGCTTTATATGGATATAGAGTTCGAGGCGTTAGTCTTTCGTCTTAGGTAGGTGCGTCATGGCGTCTTCTGTTCAATCTTCTGTTCAACGTGCATGGTCACGAAAATGGATGAAAATCCGCGCAGAATACTTGGCAGATAAGTTGCCTGATTTTGTTCTGCATCCTGCAGAAGATTCTGGCGATGAGTGGTACTGGGAGTGCCTTGAATGTGAAGCACAAGGTGAAGCATCACTGAGTTGGACTAGAGCTGAGCAAGCGGCCACTGGGCATGTCAGTTCGCATGTCTCTGAAGATGATCGTGAGGTCTTAGAAGACATGAAAGTGACGATGATGCCGTGGGAGCTTCTGACTCCTTATCAGCGTGCACGGAAACGTCGAGTAGAAGAGCGAAACCAGTAAGAATCCTTCCACGGCTTCCACATTTCAGAGACATCTCCCTACCCCTCGGAAGCCTCATAGCAGCCTTAAAAGCAACGCATCCCAGACAACGCTCACCCTTCAAAAACCTCAGCAACCAAGTAATCGCCACGACTCCTCAACAATCACAACTCCCCACGAGTAATACAAAAGCCCACCAAGCTCTAATTTATATGCACGTATGCAATCCTGTCGGATTGCGGTAGGCTGGGGCCAGTATCGCTGGAAGGAGGCAGCATGAAAGGTGGATGGACTGCGTACCGTTCGCCTGGTGCTGCCGCGATTAAAAAGTACTTCTATGGGGTGGAGTCCAGCTTCGATAACTACTACTTCAAAGACACCCCCGAAGGGTCTGCTGAACGGCTGGTATACCAGCATGGTGCTGGTGTTCGGACCGTGTCGATGGACGCGGAGGCTTATGAGGCATGGGTGGATTTTGCTGACCCGGAGACTGGTGAGTCTCGGGGGACAGTTCGGAAAAATTCGGTCCGGTTTTTAGAGAAAAATATCAACGTCGATAAGACGTTATCCTTGGCTGCTTTAGACAGCGACGAGGTGGCATTCCAGCTACGTGAAGCCATGCGAGAATCGGTCAAAAATGTCACCGAATATGCGGGCCAACACTTCACGACTCGACGCACGGTCGATGGTCGAACGATGCGGGTGCCGATCGATCAGTTAGAAGCTGCCGTCATTGCGCACAAGACCTCACGAGAAAACGAGCCCCACCCGCATTTGCACTTACAGTTCTCCGCGCGGGTGAAAACCGGGGAGGTCTGGCGTGGCCTGGACACAGCCGATGCGTGGAAACACAACGCGGTCATTAACGCGTTAGTGGAACACACCATTCATACCCATCCGGGACTGCGGAAAGCCTTGGCCGATCACGGCCTGCACTTTGATCCAGCTACGGGCAAGGTCGCAGAGCTAGAACCGTTCGTGGATACCTTTAGTACCCGGCATGCCCAGATCGAACACAATAAAGCCCTGTTGGAGGCTGACTGGAAAGCCAACCCTGCCAACGCTGGCAAAACTCCCGGTCCGGCCCTGTATAGCTCGTGGGATTACATCGCGTGGAACGGGACTGCCGAGCTGGAATTTATCGATGACCAGCTGATCCCCCGACCAGCCAAAGAAGTTCAGAACCCTGAAACGTTAGAACAACGTTGGCGGGTGCAGTTGGCCGAAGCCGGCTACCAATCACCGCAGACCCCCGCCCAGTTGCGGG
>NZ_LXEY01000106.1 GCF_001657475.1 Enteractinococcus helveticum
TGGCCGGTGTACGGACCAGGTGTGCGCCGTCGTCGGTAATCAACCGTCCGGCGAAGCCCAGGTCGCGGTCCAGCCAGGAGTTGACTAACACGCCGCCGTAGATTTCCACGCCCACGCGGTTGTAGCCGGCCGAGGTGTTATTTGGCAGCGGTTTGACCCGGAAGGTGGGGGGAGTCGGTGTGGGCGCCGATAATACGGAAGCTTGGGTGCTCGGGCTGGTTTTCGGGGATGCGCCAGGCGATAACCGCGCCGTCACGAACCAACACGTACCCACCGGGTTGGCTTGGCAGATCGCCGGGTGCGTCGTCGACCACGGTGAAACCAGCCTCGGCTGCTCGGGCGGCTACCTGCGCGGTGACATGGTAGGGCGATGGGGATGCGTGAATGAAAGCGGCAAGGTCATCAAGATATTGCGTCATGGGTTTCAGTCTAGGCTGGTGCGCGCGGCAGCGGGATGTTTGCTGCGTTTGCGCAGCACGAAACGATCTGGCGCGCCGTCGAATTCGGCACCGGATGGGTCGTCGTGGGGTAGCAACTCGGCGTCTGCATGGCGCAGGCTGTTGCGCACTCGGTCTTGGTTGGGGTCATACATGTCCATGACCACGCGCAACATCAGATAAATCAGGACGACGACGTGGCCGGCGACGGCCAGCAGGTAGAGCTTTTCATCGAGTTGATGTTGGACGTCGTATTCGGAAATTGGCCCGGCCAGGTAGGCCCAGATGGCCCAGAAGTGCAGCAGTTCAACGGCCGAGAAGATTAAGAAATCGCGCCAGTTGGGTAGGGCGAGCACGAGCAGCGGGATAAGCCAGAGCACAAATTGCGGGGAGTACACCTTATTGACCAGGATAAATGCCGCAACAATGAGGAACATCAGTTGGGCCAGGCGGGGGCGGTGTTTGGTGGTCAGGCCGATGACGGCGATGATCGCGCAGAGGATGACAAATGACCAGAACGCCATGCTGGAGAGCAGTTGGCCGGGGATCTCGGTGTCGGTTGCGGTGGCGTAGGCGTGCCAAATCGAGGACCAGCCGGGTGGTCGATCGGACGAGAATTCATAGAATACGCCCCATGCGCCGGGGTTGAGCAGCATCATGGGCAGGTTGACGAGCAACCAGGCCACGGCGGCGCCGGCGGCTGTGACGAGCAGAGGATAGTAGCGTGCGGTGCGGATGGCCAGCACGAGAATGGCGCCCAATAAGAACAGTGGGAAGACTTTGACGGCGGTGCCCAGGCCGATGAGCACGCCGGCCCAGACGTAGCGGTGTTTGGAGAAGGCCCACATTGCCGCGACCATGAACACCACGGCCCACATGTCCCAGTTAATGAACCCGGCGAAGATGATTCCGGGCGCCACAGCGACCATGATGGCATCCCAGTACCGGATGCCGGCGAGTTTGGCCACGAGCAGCACGGTAACAATCCATAGGGCGACTATGGCCAGGAAGTTTAGGTCATAAAACACCAGGTTTGCACCGGCGTCGATACCCAGAATGTCAGATACTCGAGTTAGGCCGTGGGCTAACCAGGCGATCAGGGAGGCGACGACTGCGATGAGGATCGGGTATTCAAATGCGCTCTCGGCACGGAAAGGTGCCCAGGGGTCGGAAGCAAATCCGCGCGACGTCCACAGTCCGGTCCAGTCCGAGTAGCAACCACCGAAATACACTTCAGGTGCACCCCAGCCGCGGATGCGACACGGCGATTTCAACAAAGCCGCGATCAGTGCTGCGCCGACCGTCAGGATGATCAGAATGTGGCCGGGTGCAAAGAACGTGCGGATCCGGCCGGGCAGCGTGTGCTTGCCTCTCGGAGCGATGCGACTGTGATGCGTTGTAGCGGTTTCGGGTCGCGGATCAACCGCCGTCACATCATCACTTCTACTCGCCATGAGCAAAAGTCTACCGATATTGGCGGTTGTAGCGCATCACGAACGCAGTCGGGCGGTTTTGCTGTCGTACAATACGAAAGATCCATTGCATTTCTCTAAATTTTTCATGACCAAGGAGTTTCGTGCTGTCCAACCAAAAAGTTCGCGTGGCAATCGCCGGTCTGGGCAACTGCGCAACCTCACTGATCGAAGGCGTTGAGTACTATAAAGACGCTTCGACCAACGACACCGTACCAGGCCTGATGCACGTTCAATTCGGCGACTACCACGTCTCCGATCTGGAATTCGTGACCGCCTTCGACGTCGACGCCAAAAAAGTTGGCCTCGACATCTCCGAAGCGATCCGCACTTCCGAAAATAACACCATCAA
Organism: Enteractinococcus helveticum; assembly: GCF_001657475.1. Lineage (GTDB taxonomy): Bacteria > Actinomycetota > Actinomycetes > Actinomycetales > Micrococcaceae > Yaniella > Yaniella helvetica. The sequence continues at coordinate 2,262 of NZ_LXEY01000106.1, forward strand.
GCTCACCGACGTCCCCGAAACTGGTGTCACAGTACTGCGCGGTCCAACCCTGGATGGCTTGGGCAAGTACTACCGCGAAACCATTGAGGAGTCGGACGCCGAACCCGTCGACGTCGTTCAACAGCTCAAAGACGACAACGTCGATGTGCTGGTGTGCTACCTGCCGGTCGGCTCCGAACAGGCCGCCAAATACTATGCCCAGGCCGCCATCGATGCCGGCGTGGCCTTCGTCAACGCGCTGCCCGTGTTTATCGCTTCGGATGAGTGCTGGGCGCAAAAATTCACCGACGCCGGTGTCCCAATCATCGGCGACGATATCAAATCCCAGATCGGGGCGACCATCACCCACCGCGCCCTGGCTGCGCTCTTTGAATCCCGCGGCGTGACCGTGGATCGGACCTACCAGCTCAACGTCGGCGGCAACATGGACTTCAAGAACATGTTGGAACGCGAGCGCTTGGAATCCAAGAAGATCTCCAAGACCCAAGCTGTGACCTCCAACCTCAAGGCCGAATTAGACGAAAAAGACGTCCACATTGGCCCATCCGACTACGTCTCCTGGCTGGATGACCGCAAGTGGGCCTTCGTTCGCCTGGAGGGACGCAACTTCGGTGATGCCCCAGTATCGCTGGAGTACAAACTGGAAGTCTGGGATGCCCCGAACTCCGCCGGTGTGATCATCGATGCGATCCGAGCTGCCAAAATCGCCCTGGACCGCAAGATCGGTGGACCTATCCTGTCGGCGTCAAGCTACTTCATGAAGTCGCCTCCAGTCCAGCACCATGATGATATGGCCCACGAACTCGTCGAGGCCTTCATCCGCGGGGAGATCGAACGCTAAAGTCCTCCACGATTCGACGGCGCGCTCTGTTTCTGAGCACGCTTGGTGGATAAACTGACAGCATGACGACCTTTGCGAATGTTGGCTCATTGGGAACCAAACCAGGCAAGCGCGATGCTGTGGTAGAAATTCTCACGCAGTTGAATCCCGATCTCATAGAAGCAGGCTGTCTGCTCTATGAGGTAGGGGTCAGAGACGATGAACCAGATACGGTGTTCGTGGTGGAGCTGTGGGAATCTGAGGAAGCGCACAAAGAATCACTGCAGCTGCAAAGCGTCAAAGACTCGATCAACGACGCCATTCCGCTGTTATCGGGCCAGTTTGACGGCGAACACTTCACGGTCCTTGGTTCTCCGCTGCGAAATATGCCTAGGTGACGCCACGCGTCAACGACGTTCTTGTCCCAAGACGGATATGAATAACGCGCGCCTAGCGCACTGAAGACTCATGATGGTTGGACCTGCGCCAAGGGGCGTCACCGAAAACGACTCGGTGACGCCCCTTGGCGCTATTCTGCGGAGACGCTAGCAGCAACGCCCCTCAGGATTTTCATCCTGGTGCTTGTACTTTTGACGCCAGAAGTCTTTTTCGCACAAGACCTCTGCTTCCGGATGGTGGCGGCGCTGATGCGCTACGTAGGTATCGTAGGATCTGTCACCCATAACGTTGGTGATCCACCAGCGCACCCCCTGGGCTGCGCGGACAACCTGCTGCCAGGCCGTTGAGGCACTGCGTTGTTGCGACATTAGTGTCCCACCTCAGATGGTTGGAGCTCTTCGGGGAGCTCATCCCACTGTTTTTCGAGTTTCTTTTCCGACGGCGTCGTGATAAACCCTGCCGGTGCGTATCGGCGCGATGGTACCGGTGCGTCTTCCATATCGGGGCCACCACCGTTACGGAAGGCTTTGATAGTCACGATGACCGACATGACCAGTACGACCAGGGCCAGCAGCACGAAGATAACCGACAGCGTGCCCTGAACAAAGGTGTTACGAACCACGGCTTCCATGGCTTCGACCCCTTCGGCTGTGCCAAAGCTGGTTTCTCCGGCTGCCAGCGCATCTTTGAAGGCGAAGTGGTTTGCCCAGTAGCCCACAGCCGGCACCGGTGAGAAGATCTTGTAGATCGAAGCGATTACGGTCACCACCGAGACGAAGGCCAGCGGCAGCACCACGATCCACAGCCAGCCGAAGTTACCGCGCTTGGCCACAATGGCTAACACGACGGCCAGAGCGATGGCCGCGAGTAGCTGGTTGGCAATACCAAACAGCGGGAATAGCGTGTTAATGCCACCCAGCGGGTCGGTGACGCCCATGATCAAAATAGCACCCCACCCGGCAACCATAATTGCCGTGGTGGTCCACACCCCGGGTCGCCAGGTGATCTCCTTGAACTTCGGGATGAAGTTGCCAATGGCATCCTGCAGCATGAAGCGTGCCACACGGGTCCCGGCGTCGACAGCCGTGAGAATGAACAGTGCTTCGAACATGATGGCGAAGTGGTACCAGAAGCCCATCAGGGCGGTCCCACCGAATGCCGACATAATCTGGGCAATGCCCAGGGCCAGGGTCGGGGCGCCACCGGTGCGCGAAATGATCGATTCTTCACCCACGTTTTGCGCCGTCGTCGTCAACATTTCGGGGGTGAGTTCAACGCCCACCAACCCCAGGGAGGAGACGAAAGCAACCGCGCCCTCCACGGTGCCACCGGTGGCTGCGGCTGATGAGTTCATTGCAAAGTAGATGCCGCGGTCAATCGAGATGGCAGCGACCAGGGCCATGATGGCCACGAAGGATTCCATGATCATGCCGCCATAGCCGATGAACCGGGTCTGACGTTCTTTTTCAATCATTTTCGGGGTGGTGCCCGATGAAATGAGGGCGTGGAACCCGGATAGTGCGCCACAGGCGATGGTGACGAATAAGAATGGGAACAGCGGCCCCGAGAAGACCGGGCCTTCTTGTCCACCGGCGAATTCACTGACGGCAGGGAACGAGATCTCCGGGCGCACCACAATAATGGCTCCGGCCAGCATCACAATGACGCCGATCTTCATAAAGGTCGACAGGTAATCGCGAGGAGCCAGCAGCAGCCAGACCGGAAGGACGGCGGCGACGAAGCCGTAGATGATGATGCCCCAGGCGATGGTTGTGCGTTCCAGATGGAAGAGTTCCGCACCCAGGTCGGTGCCAGCAACCCAGCCACCGGCGATGATCGCGGCCATCAGCAAAATAAAGCCAATGATCGAGATTTCGGTGATGCGGCCGGGACGCAGATAGCGCAAGTACAGGCCCATGAAGATCGCGATCGGGATGGTCATGGCCACTGAGAAGACGCCCCAGGGGCTTTCACCCAGTGCGTTGACGACGACGAGCGCCAAGATGGCCACGATAATGATCATGATGAGCAGTGCGGCAATAATGGCAGCTGTGCCGCCAATCTTGCCGAGCTCTTCGCGAGCCATTTGGCCGATGGTTCGGCCGCCACGTCGCATCGAGAAGAACAACACCAGGTAGTCCTGGACCGCACCGGCTAGGACGACGCCAACGATGATCCAGATGGTCCCGGGCAGATAGCCCATTTGCGCGGCCAAGACCGGACCGACCAGGGGACCGGCCCCAGCGATTGCGGCGAAGTGGTGACCGAAGAGCACTCTGCGGTCTGTGGGCACGAAGTCTTTGCCGTCTGAGCGAATCTCGGCCGGTGTGGCCCGTCGGTCATCAGGCTTGGTGATGTAGCGTTCAATGACCTTTGAATAAAAGCGATAACCGATGAGATATGTGGCAAGTGCTGCGAAGACGAACCAAATCGCGTTGACCGTTTCGCCACGCACAATGGCCAGCATGACCCATGCAATGCCGCCGACCAGAGCGATAGCTACCCAGATGGCGATCTTCAGCGGACTCATTTTATTGTCCTTGGCGTGCTCTTCTTCTGAAAGAGCTACCGGAGGTAACTGGGGATCCGTTTTAAGATCGCCAGTCGAGGCACCGTGTGACATCTTCGACTCCTAGTTCTGTGAGGCAACCCATGAGCTTAGCCTAGGCAACAGAATATTAGTTTAACTCTCAAAAGTCTGTGTATGAGCGGCCACGTAGCCTGCCCACCCCGAACATAGATGCCAAAGTGAACGAATAGCGTTCACAACGTTTGACAAATTCATCTATCTCCGATTAGATGTGGGTGACTTGAACCACAAATGAGGAGAATGTCATGAGCGTCTCATCGACAAGTGCCGCACCCAACGGTGCGATTGCACAACTCACGCCAGCACAGAAGCGTAAAGAATCGCGTCGGGTGATCCTATCCAGTTATCTGGGCTCATCGATTGAGTTCTATGACTTCCTGCTCTACGCCTCGGCATCGGCACTGATCTTCCCAACGGTCTTCTTTGCCAACCTTGACCCATTGGCCGGCACCATTGCCTCCTACGGAACCTTTGCAGCCGGTTATCTTGCCCGCCCATTGGGCGGTGCAATCTTCGGCCACTTCGGTGATAAGCTGGGCCGCAAGAAGATGCTTGTGTTGTCCATGTTCATTATGGGTATCGCCTCCACGCTCATCGGACTTGTCCCCGGTTCTGCAACCATTGGCTCCTGGGGTGCGATCCTGTTGATCGCTTTGCGCATGTGCCAGGGGATCGCCGTCGGCGGTGAATGGGGCGGTGCTGCCCTGATGGCACTTGAACACTCCGAGAAGGGCCGCCGCGGTTTCGCCGCGTCCTTTACCAACGCCGGTGCCCCGACCGGTGCCGCGCTGGGAACATTCATTCTGGGTACGACGGCCGCTGTTTTGCCACATGATGACTTTATGACGTGGGGCTGGCGTATCCCGTTCCTGCTGTCGTTTGTGCTGTTGATCATCGGCATGATCGTGCGCTCCCGCATCTCCGAATCACCAATCTTCTTGGCTGCCCTGGAGAAGGAAAAACAGAACACGACCGTCAAGAAAAAGAAATTGCCGATCATTGAGGTGCTGCGTCGTCCGCGCGCTCTGATTTTGACGATGCTCGCTGGCGCATCCGGCTTCGCACTGCAGGTTTTGTTGTCGACGTTCTCGGTCGGTTACGCAACTGAATTCGGTGCAGAGCGTTCATCGGTGCTCTATGCCTTTGCCCTGGCCTCGGTGATTTCGATCTTCTTCGTGGTCTTCTTCGCCCACATTTCTGATCGCCTCGGACGCCGCCCGGTCATGCTGGCTGGCCTGATCATGTTTGTTGCCTACCTGCCAGCATTCTTCAAGATGATGGAATCCAATAACTGGTGGCTCATTTTCGCCGCGTTCACCATCGCACTGGCCCTGCACGCGATCATCTTCGGCCCGTTGGCCGCGTTCATTTCTGAACAATTTGGCACCGGTTCCCGCTACACTGGCGCGTCCATGGGATACCAGTTCGCGACCCTGCTGGGTGCAGGCTTCACCCCGACCATTATGGCCACGCTCTATGCTTCGACCGGTGGAACCTCGGTCACCCCCGTCATGATGTACCTCATTGGCCTGGCAATCGTCTCGGGCGTTGCGATCATGCTGACCCGCGAATCCAAGGACTTCGACCTCGAAACCCAAGAACACTAACCCGCTCTGCTGCTCGTGACCTCAGGTTCACAAAGACCGCCTATCGAATCGATAGGCGGTCTTTACTGTGGTTGTTATGCCCTCGCGATTAGGTATCCGGGTACTGCGCTTTGATTCCCTCGTAGGAATCCTTAATAAGAAACCGCAAAATGTCCTCATCGACCTTCTCAAGCTTGGTGAGATACAGACACGCTTTGCTGGTCTTATGTGGCCCGAGTTCAGCCAGTTTCTCGGGGTGCTGGTCGGTGAAATTATTCAGCAGGTACACCACCAGGTTGGCCTTGCGCGGGCTAAACCCGGCGGCAGGAGCATCGCCTTCACGCCCGGACGCATATACATAGTGGTAGGTGCCAAACCCGATGATGCTCGGCCCCCACATGACGGGTTCTTCACCGGTAACCTCGCGCATAATTTCAACCATGCGCTCGGCATCCGCCCGACGCGTTGGGTTCTCGACGTGGGCAATAAATTCGTAGGGATCGACATCGGTGGGTTGCATAACGTTACTGGATATGGCCATGGGACCATGCTACTCCGGCTGCGTGCTGGGTGGGAGTACAGTAGGAAGCAATGCCGCGCCATACCGCGGCGTCGTCGTGAGTATTTCGAGGTCAACAGGTGGCAAGCCGGCCCAGTACAGGACTCCCTCCGGCCCGCTGGCGGATTTTCTTTTTGCTTCCCGCCGGGCTTGCAATGTTAGCTGCCCTCAACGCCGGACTGCTGTTGTTGAATCTGCCAGCGCCGATCGCGGCCTGGGCTGATCTACACGGCGTACTCATGGTGGTCGGATTCTTAGGCACCCTGATCGCCATGGAACGCGCCGTAGCCCTACGACACCCGCTGGGTTATTTGGCCCCTGCACTACTGGGGGCCGGCGCGCTCGGTCTGTTAACCCCGCTGCCGACGACGCTCGGTCAACTGCTGTTTATTGAAGGGGCACTGGCGTTATGCATCGTGTACCTGGTGTTATGGCGCCGGTCCCGCGATGTGCTCGTGCTAGTGCAATTGCTGGGCGGACTCCACCTGCTGATCGCAACCCTCGCGTGGCTGGTTGCCCCGGTCTCGGCCCTGGTGCCCTGGTTTATCGGCTTTCTGGTGCTGACCATCAGCGCAGAACGCGTTGAACTGGCCCGATTCCAGATGCCGCCCCACGGCACAACCGTGCTGGTGGCCACCACGACCGCGCTGACCGTAACCCTCACCGCCGGATTCTTCTGGCCGGATCTTGCCGTGCGCCTCACCGGAACCCTCCTGGTCATCTTGGTGCTGTGGCTTGTGCAGCACGACGTCGCCCGCGCCGGTATGCACGGCACCGGCCTGCGCCGCTACTCGTCGGTCGCCCTGCTGACAGGCTACGGCTGGCTACTTGTTGCCGCGGTGTGTTGGCTGATCTACGGACACCAAATCTCCGGCTTTGCCTACGATGCCATTGTCCACGCCGTGATGCTGGGCTTTGCACTGTCCATGGTCATGTCCCACGCACCCATTATTTTGCCCGCCGTGCTCCGCCGTCCGCTACCGTACCGACCCATCCTGTGGATACCACTGGCACTACTCCACATCGGGCTCATCCTGCGCGTGCTCACCGGTGATCTGCTACAGCTCACCGTGCTCTGGCAAATCGGTGGGGTCATCACCGTGGCAGCCCTGTTAGTCTTCGTGCTCACCGCAGCCACCTCATCACTGCTGGGCGAACCACCCACCCCCGCAACCCGAAGCTCAGTGACCAATACGCCCGACCCTGCCGAAAGGACACCATGAATACCCGCGGCGCGTGGTTTATGCGCGACATCCCCGTGATCATCTGGCTGACCACAGCCGTAATCATCGCCCTGATTCACCCATTCTTCGACTCCTCACGGTGGCTGTTAGTCCACCTGGTCGCCCTGGGCGGGTTCACCCACTCCATCATGGTCTGGAGCGTGCACTTTACCAACGCGCTGCTCAAAACCCCCGACGTCGAATCCCGCCGCACCCAAAACATCCGCCTGATCCTGCTACAGCTCGGCATGCTGGCCGTGTTCATCGGTGTGCCCACTACTCTATGGTGGCTGACCATCCTGGGGGCCGCCATGATCTCCGGGGTCATCCTCTGGCACGCAGCCATGCTGGCCTACCGCCTGCGCATCGCCCTACCCGGCCGCTTCCGCATCAGCGTGCGCTACTACATCGTCGCCGCAGCCTTCCTGCCCGTCGGCGCAGCCCTCGGCGTGCTGCTAGCCCGCGGCCTGCCCGGCGACTGGCACGGCAAACTGCTCGTCGCCCACACCATGGTCAACCTCTTAGGCTGGGTGGGCCTGGCCATCCTCGGCACCCTGGTCACCCTGTGGCCCACCATGCTGCGCACCAAAATGGCCGACGGCGCCGAACGCGCCTCCGTCCGCGCCCTGCCCATCCTGACCACAGGACTCAGCCTCGTCGTGGCCAGTCCACTGATCGATCTCGCCTGGCTCGGCGTCATCGGCGTCGGGCTCTACCTGGTCGGCACCGGCATCGTCTATGTGCCCATCATCCAAGCCGCCCGCAATAAAGCACCGCATTCCTTCCCCACGCTGTCGGCCTCCGCCGCGCTGATCTGGCTGCCAATCGCCCTGGTCACGCTCGCCGTCAAAATCCTCACCGACGGCTGGGCTACCCTTGCCCAAAACTACGGCGTGCTCACCGGCATGTTCCTCGTCGGATTCGCTCTGCAAATGCTCTTCGGTGCCCTGAGCCACCTGGTCCCCGTCGTGATCGGTGGCGGACCGCGCCCGCTGAAAGCCGGCATTGCCGAAATCAACCGCTTGGGCACCTGGCGCGTCGTCACCGCCAACCTCGCCATCGCCCTGTGCCTGCTGCCTGTCCCATCAATCGTGCGCGTCATCCTGTCTGCCATTGCCCTGGTCGCTCTGGCGCTGGCCCTGGTGTTCATCCTGCGCGCGATTATTGTCATGATCCGCACCAAACGCGCCATGGAACATGCCGACGACGGCGAGCTGCCCAAACCCGAACCCATGCCCACCCCAAAGGTTTCTGCACCCCAGGTCATCGCGTCGGTGGCCGTCATCGCGCTGGGTGCCACACTCGGCGTGGGTCTGGACCCCACCGCCGCAGGTCTGGGTTCTACTCCGCAGAGTCCGGTGGCCGAGGAGCAGGTTGAACCCACCGGCGAAGTCACCGAAATTGAGGTCACCGCAGCCGATATGCGGTTCTCACCGGCCTCCGTCGACGTGCCGGTCGGCAATGAACTGGTTATCCATCTGACCAATACCGATGCGTCCGAAGTCCATGACCTCGTGCTGGCCAACGGCGTCGACTCGGGCCGCCTGGCACCGGGGGAGTCCACCACCATTGCGGTCGGGGTCATTACCGAAAATCTCGAGGGCTGGTGCTCGATCGTCGGACACCGGCAAATGGGCATGGTCTTTGATGTCAACGCGATCGGCGCCACCTCGACGGACGGTGACGAGCATGATCACACCGACATGGCCACGCCTGGCGCTGGCGCTGCCGCCGAGCTGGATTTCATGGCCTCCTGGTCCCAAGACTTTGAAGGCTATGACCCCAAACTTGAACCAGCACCGGCAACAACAAAACATGAGTACACATTCGAAGTTACCGAGGAGACAATCGAAGTTTCCCCTGGAGTCGAGCAACTTCGCTGGACTTTCAATGGTGACTCCACCGGACCAACCCTGCGCGGCAACATCGGCGACACCTTCCGCATCACCCTGGTCAACAACGGGACCATGGGACATTCCATAGACTTCCATGCCTCACACGTAGCGCCCGATGAGCCAATGCGCACCATCGCGCCCGGGGAGTCATTGGTCTATGAGTTCACCGCCGACCGCGCGGGCGTGTGGATGTATCACTGCGGCACGGCACCAATGACCGCCCACATCGGTGCCGGCATGGCAGGTGCGGTCATCATCGACCCGCCCGACCTAGACCCGGTGGATCACGAATACATCATCACCCAATCCGAGCTCTACCTCGGCGCAAACGGTGAGGCCATCGACGTCGACAAGGCCCTGGCTGGGCAATCGGATGCCGTGATGTTCAATGGCTACGTCAATCAGTACATCGCCAACCCCTTGGAGGTAACCACCGGCGATCGCGTCCGGTTTTGGGTGCTCAATAACGGCCCCAATAAGCCGCTGAGCTTCCACATTGTCGGCGGTCAATACGACACGGTCTATAAGGAAGGCACTTATCAGCTGCGCAACGGTCGCGGAGCACTTGATCCAGCAGAGTATGACGACGGCGGCGCGCAGGCCCTGGATCTGATGCCAGCTCAGGGCGGATTTGTCGAACTCGATTTCCCCGAGGCCGGGCATTACACCATGGTCAACCACATCATGGCCGACGCCGAGCACGGCGCCAAAGGCATTGTTGAAGTGACCGACTAGCTGCCTGTTGTACGATGGCGCCGTGACCGAATATCAGATTGACACCGAGAACATCCTGGCACGCCACCGACAACTTTCTGGGCTGAAGTCGCTTGCGTCGTCGGCACAAAAGATGACAGACCGCAGTTTTGAACTCTACGGTCCAACCAATACCGGCGACTTCGCCAAGTGGCTGGGGCGGTCGGGCAATCTGACGGCAAAGCCGCAATTTGGGCAGCTCGTCCAGGCCCACCAGCAATTGATTACCACCCACGGCGTCTACGGTTGGCTGCAAGTGCTGTTGACAGGGGCCGTGTATCAGTACCAGCGCGATTACAACATGGGCGGGCGCACCGCTGACACGACCTATCTGTCCCGCCAGCACGTCGACGACGTCTGCCGACTGGGCACGCACATCGTGTTGAATTATGGCGCCCCAACGGTGGCAAACCGCAAGTTGCTGGCACACTTTATGAGCGGCAACTATGCGCGACTTGTCGAGCGCATCCTGCCTGCTGTGGCAGTCGAGATCGGTCAGGAACTACGTCCAGAGGCTCTGGAAGAAGGCGCCAATCCAATCTTCCGGTTACCCCAACAGTTCTTACAGATGTCCGTGGTGCACGAACTGGATATGCGACCCATGGATGCTCACGAACCGGTTCAGGACGAAGGTTTTGCCTACCATCCTAATGAGTTGGTGCAGCACGACGTCTCCACACTTGAGGGTGCTGCCCAGCAGATGCTCTACGAACTGACGATGATCACGCGCGCACTGCAAGAGGATGCTGCTCCAACGCCGTGGAATGATCCTGCCCTGGTTCGGGCACGACTGGAAGCGACGATGGGCGTGGCCTGGGCGTCGCAGTGCCTGGATCCCCACCCCGAAGTGGATTCGGAAGATCACCGCCAGATGTACATCGAGGATCTGGTCGGCCGGGTTGAGAAGATTCAAGAGCGCGGCATTATTGCTACGATTTCCGCCGAGACCTTCCAAACGCGACAGCTTGTCGAAGAAGCGGCAGGCGAAGATCCAGCAACGGTCATGCTGTATGAGCGAGCGATGCGCCAATCCGTCGATAATGCCGCCTGGGTGATTTTCAACTGGGTTCCAGACCTGCAAACGGCGGGTTTCCTGGCCCAGCTACTGCTGGACTACCAATTCGATGCGTTCTTCAAAGAAACCGAAATGATGTGACAGTACTAAGCGGTGGAACCTTTGCGCTGCTCCAGCCGCTCAGCAATCCGAGTGACCAAGATGAACATCCATGACGACGAAGAAGCGCGTTCTCCAGCGCACAGTTGCTACGGCGTCATACCTGAAGCTATAGTGCTGTACAGAATCTTGAGATCCGGTTCACAGCCCTAGCTACCCGGACAGCAACCCTCTCACCGTAGTGGGGTGCTCTAGGTGATGATTCGGCCCGACGAACAAATCGTGGGCAAGTACGGTGCCTCTCACTGAAGCTCCCCGTCAAGGGCGAGTTATCGGGTGCGGAAGTGCCGCGAGCCCTCATGAAATGAGTGAGAATTTATGACGACATCTTCCATCACTGAGCTGCCAACGTTTCAGCAGCTCCTCGAAACCACCGAAAACACCTCTCCGACTGATCAGCAGCTCTTTGAGCATTTCGCTCCGGTTTTCGAAGCGATCGCGGCTGGCGCCAAGCAACGAGAACAAGACCACGAATTAGCGTTTGACGCATTCGAAAAACTACGAGCTTCCGGATTCACGCGTGTACGACTGGCACGAGAACACGGCGGAATTGGTGCAGCCCTGCCGCAATTGGCGGAACTCTTGGTGGACCTTGGGCAAGCTGATTCAAATCTGCCCCAGGCGCTGCATGGGCACTTTATGTTCACCGAGCAACATCAAAACGAATCTCAGGGAGCAGTTTCCGCATGGTGGCTCTCTGAGGTCGCCAATGGCAAAATCTTTGGAAATGCACTCGTCGAACTGCCGCCCTCGGCCGGTAAGCGTCCAGTTTGTTGGACAGATGCCACCTCATCGGCTGGATCAGTCATTGCTCATGTGACCGGTGACAAATTCTATTCAACCGGTGCAATTTTTGCCGACTACCTCCTCATTTCAGCATCTCGAGAAGGTCAGGAAGACGAGGGACCGCTCTTTGCGATCATCGACGCGCAGCATCCAGGTGTCAAACGAATTGATGACTGGAATGGTTTTGGACAACGGCTGACCGCTTCAGGCACAACGACCTTCGATGAGGTCCCGGTGCTTGAAAACCGGGTGCAAGAATTCGATGTTCCCACCGGAGTGCTTTCCTACACGATCTTATGGATCGCGTTGATTGCCACTCAGACTGGCATTGGTCAGGCGGCCCTCAAAGATATCAGCGAATATGTTGCTGCGCGACGTCGTACCTACAATCACGCAACAGCAGAGACGCCTGCAGAGGATCCTTTGGTTCACGAAGTCATCGGTAAGGTCTCAGCTAACGTATCAGCGGCTCGTCATATCGTACGCGGCGCGGCTGCGGTGGCAGAACAGTCCTATATCCAGGTGCAGGGGCACACCGATCTGGAAGACCCTGTCTTTTTGGATGCGCATACGAAAGCAAATATTGCGTTGTCTGAAGCCGGCGTCGTCGTCTCCGATCTCATTCTGAATGCAACGAATCAGATTTTTGAAGCCGGTGGTGCCTCCGCAACGATCGCATCCAAACAGCTCCACCAGCACTGGCTCAATGCACGCACGATCGCAAGCCATACGCCGCTCATTTATCGCACACAGGCGGTCGGAAATTATCGAATCAACGGAGTGATCCCACCCCATCACTCCACCGCTCGCAACTCGCAGGCTCAATCCAATGATTCGGAAGTTGCCAAATCCAACGGGTAGGCCCAACTCACAGTGTGGGGCGTCCTATCGATGCGACAGGACGCCCACACTGTGAAAGTGTCAACGGTTGGCTGTTACCGGCTCGAAGTTAACCGGTTAGAACCGGCCCACGATGTTGCAGCGAGACCGAACAAATGTGAAAGTGCTAAGCAGCGGAACCTTTGCGCTGCTCCAACCGATCGGCAATCCAGACTTTAATCAGTGATTGGCGTGTGATGCCCAGTCGTTGAGCTTCATCATCGAGTGCTTCAACCATCCATCCAGGAAAGTCGACATTCACGCGTCGGGTTTCACGCGCTGGCCGCCTCGCGCTTTCAAGGTCTAAGTATTCGCTGACGTCCTGCCCGTCGTCGAACGCCTCATCAAAATCTTGATTCTTCATAAATCTGCACTTCTGCTATCTGCCCCATGACCAACCATCGAGGTTCACCCTCCGTGCGCACTGGTACCTCAACATAGTCCACATCCTCCCAAAGCATTTGCGCGTCAAAAAAATCGATACCGTGTTTCAGCTTGTTCGTATTACTCTTGAGACGGTTAAAATCGAACTCCATAATATACCTATTTCAGTATAGAAACTATCCCTCTGACGCCTATTTGCGTCTCTTTTAAATGTACTCATGCGAAAAGCTCACCGATACGACAGGCGAGCAGAATGTGGATATCCACCATGACGGGCTGGAATGTTCCGCCTCAACACACAGGACAGCCACGATCCGAGGACACCATCCGCGTGAAAGAGCGTCGAGGCTAGGACCTTTCGTGTGGTGTTTCGATTACGTGATGATTTGCAGTAAATTTAGCAAGGTCACGAAGTAGTTGTTCGCGCCAGCAGGCGATGTCGTGTCCACCAATATAGGTCTCAATTGATATCCCGATATCGAGGCTGACGAGTTCTGCTACGACATCCTGAGTGTGCTCAAGCAACAGACCCTCAGCACTGCCCACTGAAACGGCAATTCGGACATGAGATGTCGGCTGCTGTTGCACATAATGACGAATCCATTGGGTAGCAGTGCCTGCTGACTCATGTTGGGCCAACGTTCGCGGGCTTGCATTCGGCGACGGATTCCACCAGACCGACGGAGAGCAGACCGATGCATAGCCGAACATGTCAGGGTAGGCGCATGCAAGAGCCATAGCGGCTATGCCCCCGAGACTTTGCCCAATAATGGTCCACTCTCCCTGGGGCGCAACGAAAATATCACGCTCGCCCAGCCAGGCGATGAACCAAGGCAGCGTGTGGTGCACGAGCGCATCGAAAACTGATGGTCGAACGCCCAAGGTTTGCCGTCGATCAGCCCGATCAATATTGCCGATACCCAACACCACCATCGGTGGCAATACTTGGGCTTCAATGGCAGCGTCGATCGCCTGGTAAATTTTCAGATCTCCAAACCAGTCGTCGCCATCGAAGACAACAGCCAGTGGAAGGGGAGTGTTGTGGTCTCCCGGCGGAGTATACGCATACACGGGACGAGGGTGGGACACGGCGTCCTGCGATGCCTCGCGGGAGCTATCATCGAGCGCTCGGTGAAAGGTAGTCACCGTCCCTTGGCTAGCAGTTGCCGACTGTGACCAGAATGGTTGTGGGGGAGCATCCGGACCGACGTAAACACTGAGCCCACCACCGCGCCCATCTGACCGGAGGGGCGGGTGTGGATTGGCTGGATCTAACTTGGTGACGAAACCGGTTTCATGTGGTGGTCCTGCCGGGAGTTCCTCGTCGATGGCAAGTGAGACAAACCCATAGGACGCACGCAGTCGCGCATCCAGCTCCAGCGCGACTTCCCACCAACCGGTGTCATCAGCTCTTGTCATCCACCCTTTAGCAATGTTGTCCTTATCAGTGACCCGGTTCATCGACAAGTGCACCTTATCCGCCACGGGATCGAAATACCGAAACATCACGGTGCGGCACCGCTGAGCAACATTCGATGGCACAGGGCTTTCAGCACGTGCGGAGGGGCGGGGTGATGACGTGTTGTGCACGGAGCTATCGCCTACTCACTATTCCAAGGGCTAGTCACTCTCACCAGATTATCCGCTGTCTCATGACGCCGTCAGCCCCCTCGGACATAAGAGATGGGTGCCGACCAAACGGGCTCTTCGGAATTTTGGGTGTAGATCGGTTTGGTGACCGGGGTGTGTTGAAGGCATAAAAAAGTCGAGGTCTTCCGAAGATGGAAGTGCTCAAACAACACATCTAAAGAAAGACCTCGACATGCCC
>NZ_LXEY01000107.1 GCF_001657475.1 Enteractinococcus helveticum
ATCGGACGACCCGAATCTATGACCAGATCCACGGCCCGCTGTTTGAACTCTGCAGTGTATTTCTTTCGCTCTGTCACGATGAGTAAGGCTCCTACTAACCTGTCTCACTCAAGCATACCGGCGCACTTCTACTGCCTGTAGAATATGTCTCTGGTCATGACTGGGCAGAGAGCACATTCGTTCAGATTTGATTGTCCAGCTTACTTAAAGTGGGTGTCCGCTGCTGGGCAGTTTGCCTGTCGACTAGAGACCTTGCAATAGTTGGTCTACGTTCCTCGGTCATGCGCAAACTCGGCGCGCGGAATCGGGTCGAACTCGCCATGTGGTGTGCCTTTGTCTGATCTTGGAGGAGCGTAAGGTGGTAGTGCCAAAGCGTCTACATCACATAGGACACGTGAGGAATTCATGACCCAATACCCGCCCTACCAGCAACCAAACCAGCCAATGGAACCCAATTACGGTTACAGCAACCTGCCACCGCAAGATCAGGAAAGCCTGGGCGGTTGGGTGCTGGTCACCTTTATTATGTTCATCCCGCTGGTCAATATCATCTACTTGCTCGTGCTGGCCTTCGGTAGCACCAATTCGATGGCCAAGCGCAACTTTGCTCGCGCAAGCCTGATCTGGATGCTCGTCGGCATCGTGTTGAGCATCGTGATGTTTATTCTGTTTGCTGCCATGGGAGCCTCGCTCTTCAACGAAATCTCCAACACCTACGGGTTGCTTGCCCTCTGACGACGCTAGACCGTGCGGCGGGCTGCCAGCGTTGCAAATGCGCCGCCGACCCGCAGTAGGTCATCAGGCGCACCGGCTTCAATAATCCGACCGTTCTCTAACACGACCACGGTATCGGCGGTCATCACGGTCGACAGGCGGTGCGCAATCATCAACGTTGTGCGATGTTCGGCTAGCTCATCCAGTGCCTGCTGCACGTGAGCTTCGGTTGTATTATCCAAGGCCGACGTCGCCTCATCGAGTACTAAAATTGGTGGGTTGCGGAGCAGCGTGCGAGCAATTGCTAGACGCTGTTGCTCGCCACCTGAGAATCGGTGCCCTCGCGCACCAACCAGGGTGTCCAAGCCCTGGGGGAGTTGCTGAATCGTCTCGGCAACTGAAGCATATTTCAGCGCAGACCAGAGCTCGTCGTCATCGGCGCCCGGTTTGGCGAGCAACAGGTTCTGCCGCACCGTGTCGTGAATCAGGTATGTTTCCTGTGAAACCACCCCGACTAACGACGCCAGATCTTCGGACGCGATATCTTTGACGTCGATGCCATCAATGAGCACTCGCCCTGCCGTTGGATCATAGAGCCGCGGCAGCAGTGCAGCCAACGTCGATTTTCCGGAACCGGTTGGACCGACGACGGCGAGCGTCGAGCCTTCAGGTATTTCTAGGTCAATGCCGTCCAAGATGTTGCGATCGGTCGCCTCAGGGCCACCGCCATACGTGAATTCGACGTCTTCAAAGCGCACCGTGCCCGCCACTTTCGATGGCTCAATCGCGACGGGATCAGTCGGTGGCACGACCTCGGGTTTCAGATCGAGGTATTCGAAAATCCGCGAGAAGAATGCCATCGCGGTCACCCATTGGACACCAACATCCAGCAGACTCATGAGCGGCCGGAAGATCTGGGCCTGCAGTGTCGTGAAGGCCACGAGCGTTCCGATGGTCATCGCATCTGAAGCGACCGGCAGCCCGGCAGTGAAATAAATGATCGCTGGAATCGCCGCGAACACGATCTGCATCGTGGCCATCCGCCAGCGACCGGCCAACTGACTGCGCATCTCCAAATCAATGAGTGCTTCGGAACGGTCTTCAAAGCGTTGGGCATCTCGCCCCAGTGTTCCCAGCGTCTTAGCCAAGCGGGCGCCGGATACGGACAGGCCTTCTTCGACCTGCGTATGCAATTCGGCTAAGGCCTGTTGACGCTCATCGGTCACCGCGCGTCGAATAAAGGCAACCTTGCGCGACAGCCAGATTGCCGGTGGCAACACGATCAGCGACAGCAGCGTCAGCGCAGGGGACAGCACGATCATCGCCACCAGGGTTGCGACCACGGTGGTGAGGTTGGACGCCACACCGGTGGCCGTCGTCGTCACCACCTGCTGCATGCCCGAGATGTCGTTCATCAGCCGGGATTGGACTTCGCCCGAGCGTGTTTTGGTAAAGAAGCTCATTGACTGGGCTTGCACGTGGGTAAAGAGGCGCACGCGCAGGGTGTGCATGACCTTCTGGCCCATTTTCGTGGACATCCAGGTTTGCACGACGCCGATAAGCGCGGTGATCGCCGCGACGACGACCATGCCACCGGTCAGCAGTCCCAGCAGCCCGAGATTTTGTTGTGGCAGCGCCTCATCCAGCACTCCGCGCAACAAAAATGGTTGGGCGAGGTTGACGACCGATGCCAGGCTCATGAGTGCCACGACCACGGCGATGGTCGAGCGGTGAGGTTTGAAGAGTTCGGCGATGCGCCGCAGGCTCACCGGATGCTGGGTCAACTGCGTGCGGTCTTTGGGGTTCAGCTTTGCCGGGCCACGCTGGCGGGTCGCGCCACCGGGTTGCGTGCGTGGAGAAAGTTGTGGAGTAAGCGTCATATTCATGCTGAGGTTACCTCATCATGAGGTAACTGGTCAACGTGGGTTACAGTAGAACCATGTCCGAGGAACCAGCTCAGCCTGAACTTGCAGAACAACTGCACCGCATCAACCATCGCCTGCGACGTCGCTGGGGTTCCCAGCTTGCGCCACATGGGATGAGCCCGCATTACTATCGCGCGCTTGCCGCCATCGCGCATTCGCCACATGCAGAAGACGGCGGAGTGTCTGGGCTCAAGCTGCGTGACATTGCCGAACGCCTACGCATCGCGCCGCGCTCGGCCACCGAGGTGATCGACCGCCTTGAAGAGCGCGGCCTGGTCCAGCGCGTGCCGCACTCGAAAGATCGGCGCGCGACGCTCGTCGTCATCACGGATGAAGGGCGCAAGCTACATGAAGAGCTTCGGGCTGAACGGCAGCGCTCAAGCGAGGAATTTTTCGCCGTGTTGGACGATGCGGATCGTCGGGAACTCAGTCGACTGCTCGGCAAGCTTATTGAGGCGCATTCGCGACCGTCCTAGAAGCGCGTAAGCTCTGTGATATTTCTAAACTCTCTCCACTAAGCGCGTTGGCGTTCGTTGTTTTTAGGGGAGGGATTGCCTAATCCGTCAGTCGTGAGTCAACAGGCCTCTGCCTCATTTAAATGAGATGCTTGCAACGAATTGGAGCTTCGGAGAGCGTGGGCATCAATTCTTGTCGTATAAATTAGCAATAGCCGGTATTGCCTGAGAGATAACAGGCGATCGATTGCCTCCCTGCCGTGGCTCTATCCTGCTCGAGATGGTCATTTTCCGGAGGGCCGGTGTGAGTGCAAGGCGCCAGATACCCGCCAGAAACTGTTTGTTGTTAGCGCAGGATGTTGTGAGCAGTCGGAAGCCTAATTTGCGTTGAGCAGTGTTTGAGGGAGCGAAGTGATGATGGTTGACTTCTCGCATGAGTAATCATTGAAAGATCTGTGCACGATGCGTTCTGAAATTACGGGTGGGACACTGTCTTAGAAGGCTGGTAGAAGGGCGTCTGCTCGTTCGTGATGAGCTAGTGCCGTCGCAAAAGAACTAAGATTTTGGAGCAAATATTGGACTCTTATCACTAAAATTGCGCATGCTAGGGTGATCGTATGAAAAGCAGCGTGAATAGCCTGAATGAGGAGTCTTTAAATCTATCCATTGGATTAGACGGACTTGCGGAAGATAATAGCGAGCTGCCGATAATCTTGCCGAAGATAGTCAGTCTTTTCTCCGGAGCCGGTGGATTAGATTTGGGGTTCGTCCAGGCTAATTTTCAGTTGAGCTTCGCGGTCGATATTTCGGACGCAGCCATTCGGACGCATCGCCGAAACTTTAAAGGCGCGGTGTCTATCGCAGCAGATCTTGAGAAGCTTGGTCCTAAGGGGGTGCTGGAGCATCTCGATGCAATTTTAGAACCAGGTGAGTTAATTGGGATCATTGGTGGGCCTCCCTGTCAGGGATTCTCGCGGGCGAATACGGGGTCTCATACACACGACCCACGTAATTTCCTTCCTCTTTTGTATTTACAGATCGTCGAAGCACTCCAGGAGAAATACTCAGTCGAGTTCGTACTTTTTGAGAATGTGCCCGGGATCCGAGATGCTAAACATGCAGTCACGTTCGATGGAATACTTTCGAAGTTCCGCGAAATCGGGTTTACGCCGGATGTTCGAGAATATTCGGCTCTTGATTATGGGGTCGCTCAAACGCGCAATCGTGTAATTATTTCTGGTTTCCGTGATGAAGTAGTTGCACGAAACTTTAAGCCAAAGAAAGTTGAGCCCAAGGACCTTACGGTGCGAGCCAAGATCGGGGCGCTTCCAGAGCCAGTATTTTTTGCTCGTGGTCTTGATAGAACCGCAATACCACATCATGAAAATCACTGGACGATGAGACCTTTGTCGAAACGTTTCTCTCAGCCAGGCGGTGCAGTCCAAGCGGGGCGTAGTTTCCGCAGGCTTAAATGGGACAAGCCTAGTCCTACGGTGGCCTATGGTCACCGAGAAATCCACGTCCACCCAGAGGGGCGTAGGCGTCTTAGCATTTATGAGGCGATGTTACTCCAAGGCTTCCCGAGTACTTTCGTCCTCGAAGGAACTCTTTCGGCTCAAGTGGAGCAAGTTTCAAATGCGGTGCCTCCACCCCTCGCAAGATCCCTTGCCAACGCGATTAAAATAGCGAAGTATTCGGCATCTTGAAAGTCGAGAATATGCCAGTAACTGAGCCGAATGGGTGAGGACTGCTTCCTGATATGACGCCGATCCCTGATTTAAGGGAACGCGTTTTTGGGTGTGTTTATTGGGTCAGTGCTACGGAATGTGCTTCGTGTACTCAATAAGACGGTGTCCCGCAATCTTTGGTGTTATATTTACTAAGGCATGCACTTGATAAGTAGTAGGGGGCCGTTGTCATGACAACCTCTACTGTGGCTGCCGTTCAGCTTGCGCTGGCAGCATCTGCCGACACCTCGAGTCAATCTGCGCCATGGATTGGACCGCTGGTGGCGCTTGGCTCGCGTGTAGCTCGGTATAGTCGAAAAATGGGCAAGCGGCAACTAGTGATTGCTGTATCAGTACCAAGACGTGACTACGCTGCCGTGCTCATCGGATGTGGCTGGGTGCTCGCTAGTGAAGCGCCAGTAATCCCGGCTCCCCTGGAGGTCCTACGGGTGATGGAACCTGGTCAGTCGTTGAGGGCGGTCAATAATGAGCAGGTAATCTCCGGGACATTTGTCTCTCTAGAAGAATCCGAGCAACCCTCGCGGGCTCGGTTTGCTGGATCGACGTGGATCGTTGACAGCATTCGGGCGATCTCTCCTATTGCCGAAATAGAAGGGCCTCGACGATCACCACGCCCTGATCTCGGGAGTGTTCAATACATGGCAGGCCTGGACCTCACTTGGGATGAGCGCCTCGCTCAGCCTGCTGCAGATCTTGCAATTATTGGCACAGAATCCTGGCTCAAACAGGAGCTTGAGGCAAATCTGGGAATCCAGAACGATGACAAGCCTCCGAGTTCAATACGCTCCATACTTATGCCGGAAGAAGCTAATTCAGCTACTTGGTATACCCGGTTCTTCCCAGCGGCAAGTTTCATGGATAAACTGCCTCTGCCAACGGAGGTGAATGCGACAGTCCTTGACGGTAACGGCGCCGCAGCATACTTGACAGAAATTGAAGTTCCCGTTGTGATTTGTGTTCTAGATCGTTCCATCGCAGATGAAGCCACTGCAGAAACGATCGTGCAATTGCGAAACACGCGAGGCGAGCCAGTATCCCTGGCGAACGACCTGCAATGGTCGCCACCGACTGGGGTGGAAGCACTTGGATTTACGGTGGCTTTATGAATCGTATAGCTAAGCTAAACGAACTTTATGTTGCGTCTTCCGATCTCATGCGAAACGGGGTCGAGCTCGTTGCTGTAGGAGACCCGGTCGGAGCGCGTTTTAATTCTGCGCTTCGTGAGCTGGTCGTGCATATGAGAGAAGATGGCGCAGGTTACCTTAACGATCTTGCAGGTGCCTCAAAAGCATTGAACTGGCGACGAATTACCCAACCACAGCCTTCTAGATTAAACCCTGATTTACACGAAGTGGCCGAAGAGGTTGATAAACATGCCACACGCTTGCGTAGAGCTATCGAAGATCAGGAACTGCTCGATAAACTTATTACCTCTGCAGCTTTAATGGCTTCGACGAGCTCTCCTATAGGCCCCCTTCTGTTAGAATCTCTCGACGAAGTAGGTGCTGATTCGTGTGTGGTTGTTGTCGAGAGTAAGCGCGCCGCAATAGGGTTGGGTCATTGGCTTCAAGAACATGAGGTGCCTGTGCTCACTCAAGGTGAATTCGTAAGAAGTCAGTTTACTTGGGAACAAGCGTATGTTATCGGACCTCCAAGAATCTATCGGCCGTCCGTGATAACGGCTCCAGTTGCCAGCGAAATTAGTTTCTTGCTACCAATGTGGTTTCGCGACCGCAGTATTCCTTGCTCGGTTATCACCCCATATGCGGAAGGTGCCGTACGAGTAGGGGCAAGGGTATTTACCGTTGGCGATAATGAAGAACCAGAGCCCAGCGTCGTCGAAGAGGATGAAAGAAGCCTCCTGCCCCAGCCCATATGGGACACTCCCCAACCTGATGAGGGCGAACCTACTGCTGATGAGGTTCGTGCTCGTAAAGTCATCCTAAGTGGTAAGCTCGCTATCTGGCTTGATGACGGCGAACACATACGCTCCTTTGACCCCTCCCAGCCACATGGTGAGCGCGTCACCCGTACAGATGTATCTGCGGTTCGAGAAGGCGTTTACTTGTTACTTCGGAAGGGAACAACGGAACGAGGGGCACTTTACCAAGCTGCGCTCAGTCATCTTGGGCCCCAAGCCGAAGCTGTCGAAGCTACTCAAGCTGTTTGGAAACAGAAATTGATAAGGCGTCTTCGGCAACATGGGAAATGGAGCGTCGTAGACGATCTCCAAGAAGCCGGAATTAAGACCGCCGAACGCGCACAAGCGTGGGCCGAACCTAACTTGATTCGCCCAAATAGTGATAACGATTTTAAGAAGTTGCTTCAATGGTTGGGCTTACCAATCCAGCCGACGTTTGACCAAGCCACATTACTGCGCAAAGCTCACTATGGTGTCAGCGCAAGAATTGGAAAACAACTCGAAGAGGCAGTGTCTGACGCCGATTTCTTAGAACTGGAAACAGCTGGGCACCTCAGTCTCGATATTGACATGGAGGGTTTTCGGGGCATCCTTGCCACGAGGGTTCTGGCGATCTCGCCGTTCACGAAAATAGTTCCACGTTCTGAAGTCAGATTGCCGTTTGAAGATTTGAGTGGGCAATGGCTCGAATGATACCTGCCTACTGTCCAACGGACGCTCCACCTGGGGAAAGAGCCGTCTACGATGCGCTTCTGAAGAGTAGTAGTACGAGCGACTGGATTGTGTTGCACTCATTGGGTATTGCTAATCATGTTCGTCAGGTTCAAGGAGAAGCCGACTTCGTCGTCATCATCCCAGCAAGAGGCATATTGGTGATAGAGGTTAAATCACACCTGACGCTTGATCGGCAGAACGACGGAATGTGGAGACTAGGTAATGACCGACCAACCACTCGTGGACCTTTCCAGCAGGCAAGCGAAGCGATGCATAGCTTACGTAACTACCTAGTGAAGAAACACATAGATCTTCGTTCTATACCGGTACTTTCTGCTGTTTGGTTTACTGGTGTTCGAGCCCGTACTATGCTGCCGACGGACCCGGAGTGGCATGACTGGCAGGTGCTGGATTCGGAAGATTTGAAGGCTGCGCCCTCTGCTATTCTGCGCACGTTCACCGCCGGGACGGAACACCTGCGCGAGAAAATTGGGTATTTTCCATATGGAAAAACACAGCTTGACAAGGAGAAGTCTGACCTCATCGCGGGGCGACTCAGACCCAAATTCGAACTTGCAACGGTCGCAGGGGACCGTCGTCGTGACAGGGAAACCCAACTTCAGTCGTTCATGGAAGAACAGTTCTTAGCTCTCGACGCAGTGAGTGATAATAGAAGCGTTCTCTTCACGGGACCGGCTGGTTCAGGCAAGACCTTCCTTGCGATGGAAGCAGCTCGGCGTGAGGTAGTAAGTGGGAAGACGGGCAGATTGCTGTGTTTCAACCGATTCATTGGTCAACGCCTTAGCACCAAGATGGCCGATCTGGAAAGGTTGACGGTCAGCACTTTCCACAAAGAACTTCTACGGCTGGCCGGACTCGAGCGTGCCCCTGAGCGCATAGCGCCCAACTTCTGGAGTGAAGAATTGCCAGAGCGAGCCATGGAAACACTTATCAATAGTGGAGATAAAGCAGCTTCCGATTTCTTGATTGTGGATGAGGTCCAGGACATTACTAGCGAACCGTACCTAGACGTTCTCGATTTGATGGTTGACGGCGGTCTAAAAGACGGCCGCATATTGCTGTTTGGTGATTTTGAACGTCAAGCGATTTATGAAACCGAGGACGGCATAGAGCAACTTCGACCTTATGCCCCACACATAACTAGTCATAAACTTGTTCAGAATTGTCGGAACTTACCCCGTATCGGCTATCAGGTCAATCTTCTTAGTGGATTACAACCGGGATATCGGCAGTTCCGGCGCGTTGACGATGGTATCGACCCAACCATTATTAAATACAGTTCTGGACAAGACCAAACAACGATGCTTGTATCTGCCATTCGCGGGCTCAGGGAAGAAGGGTATGAGCTAAACGAAATCGTTGTACTCAGCCCTCAGATGGATAGCTCAACCGCAGTTACCACCACTGATCCATGGCTCCGACAGATCCTGAAGCCAGCTGATGGTTTGCCTTCTCGCCCTGGACAAGTGCAATATTCAACAATCCACGCTTTCAAGGGGCTGGATGCCCCTGCAGTCGTTGTAACAGACCTTGACCAAGAAGCTGTCCCATACAACTTTGCTTCATTGCTCTACGTCGGACTTACTCGAGCCACTGACAGGCTCATTGCAATCATTGAAAAAGCTACATTACGTGACGCTCTAGGAGGCACCGTATGAGCAGGCATGAAGGCCGCGACATCATCGAAGCGCAACTTCGACGCGAATTATTCGGGCCAGGCAGCGACGAGGAGCCCATTGGTAAGCCAGTGGATTGTGCCAACGGCATCATCAGATTTGAGAAGAAAGAAGACAGCTGGGGACAATTTCATGATGCCGCAACCAAACAAGAGATCCTAACGGTTGGAACACCTTTGCAGCGTTACGGGGTTGGTGTTCTCTACGGTGGGGCTAAGGTTGGTGGTAGTAATATCCATGGATTGGATGACGTGGACTTGACCGGGATCTCCGGAGTGGCAACTAGCGAAGACGATCCTGATGAGCCACCAGTTGAGGTTAGACGTTCGCATCACCATGACCAAGCCGACGACGATGACTTCGACTTAACGGATGCTAACAGTTTTAAACCTGTTATGTCGCAGGAGATCGGTGACGGTTCTGTATCAGGACATCGGTAACAGTTCTACGGTTTGTGGTGGTGACACTTCCACCACGGTTAGGGTCGGGTCTGCTTGATGGGTGAGCAAATCCAATGAACCTGTTGAAGCCCGTATCCGTCTTGCGATTGCTGATTGGCCTGATGATGCACCCCGCGGTAGTGTGACTGCGTTTTGTACTGAACATGGCCTCAGTCGCAAAACGTTCTACGCCCTGCGTGCCAGGGCACGCAAAGATGGGCAAGCCGCAGTGCTGGAACCCCGGTCGCGCCGACCGAAGACCTCGCCGACGATGATCACCGATGAGGTCAAAGATCAGGCGGTGGCGGTGCGCACAGCGCTAGAAGCCTCGGGCTGGGATTGTGGGCCGATCAGCGTGCATGACAAAATGCTGGCCATGGGATTACAGCCTCCATCGGTGGCGTCTTTGGCACGGATCTTTCGCCAACGTGGCGTGGCTCGTGCGGAGCCGAAGAAGAAGCCCCGGGCCGCCTACCGGCGGTTTGTGTATCCTGCACCTAACGCCTGCTGGCAGTTGGATGCCACCGAGTACGTACTGGTTGGTGGGCGCAAGTGTGTGATCTTCCAACTTGAAGATGACCATTCTCGTAAAGCCATTGCCTCGCATGTAGCACCGTCTGAAAACGGTGAGGACGCCGTGGCGGTGATGCGCAAAGGCATCGCCGCAGCCGGGGTCCCTCAGCGGCTGCTGACCGACAACGGCACCGCCTTGAACCCGCAACGACGGGGCTGGATGAGCCAATTAGTCGCCTATGCCAAGACACTGGGTGTTGAGCCGATTACCGGTCGGCCGGGCCGTCCGACAACGCAGGGCAAGAACGAACGTTTCCACCAGACCCTGTTCCGGTGGTTGGACAAGCAACCCTTGGTCGCAACCTGTGGTGAGCTCCAAGCCCAGGTGGATGAGTTTGATCGACACTACAACACCAAACGTGGTCACCAAGCGCTGGCTGGGCGGATCACCCCGCAGCAGGCCTGGGACGCGACTCCGGTGGCTGCCGCGCCGCGGCCAGCGCCACAACCGATCGACCCTGATATCCCAGCGGCAACCCAACCCGACGAGCCAGCGGACTTGCCAGCCCAGGAAGGCATCACCGATCTCAGCGTGCTCTGGGAAGCCACCGCACCCAAAGCCACCACCGACAGCCAGATTCGTCAACGAAAGATCACCGGCAGTATTCACAGTCCCGCGCCCACCGGCACCCGACAGCTGCGCGTGTATGCCAACGGCGTGGTCAACTTTGCTGGCACATTGTTTTCCGTCACCCGAGCCATGGCCAGCCGCATCATCATCGCCGACTGGGACCCAAAACGGATCATCTTTGCCACCACCGTGGGCGAGATCATCGCTGAATACGCCTGGCCACCAGCCGGTACGAAATATCAAGGCATCACTACCGCTCGATACCGATTCCAAAACCGACCCAAACAGCCGTAGTGTTACCGATGTCCTGAGACATCAAGTGTCTCCAAAGTCCTGATACAGAACCGTCACCGAAGTCTTGAGACATCACAAACAGTTTTAAACCATCGGCAATGGCGATTTCTTTTCAATGTCGAATCCGCGAGACCGGCTCTTTGAGTATTCAGGTATCTGGAGCTTATTATGAGCGATTAAGCGTTCATGTTCCTGAACTCAGAAAGCCACTTGAATGGTGGCTTCGTCGACCCTTAGTTCTTACAGGGAAAGTCTCAACTCAAGTCCTACGTGAAGAGACCAGGCGCCTGAAGATTGTGTCCGCCATCCCTGAAGGAGAAACCCCTGACGTAGCGCCTGTCATACAGGTCTTTAGCCGACCAGTTCCCGGTGACACCGACCCTGAACTTCGTCTTGTTACTGTCGCAGTTGTAAATAGCGTTGGTACTGCTGGACCGAGTGGTGCACTGTTTCAAATGGGCTTTACGGTTACCGCGACTGACGGGATGCTCATTGAACCGTATCCAGAGGCCGAGATATCTAACAGCGATGAGGAAGAACAATCCCTACAGCTCCTCTACCGTAACAAGCGCACCTATGCGATCGGTCATGGGTGTGCTGCCGAATGGGACGCTGAATCCGGACAATCGGTTTCTGAGCTGCACGGTGTTGCGCTTCCGGCCTACCAAGTCGTTAGTCTGACTCCAAATATTTATCTGACTGACGAGAATGGAAATTATCAGCTCGACAGCAGCGGTAAGCGGCAAGCCGTTACCGTCAGTATGAAGGAACTAGCCGACGGCAGTGAAACGGGCGACGCGCAGGTTGAAAGTGTGCTGCGACTCTATGGGGAATGGATTGCCGCACGCAAAGCTGAAATAGTCGATCTGCCAGTAAAATTCCATTCGGCTGCTCGGCGACATATGGAGCTGGCGGAGAAGGCACTTGTTCGTATGAAAGCGGGCTGGGCGCTAGTGGGATCTGATTCGAAGGCTCAGCAGGCGTTTCGATGGACGAACGAAGCCATGTTACACCAGCAGGTCCGATCAAATTTTCCACTTCGAGAGGTTGTCTTCGATAAGAACGACATTCTTCGAGTCAAGGGAGCTCATCCAACCCTCGACGTTTCCGAGTCTGGACGATCCTGGCGGCCTTTTCAAATCGCCTTTATATTAGCGAGTCTCCCCGAACTCGTAGATCCCACAAGGAAAACACGTTCAATTGTAGACTTGATTTTCTTTCCGACCGGTGGCGGTAAGACCGAGGCGTACCTGGGTGCGAGTGCGATTAGCCTCCTGGCACGTAGACTTCGCGATCCAAATGATGCGGGTACGGATACCATCATGAGGTACACCCTGCGATTACTGACTTCTCAACAGTTCCTTCGTGCCGCTTCGCTGGTCTGTGTGCTTGACGATATCCGTGACCGCCATTCTAAGCAACTCGGTGATTCACCGTTTGGTATTGGTGTCTGGCTTGGTAGTACGTCGACGCCAAATACCTGGGAACAAGCAAAGCAAGTTTTGAAACAAATGCGCAGAGACCCGAATCAACAGAACTTGTTTTTACTTTTGCGGTGTCCCTGGTGCGGCGCGCAGATGGGAGCTAAACCTAAAGGTCGTGGCGGACAGCATGTAGCTGGTTACGAGGACCATGGGAAGAAACGAGTTATCTTGCGCTGCGTTGACCGAGAATGCAAATACTCTCGGCGCTCCGGTCTGCCGGTCCACGTGGTCGACGAAGACATCTATGAAGTCCGTCCTTCGATTGTTATTGGCACGGTAGATAAATTTGCCATGATGGCATGGCAACCGCAGGCTCGGAACCTTTTCGGAATAGATAACCGAGGTGAACGAGTGGTGTCCCCGCCTGGCCTCATCATCCAGGATGAGTTGCACCTCATCTCCGGACCGTTAGGATCTATGGTTGGCCTTTATGAGCCCGTTATCGATGAGTTATGCACTGATAGACGCGGCACACAACCAGTGCAGCCCAAGATCATCGCTTCAACGGCAACTATCCGACGCTACGAGGAGCAAATCAGAGGAGTGTTCGGTCGCGAGGAAGTCGCACTGTTTCCCCCTCATGGACTCGAAGAAGGACATTCCTTTTTCGCAGAACCTGATCGACTGCCAAACGGGGACTTAGCACCTGGACGACGTTACGTTGGGGTGATGAGTGCTTCCTTGGGCTCGATGCAGACCGTGCAGACGCGTGTTGCCGCTGCTACGCTGCAAGCGGCGACCAAGATTCCTGAGAAGGAACGGGATGGTTACTGGACCAACCTTAACTTCCTCAACTCGCTACGAGAACTCGGTAATACCGTTTCATTGTTGGAGTCAGACGTACCTGACTACTTAACTGGTCTGAGACGACGAGACGGCATTGATCCGAGGTGGCCGCACCGTACGATGGAACTTACGTCTCGTCGCCGGTCCGATGAGATTCCTATGGCAATTGAACAGCTTCAAACTGGGTATGTTGCGGGTACCGAGCATCAGCAAGCGATCGATATCTGTTTGGCTTCGAATATCATCGAGGTGGGTATTGATATAGACCGCCTGGGCTTGATGACTATCGTGGGTCAGCCGAAGACCACGGCGCAGTATATCCAAGTCTCCGGTCGTGTTGGACGTCGTGCTGATGTCAGCCCTGGGCTGGTCATCACAATATATGGGGCAGCTAAGCCTCGCGACCGGAGCCATTACGAACGGTTTCAGACTTATCACCAGCAACTGTACGCTCAGGTTGAGCCGACGTCGGTGACGCCGTTCGCAACCCCGGTCTTGCGGCGTGCCCTGCATGCAGCAGCTGTAGCCTACATCCGCCAGACCACACCTGAAGACTCCCCTCCACAGCCCTTTCCCTCAATGGAATACGATGAAGCAGTTGCACTCTTTATGAAACGTGCCCAGGTTGTTGACAGCGGTGAAGTCCAGGTCTTAGCGGAGATGGCAGAAAAGCGTGCCAGGCAATGGAACGGCTGGGAGCGCACAGAATGGAGCGCGAACCCGGCTCCCTGGGGTGACCCTAAACAGGGGTTGATGCGCTTTGCTGGGACTCTGCCTGATCTTGAAAGCAAAGCCTACATTTGGGATATACCGACGAGTATGCGAAACGTGGATACAGAATGTCGGTTGGCTATTTCGTTGGATTACTTGGACGACGATGTTGAAGGAGCAGACAATAGATGAGTAGCGGGGCTATGAGACGTGCACAACTTGTCAGCCCATTTGGCGTGGGGGCGATGAGCGTTCTTGTCAATGGCACCTCCGTTATTACGGCTGGTCTCGATCACTGGTACGAGACTGGGGATACCAGTGAACTTGCCCTTGAGCAGTATCAGGAGCATGACTGGCGGCTTGAAGCACGATTACAGGTGTCTGAATTCAGGCTGCCGCCTGATTATCGTACTCCAGGGCAAGGTAGCAACAACCGTAATGTGAAACTTACGGTTCCGGTGTTGCGGTTTCCCCGTTGGAATTTCTGCATGTATTGCAAGCGCTTAGAACTGTCGAACCTGACGATGCAGCAGCCTGTGATTTGTAAAGATCCCAAGCACACAGGGAAGTACAAGCCACGTATGTCGCAGGTACCTTTTGTTTCCATCTGTTCCTCTGGGCATCTCGACGATTTTCCCTTCCGAGAATGGGTACACGGCTCCCACGACCCATCGTGTGTCGGCACTCTGCGTCTCAAGTCTCGAGGCGGCGGAGGGCTGGAAGGTCAGCGTGTATCCTGTGATGGTTGTAAGAGGGAACGGACGCTGCGCGGCATTACACAAGCCCGCTACATTGATGGTGAAGAACATACCAACCTCAGTGATCAGCTTTCATCCTCCCAAGATCCATACTTGTGTACTGGTGCACGTCCCTGGCTTGGCGAATCGAGTGGAGTATGCTCCGAGCCGATGCGCGGAGCCCTGCGTTCAGCCGGAAACGTATACTTCCCGAAGGTTGAATCATCGATTTACCTGCCACGGAAGGAAGGCGCCGTAAGTGCTGAAATGCGTGAGCTGATGAAACACCCCGCTGTCACAACGACTATGAAGACTATGTACAGTTTTATCGGTACAGAAATTACTGCAAATGTACTGCGCGAGCAACTCCTTAAGAATGTTCCCCCAGAGCTCTTTACACCGGTTTCTGACGATGAATTGATGGCTAGTTATTACGATTTCTTCGGAGCGGAAGAACAGACGGAACCTGATAGAGACTCAAATGCGGAACAATTGAGTAGCGATGATGAGTGGCGTTACCCGGAGTTCCAACAAATTCGTGAGACGCCGGTAGATGACTATTTAACAGCGACGAACCCCGGTGTCCATTCGGACCTCGGAGTATATCTCGACCGTGTCCGTTCTGTCGATGTCCTACGGGAGACCCGTGCTCTCCGCGGTTTTACACGCGTGCGGGATGATGCCCTAAAGCTTACTGAAGGCAAGGCATTACTGCGCCGTAAGCCACTACCTCCCGTTCAAGACTGGCTGCCTGCATATGTGGTTATGGGCGAAGGGATCTATTTTGAGCTCGATCCTGAACGTCTTGCTTCGTGGGAGGCACGTCCGAATGTGAAAGCTCGTGCTCAGAAGATCAGTGATTACTATGGTCAGGTTGTTTCGCAGAGAGGACTTCAAGATCGCGCTTTAACGCCGCGATTGGTACTGCTGCATACACTTGCCCACTTGCTAATAAATGAGCTTGTATTTGCCTGTGGGTATAGCTCAGCCTCGTTGAGGGAGCGTCTTTACGTCTCGTCTACGGAAGAACGCGGGATGGCTGGTCTCCTTATTTATACTGCCGCCGGCGATTCTGAAGGCACCATGGGGGGCCTCGTGCGAATGGCTCGTCCGGATAACCTGCGCTCTGTTTTCGCTTCAGCGATCTCTGGGGCTCGTTGGTGCTCGACTGACCCCGTGTGCATGGATGCCGGTGAGAAAGGTCAAGGACCGGATTCATGTAACCTCGCTGCTTGCCACGGTTGTGCTTTGCTGCCTGAGACAAGCTGTGAGGAGTTTAACCGTTTCCTTGATAGGGGTCTAGTAATAGGGACTTTCGCAGATTCGGACATGGGCTACTTCTCCGACTTCGTGTAAAGCGGGGAACACCCGAATGCTCAGACACGAAACTATTCGATGCTGATGTGTCCATTCACATGTGGTGGATTTCGTGAGCGCACGTCCTCTTTCGCGGAGCAAGTGCCCTTGTAGAATACAGGACTCCAGCCTATGGGAAAAGTATTTCACTAGGGAATGTTTTGGTGTTGTCGACGAAGTAAAATATGGCACGTTCAGAGACCTCATGATAAGCGTTCGATACCAAGAGTGGATTTGGTACATGACGGAATGAGGCGGAGCCTCAGACAGCTCTCTAAACTACGATTCACTGGCGCTGTACAAGCTCTACGGTAAATGCAGCCGATGGCTCCCCCGGCACCGTTAGCTGACGCCAGTATTACGAATATTCACTCAGATAGTTCGGCCCGATGTGTGGATTGGTTCGACGTCCTACAGGCTGTGAACGACACTCCGGCTGTTAAGACTGCAACGGGCTGTATTGTATGAGCACGATGGAAACTGTGAATAAGCGTGGACTGAATGACACGCAGATGGCGACGGAATACCGTCTGTCCATGTCTGGTGGCCGGGGCGAATTTTGTGATGAAACATGATGACCGCAGGATATGTAATCGCTGCAAAAGCGGGTCTGGGGATCCTCATTGTGGGCATCCTCTATCTCGATATTCCTCGACAGATGGCACGAAATTTCGGATTCAATGAGGTACCCGGGGCCAATTCCATACCGTGGCTTCGGCTCAAAGGGATCCGTGATTTTGCCACTGGTGCTGTAGACCTGGCGCGGCGCTGTTAGTCGTTGCGCTGCCACACTTCCTGCTCATAGGGGTTGTCCTGCTGATGCTGGGCCGATGCATAAGGTGCTTGGGCTTAGGTCCCGAGTTGGCTCATTTTAGTGCCCTGTTTGGGACGTTCACTCGGGGTCAGTCGATGTGGAGTCCTAGTGTGGCAATGAGTTCGGTGGCTTCAGGGGTGATAGCGGCTGGGATGGTGTGCTGTTGGCCGTTGAGTTCCAGGATGCCGTCAGTCAGTGGTCGCAGAATATCTCGGATGCGGCGCAGTGAATAGCCGGTGGTGGTCTGCAGATATCGTGCCATGGCTAGAGCACAAAACACGATGTTAAGGTGGGCATCGATCATGTCTTGGGTGCGGTGAAACATGGGGCGTGCTTCCAGATCATGCTTGGTCAGTCGGAAGGATGCTTCGACTTCGAATAACGCATGATAATGCGCGATGACTTCAGCGTCGGCCAGGAT
>NZ_LXEY01000108.1 GCF_001657475.1 Enteractinococcus helveticum
AGGTAACAATGCCTTATTAGTAATTAACACTTTAGCTTCACTGTTCTCTAATCTATCCGCAACTGCCTTTTCCATAAATGCTTCAAATAACGGCCCAACAATTGCACCAATTTTTAAAACACCTAACAACGCAAAATATAGTTCAGGTGTACGCGACATAAATATAAATACTCTGTCACCTTTGTCAACTTCTGCATGTTCAGACAAAACATTCGCTGCTTTATTAGATAACCGTTGCATATCTTTATAAGTATACGATTCTTTTCTGTGCTCATCTTTGTAATTTAACGCTATTTTATCCCCTAATCCTTGATCTACATGGCGATCTATGCATTCATATGCCATGTTCATTTTTCCAGTTTCACTCCAAGAAAATGCTTGTTCTACGTC
>NZ_LXEY01000109.1 GCF_001657475.1 Enteractinococcus helveticum
CAACGGCAGAATCGAACACCTGCGCGGCACCGCCCTAGGCTTCCGTAACCTCATGCATTACATCACCAGAGCACTGCTCGACACCGGCGGATTCAGACACCAACTACACTCATTTTTACGATGAGCCGGTTATATTTCCCTGTTGCAAGCGTAGATCCATACATATGACACTGTCGGCTACCTCCGAGTCAATGGACGGGCTGGTTTGGTCAGGCTAATCAGAAGATCACCGACCGGAGGTCACTGATCCTCATGGGAGACAACGAGCCCAAAAAAGCGATCAAAGAACTTCACGAGTTTGGTGACCACACGCTGTTTCACACCGTCAAGGGAGTGCTCCGGATTAGTGGCGAACCGAGACACTCTCGGCAGGATCTCCACGATTTCGGTACCAGCGGTTCGCAGCTCGCCATCACGGAAGGTGTGCTCCATGAAGGCTCGGGCTGGCTCTGCCCGAAGCCGTTCGCTGTCGATAATTTCGTCGAGCTCTGCATTCTTCCGGTCCTCGATGAACTGGCGCCAGACAAGATCAATATCGGAATCCTGCTGGGCAGAGATGGACTCTACGAAGGCTTCGACCAGATCTTTCTTGTTGCGCAACGACGGTGAGGCATCGACGGCGCGACTAATCTCTGACCGCAGTTCCTTGTCGTCACCCTCGCCGTGTTCCTGCCGGTATTTATCAACGAGCATGAGGATGTAATCGACGTTAATCTCGACCTGTTTGATCAGTTCGATTTCAAAGACCACGTCCTCATCGATCGGTTCATCTTCGGTCTGCGTCCGAGCCCGCCGCTCCTGGTAGAGATCCAGGTAGAGGCTCTGGTAGTCCTGCAGCATCCTGGGCGAGAGCGGATTGTCGGCGCGGTTGGGGTCCGTGAAGTCGTCGAAGCTAGTCAAGATGTTATGCAAGCGCAGAATACCGCCGAGGAGTCGGATGAAGTTCTTCTGCTCTTTCTCTCTGGGGATGATCGGTGCGCTGCCATCCACGCCCAGCGGGAAATCTTCAACCAGATTGTTGACCGCCGACTGATACTCCGCCAGATACTCGGCATAGGATTTCATCAGGACGATGCCCTGAGCGTCCTTGTTACCGAATAAAGAGATCGCGTCGTTGGTTTCTTCTTCCAGGTTGCGAAACGAGACAATATTGCCAAAGGTCTTCACCGAGTTCAGGATGCGGTTGGTCCGCGAGAACGCCTGGATCAGGCCGTGATAGTGCAGGTTCTTATCCACGAACAACGTGTTCAAAGTGGTGGCATCAAACCCGGTGAGGAACATGTTCACCACGATCATCAAATCTACCTCACGATTCTTCAACCGCAGCGACAGATCCTTGTAATAGTTTTCGAAGCTATCGGAGGAGGTATCGTAGTTCGTATTGAACATCGTGTTGTAATCAGCAATGGCCTCCTCTAAGAAGTCACGATCATCACGTGCCAAATCGGCTGGATCCATCGACTCATCCGGTAGCAGCGAGATCCCGTCCATCTCCTGATTCGGGGCAAACGAGAAAATCGTGGCCACCCGCAGCCGCCGATCCGGCACCAACTCAGCCTGTTGCTTCTGAAATTCGCGATTGTACGCCCGGGCTGCCGCAATCGAGGCCGTCGCGAGCATCGCATTGAGCCCGTTGACCCGTCGAGACTTCCGGATTTCGGCGACCTTCTTCGACGACCGAGCCGAGGCCACCTCTGACACGTTCAACAGCTGATCAAAGTCATAACTGAAGGCCCGTTTGGTTTTGCGGTCGAAATTTTCCAGAATGTATGCGGTGATCTGCTCAATCCGCTCCGGAGCCAGCAGCGCAGATTCCGTGTTGATCCCCGGTACCTCAGCGTTCTCAGCCTGAGCACTAGCCGTGACCGTGTTGACATACGAGATCATAAACGGCAACACATTTTTATCCTTAATGGCGTCCACAATCGTGTACGTGTGTAGCTTGTCGCCAAACACTTGTTCTGTGGTCAACAGACTCGGGCCAGACGACCGGGTTGTGCCCTTGGTGATCGCTGAGGTTCGCGTC
The DNA here is from genome assembly GCF_001657475.1 of Enteractinococcus helveticum. Taxonomy (GTDB): domain Bacteria; phylum Actinomycetota; class Actinomycetes; order Actinomycetales; family Micrococcaceae; genus Yaniella; species Yaniella helvetica. The sequence continues at coordinate 2,027 of NZ_LXEY01000109.1, forward strand.
GGCGCATTCACCGCAAAAATCGGCGTACCAGTGAACCCGAACAAATGATACTTCCGAAACGACCGGGTGATCGCACCGTGCATCTCCCCGAACTGACTACGATGACACTCATCAAAAATCAACACCACGTGCTTGCCATACACCTCATTTGCAGGGTTACTCTTAATGAAATGAGACAGCTTATGGATCGTGGTGATGATGATCCGAGCGTTCGGGTCTTCTAACTGGCGCTTGAGCACCGCCGTGGACGTATTCGAGTTGGCAGCGCCTTTTTCAAAGCGGTCGTACTCTTTCATCGTCTGATAGTCCAGGTCCTTGCGGTCCACCACGAACAGCACCTTGTCCACCGACGACAGCCGGGTCGCCAACTGGGCCGTCTTGAACGACGTCAGCGTCTTGCCCGAGCCAGTGGTGTGCCAGATGTAGCCACCGGCCTCCACGGTGCCCCACCGCTTGTAGTTGGAAGCCGTCTCAATCCGACGCAAGATCTGCTCACAGGCCACGATCTGATACGGCCGCATGACCATCAACGTCTTGTCATAGGTCAAGATGCAATACCGAGTCAGCACCGCCAACAAAGTGTGCTTGGCAAAAAACGTCCGAGTAAAGGCCCGTAATTCTTGGATCGGTTTGTTTTCCGCATCCGCCCACCAGGACGTGAACTCAAAGGAGTTCGAGGTCTGCTTTCTCTTCGATGACCTGCCAGCCTGGGCTTTTTCGACATGCTGCAACCGGGTGGTATTGGAATAATACTTCGTCAACGTCCCATTAGAGATCACGAAGATCTGCACGTAGTCAAACAAGGCCCGGCCAGTCCAAAAGGAGTCCCGACCATATCGCCGGATCTGATTGAACGCCTCCCGTAACGGCACCCCACGGCGCTTGAGTTCAATGTGCACCAGCGGCAACCCATTGACCAAAATGGTCACGTCATAGCGGTTGCCGTACCGTGACCCATCCTGCGCGGTGCCGCCATCTTGCGCTGCTTCGACTTCGTACTGGTTGATGACCTGCAGCCGGTTGTTGTGCATATGCACTCGGTCAATGAGCTTGATATTCGACATCGAGCCGTCATCACGGACTAATTCTTGCAGGTACCCGTCCCCCTGAATACGCTCCGCCTTGTCCGCGATGGTGTCCCGCTCATTGGCGATGACCGTCCGAAAGAATCTCTCCCACTCGGTATCAGAAAACTGCGTCTCATTGAGCAGTTCCAACTGCAGACGCAGGTTGACGATCAGGTCTTCCTCGCGCCGGACTGGGACATGCTCATAGGCTTGAGCCGTCAACTGTTTGACCAGCATGCGTTCCAGCTCAGCCTCCGACTGGTAGGCCGAAGTTGATTCAGCCTCCGGCTCGTAGACCGCCACCACCGTGCTGCCGGCACTATAATCCGAATCAGCAGCCGCCAAATTGTCGTAGACCACGACCTTATTCTCATGGACTGACATGAATCTCAGGTCTCCCTAGGAGTGAAGCGCAGCAACTCATCACGATAAAACTCGTACTGCTTGCGACGTAAGCTGATTTCCTGTTCGATGGACTGGATGAGAGCCTCAAAGGCATCGAGTTGAGTTACGATGTCTTGCTGTACTTCTCTGGCAGGTACTTTGATCTCGAAAGTCGACATCGCTTTGTCCGAAATCCTCCGAACCTTCGTGCCAGTTATGAAACGGCGCTTCTGCAGCTGAAACGACGAGCTAGCGAAGAAGTATGAGACGAACTTGGGGTCCAAGTCATGGCTGTAAATGTAGGCATCAGTACCTACGACCACCTCCTCATGACCTAACCAGGCCACAGCCTTACCAAGGTCCTCATCGTTTTCCGAGGTAGTAGCGACAAACAGATCCCCAGGCTTCATTGTTCGCTTACCAGCAGCAAACTGTGTTGTTACGAATGCCACAGTGTTTTTGGTAGACAACCCATACTGAGTGAAAACCTGACCATAGTGCATGCATGGAATGCCAGAGTCGACGAAGTCCTTCTTCTGTAGACTACTTCCACGGGTAAACTTTCCGACACTACCGAGCGTCGTAGACTCTGCATCGAGGTTTTCAAAGATGTCATCGATGTACTCCGACATCTGAGTCGTCCGGAGCTCAAGTTCCGACACCAGGCTCTGCTCGAGGTCGGTAAAGGCATCGAGCATCTGAACAATCTCCTGCTGTACCTTCAACGGCGGCAATGGGAACGTAAAGTTCGCCATGATTCGTGCACTGAGATTATTAATCGTAGTGGACGTAAGGGCAGTCTGAAGATAGCTCTTGAATAGGCCACTGCTCAGAACATGGTAAAAGTAACGAGAGCGCAAGTCATCGCTAGTCCTGATAACTGCCATGAAACCACCGAACGTGTAGGGCATACCCTCCTCGATGAAGGCGACCTTGCCGACATGCTCTCTGCTCCCGCTTCCAGCACAAATTAAGATATCACCAGCGCTGAGTTTCTGTCTCTCACTCACCTTCACTTCGGGGGAAACGCATTTCACATCATCAAAATTGAGTGTATTCGATCCCACAGTGATGTTGTTCGCGCGCAAGAGCTTAATGCCGCCAAGAGTACACGAAGTCACTTCTTGGTCCTTCTTGTAGGTAACACCACGAACGTAATCACAAACATCAGAAAATCGCGCCCGAACTACTTCTCCCGAGCTAATCTCATCAAGGAGCTCAGTCAGCTTACTCATTGGCCACACCCACCTCAGCACGGTCGGCCTCGAGCTCGGCGACGATGGCTTCAACCTCTTCGCGCAGTGTCATCTGGTTGGTTACGAGCTCTGCGATCTCGGCGTTCAGCTCGACAATATTGGTCTTTTCGCGAGTGTCTTCGACCTCGACGTAAGCAGACACCGTCAGGTTGTAGTCGTTCTCGGCAAGGGTCTCGTTGCTGACCCGATGAGCCTCGTACTTGACGTCTTCGCGGTTGCTGAAGAGTTCCACGATCTCGTGGCGATGTTCATCTAGCAGGACGTTCTTGTTCCCGTTCCGCCGGAATTTTTCGGATGCGTCAATGAATAGCACGTCATTGTCGGTCTTGGCCTTTTTCAGCACGATGATGCAGGTAGCGATCCCGGTGCCAAAGAACAGGTCTGGAGGCAGCTGGATGACGGTGTCGACATAGTTGTTATCCACAAGGTACTGGCGGATTTTCTTCTCGGCCCCTCCTCGGTAAAGGACACCGGGGAATTCGACGATCGCGGCAGTGCCGTCAGTGGCAAGCCAGTGCAGCATGTGCATGACAAACGCCAAGTCCGCCTTGGTCTTTGGAGCAAGCACACCAGCCGGCGCGAACCGCGAGTCATTAATCAACGTCGGATCATCAGCGCCGACCCATTTCGTAGAATACGGGGGGTTGGAGACAATCGCTTGGAAGGGTTCCTCATCCTGATGCTGGGGCTCCGTGAGCGTGTCCCCATGGGCGATGCTGAACTTGGCGTAGTTGATGTCGTGGAGGAACATATTCATTCGCGCCAGGTTGTAGGTCGTCCGGTTCAGTTCCTGGCCGTAAAAGCCCATGCGGACATTGTCTTTGCCCAACACTTTGGCGAACTGTAGCAGCAGGGACCCGGACCCACAGGCTGGGTCATAGACCTTGTTCACGCTGGTCTTGCCCACCACGGTCAGACGAGCCAACAGGTTGGATACCTCCTGCGGGGTGAAGTACTCCCCACCAGATTTTCCAGCGTCTGCAGCATACAGGCCCATGAGGTATTCATAGGCGTCACCGAACATATCGATGGTGCTGTCTTCGAAGGTCCCCAGCGATAAGCTGCCGATGGTCTCCAGCAGTTCGAAGAGCTTCTTGTTCCGTTGCGGGACGGAGTTCCCCAGCCGGGTGCTGGAGACGTCGATGTCTTCGAACAATCCCTTGATGTCGTCTTCACTTTTGGTCCCGATTGCGGATTCCTCGATCGCGTTGAAGACCTCTTTGATGAACAGGTTCAACTGTTGTTCACGGAATTCCGTGGCCTCTGGATCTTTCATTCCCAAGGCCGTGCCTTTGCCAGCTGCGCAACCCCAGACGTTTTCAAATAGGTGCGACGGCGGCATAAAGAAGCCCTTCGCCTCCACGATACCGTCCCGAATAGTCATGGCTTGCTCATCGGAGATCTTGGCATAATCAAAGTCAGTTGCGCCGGCTTCCCACTCACCCGCATTGATGTAGTGGGTGAGGTTTTCGGAAATGAACCGATAAAACAGCATGCCCAGAACGTAGGCTTTAAAGTCCCAGCCATCGACGTGACCCCGCAGCTCGTTAGCTGTCCTCCACAGAGTCTTCTCCAGCTCCGCCTTCTGCGCTGCTCTTATCATCCTGACTTATCTCCTGCTCTTGTTGCTAAGACCGAAAGTCCGATCTTAGTTACTTCCACTAGTTATATCAGTCAGCCCGGATATCAAAGATCCGGGGCCGAACATATGTTACGGGACAAGAGAGTCTTCCATTGAGGTGTAGGGTCACTTTGGGTCTTGAGCGTCGAGTAACGCGTGCTCCGACGGTTCAAGCGGAAGTGCATCGGTGCGCTTTTTCGTGCGGGTGGACCAGGCATGATTTTCCGGTTCAACTTACCTGCGCCAAACGCGGGTGTAGCAGACCCAGCTGGCTGGCTGTGTTGACCCAGAAGTTCCGGTCGACCAGCTCTGACTGATGATAGAGGTCTCGGCGGGATCCTCGTGGAACAGCTATTTCTTGTTCAGTATTTCATCGACATCATTAATAAACACAGAAAGTAGCTCCCCGTCCTGATGAAGGACAATGCCATGGCCCAAGTCCTTTCGCATTTCCTTGAGCAATCTCTCCAGAATGAGCATGAGGTGAGATGTATCAGTCTGACCTCTGATGGATGCGAGCCGAAAATCACTCCAAGCCCGGATTACCCCTCGTGAACCGTAAGTAATAAGTTTCGGGGTGATATCTGCGAAAAAGTCGACCATGGCATCCTCGTCCATTGGTTCTTTTTTCTTGAGGTTCAGCATCCTCATAAAACCGCGAATCATATCATCGTAAAGTTCGGTCTTCTTTTCTCGAATCGCGGTCTCCCGCGAGCGCTTACGCTCCAGACTCCTACTCGTAAAGTATGTAATTATTGGCACCGAGACCACCCCGAACAGAGCCGCAAGTGGGGTTTGCGTTTCGGGGTTTAGAGCAAGAAACCAAGAAACGATAGCCCGTAGTAGCCATACTAATAAACCGAGGAACCCGGCAAGGAATACAAACCCAAAGAGCTTTTGTAATAGCTGTTTCAAGCAGAGACACCTAACTTACCGCGTGCGGATAAACAAAAGACCGGAACTGAAAATCAGTTCCGGTCTTTTAATTTGGTGGAGGCAAGGGGACTCGAACCCCTAACCCCCTGCTTGCAAAGCAGGTGCGCTACCAATTGCGCCATGCCCCCGAGGACTTATTCGATTACATCTGTTGCTGCTGCCCAAATGTCTTGAGCTTCTTTACGATCAGCAACGATCTTATAAGTTACACCTGCAGCAGCGACCATGGCAAGTCCTAGAAGAACTTTTTTCATGTCCACTCCTTGTTGGTGTAGTGGGCGTACCAAGACTTGAACTTGGGACCTCATCGTTATCAGCGATGCGCTCTAACCGCCTGAGCTATACGCCCTCATTTCGGAACAGGCCAGTGACCCGAACCGAAATATAACCTTACACCCGAATTTCAAAAAAGCAAAATCGGAAGGATATGTTTCTTAGTCGTCTGTAAGGGTAAGACCAACTCCACCGACCAAAGAGGCACACACGTTGTATAACAGCGCTGCTAGGGATGCTGCGATGGTGATTAAGACAACGTTGAGGACCGCGATGATCGTCGTCATCGACGCGACCTGCCCCAGGGTGAACAGCTCTTGAATCTGCGTACCGCCGCCCTCGGTACCGAGGATGGTGCCGAGCAGTGCGTTGATGTCATCGAAGATGCCGGTCAGGTCCATGGTGGTCCACAGGAAGATCCCTGCGACCACGGTGACGATCCCTAAGCCTACGGATAGTAGGAAGGAGATCTTGAAGACGGACCAGGCGTCAACTTTTGCGATGACGAGCTTGGCGCGGCGTGCTTTGGCTTTTGGTGCCGGACGTACGAGGCCTTTACCGGCGCCAGGTTTAGCTTTTGGCTTGCCTTTGCTCGCCGGCTTACTGCCACCCTTGGTGGTTTTGGCGGCTTGAGTCTTACTCAAACTATGCTCCTTCGTCGTTCCGGTCAGTATCCGAGGATACCTGATCTTGGACGGTGGATTCATCTGTTGTGGTGTACTCGGTTTCGTCGCCTTGATCGGCGTCGTCGTCGAGGTCATCAATTTCGTAGTTCAGGGTTGCACCGACGATGCGGTCGTTCTTGCCTGGTGAGGCGAAGATGACGCCCATGGTGTCGCGTCCGCGGATTGGGACTTGTTCAACGGCTGAGCGTACGACGTTCCCGGATTCCATGATGACCAGCACTTCGGTATCGTCTTTGACGACTTCACCACCGACCAGTTCGCCACGTGCCTCGGGCAGGTTGGCGACCTTAATGCCGTAGCCACCGCGGTTTTGGGTGCGGTACTCGTCCACAGACGTGCGCTTAGCGAAACCGCCATCGGTGATCGTAAAGACGTACGCGTCGTCTTCGATGACCGCCATGGTCAGCAGTTTGTCGTCTTCGCGGAATTTCATGCCGCGTACACCGGCGGTGGCGCGACCCATCGGGCGCAGGGCTTCGTCGGTTGCGGTGAAGCGCAGCGATTGGCCCTTGCGGGAGATCAGGATGAGATCGTCGGTCTCGTCAATGAGTTTGGCGGCCACGACTTCATCGTCCTCGTTGAGGTTGATCGCGATCAGACCGGCTTGGCGTGGGCTGTCGTAGTCCTCGAGGCGGGATTTTTTGACCATACCCGACTTGGTGGCCAACACCAGGTACGGGGCGTCTTCGTAAGTTTCCAGGGTCAGAACCTGCGCGATGTGTTCATCGGGCTGGAAGGCCAGCAGGTTGGCCACGTGTTGGCCGCGGGCATCCCTGCCGGCCTCTTGGAGCTCATAGCCTTTGATCCGGTAGACGCGACCAAAGTTCGTGAAGAACAGCAACCAGTTATGCGTTGAGGTCGTGAAGAAGTGTTCGACCACGTCCTCATCGCGCAGTGCTGCACCGCGGACACCTTTACCACCGCGGTTCTGGGCGCGGTAGTTGTCCACCTTGGTGCGTTTGACGTACCCGGAACGGGTGATGGTCACGACGACTTCTTCTTCGGGGATGAGGTCTTCGATCGACATGTCGCCGTCGTAGCCGTAGAGGATCTCGGTGCGACGCTCATCGCCGTGGCGTTCGACAATGCCGGCGAGCTCTTCGGAGATGACTTCGCGCTGACGGGTTGGCGATTCCAGGATCGCAATGTATTCGGCGATCTTGGCTTGCAGCTCATCGTATTCATCCTGGATGTTCTGACGTTCCAGGGCGGCCAGCTGGCGCAGCTGCATCAGCAGGATCGCGCGAGCTTGTTCGTCGTCAATGGTCAGCAGGGTCTTGAGCTCTTCGCGGGCCACATCGGCCGAGGCCGAGGCGCGAATGGTCGAGATGACCTCGTCGAGCATGTCCAGGGCTTTGAGCAGGCCCTGGAGGATGTGCGCGCGTTCTTCGGCCTTGCGTTTACGGTACGCGGTCCGGCGGACGATGACTTCGACCTGGTGTTTGACCCAGTAGTGCACGAACCCATCGAGTGACAGGGTGCGTGGCACGCCGTCGACCAGGGCCAACATGTTGGCCGAGAAGTTTTCTTGCAGCGCGGTGTGCTTATACAGGTTATTCAGTACAACCTTGGGCACGGCATCGCGCTTGAGAATAATAATGAGGCGCTGGCCGGTGCGTCCGGAGGTTTCGTCGCGGACATCGGCGATGCCGGACAGTTTGCCCTCGTTGATCAGCTCAGCGATACGCCGGGCCAGGTTGTCCGGGTTGGCCATGTAGGGCAGTTCGGTGATGACCAGGCACGTGCGGTTCTGGATTTCTTCCACGTTGACCACGGCGCGCATGGTGATCGAGCCGCGGCCGGTGCGATAGGCCTGTTCGATCCCGGCATGGCCAAGGATGGTTGCACCGGATGGGAAGTCTGGGCCCTTAATGCGCTTCAGCAGGGCTTCCAGGAGTTCTTCACGGCTGGCCTCGGGGTTGTCGAGGTACCACTGGACCCCCTCGGCGACTTCGCGCAGGTTATGCGGTGGGATCTGGGTGGCCATACCCACGGCAATACCGGTGGACCCGTTGACCAGCAGGTTCGGGTAGCGGGCCGGCAGCACGGTGGGTTCTTGCTGTTTGCCGTCGTAGTTGTCCTGGAAGTCGACGGTGTCTTCGTCGATGTCGCGGACCATTTCCATGGCCAACGGCGCCATTTTGGTCTCGGTGTAACGCTGGGCGGCTGCACCATCGTTCCCCGGTGAACCGAAGTTGCCCTGGCCTAAGGCTAGTGGGTAGCGCATGACCCAGTCTTGGACGAGGCGAACCAGGGTGTCATAGATGGCACTGTCACCGTGGGGGTGGTAGTTCCCCATGACTTCGCCGACCACGCGGGCGGATTTATTGAAGGAGCGCTCTGGGCGGTAGCCGCCGTCGTACATTGCGTAGATCACGCGGCGGTGGACGGGTTTCAGGCCGTCACGTACGTCTGGCAGGGCGCGTCCCACGATTACGGCCATCGCGTAGTCGAGGTAGGACCGTTTCATTTCGGTCTGGAGATCAATCTGGTCGACGCCGGACCGCTGTTCTGGCTGGTCAGTCATTGGGGTTTGCTCGTCACTCACGGGCTAGTCATCTCTCCGGGTTGTTCGTCAAAAAAGTTTTGCGGCTGTGCGGGCGGCAGGTTAGATGTCCAAGAAGCGCACGTCTTTGGCGTTCTGCTGGATGAAGTTACGTCGGGATTCGACATCTTCACCCATCAGCATCGAAAACACTTGGTCGGCGGCTGCGGCGTCGTCCATGGTCACCTGGAGCAGGGTGCGATGCTCTGGATCCATGGTGGTTTCCCACAGTTCCTGGTAGTTCATTTCCCCCAGACCCTTATAACGCTGGATCGCGTTGTCTTTGGGCAGGCGCCAGCCTTTTTCTTCACCGCGGGCCAGGGCCTCATCACGCTGTTCGTCAGTGAACACGTGTTCGTCTTGATGGTTGGACCATTTGATTTTGTACAGCGGTGGCTGGGCCAGGTAGACGTAGCCGTGCTCGATCAGTGGGCGCATGTAGCGGAACAACAGGGTCAGCAGCAGCGTGGTGATGTGCTGGCCGTCGACGTCGGCGTCGGCCATGAGCACGATCTTGTGGTAGCGGGCCTTGGTGATGTCGAATTCTTCACCGATGCCGGTACCGAATGCGGTGATCATGGCTTGGACTTCAGCGTTCCCCAGTGCGCGGTCGAGGCGTGCGCGTTCGACGTTGAGAATCTTTCCGCGTAACGGCAGGATCGCTTGGGTGCGGGGGTCGCGCCCCTGTTTGGCCGAGCCACCGGCCGAGTCACCTTCCACAATATAAATTTCGGATTCTTCCGGGTCCTTGGACGAGCAGTCACTGAGTTTGCCGGGCATGCCGAAGGATTCCAGCGGCGATTTGCGGCGCGCATTTTCCCGAGCTTTGCGGGCGGCCATGCGGGCGTGCGCTGCCTGTTGGGCTTTGCGGATGATGTCGCGTGCCGGGCCGGGGTGGGCCTCCAGCCAGTCGCCGAGTTGTTCGGTCATGGCCGAGTACACGTACCCGCGGGCTTCTGAGTTGCCCAGTTTGGTCTTGGTCTGGCCTTCGAACTGTGGTTCGGCAAGTTTGACCGAAATGACGGCGGTCAGGCCCTCGCGGATGTCGTCACCGGTGAGGTTTTCGTCTTTTTCGCGCAGGAGCTGTTTTTCCCGCGCGTACCGGTTGACCAGTGAGGTCAGCGAGCCGCGGAAGCCCTCTTCGTGGGTACCGCCCTCGTGGGTGTTGATCGTGTTGGCGTAGGTGTGCACCGATTCGGAGTACGCGGTGGTCCACTGCATGGCCACTTCGATCGACATGCCCATTTCGGTGTCTTCCCGGTCAAAGGCGATAACGTCGTCGTGAATCAGTTCGGCGCGCTTGGATTTATTCAGGTGGGTAACGTAATCCAGCAGGCCGTCTTCGTACATGTAGTCGACCATGCGCACGGTGTTTTCGGGCGCCGCCTCGGGACCTTCTTCGGCCTCGGCCTGGATCTCGACCTCTGCTTCGGCCAGGGTTTCCCCGTTGGCCTCACCGGCAATTTCATCGGCGTTGGCAGTGGTTTCGACGGCTTGTTCGCGCTCATCGGTCAGCGTGATGCGCAGGCCCTTATTCAAAAAGGCCATCTGTTGGAAGCGCGCGCGCAGGGTTTCAAAATCAAAAACCGTGGTCTCGAAAATTTCAGGGTCCGGGTAGAAGGTTTGGGATGTCCCGGTCTTATCGGTGGCCGGTCCTTGCTGCAGGGCATTATCGAGCATCCCGCCATTCTTAAACGAGATCGTCCATTCATAACCCTGGCGATAAATAATCGTTTCAACACGCGATGACAGCGCGTTGACCACGGAGACACCCACACCGTGCAGACCGCCCGATACGGCGTACCCGCCGCCACCGAATTTCCCGCCGGCGTGCAGCACGGTCATCACGACTTCAACGGTGGGTTTATTTTCGGTCGGGTGCATATCAACCGGAATACCGCGTCCGTTATCTTCCACGCGCACGCCACCGTCTTTTTGTAGCGTGACGTGAATGGTATCTGCATGGCCAGCTAGCGCCTCGTCCACGGAGTTGTCGACGACCTCATACACCAGGTGGTGCAGTCCGCGTTCGGAAGTAGATCCGATGTACATCCCCGGCCGTTTGCGGACTGCTTCCAGCCCCTCCAGTACGGTGATGTCGCCTGCTTCATAGGAATGCTCAACGCGTTGCAGTTCAGACTGCGCCTGTGTAGGCATAGCTGGATTGTCAGTTAAATTTTCAACCACGGGCCGTATTGCTCCTGTGCAGATCTAAATCAGAAAAGTCTATAACGTGCCTATTCTACGACATTTTGTGTGATTTCGCCCAAAATGCGGGGGTGCTGTCGGCTAAAATCTCTTCCAGAACGCCCAAAATTGCCTTTAGGGCGTCATCGTAGGCCCGATTATGGCCCCGGTATCGTCTGGCGGTCCACAAATCGCTCTACAGGCCATTGACGCGCCGCGATTTTATCGCCACTGGCCTCTACCACGCCGGGAGTACCCACTACCGCCGGGTCCCTTAATTTCTAATTTGGTGATGACGCCGGGCCCCAATCGCTCATCAAATTTATGCATCAGCTGCGGAGTCAACAACCGTAACTGCGTTGCCCACGCCGTCGACGATGCCCGCAACACCAGCTTGGCGTTTTCAAAACTTTCGACTTTGGCGTTCTGGGCAATCTGTTCACCCACAATCGACGACCAGTCCGCTAACACCGAGCCCACCGCAACCGGTTCTTTCCACCCGCGTTGGGCAATGAACTTAGAAAACACATCCCCCAGCGGCTGTGGTCCCGCTGTCTGCACCGGTTTGTCATACGCGGCGCGCTTTTTCTTCCGACGTCGTTGGTGCTGACCGGCCATTCCCGGACGGAATCCGGCCTCGGCAGCTGCCTGGCGCACTCGCTGCAGCGCTGCAGCTGCGGCATCAATTTGGTCCTGTTCGTCGTGCTCGTGCTCAGTCATGCTCGCCCTCGTCGAGGGAGACTGAACCTTCGGCGTCTTCGAACTGGTTGGCTTCAATCAGTTTCAGCGTTTCAAGATCCGCCAGGTGTTCCCCGGGTGATGAAATGCCGTCGCGCATTTGCACCGGTATGTGGGTCGCGTGGAGACCTTCTGGGATATCGGCAGTAACCGCCGCGGTGATGATGAGCTGTTCGGCATCGCGGGTCATGTCCACTAACCGGCTGCGTCGGGCAGCGTCCAGTTCGGCAAAGACGTCGTCGAGAATCAACACCGGTTTGCCCCGTGGGTCCGGATCGTCTTCGACTAACACCCGATAGGAGGCCAGCCGCAGCGCCAGGGCGAGCGACCAGGTTTCGCCGTGTGAGGCAAAGCCCTTGGCCAGCGCGGGGCCTAAAGTGATGACCAGATCATCACGGTGGGGGCCTACGAGTGTGACGCCGCGGTCGCGTTCCGAGCGGTAGGAGTTTTCCAGTTCGGCCAAGATAGCTTGGTAGAGCTGGGATTCATCGGGTACTTCGGCGTGCTGCCCGGTGGCCAGTGGCACGGTGGACTGGTAGGCAAATCCGGCGGGCTTATTGCCATTGGAAAGTTCCGCATACGCCTTTGACGTCGGCGCGGCGAGCAAGCGCAGCGCGTGCAAACGACCGTTAATGAGTCTGGCGGCAGCACGTGAGAGGTGTTCATTCCACACGGCCAGCGTGGTTTCGTGTTCCTCGGTCCAGGATCCCGGTTTGCGTCCGGATTTTAACAGGGCATTGCGTTGGCGCAGGACTCGATCAAAGTCGCGTCGTGCATCGCCCAGTGCCGGACGCATCTGGACGATCAGGTCATCCATGAAGCGGCGTCGAATATCGGGTTGGCCGATGACCAATTCGATGTCTTCGGGGGCAAAGAGTACGGCTTTGAAAATGCCGTAGGCCTGGCGAGCCGGTTGTGGTGTACCGCGGTTGATGGCCACCCGGTTGGATTTACCGGGGTTGATCTCGTATTCAATAGAGATGGCCTGTTCACCGCGGTGGATCCGTCCGCGAGTTATTGCCTGGGTTGCTCCGATGCGCACCAGAGGGTGGTCATTGGAGACTCGATGTGAGTGCTGAACCGCGAGATAGTTGATGGCCTCAGCGATGTTGGTTTTCCCGACCCCGTTGGCACCAATCAGGATGTTGGGGCCGGGTTTGAACTCAAGCTCGGTCTGTTCGTATGAACGATAGTTGGTCAGCGAAAGATGGGAAAGGTACACGGTTAGTTTGGAATGCGGATCGGCATGACCAAATACCGGTAGTCCTCATTCTGCGGGCCTTCAAGTTCTTTTTTACCCGTCAGCAGGGCCGGTTTTGGTGCGCTGGTGAATGCGAAACGAGTGTAGGCACCACCAATGATATTCAATCCGTCCGAAAGGTAGGAGGGGTTGAAGGCTACGGTAATGTCTTCGCCGTCCAACTGGACTGGTACGGATTCCGTTGCCGATGCATCGTCGCCTTGGCCTGCTGATAGTGAGACTTCACCATCGGTAAAGGACATCAGCAGTGAAGTGTTGCGCTCTGCTACCAGGGCGACACGTTTGACTGCTTCGACAAGCTGCGCGGTGTCAACGGTTGCATAAATATTTGATTCGTTAGGGAACAGTGAACGAATTTTCGGATATTCACCATCGACCAGCAAGCTGGTGGTGCGACGCCCACCTGAGGAGAAGCCGACGAGTTCGGCAGAATCTTCTTCGGCAGAGAGACGGAATTCAATTTCACCACCGCCACCCAGTGAGCGAGCAACTTCTGTCAGAGTGCGGGACTTGACTAGCACTGAAGTGGAAATCGATGGATCGTGTGGCGTCCAGGTGATTTCTTTCATGGCCAGGCGATAGCGGTCTGTAGCCAGGAAGGTGATGGTGTCACCTTCGATTTCAATTTTGACGGCAGTCAAAATTGGCAGAGTGTCATCTTTGGAAGCTGCAGCGGTGACCTGTGAGATGGCTTCGGCAAATACCGAACCGTTGATCGTGCCGGCAACTTCTGGCATGGCCGGAAGGGCTGGATATTCCTCAACTGGCATCGTGGCCAAGGTGAAAGTGGAATTCTGACACGTCACAATGACGCGAGATTCAGCCAATTCGATGGTTACCGGAGCATTCGGTAACGATTTGACGATATCGCTGAGCATGCGGCCTTCAACGAGAATCTGGCCTTCGGTATCAATGTGCGCTTCAACATCCAGTTGCGCTGAGGTTTCGTAATCGAAACTTGCGATTGAGACGAGATTGTCTTCAGCAGTGATGAGCAAACCACGTAGCACCGGAACGGGTGGTCGAGGTGACAGAGAACGTGCGGTCCAAGTGACAGCGTCAGTTAGAACATCCCGTCCGATTGTGAACTTCACGAAGAGTCTGCCTTCCCTTTGAGTGTTTGCAACACAGTTTGCCGATGACAATACGTTGACACCTGAATTTATAGAGGTGCGGTAGTTAGCTTAGCGCGGTTTGAGGATGGGTGCGACATAAGTGGAGTCATTGGGGAGTATTTGCGGGAAAACTGGAAAACCTCTATTTCGCAAAATCTTCAGTCCATCGTTATTTAGAGGTGTTTAAAGGAATAGTGGTGTTAGTAGGTGGTGTGGATACTGTGGAAAACCCTGTGCATCCGCACCCCTATAACGATTTTGCTGTGGATGACGAAGTGCACGGTTCTCGATTTGCGTGTGGGCAACTTGTGTACGACCAAATGTCTTACATCGGTGTAATTCCACCGATTAATAGAGTTATCCGCAACCCTAATCCACTTATCCCTTAAGAATCCACAGGTTTATCCACAACGTGGATAATGGAGTTAAACTTCCGTGTGGATAAGTCTGTGGAAACCTGTGGATTACCGTGGACCCCGGTTCAGGAGAAATCGTTACTTGAGCACGTAGCAGCCAAATAGGGGTACTAGGGGTATGTGGATTAGCCTTCAACCTTAACTTGAAGGCAACCAGGTTTAACCGCGAGTTAAACTTTTATTTTCTTATTCAACAACGAGTGCGTAATATCTTTAGATATTTCTTGCCCGCTGCTTAATTTTGTTGGTGAGCTCTGTGACCTGGTTGTAAATCGCATGCCGTTCGCTCATCAAGTCGCGAATTTTCCGATCAGCGTGCATCACTGTGGTGTGATCGCGTCCACCGAACTCTGCACCAATTCGCGGTAACGACATCTCTGTGAGCTCGCGCAACAGATACATTGCGATTTGGCGTGCAGTTACCAGCGTTCGGGTCCGAGACTTGGATTGCAGATCAGCTATAGAGAAACCGAAATAGTTGGCGGTCTCATCCATAATCAGATCCGAAGTAATCTCTTGAGCATCATCGTCGGTAATCAGATCCTTCAGTATGTACTGAGCCTGATCAAGGTTAATGGGCTCATTATTCAGCGAAGCATAGGCCGTCACTCGAGTAAGGGCACCTTCGAGCTCCCGAATATTGGTGTCGATGCGCGAGGCAATATATTCCAATGCATCTGCGGGAACTGAGATTCCTTCTGCATCGGCTTTTTTCGCCAGAATCGCGATGCGAGTTTCCAGATCAGGTGGCTGAATATCGGTGGTGAGGCCCCATTCGAAGCGAGAACGAAGACGTTCTTCGAATCCAGACAGCTGCTTCGGAGGCAAATCCGATGTAATCACGACTTGCTTGTTGTTGTTATACAGCGCGTTGAAAGTATGGAAAAACTCTTCAACCGTGGCCTCTTTGTTGGCCATGAACTGGATATCATCAATCAACAGAATATCGACGTTGCGATAGATCTGCTTGAAGGATGCACCTTCATCGTGACGAATCGAGTTAATGAAGTCATTGGTGAACTCTTCAGAGTTGACGTAGCGCACGCGCAGACCAGGGAAGAGTTCTTGAGCGTAATGCCCGATCGCGTGCAACAAGTGGGTTTTACCCAGCCCGGATTCTCCATAAATAAAGAGCGGGTTGTAGGACTTGGCCGGAGATTCAGCTACGGCATAAGCGGCGGCATGTGCGAATCGGTTGGAGGAACCGGTAATGAAGTTGTCAAAGTGGTAGTGCTCATTGAGACGTGATCGTTCACCTGAACTTGGTGAAACATTTTGCTGCAGTCCACCACTGGGCGCAGCAGCCGGATTGGTTCTTGAAGAAAATAGCTCATCCAGGAGGGGCTCTTCGGAATGTGATTTCTCGGCCCGACTCTGAGTAGCTTCGGAGATATCCACAACATTATCCACAGGAGCGTGATTGGGTGTGGATCGCGGTGGAGAACTTGGAATTTCCGGCGCAAACGCGTGCATATTTGTATCTATGGAATACGCACAATTGATTTCTGTGCCAAAGACTTTCGTAAGTGCTTTGGCGAGATTGTCTTGCAACTGGGTTTCTAGAATGTCCCGTGTCATCTCATTTGGGACGGCCAACAGCAGGGTATTTGCGATGAGCCCTTGTGGTCGTGCAAGATCCAAAAAACCCATTTGACTTGGACCGATGTCGCCAGAAGCGCGTACAGTATCAACAACTCGCTTCCATGAGTTGATGATCGATTCACTGACACTCATCTTTAAAACTCCACCTCATCGGTCCCGCACTGACTCTGAGTTCCTCTCGTCATCACCGCACTATTCACACGTCGCACGCTGGCTGCGCATTTCGGACTGCTTCCGCGAACTGGCGCAGTTCCCAAAATGGGCCATCCCCAACCCTAACCTTAATTTCCACAGGTAGAAGGTAGTTATGCACAGCTTATACACAGTAAGCGTATTCGGGTAATCGAATGCAAGGGCTGATTTGACCAAAGCGGCTGCTGTTCTTAGACTTGTTGAGTCTTACTCGGGGCGAAGTGTGCCCTTTTTGTGGCTGCGACCGGGAAGACATGAACAGATAATGAACGAATATCGCCGAAGTTTTTGGGCAAACGCAGTTTGAAACGTACTTCCCAAGCACGCTTCTGCGTTTGAATGAGTGTGGAGAATAACAGTGACTAAGCGGACTTTTCAGCCGAATAACCGCCGCCGTGCCCGTAAGCATGGTTTCCGTTCCCGTATGCGCACCCGCGCCGGTCGTGCAGTTCTTTCAGCGCGCCGTACCAAGGGTCGCGCACGTCTGAGCGCCTAAAGAAGCTCGGTGCCGGTGGCCCAGGAGCTTGATTGAGTGCTACCGCAACACCAGCGAATACGCACTGCAGCACAATTTTCTGATACACAACGTTCCGGTTCCCGTTTCGGCAATCGGAACGTTGTCGTATCTGCAAATATTCGAACCGATGCAGCAGAAGCCCCTCGTGCGGGATTCATTGTTTCTAAAGCTGTAGGCAACGCCGTGACTCGAAACAGAGTCAAACGCCGTTTGCGTGCCATCGTCACCGAAGTCTTTGATCGCGACCTTGGGGTAGATCTTTCCGACGGTTCCATTGATCTCGTAGTCAGAGCTTTACCAGCTTCGGCTCATCTAGATTTCGACGACCTCCGGGAGTCAACCACTCACGCGGTTCACGGGGCACTCAGAAAGTTTATGCGTCGTGGTCAGTAACGATAAGCAGTCGCAATCCCCCATCGGAACGCAGCCTTCTCCGTTCATCGTGAAAGAGAGTGCAAAGGAATGGGGATTGTTCCGTGCGCTGCCATCCACCCTGATTGGTTGGCTACTGCGGGCTTATCGAAAGATTATCTCCCCTACCTATGGGGACGTCTGTAAATTCTTTCCGACTTGTTCCGCCTACGGCCTAGAAGCGGTTTATACGCACGGTGCCATTAAGGGTAGCCTTATGGCAGGACTACGCGTGCTGCGTTGTCATCCTTGGCAAGATGGTGGCATAGATCCGGTTTCCCCTGGAAAACGGATTTGGCCGGATGGCAAGCAACCATTGATTATTGAACTGAATCACCCGGTGATTCCACCGGATGACGACGCCACCGAAGAGGAATAAATAAGACTATGGGATTTTTTGACACGATTCTCCTCCCCTTCACATGGGCGGTCTCGTGGGTACTGAGCATGTTCCACACAGTGCTCGGCGCTCTCGGCATGGACTCCGATTCCGGTTGGACTTGGACACTAGCGCTCGTGCTGTTGGTCGTGCTTATCCGTACGTTGTTGATCCCGGTGTTCGTCAAACAGATCAAATCGCAACGTGCCATGCAAGAGTTGCAGCCTGAGATTAAAAAGCTGCAAGAGAAATATAAAAATAAAAAAGATCAGCTCTCCCGCCAAGCGATGGCGATGGAGCAGCAGCAACTTTTCAAAGATCGAGGGACCAGTCCGTTCGCAGCGTGTCTGCCGATGCTGGTCCAGATGCCTTTCTTCTTCGCGCTCTATCGCGTATTGGTTTCAGCCTCTGGTGCTGCTCAGGATAATGAGTCGATTGGCGCACTCTCCGCAGATGAGATCCATTCATTCTCGAACTCGACCTTTGCTGGCGCGCAGATGTCCGACATCTTGGGCGACCATGTTGGTGAAAACTTTGACCTGAACGTGGTTATTGTTGCCGTCATTCTCATCATCTTGATGGTGACATCCATGTTCTACATGCAGAAGTCTCTGATGGGTAAGAACATGTCTGAGGCCGCTCAGACCGGACAGTTCGCTCAGACACAAAAAATCATGCTCTATGCCCTGCCCGCAGTGTTTGCGATCGGTGGATTCAACTTCCCAATTGGCGTGTTGATCTACTGGACGGCGACGAACTTCTGGGCTGTCGGACAGCAGCTTTTCATTATCCGTCGCAACCCGACTCCTGGATCCATCGCCGAACGTGAACTCAATGAACGCCGTGCTGCCAAAGGCCTGCCTCCTGTCGGTAAAGCAGCCAAAGAAGCTGAAGAGCGTGCTGCCGCAAAAGAGCAAAAACCCAAGGGCCAGCGTCAGCAACCTGTGAAAAAACCTAGGAAGAAACGATGAACGAAGAACAAACCAACGCTACTGAAGACGTGACCGATGAAGAAGAACTTGAGGTCACGGATCTCGAGGCAGAAGGCGATCACGCCGCCGATTACATCGAGGAACTTCTCGACATCGCTGACCTCGATGGTGACATCGATATCGAGGTACGCAACAACCGGACGTACCTTTCCGTTCTGGCCTCAGAAGACGATGAGGATATCCAAGGTCTGGTTGGCAAAAACGGTAAGACCCTGGAAGCTCTGCAAGAGCTGACTCGCCTTGCTGTCCTGTCTTCAACCGGTCAACGTTCACGCCTAATCCTCGACATTGCTGGCCACCGAGTGCAGCGTGCCGACTCACTACGCGAACTAGCTCGTGAAGCGATCGCAAAAGTCGAATCGGACGGCGGTCAAGAGCACATGAACCCCATGAGCCCATACGAACGTAAGATCGTCCACGACGTCGTGGCTGAAGCCGGCCTTTACTCCGAATCTGAAGGTGAAGGTCCACGCCGTCACGTTGTGATTAGCGCCGGAGAATAGTCTTGTCTGAGAACCAACCTATACCCGTGACTGACCCTGCCGAGGCGCAACTAGCTCGCCAGGAAGCCTGGATCGTAGATGCTGCTGAAGTAATCTACGGTGACCGCACAGACGTCGCTGAACGCTTCGTCGAGCATTTGGTAACCACGGGCATAGAGTGGGGCCTGCTGGGTCCTCGGGAGATCCCGAAGATGTGGGATCGTCACGTGCTGAATTGCGCCGTCGTTCAAGAACTCATCCCCCGCGGCGCTGTGATTGCCGACGTAGGCTCTGGAGCAGGTCTTCCTGGCCTTGCATTGGCCATTGCTCGACCAGATGTGCAGTTCGTGTTGATCGAGCCACTAGAGCGTCGTGTGGACTGGTTGGACATGGTCGTTGAAGACCTTGGTCTCGACAATGTCGACGTTATCCGAGCTCGTTCCGAGCAAGTATTCGATACAGTAGATGTGGATATCGTGACAGCTCGTGCAGTTTCTGCAATGAAATCCCTGGTGCCCATGACCGTGCCGTTACTGCATGGTCAAGGAGAACTGCTAGCCATCAAAGGTAAGAGCGCCGCAGCAGAGATTGAAAAAGCAGACAAGGTTCTACGCAAGTTCAAGACAAAGAAATCTGAAGTCCTTACAGTAGGAGAAGAACTTTTAGAAGTTCCTACTACAGTAGCGCGACTGACGTATGGTTCGTAACCAGCACGTGCAATATACTTCAAATTTAAAGTAATGGAGGCTGGCTTGGTCGATCAAGATAACCTTTCACGTGGCCTAGAAGAAACATCTTCTAGCGTGGCATCAACGCCTCTTGCTCGACAATTGGAGTCTGAAAATCGACGTCGCGAAAGGCTCAAAACCAAGCGCATGCCCAAACCCGATAAGACGCGTATCATCACTATCTCCAACCAAAAGGGCGGAGTAGGAAAAACTACCACCACGGTGAACCTGTCGACGGCAATGGCACGTGCCGGCATGAATGTCCTGGTCATTGATATAGATCCACAGGGCAATGCTTCCACCGCATTGAATATCCCCCACCCGCAGGGTACGCCCTCGATTTACAATGTCTTGATCGAGGACTGGGAGCTCAAAGATGTCATCTACGAGAATCCAGAGACCGATAATCTCTACGTCGCTCCGTCCACTATTGACCTTGCCGGTGCAGAAATTGAGCTCGTTTCTTTAGTTGCTCGTGAGCAACGATTAACGCGCGCTCTCAAGCGGTACTTCGAGTACCGTGATGCGAATAATATGTCACGCATCGATTACATCTTCATTGATTGTCCACCCAGCTTGGGATTGCTCACCGTCAACGCGTTCGTAGCGGCCAACGAAGTCCTGATCCCGATTCAGACTGAATACTATGCGCTTGAGGGACTTTCCCAGCTGGTCAAGAACATCGATATGATCCAGCAGCACCTGAACTCCGAGCTGCACGTCTCGACCATTCTGTTGACGATGTTCGACTCGCGTACCAATCTCGCTGTACAAGTGGCAGAAGAGGTTCGAGATTTCTTCCCGGATCAGGTTCTGCAATCGGTTATTCCACGCAACGTTCGGATTTCCGAAGCACCTTCTTACCAGCAGAGCGTATTGACCTACGACCCAACTTCGACTGGTGCGCTGAGCTATCGTGAAGCTGCGATGGAAATTGCAGAACGCGGAGCCAGCACGTAAACGTTCTATCTCTCGGGTCGGCGTATAGTGCAGACGTGAGAAATACCCTCATTGAGGTACGAGAATTATAACCATCCTGCCTTAGTTGATCCGTTTCACGTGAAACACCTCTATTGAGGAATGTTCGGTGCTTTTCTTGTCAGAATAGGTTTCCCTATTCATTAGGGCACCACTATTCTTAGATGCTCTCCATTGCTGAGTGTTGAAGGTGTGGAAATTCTTTTGAGCTGTACCTGAATTGCTGGGTCAAGTTGCGACTATCTCGATTGGATATTCTGTATCGCTAGGGCGTTGGACCAAGTGGTAGAGTAGCATCCTCTCCCCCGGCAAGGTTCCGGTCGATCTGTACCTCAGGAGCATACCTAGATGCTTCAAAAAATGAGAACCGTGTTGAGTTACACCTCTAATAGGGGCTATTTGTTTTCAGCTGTGTTTCATGATGCTGTAGGGAAGTCACTGTTCCAGAAAAATCTATACAATTAGGATTTCACATTTACGCTCCATCATAGAGAGCGAATACTTTAGCAGTGCTTTGTATTGCTAAGGCATTGCGTTAACACGACGTGTCGTATGCGGCGGGAAGTCTTCGTGTCCAGGATTTTTATTTTTCATCCTGCTCATTGTTCGTGTCAGAGTGCTGCTTGGCGTTGGTATAGCGTCGTTCTCCTTCGAGGAGCTCAACATACGGGATGCTGTACCTTCAATGAAATGCGTCATTGGATGCACTCTTTCACACCTGACATTTATGTCGTTCAAGAGTACTGGAATGCATCCAGGTGTCGCGAAGTCAAACGGAAGAGGTTCGAGTCCTGCTTTCCGTCATATCGGTTGTCTGGTGCAACATGCATTTGGGCTTAACGTCAGGAGCCATCACACTGCAGTGGTTCAGACAAGTGCTCGCTCCAGGACTTCGAACTGTCGCTCATCTTTGCTGACGATAGGTATGCAGAGTGTATAGATTTTGAGTCTTGAACGAAATTTGATTTAGGCCCCTCCCCTGCCCACCTTGAAGCACCAGTCTCGGTTACTTCAGCACGGAGCCCTCTTGTTGTTACTTAGTCCAAATCGCTCGATGTTTGTGATCAACTAGAACTAGGCCAGATGAGCAGGGAAATCCAGCCAGTTCAGCGGTTGGTTTCCGGCCAAAAGAGCGTCAAGAATCCGGCCAGTTATCCACATGTTTATTGTGTGGTGTTGTCC
>NZ_LXEY01000110.1 GCF_001657475.1 Enteractinococcus helveticum
GGACAACACCACACAATAAACATGTGGATAACTGGCCGGATTCTTGACGCTCTTTTGGCCGGAAACCAACCGCTGAACTGGCTGGATTTCCCTGCTCATCTGGCCTAGTTCTAGTTGATCACAAACAGCTGGCTACAACAGCCCGTACCAGATGCGGATCTGGTGGCAGCCTATCGTGCCAATGCGCTCTTTGATGCCCACCAGGATGATCCAGAGTTCGGGCACCGATTACTGGCCGATGAAGCCAAAGCCTCCGGCCAGCCGATGGCTGATCGGACGGCATGGCGGATTTGCCACGACAATCAGTGGTTTAGTGTCTTTGGCCGACGCAAAGCACGCGGCAACGGTATGCGGCCTTGACCTGCAGTCCACGATGACCTCGTAGAACGCGACTTCACCGCCGACCGCCCCAACCAGTTGTGGTTAACGGACATCACCGAACATCACACCGGCCAAGGAAAACTCTATGTCTGTGCGGTCAAAGACGTCTTCGCCGGCAAGATCGTGGGATATTCCATCGATGCCCGGATGACCGCCCGGCTAGCCGTCAACGCACTGAACAATGCGGTAGCCTTGCGTGGCAACGTGGCCGGTTGTGTGGTCCATTCCGATTAAGCCGAGGTTTGTGTTAAGCCGAGAAATCGGTTTGTGGCGCATGCTGGTGCCGTTGTGGAGAAATTTCTCGGCTTAACATTCTGGTTGGTTCTAGTGTTTGTTGCATCCGAACGCTTTGGAAGGAGCGGATCATGGATATAACAATCAAACAGCTTGGTGAGGTCGTGGTGGCGGCGCTGCGTGAAGCCGGATATATGGAATCCACGGTAGGAAATTATCAGAAAACCATCAAAGCGCTGGGCATCTATGCTGGCGGGGTGGACCAGCTCTACACTGTTGAGTTAGGTGCAAAATTTGCTGCATTGACCACCAGCCCGCGGACTGGAAAATTCAGTGCTGTCCGCAGATTTGATTACACTCGGTTGATCAATGTAGGCAATTCCTATGTACAAGCCGGCGTTGTGTCATTGGCGGTGACCAGACGCGGCGGTGGCGGTCCTCGCCCGGAGTCTGACGAATTCATCGCCTTGAACACCGCGTGGGAACACGACATGGCCGAACGAGAGCTGGCTGTTGCGACCCAAGACTATTATGGGCGACTGGCACGCAGCTATCTGGTGTTCCTGGAAGACCAGGGCATCATGTCGTTGGCCGATGCCGCCAGTGTGCTGGCATTCGTAGAATCGTTGATGGATCGATGGGCCAAGACCACGCTCTATGGGATTGTGACGAATTTCCGCCCGTTTCTGAAATTCACTGACAGATCTGATTTGGTCGATGCGATCAATTTGGTGCGAGCCCGGCGTTCACACCGAACTCCGGCAGTGTTAGATGCTGCCGACCAGCAACTAGTCGTCACAGCGTGTACCACGGCAGTGGTGTCTGCTCGGGATGCCGCGATCACGCTGTTGGCTTTGATCTCGGGGCCGCCGGCGATAATGCCGCCATGGAATCGTTCTTCTCGCTACTGCAAAACAACGTGCTGGATCGCAAACCATGGGCAACACGCATCGAGCTACGCATCGCGATCGTCACCTGGATTGAACGAACCTACCACCGCCGACGCAGACAATCCCGGCTCGGCCGGTTGACGCCAGTCGAATTCGAGACCATGATGAACACCCAGGTAGTACTCGCTGCCTGACACAACACCTGTCACCTGACGGTGCAGCAGGCCCTTCTGCACCGTGTCCCAATCTGGTTGAGCGTGCCCGCTGTGATGTTCATCCAGCACGGTCGAGACGATCGTGGACCTTCTGCTCGGCATGAACAGTAGCAGTCCAGTCCAGTCGTTATCCCAAGCGATTTCTAGCCGGTCGGCATCTTGCAAGCCAGCAGGATTTGTTCGTCGACACCAGCGCCCTGCCACGCGGAAGGCTACGCGCCAGACATCCCCTTCTATGCGCATCCTGTAGAGCACCAGCGTCGTTCAAATATTGCGTACCTCATGAGATGACCCTTACGTCCAGTGGTCTTGTCATATACCGCAATGTGCCGAAATCAGGTGGCTCTGATCGCCGCCATCTGCTGGCTCTGAGGAGGCCCGCAGGCGAAAACAACCAGTGGCTCTAACCGGCACCATCAGTGGACTCCAGTACTGCAAATATTCATCACCAACTTGGTGGCAATCGTGCCAGCAAATCCTTGCACCGGGCCCAACGGTTTACCCTTCGGGGCAATCGCAGCCTCACGACCCAAATCAATGATTTCGACACGGCCCCGACTGGGGAGACCAGCTGCCTTATTTCAGCCAAGAGATCACCGGACTGTCGTGAGGGGAACATCACCGCGGCCAGCCACCGCGAAAACGTCAACGTCATCACTCACTCACACCGGCAACATTCGCGATTGACCGTGACCCACCGGGATTTTGGGTTCAGGGAACCACCAATCTATTTGGGCGGTCTCACCGGGTCGACTACCAACCGGTCGGCGGGATCAACCCCAACATACAATGGGCGCAATTCGCGCACCTTGTCTTTCAGCGTGGTCATTGATCGTTCCCAGCCGATCCGCTCAGCAATGACCGTTGCTAGCATCTGAGGCGAATCGCCCATGCGCCCGTCGTCCGCAGCGCAGCCTACCGCTACCCAAAGATATGGTTGCGGATGAAATGAGATTTTGATTCGCGAAGAGTAGGACCACTATTCGCCGGTAATTCAAGCCCACAGGAACATCTCATCAACCCCTGCTCACAGGGTGCAGGTAAAGCAAGTGTCTCTGGGCGATGCCTAATCACTCGTTGTCCAGTGCATCTGCTGGTACTTCATACCTGGGCAAGAACTAGACAAGGTGAATCTCGTGAGCCAAAAGGAGCTCATTGATAGCAGTTAGGTTCAGACGACACCTCAATGCTTTAGTAGTCAGCACTCGACACATGATTCTATATACATAGATGAGTCAGTGACTCCGAAATCTCCTAATTACTGTTCAGCGGTATACCTAGTCCGATACACGGGCCACGAGCGCCTAAAATAGGACTCCTTGAACGGGTAGTAGGGAGTCCTAATCCTTGGTGCTTACCCCGATCAGGGAAGTGATACGTTTGACGAATGCGTTCATAGAAAAGTGCTCATGCACGTAGGCAGTTGCTCTGTGGGCTTGCGTTCTGTAACTATCAGGATCGTTCCAGATTTTCACAACAATGTCTTTCACCCCAGAAGGATCGCTGTAGATCGCACCATCTCCAAAATTCGTCTCCAAGTATGGTGGCAGGATGACTACCTTGCCTGCGGCCATCGCTTCTGCTATGGCCATACCGAACGATTCCGTAAGTTTGTCATCGTGGTAATACACCCAGAAATCAATCTCATCCAGAAACACTTGTACGTCCTTGGTACCAAATTTGTAGACGATCTTGTCGCGAATGGTTTCCGGGCCGAGCTTTGTTACCAAAGCATCGGTTCCTCCAAGAAAACGGGTCTGGTAGTCAGACGAGGTGTATGCAGCGTGAAAATCATTTATCTTCGAAGGCCACTTCAACTTATGGTCTCGAGAGTGGCGTCCCAAAATAGGTACGTTTGTGAAATCAGGTTCATCGACCTTTCTCAATGTTATTAAGCCCGGCCAAGTAATGTTTGATAGGCGATCCGTTGAGATTATGCCCTTACAGAGACGTTGTGTGACCCCTGATTCTGCGATGACTTTACAACGAGTATTGAAGAGTCTGTCTAGGTTTTGAACGCAGATGGGTAGGTCAAAAACCATACCGGAACCGCCATGTAGCACCGGCGGATTGTTTACGATTAAAACTGTTTGCTGCACTCGTAAGTTCGTGTTTCTATTATCCAGGAACTGTGCTACAACGGGATGCCTGGCAACTAATAACCGGATATCAGCTGAATCTTCGAGAGCTATCTGGTGAACTTCGCCGTTAAGTTGCATATCAAATAGTTCTTGAGCTATTCGGCTCTGGGAACGATTCGTTGGTGATTCTTCATGGATATAACCGACCCTGAACCCCGACTGTGAGGCAGCTCGAATCTCAGCTAAGGTCAGTGATGTAGTTCCGCCGGGGAAGCGGAAATCAGTCATGAAAACCACATCGAATATTCCAAGATCGGCGTTGCGCCAACCGGGCCGCATTGAAGTAGGAACTGGATAATTTTGGGTCTTTGAAGGTTTCAGGGCATCTGGATCGCGACCTGTTTCTTCATGCCAGCGGGTGAAAGCTTCTAAATAAAGCCGCCGGTTTGGGGCGACATATCCTCGGCTTACTTCTCCCGAAGTTAAAGATCCTTGGTGGGTACGAGTGAAACCCAACGGAACTTCGTCCAATACTTCTACTGGAACGCCACTATATTTTTCGAGACGATCACGGAATTCAGAATCGGCTCCTTTATTGACTTCGTCCCAAGCACCGATTGCGTTGAAAGTTTCACGGTGAATCATCAACGAAGAAAAATTTGGTTGCGTTAGGAGGGGTTTGACGTTGATGCGGAGGAGCTTGAGTTCTTCACTAGTTCTAATATGGGCGCTCATATTTCCCGGAATCTCGGGATTTGCCATGAGATGTTGGACTTGAGTGGCTATTTTGTCGCTGTGCGACCAATCATCATCGTCATGGACGGTTATATATTCGCCATGAGCTGCCTTTACTCCGATATTTCGAGCGCAATAAGCGCCCAGATTTTGCTCTTGTTTTATGACACGTATTTTGGGGCTGAGTGATGCCGCTTGCTCGAGATACTTTTGATAATCAGGGCCAGAAGCATCATCTACCACAATAATTTCGAGGTCCTGCCAGCTTTGCTGGAGGAGGGAACCAAGAGCAGTTAAGAGCTGAGCGCCGCCTTGATAGGTTGGCACGATTACAGTAACAAGTGGTCCACTCAGCAACCTTGCTGGTTTCGAATAGAGCCGGTCTAAAGGTTTTTTGTCTATATTGCTTGTAAATTCGATACTAGAAAGATTTCTCGTTTTGTAGATCCCGTTTACCAGATCTAACCATTCAGCCGAGACCGCCCCATGGCTATTCTGTACGGCATTAAGTTGCATAAGAGTCACTTGGAGTGGATACCGGTCAGCAATTCCGTATCTTGTGACCAGTTCTGACTGCTCAGCAAAACGAAATAAGTCTCCGAGTGCTTCGAGGTAAAGTAAACGATCTGTCGGACGAAAAGAGGCTCGCAGGACTGTTTCAGCGAATTCGAAATATCTAACTGCGTTTTCTAAGTCTCCCTCTACGGCCCTCTGATTGACCTGGATCCGAGCTAATGCGAGAAACGCAGTGTGATTCCATTGTTTTAGGTCGGATCTACTTAACGAGCCGAGCATTTCTAAACGCTGGACCGCGACAAAGCGGGTGAGGTCCTCATATTTGAATCGATTATCTGTTGCCGCCAGTGCAAAGGAGTCGCGTAGCACTACACTGCGACTTCTGAGCGCGAAGGTCTCATAGTCTGCTCTGCGTGCCTGAATTCGATGGACATGGTCAAATGCGGCACCTATTCGTGGAAGCTTGCCCGACGCGCGGCTCTCGACTTTAGTCCTTACCGGTTTGGTCGAAGAGTCCTTATTTTCGAGAGCGTTCTGTAGGCCTTTTAGCTGCCGCCAATTCTGTCGATTGCCCATCAGGACTAATGCGATAGTGCATATAAGTGCGAGAGAGATCCCTGTGGTCGCCAATATCGGCAGTGAGATCAGTCCTGCCAAAATGGCAAAGCCTGCACTGACTATACCCAAAAGGCCGATACGACGTTGCCAAGGGTGGAATCCACTGAACAATCTTATGCCTCGCTAGTTCATTATTCGCAAATAAAAGAGAAACTGGTCGCGTGATACGTCTATTTGACTTTGACGAGTCTCCAGGACTTTGAGCTGGAGGGGGTCGCCCTGACAAAGACGCGTCACGCCGTAACAACTTTACGTCAATTACGCTGGTGCTATCTATAGGTTAAAATTTGAAAAGATGGTCAAAGTTATTGGCGTAGTGCAGGATTTCACACCGTAAAGAAATGGTCTCGATTAGAGTGCAATCGCCCTGACGGCGGCTAACAGAGAATCCCCATGATCAAGCTATTGCTAGCGGTTCGCAGTTTTTGCCTCCATTTTGGGTCGTGCCTACTGTCATTTTTCATTGCTTTCGATGTCGATGGTCACTGTTTAGGCCGTAAAAGTGTGTTTGTTGGATTTACTGGATGCAGTTTCTATTGGCCAAGTCCGATATCTTACGTGGCTACGCGTCGGATTTGATGTCTAAATAACCACGTGCTGGTTTTGCATGTAGTGCGTCGCTGTTGAAGCGGCTTGCAAGCTACTGCAACGAGGACTCCTGTTCACAAAGTCCTTCGACCCAGAATCGCGTGTTTATTTGGAATTTGTCGGAACCTCTAGAATAGAGATAACCCAGCGTGGCGGTACCCTACAAACTTAAGTGAGGTCCTTTTCGCAGAGTAGAAAGTGCCACGGTAGGGCGCATCTCATATATTTCTCCCTAGCGGTGGTTTCCTATAATGCGGATACCTCGGGCTACCAAGAGGACATCTGCGTGGGTCTGGTACATCACAGATGACCGAATATCTGCGCTGTTTCATGCTGTATTTTTGTCCATTAACGTAGTCTTCAGGAATCGAATAGGAGAGACACAGTAATGGAAAATCAACGAAATCGTGTTCGGGTAGCCAGAATTGGCAAGCCGCACGGTATAAAGGGGGAGGTAACTGTCGAATTATTCACAGATTCTCCAGAGACGAGATTTGGAATAAGGAGTCAGCTTGAAGTGGACTTCGAAAGTAAGACGTCGCCCTTATTCAGCATGCTGACTGTGACGGGATCTAGATGGCACAAGAATGTCTTATTAGTGGCCTTCGAAGAATTCTCTGACCGTAGTACAGCGGAGACACTGCGTGACTCTTATCTGTATGCTGAACCGATTTCAGCAGCTCAAGATGAGGATGCTTGGTACGCTGACGAACTGGTCGGTTTCACCGCTCATGAGGAGAGTTTCGAAGCCCCTCCCATAGGTAAAGTGACCAATTTAATCACCGGGGCCGCACAGGATTTGTTAGAGATTCAACTTCAAGAAGGACGGGAAGTACTGATTCCTTTTGTCAATGAAATCGTTCCAGAAATTGATGAGGAACGTCGCGCAGTTGTTATTACCCCACCGGCGGGTCTATTGGAGCTGAATCAAGACTAATGCGCATTGATGTTGTCAGTATTTTTCCAGAATACCTGGGGGCACTTAACCTGTCTTTGATCGGCAAAGCTCAAAAAGCTGAGCTGCTGCGAATCCGAGTGCATGATTTGCGTGACTACACGTATGATCGCCATAAGACCGTAGATGATACTCCATACGGTGGTGGTGCCGGCATGGTCATGAAGCCAGAACCTTGGGCTTTGGCCTTGCATGAAATTCTCGAAATCTCCACGGTCGGCAAGCCTGTCCTGATAGTTCCTACACCTTCCGGTGAAGTCTTTAGCCAGACTGCCGCTTATGAGCTGGCTGAATCAGAGCATCTAGTTTTTGCATGCGGACGTTACGAGGGTATCGACGAGCGAATGTTCCATTGGGCACGTGAGCACTTTGAAGTCCGTCTTATGTCTCTGGGAGACTACGTTCTTAACGGCGGGGAAGTCGCAGCTCTAGCCATGATTGAAGCTATCGGTCGGCTAGTGCCAGGCGTTGTGGGCAATCCAGAGTCGCTCGTTGAAGAGTCTCATAGCGATGACGGGCTGCTTGAGTACCCTGTTTATACGAAACCATCGTCATGGCGAGGCTACGACGTGCCTGAAATCTTGTTATCAGGCGATCACGCCAAAATCGCTGCGTGGCGAAAGGAACAACAGGCCGAAAGGACCCGTGAGCGACGCCCCGATTTATGGACAAAGCACCAAAATATGGCATAATAGGTCGTTGTGCCTAATGGGTGTCTGCTCTGCCGTAGGGGATCAGTTCACCAACGTTGGGTGCCGGGGCGCCGACTGGACGTTGGACCTCGAAATTTCCACCGCAAGCCGCCGAGCTTGCTGAAGTATGTGTGCGACCTGCGGCGTGTCACTAGGAGTACACTCCATGAATCTTATTGATCAGCTGAACCAGAAATCGCTGCGCGACGATGTCCCAGACTTCCGTCCTGGCGATACTGTTGCAGTACACGTGAACATTGTTGAAGGTAAAACCCAGCGTATTCAGGTTTTCGAAGGCTTCGTCATGGCTCGTCAGGGCACCGGCGTTTCCGAGACCTTTACCGTTCGCAAGACTTCATTTGGTGTAGGCATTGAGCGTCAGTTCCCAGTGCACTCGCCAATCATCGACAAGATTGAAGTCAAGAAGCGTGGCCATGTTCGTCGTGCCAAGCTGTACTACATGCGCGATCGTAGCGGTAAGGCTGCACGTATCCCAGAGAAACGTAACTAAGTTCGTTTACCGTTCGTGACGAATTCGTCAAGACCACAGCGGGCCGGGGACCCTTCTTCACAGGGGAGTCGGCCCGCTTTTGGTGTTAATAAGTGGATGCTGGTCTGTCTGCTATTACTAATAGCAGTGATCCCCGGTGTTTTTGTCTTCCGAGCTTATAACGTCAATACCTATACGATTCCCTCTGCTTCCATGGAGCCAGGTTTGCAAATTGGTGATCGGATAGAGGTTGATCCCGGTGCCTACGAAACCAACGAACCTCAGTCCGGGGATGTCGTCGTATTTGATGGATCTGGCAGCTTCTATCCATATGAATCGGAAACTACCATGAAGCGTTTCTTTGACGGTGCGTTAAATCTGCTTGGTATGGCGCCACAGCATAACGCGGTGGTGAAACGGATTATAGGAGTTCCCGGTGACACCATTGAGTGTTGTGATTCCAATGGACGTCTCATGGTGAACGGCGAATCATTAGAGGAACCGTATCTAGCTGAGCTGGATCGTCCAGCGTCACCTAGTCCCTTTCTGGTGGAAGTTCCAGATAATAGGGTATTCCTGCTAGGAGACAACCGGTACAACTCGATCGACTCACGAGCATTACTCGGTGCTCCAGGTGGGGGTATGATTCAGAAGAATAAGATTTATGGGCCGGTGATTAGTACACGATGAGAGCAGAACATTCAGATCGTCCCGCGGGGAGACGACCCAGCGGGTTTTTGCGGGGCATCAGAGAAGTTCTGATCATCCTGGCGATTGCCCTCGTCGTCTCCTTTGTGATCCGCACATTCTTCTTCCGAGCATTCTTGATCCCCTCTGGATCAATGGAAGAAACGCTACAGGTCAATGATCGTATTTTCGTCAACCTCATCGTCGATTCAGAAGACAATCTAGAACGTGGCGATGTCGTAGTCTTCGAAGATCACTATGGGTGGCTGCCACCCGCGGAAGTGGAAACGAGTGCTTTCTATAAAACCCTCGAAGTACTCGGTCTTTATCCTTCGACTTCAGAGCAGCACTTAGTCAAGCGCATTATCGGGACGTCTGGAGACCATGTCACCGTGGAAGAAGGCACCGGGAGGCTCATAGTCAATGGCACTCCGATCGATGAGCCTTATTTATACCCCGGGGTCGCAGGATCTGATATCGATTTCGATGTCACCGTTCCAGAAGGCAAATTATGGGTCATGGGAGATCACAGAGATGCTTCCGGCGACTCACGCAGTCATGTCAATGGACCGAATGACGGCTTCGTAGATGTAACTGACGTGGTCGGACGCGCTGAGGTTATCGCCTGGCCAATTCAACGTTGGGGCTCAGCTGGCTCCAACAACGAACCCTTCGAACAGGTGCCACAACCATGATCAGCACCCCAGATTTATCCCTTGAAACGCAGTTAGCCGATATGTGCGGCCACACCATGATCGCTGGAATGGACGAGGTTGGTCGTGGCGCCCTAGCTGGCCCTGTAGCTGTTGGAATCGCAGCGGTGGATGTTGCGATGAGTCAACCCCTACCAGGTTTAAGAGATTCAAAGAAGCTCACTGCGAGACAACGCGAGCAGCTTATGGAGACTATTCCGGTTTGGGCCTCGACCGCAGTCGGGATGGCGACAGCAGACGAGATCGACGCGTTTGGCATTTCTGCGGCTCTTGGTTTGGCCGGTCGTCGGGCGTGGGATCAACTCGTATCGCACAGCCCCACGCCGGCAGGTTTGGTTTTAGATGGCAATACGCAATGGCTGCAGAACGCACCAGCAGAATCGGTGGAACTGCTCGCACCAATTGATGCGCGTATCGTAATGCAAACGAAAGCCGATGCCACTTGTGCAACCGTCTCTGCAGCAGCGATTGCAGCCAAGGTCACCCGTGATGCTTTAATGGTTGAGTTAGCAAAGCTACATCCAGATTATGGATGGGACAGTAATAAGGGCTATGGCTCAGCGAGCCACCGAGCAGCGCTAACCGAACGGGGCGTCACGGACTATCATCGAAAGTCGTGGAACCTTGTGCCAGCAGCGATACATCAGCGTTTGTTGTAATCCTGGATGCCAGGTGGTAGCAGAACCCACTACGATGTGAGGCATGACTGATCGCGATGATGAGTTGGCGCATTATGCGGCCGACCAAGAACTCAACCTGTACAAAGAGTACCGGGATGTGATCGGACTATTTCGATACATTGTCGAAACGGATCGTCGGTTCTATCTGGCAAATTCGGTTGAAGTCATCACGCATCATGAAACTGGGGACACCTATTTCGAATTGCTACTCGTTGACGCCTGGGTCTGGGATGTTTTCCGCTCTTCACGTTTTATTCAACGTGCCAGGATTCTTAGCTTCCGAGACGTCAATATTGAAGAACTTCCAAGCCGAGATGATCCAGATATGCCAGCCGACGGTCCGTTCGTACCACCGCCGCCGATCGAATAGACGCAATTCCCGCAACGATTCAGTTGTGTTCTAGGTTATCCACATTCCCGTCTTACCATCGCCACAAAGTTGTGGCCTCCCTTCAGACTGAAGGTGGAGGTGAGGCTACATGACGATCAACCCCTCACAAAACGATCACATCGCATTAGGCGACTATGGCGAAGAAATCGCCATAGAAGCACTAACCAATGCTGGGTACCGGATTTTAGAGCACAATTGGCCAGCTCCTACCGGTGAAGTCGATATCATCGCTTACCAACGTCAGCAGCTGGTTGCCCTTGAAGTCAAGACTCGCTCAGGTATGGGCTTTGGTGACCCGTTGGGTTCAGTTTCGGCCACACAGCTGCGGCGCATCCAATGTGGTCTGCTGCACTATAAGCAAGCCGTTTACCCGAGATATGCCCATACCTCAATGCGTATCGATGTCGTTGGAATTTTGATTGATAGTAACGGGGAAATTGCCGCTGATTTACTGCAGGATGTGGGATAGATGGAGTCAGATGCCAAAACTCCTGTAGTACTCAACGTCGAATCACCCACAAGGATCGGTCGGACCTACAGCGTGGCGTTGAATGGAATGAATGGCCGTCTCGTCACGGTTGAAGCAGATATAGGCAATGCACTGCCAGGCTTTACCCTCTTAGGACTTCCGGATAAGTCGCTCCACGAGGCAAAAGACCGAATCCGAGCAGCAGCACGAAACACCGGGCTCCCTCTAACTCGACGGCATCTCACCGTCAACCTGGTACCGGCTTCATTACATAAGCGAGGTTCCCACTTCGATCTTGCAATTATTATGGCCGCCTGGGGAGCTGACTATACGGTCACGAACGAGTCAGGGCCGATTTTTCTCGCCGCTCTCGGTCTGGACGGTACTCTTCAAACGGCACCAGGTATCTTGCCAGCAGTTATGGCTGCAGTTGAAGCCGGGTATCCAGAAGTCGTTGTTGCCACCGCAGCTGAAGCTCAGGCGAACCTGGTCCTAGGAGCTCAGGTTCGAGCCTTTAGCCATCTTTCAGAAGTAGCCCATGCTTTTGGAGCACCTGTGGAACCTCGACGTGTTTCGTTCTTGCCAAGACAGAACGAACGATTGCAGGAAGAATCACGATTAGACCTAGCCGAAGTTCAAGGGCAACAGGAAGCACGGTGGGCCCTAGAAATTGCAGCTGCCGGGGGACACCATCTGCTGTTACAAGGACCGCCTGGTGCAGGTAAGACCATGTTGGCTCAGCGCTTGCCAACTATTTTGGCGGATATGGAACCACAAACCGCCTTGGAAAATGCGGCGGTCCATACGCTGCTGGACGGTGAAGACATCAGCGCACAGCTACTCACACGTCCGCCGTTTCAAGCACCCCATCACTCTGCTACTGCGACAGCACTGATTGGCGGCGGATCGGGCATCATTCGTCCTGGTGCAATATCCCGAGCACACGGGGGAGTGCTCTTCCTTGATGAAGCCGCAGAGTTCAACCGCGATGTCCTCGATATGCTCAGACAACCACTGGAAAGCGGCAAAGTAACGTTGGACCGTGCTCGTCACACCGTCGAGTTTCCAGCCCAATTTCAACTGGTACTAGCCACAAATCCATGTCCCTGCGGTTATGGTTACGGTGCTGGCCGAGACTGTCAGTGCACCTCAATACAGCGACGTCGATATGCAAATAAACTCTCTGGACCACTACTGGACAGGATTGACTTACAGGTCACGGTCCATCCGGTAACTTCACAACATCTATCGGCCATACAGTCTGCTGAATCATCTGCGACCGTAGCTCGGCGGGTCACTGAAGCCCTACAACGGAGTCGGCAACGGTTATCCCAATTTAGTCTGACTCGTAACCATCACATCCCCGCGCGACTATTCCGGGAACCAGCGTTGCAAGTGACCACAGAAGCCAGAAGTATCCTGGATCGCGCACTTGATGCTGGCGACATTACTGCACGAGGGTATGGTCGCGTTCTACGCGTAGCCTGGAGCATTGCGGATCTACTGCAAGCAGACCAACCCAGTGCCGAACACATAGACATGGCATTGTACCTACGGCTCAATACTTCCGGAGAACACCATGGTTGATCAAGAACTTCGCCGGGCACGTGCGGGCTTGACTCAGGTTATTGAACCTGCAGACGCATTAGGCGTCGTAGGCGCCCAAGCCTGGGGGCCTCAGCGACTGCTGGAAATTATTGAAGGTGCGACACCGAGCCAGCAAGATTGGAAAGCGCTGACTGAACATGACCCAAATGATGAAGAACTAGCTCAGAAGATCAGACGGAACCTCGGTGAGGCCATTGGACGATGGCGTCGTCGCAACAAGTACCTGAAGCCTGATGAAGCTTTAGGATACATCGCCAGGATTGGTGGACGGTTTATCATTCCAGAGGACAAGCAGTGGCCTGCTGCACTCGCGGATCTGGGAGTTACCGAACCTCTAGGTCTGTGGCTACTTGGCAATGGAGACATTCCATCCGCGGAAACCACCTTAGGACTCGTTGGCTCCCGAGAAGCAACCTATTATGGTGAGACAGCTACGAAGATGCTGGCTATTAAAGCGCGTCAGAAGGGCATTACGGTGTTATCTGGTGGAGCCTACGGAATTGACGCTCACGCTCATCGCCATGCGTTAGCCGTCCAGGGCCAGGGAGTCCCAACCGTCGGGGTGCTTGCAGGTGGACTAGACCGCCTGTATCCGGCGGGTAACACAGATCTTCTCCGTGAGATTACACGAGATGGTGTCCTTATCACCGAGATGCCCCCGGGCATGCGGCCCAATCGATATCGATTCTTGAATAGAAATAGGCTCATTGCGGCTCTGTCGGCAGTAACTATCGTAGTCGAGGCGCGGTACCGTTCTGGTGCATTGAACACGGCAAATCATGCCCACGAGCTTGGCAGGTTAGTTGGTGCAATACCGGGACCCATTCAGGTACCAACTTCAGCAGGATGTCATCGACTCATCAAAGAGACACCAACGATGCTTATCGATGACCCCGCCGATCTTGACTCCCTCTTTGGCGAACCGTTCAGGACTGATACCACCGTTGCTTATCTCGAACCTTCGCGCGACCACGACGTGCTGAATGTTGAAGAGCTGTTAGTTTTGGAAGCGCTACCGGTACGACAAAGAACTACTATCGAACATTTGTGCGGCATCACAGGTCTCGCGGTACCATCCATTACAGGTATTCTGACGAAACTTGAGCGACATGAGCTTGCAGAGCAAGAAGCCGGTATGTGGCGAAAGCAGAGAAACACCTGACGAGAGTGCTTTGTAGCGGAGCGGTTTCATGCCAGAGTAAAAATATGGAGAGCCACCTGTCATCCCAAGATGCTGCACTCATAGACGAGTACTGTCACTATTTAGAGCACCAAATGAATCGTGCCGCTCACACCATCAAATCATATCGATCTGATCTCATCGGATTAGCCACTGACTTGATGGCAGAGCAGGTTGAATCCATCGATGTCTTCCGCCATGTGACATTAGACGATCTGAGAATGTGGTTGGCGCATCTTAATCGGTCCGGGATGAGTAGGACGACGATTGCTCGAAAAACTACGGCAATTCGTCAGTTCATGTCGTGGTTAGTTCGTCAGGATATTCGGCACGATAATCCCGCAGCTCGGCTGGTTGCCTCCAAACAATCGTCTCGACTGCCAAGCACACTTACCCAGTCACAAATCCGGCAAATACTTGATACCTTACACGCACGCGTTCTTGATCAAGACGAGAGCGAGCTCAATCCGATTGCGCTCAGGGATCTTGCAATGGTAGAAGTGCTGTACTCAACCGGTATTCGCGTCGCGGAGCTGGCAGGACTCGACATCGACGACGTAGATTTCTCACGCGCGATGATCAAAGTAACAGGTAAAGGCAATAAGCAACGGGTAGTGCCGTTAACAACTCCTGCAGTAAAAGCGCTGAAAACTTGGTTGAGCATTGGCCGACCCTCAGTTATTGCTGACAAACCACACACTCCTGCGATTTTTCTAGGAATTCGTGGAGGGCGCATCGGCGTACGTCAGATACGTGAAGTGGTTAATGACATGCTGCAAGAATTAGGTGACACCTCCGCCTCAGGAGTCCACGTCCTTCGGCACACGGCAGCTACACATTTACTCGATGGTGGGGCCGACTTACGCTCAGTTCAAGAACTGTTGGGCCACGAATCCTTACAAACAACGCAGCTCTACACACACGTATCAATAGAACGCCTACGTCAGGGGTATAAACAGGCACACCCGCGTGCATAGGCGAAGCCCAGCAAGGGCTTATCTATGCGTCGTTAAGTTGACGGTCCGTATTGTGTGTCGTATTTTTGCCACGTTACGTCATCTGTCAACTTGGTGGTGGCTATATCGATTGTCATCGGGCATAATGGTTGCTGTTAGTTCATTCGGATCCGTGTATCCAGTGGTCGTAGGGGAAGACGTACCGCTAGTAACGGAGGATCGGAATGTCTGACATCGAAGCAAGAGGAGTACTCTACGTACACTCTGCCCCTGCAGCCCTCTGCCCACATATTGAATGGGCAGTCGGGGCTGCTTTGGGTGCCCAGGAAAAATTAGAATGGGAATCCCAGCCGGCAGCCCCCGGTACTTACCGTGCTGAGATCAATTGGATTGCATCTCAGGGTAGTGGGGCTAAATTGGCGTCGTCACTTCGTGGCTGGGCACATTTGCGCTACGAAATTACTGAGGAAGCCTCACTGGGATCGGACGGTTCCAGGTGGTCGCACACCCCAGAACTGGGTATCTTCCATGCCACAACTGACGTAACCGGCAATATCATGGTCTCAGAAGACCGCATTCGCTATGCCTACGAACAAGCAAATGGCGACCCGTCTGCTGTCTACCACGAGCTTTCATTGGCTTTGGGGGAGGCCTGGGACGAAGAATTAGAACCTTTCCGGCAGGCAGCTGATGGTGCGAACGTCCGTTGGCTCCATCGGGTAGGCTAGCCCTCCACGACGATCCTTCATTAACAGTGAAGGTCGGTTCCCAAGCGGAAACCGACCTTCGCTGTTTTGTTTAATTCTGTGTTTAGTAGCTACGGAACGCAACAACCGCGTTGTGACCACCAAAGCCAAAGGAATTACTCATTGCGGCAATGTCGCCGGAGGGAAGCTCAGCTGGCTGACCGTGAACCACATTCAGTGGAATATCTGGATCTTGATTATCCAAGTTGATCGTGACCGGCGCCTTGCGGTGGTAGATAGCAAGCACCGTCAGGATTGCTTCAATTGCACCTGATGCACCGAGCAAGTGACCTGTTTGAGACTTCGTCGCCGAAACCAGCACATTATCAAGATGACCGGCAAAAACGGATTTCATTGCTATATACTCTGGGCGATCACCGACCGGAGTGGATGTGGCGTGAGCATTGACGTGGAAGATTTCGTCCATCCGTATGTCGCCTGATTCGAGGGCTGCGCGGATAGCACGAGATGCGCCCATACCTTCAGGGTCTGGTGCAGTTATATGGTGAGCATCAGAGGTAACACCTGAACCAGCAAGCACGGCGTAGATCTTGGCGCCACGCGCCCGCGCATGCTCTTCAGATTCCAGCACCAGTGCACCGGCTCCTTCGCCGAGTACGAAGCCGTCACGGTCGGTGTCGTACGGACGCGATGCTGCCTGTGGATCGTCGTTGCGCTTGGACAGGGCCTGCATTGCGGCGAATCCCGCAATTGGCAGCGGATGGATAGCTGCTTCAGCTCCACCGGTGATGACCACATCAGCCTGTCCAGTTTCGATCAGACGACGGGCGTTGTCCATAGCCTCTGTGCCGGAGGCACAAGCTGAGACCGTGGTGAGTGCACCGCCGCGGGCCGAAACATCCATGGAGATAGCTGCTGCTGCACCATTTGGCATGAGCATTGGGACGGTCATTGGTAGCACACGACGGGGTCCACGTTCGCGTAGGTTGTCCCAAGAGTCCAACAGGGTCCATACGCCACCGATGCCGGTTCCGAATGCGACCGCGAGTCGTTCCGACTCCACCGACGATTCGTCGAGCCCTGAGTCGGCCCACGCTTCGCGTGCTGCGACTAGGCCCATCTGTGTGGTGGGATCCATCCGACGTGCTTCGACGCGTGAGAGTACTTCGGTTGGTTTGTTCGTGAGCTGCGCTGCAAAAGTTACAGGCAGGTCATATTGTTCTACCCAGTCTTCTTCTATTGGCCGCGCACCAGAGGTACCTGCCAGGGCGTTTGCCCACATGGTGTCTACGTCGCCACCGATTGGGGATGTAGCGCCAAGACCGGTAATTACGGCTTTACGGGTCATATCCAATGCCTCGATTAATTGTTGGCCAACAGTGCGGCCAGGGTTTCAGAGTTTTCGTGAAGTAGTCGGCGGCCTAGCGGGCCGGGAAAGGTCCCGGCCCACCGCTCATGGCGGACTGCAGGGTCCGTCTTGTGCCGTTAGGAAGCGTTGGCGATGAACTCGACAGCATCCTGAACGGTCTTGAGGTTTTTGACTTCTTCGTCAGGGATTTTCACGTCGAACTTTTCTTCGGCGTTGACGACGATGGTCATCATCGAGATTGAGTCGATGTCGAGGTCGTCGGTGAAGTTTTTATCCAGCTGGACTTCTTCAGTTTCCAGACCGGTTTCTTCGTTGACGATTTCGGCTAGGCCGGAGAGAATGTCGTCTTTGTTAGCCATGAGCAGCTCCTTGTAAGTAGGCGTGCAAGAAAAATCTTTGCACTATTTCGGACTATGTTGTGGTCAGGACAGGCTGTCTGGACTTAGGGAAGCCGTACAACCTGGGCGCCGTAGACCAGCCCGGCGCCGAAACCAATTTGAAGGGCCAAACCACCAGATAATTCTGGTTGTTCTTCTAGTAAGCGGTGCATCGCTAGTGGAATTGAGGCCGCTGAGGTGTTGCCCGCATCTGCGATATCGCGTCCGATGGCAACGTGATCGGGAAGTTTGAGTTGTTTGGCGAACTCGTCGATGATGCGCATATTCG
Organism: Enteractinococcus helveticum; assembly: GCF_001657475.1. GTDB lineage: Bacteria > Actinomycetota > Actinomycetes > Actinomycetales > Micrococcaceae > Yaniella > Yaniella helvetica. The sequence continues at coordinate 17,822 of NZ_LXEY01000110.1, forward strand.
CCTGGTGTGGCAGGAATGCAGCAAGATCTTCTGGTTCTACGCCGGCGTCAGCTAACGTCTGTTTGGCTACTTTAGCCATTTCCCATACAGCCCAGCGAAAGACTGAAGGGCCCTCTTGACGCAGAGTAGGCCATACGCTGCCTTGACTACCGGGCTCAACGATTGCAGTTGCATCGCCAGTTCGTTCGACTTCCTGGATGATATTCCGCATTTCGATGCTGGAGCGTGTCATGCGAATCATGTCCCAGTCTTCACCCTTGGAACCCCAGTTGGATTTGGAGATCCCCGGTTCATCGGAAGCCCCAACGACAACTGCCCCGGCACCATCACCGAGAAGGAACGAAATCGAGCGGTCAGTGGGATCCACGAAGTCGGAGAGTTTTTCGGCACCAATGACCAAAACATAGTCGGCCATACCGGAGCGCACCAAGGAGTCTGCTTGAGCAACGCCGTAGCAGTAGCCCGCGCAGGCTGCTGAAATATCATATGCGGGAACGTGAATTCCTAGCTCTCCTGCGATGACAGCAGCAGCTGAGCCGGTGGGGTAGGGGAACGTTACCGTGGCAACAATGACAGCGCCGATATTGGCCGCTTCGAGACCTGCTCGTTCAATCGCCTGTTGTCCTGCTTCGAGTGCCATATCAGTCAAGCTGGTCTCAGCATCTGCACGCTGGCGAGTGACGATACCGGTGCGTTGGCGGATCCATTCATCGGAAGAATCGATTGGTCCTGCCAGATCATCATTAGTGACACGCTTAGAGGGGCGATAACCGCCAACAGCTAGAATTCGGCTAGCAGTATTTGTCGTGTATTGATTTAACGTTGCTGTGGACACAAAAAACCTTACGCTGAGATGGTCTGGGTATGTTCGGCGATGAACTGTTGGGCCTTTTCAAGATCCGCAGGTGTCTTGATTGCGAGCGTCTTGACACCTTTCATAGCGCGGCGTGCAATGCCGGTCAAAGTACCGCCCGGCAAAAGTTCGATTACGCCTGTGACACCTTTATCAATCATGGTCTGCTGGCACAGATCCCAGCGAACCGGTGAAGTGACCTGACTGACCAGACGGTTCAAGAATTCTTGGCCTGTTGTTACCAGCGTGCCATCCCTGTTTGAGGCCAAAGCCACTACAGGATCTTGCGTGGTGAGTCCTTGAGCAAATGCATCAAGTTCCGCAACCGCTGGTTCCATATATTGCGTGTGGAATGCTCCTGCGACCTTGAGTTCGATTACTCGGGTCTTTTCCATTGGGTTTTCGGCAAGCGCTGCTAGGGCTTCTTTAGAGCCTGCGGCAACGACTTGCCCACCGCCATTGACGTTCGCCGGTGTGATGCCGTGGTCTTCTAGATACGAAATGACTTCGTCTTGGTCACCACCTAGGACTGCTGCCATGCCCGTGGGTTCTTCGGCTGCGGCGGCCGCCATGCCTTGCGCTCGTACCCGAACGAACTCTAATGCGTCAACGGGAGAGAGCACCCCAGCTAGTCCAGCTGCGGTGATTTCTCCGACTGAGTGACCGGCAGTCATCCAGGAAGTTGTGTTGAGGTTCTCGACTTCGAGTGCCTGAGCTGCCAGGAGTCCGGCTGCCACGATCAGTGGTTGCGCTACCGCGGTATCTTTGATGGTCTCTTCATCAGAGGTCGTTCCGTGGGTTGCTAGATCGACGCCAGTGGCTTCTGACCATTGGCTGAGGGTTTCAGAAATGCCGGGCAGTTCGAGCCACGGTTCCAGAAAGCCTGGAGTCTGAGAGCCCTGTCCAGGGCACACGATTGCGAGCATAGATTCAACTCTTCCAAATTCTTCGGACATAACCAGTCAAGCTAGCCCACGAGTATACGCAATGTTTTTGTAGGTTTCCTACAAAATCGATTGGAGTTCACTCAGAGGTGTTCCTGTTCCTGGTCACTGTTCTGGCTGGTTTAAGACCGTATCAAGTCTACCCGTCATGAGCGCTACTTGTAGGACATATGCATCTCTTGGCGATGTTGGATCCCATCCAGTCAGCTCAGCGACGCGCTTGAGTCGATAACGCACAGTGTTGGCGTGAATGAATAATTGACGCGCCGTAGCTTCTAATGATCCTCCCGTGGTCGTGTAGACATCCACAGTCTCTAACAGGGAATGTCCTGCACGGGATAGTGGTCGATAGACCTGACTGGTTAGTGCTGCTCGCGCCACCGTATCGCCATTTAGGGCCCGTTCCGGTAAGAGCTCGGAAGCAGCTACGGGCCGTGGAGCAGCGGGCCAAGCCGGAGCCGCGGAAAATCCTTCAAGAGCTTCCTGAGCAGAGATGGGTGCATCGACCAATGAGTCAACGATCCGGCCGTAGACGATAGGCCCCTCACCAAAGCCGCGTTGAATGGTCTTCGTGTCGGCTTCAACATCATTGACATCACCCAGTACGATGACGAGCCGATCTGAAAGGACACCAATTAGAATTTCTAAGTCGGCACGCGTAGCAATTTCGCGAAGCTTGGCAACCAATTGAGGTTCCTCAAGCTGATCTGGCTGGCCGACCATGACCGTAATGCCACGGTTTGCTTTCCAACCGGTTGCTGCTGCTCGTGACCGTATCTCATCGGCGCGGTCCCCTGCCAGGATGGAATCTAATAAGAGCGCTTCTAATCTGGCGTCCCAGGAGCCTCGAGTTTCAGCAGCGCGAGCATAAACTTCTGCAAGTGCGAACGCGATCTCTCGCGAGTAGAAGACCACTGCATACCTGGCTGCTGCTTTATCAGGTTCCGCAACGATCGCTGGTACCTGGGTTTCAACCACCTGCAGGACCGTGCGGAGGAGTTGTACCGCCTGCTGGAGAGACACGGTACGTGAGAGTTCTGTTGGCGCGTTGCCGAATACCGAATGCAGTACTCCGGATACTGAGGTCTTGACGGTGTTCTCGCTGTGTTCGAACCAATCGGCGAACGTAGTGAGTCCTTGTTGCGCGATTTCGCCCAGACTTGCTCGTTGGTTTGCTGGCAAATCGCGATACCAAGGTAGTGAAGTGTTGAGCTGATGTAAGACCGCAGTTTTGAGCTCACCAAGATGGGCACGCACCGCGGCTTTTGCCTCGGCGGAGACCGGTCTGGGAATTTTGGCGGTCCAACTATTCTTCACTTACTTGGCAACCTCCGACTATCTTCGATCGATTTTGTGTGCCACGTAATCGATGTTCTTATCGCTTCGCCTAGACAAATTACTGAGGATTGCTTAGGTATCGAGTACTGCAGGCAGTTCTATATCCTCTGCAATCGGGTCAGACAATACGAGGCCGCAGGACTCTCCAAAGGAACCGTCACCACTGGGATGGATCTCCGCTGTGCGGATTAGGTCGGCAGTTTGGACTCGCGTAGCTGTGCCTGCAACGTGCGAAGAATCGTTAAGCACGCACACTATCGTAGCTCAGCTATGGAACTCTGTGCTGTTAAACATTCTGGCTGCTGGAGTGAACCAGCAGCCAGAGTGAGCTCGTTATGAAGGCACAGGTATGAGGCTAGGCGTCGCCACCTGCGGTTCCGGTGGTACCGGCGTTGACATCATCAAGGCGGTACTGTGCGAAAGCAGTTGCGGCAGTGCCCTTGTCGACTTTGCCATCTTCTTCCAACAGTTGCAGCGCGCGCACCACAACAGAGTGGGTGTCGATACCGAAGTAGCGACGTGCAGCGGCGCGAGTGTCAGAGAAACCGAAGTCATCGGCACCAAGGGTGGCGAATTTGTTCGGAATGTACTGACGGATCTGATCCGGCAGTAAGGTAGCGAAGTCAGTGGTTGCTACTACTGGACCCTCGGTTTCTTGCATCACCTGGGTGACGTATGGAATCCGTGGTTCTTGATCTGGTTTCAGTAGCTGATCACGTTCAGCAGCGACAGCGTCGCGGCGCAGTTCGTTCCAGCTAGTGACCGACCAAACGTCTGCAGACACACCCCAGTCGTTGGCTAGGACCTCGGCAGCTTCGATAACCCATGGCAGCGAGACACCCGAACCCATGAGCTGAACCTTCGGTCCACCAATATCAGAGGTCGAGAAGCGGTAGATACCCTTCAACAGACCCTCAATATCGATACCTTCTGGTTCGTCGAGGTGAGTGATTGGCTCGTTGTAGACGGTGATGTAGTACATCACGTTACGAACGTGATCGCCCATATCGTGGTCACCGTACATCTCGTGCAGACCATTGCGCATAATGTGTGCAATTTCGTATGAGAATGCCGGGTCGTAGTGCTTTACGCCGGGGTTGGTTCCAGCAAGGATCGGCGAGTGGCCGTCCATGTGCTGTGTACCTTCACCGGCAAGGGTGGTGCGTCCTGCGGTTGCACCGATCACGAAACCACGAGTCAGCTGGTCGGCTGCAGCCCAGAAGCTATCACCGGTGCGCTGGAATCCGAACATCGAGTAGAAGATGTAAATCGGAATCATGATCTCGCCGTGGGTTGAGTACGACGTACCTGCAGCAGTCAGCGCTGAGGTCGCGCCAGCTTCGTTAATGCCCACGTGCCACAGCTGACCTTCTGGGGATTCCTTATACGACAGGAATAGGTCACGGTCAACTGACATGTAGTTCTGACCGCGTGGGTTATAAATCTTCGCGGTCGGGAAGAACGAGTCCATACCGAACGTACGTGCCTCATCTGGGATGATCGGCACGATGCGCTTACCAATGTTCTTGTCACGCATCAGGTCGCGAAGCAGGCGAACGAATGCCATGGTGGTAGCAATCTGCTGTTTGCCGGAACCCTTGCGAGCGTGCTTATACGTCGACTCTGGAGGTAGCGGCAGAGGATCGTATTTCTTCCGGCGTTCCGGTACAAATCCACCGAGCTGACGGCGACGCTCTTGCATGTACTTAATTTCTTCAGCGTCTTGACCGGGATGGTAGTACGGCATGGCGTACTGATCCTTTTCGATCTGTGCATCAGAGATCGGGATGCGGTGACGATCACGGAAGATCTTGATCTCGTCAATCGTCATTTCTTTCATCTGGTGGGTCGCGTTGCGGCCTTCGAACCCAGTGCCCAGGCCGTAGCCCTTAATGGTGTGGGCAAGAATTACCGTTGGTTTGCCATTGTATTCAACAGCTGCCTTGTATGCGGCGTAGACCTTCTTGTAGTCGTGGCCACCGCGCTTCAGGCCCCAAATCTCATCGTCAGTCATGTCGGCGACGAGTTCTTTGGTCGTTGAAGAACGACCGAAGAAGTGTTCGCGTACGAAGCCACCGGATTCAGCCTTGTAAGTCTGGTAGTCACCGTCTGGGGTTTCGTTCATGACGCGAACGAGTTCACCGGTGTCATCGGCTTCCAATAGTGGGTCCCATTCACGACCCCACAGGACTTTGATGACGTTCCAGCCAGCGCCACGGAAGGATGCTTCAAGCTCCTGGACAATCTTGCCGTTACCGCGGACCGGCCCGTCGAGACGCTGCAGGTTACAGTTGATCACGAACGTGAGGTTATCCAGTTTGTTGTTTGCAGCAATGTGCAGCGCGCCACGGGATTCAGGCTCATCCATTTCACCGTCACCCAGGAATGCCCAAACGTGCTGGTCTGAGGTGTCCTTGATTCCGCGATCATGGATGTACCGGTTGAACTGCGCCTGGTGAATAGCATTCAAGGGGCCGAGACCCATTGAGACGGTTGGGAACTGCCAAAAGTTATCCAGCATCTTCGGGTGCGGATACGACGGCAGACCATTTGGAGCCTGAGACTTTTCTTGACGGAAACCATCAAGCTCTTTTTCGCTTAAACGGCCCTCGAGGAAAGCCCGTGCATAGTTACCGGGGGAGGAGTGGCCCTGGAAAAAGATCTGGTCACCGCCGCCAGGATGGTCCTGTCCGCGGAAGAAATGGTTTAGACCAACTTCGTACAGGGTCGCCTGACCGGCATATGAGGAAATGTGGCCACCAACGCCAACTCCGTCACGCTGTGCTCGCTGCACAATGGCAGCTGCGTTCCAGCGCAGGTAGTTGCGGTAACGGCGTTCTAGTTCTTCATCGCCTGGATATTCTGGTTCCTGATCGGCAGGAATGGTGTTGACATAGTCAGTGGTGGTGACCATCGGCACGGCAACAGATTTGGTGCCGGCACGCTGCAACAGTTGGCGCATGATGTACTCGGCGCGTTCCGTTCCGGCGATTTCAACCAAGCTGTCAAAGGATTCGATCCATTCAGATGTTTCCTCAGGATCTTTATCGGGTGCGTGGTCGGTCAAACCACTTAGGATGTCAGAGCTTTCTTCAGCTGTGCTCACTGCTGACCTCTTTCTTTCACTAACGACTATTGTGTCTTGTCGTTTACTGGCACGCATATGATCGCGGTTGTGATCAATTGCGTCACGTCAAAGGGACCTCAAAGGGGATTCTACCCTTGTCCATCCATTCGGAGGGGTAATCAGTACTCGTTACGTCAACTGCAACCTCTCGCGGTGCAATCTAGAACACAATAAGATGGCAAGATGTTGCTAATACCTCAAGAATTTTGAAAAATAGAGTAACCACAATTTGTAAAAGGAGTGTTGTGAGCAACTCGGCGTCTGGTAAAAACCCAGATAACAATCATTATATTGCTGAACTCGAACTAGCTGTTGGTGATGTGATCCAAGAGCTGGGATGGGACGAAGATATCGACTTCGAGTTCCGAAACGGTTTAGAGGACGCCCTGGGCGAAGAGTTCCTCACTGAAGAGGACCGAGAGCCAGTCGACGCAGTGCTCCTATGGTGGCGAGACGACGATGGTGATGTCGCCGACCTCACTGATGCCCTTGAAGATGCCACGACCAACCTCGATGAGGACGCGCCAATTTGGTTGCTGGTGCCTCGGGCCTCGCAGCCAGGTCATGTATCTCCAACAGACATTTCTGAAGCCGCCACTGTAGCTGGTTTTCGTGCCACTACCACTGCAGGTGTTTCCGAAGACTGGTTGGCAACCCGACTCGAACCTGCGGTTGCACACTAGTGACAGTTCCCGCATTACGCGATCAATACGGGCAGGAATGGCTCTTTCCTCCCGTTGAGGGGCCGGATCAGCCAGGTCATGATGTCACCTGGCTGATCTTCATTCCAGGCGCCTACACGCCCGTGTGCATGTCAGAACTAGACCAAGTGAATGATCTTGCTCACCAGTTGACTGATATGAGTGTAGGTCTGCGACTTATAGCGCCGGACTCAGTGCCTGTTTTGCGTCTGGTTTCTGACCAGTTTGACCTGCGGGTTCCGTTTCTTTCTGACTTCTGGCCTCACGGCGCCGCTGCAAAACACTACGGAATCCTTGACGAAACCACGGGACGGCCCAAGCGGGTTAGCGTGCTGATTAGCCGTAAAGGCGACGTGCTGGAAACGATTACCGCTATGAGTGGAGCCCGCAACATGACGGAGCACCTTTCGGTTTTGCAAAACAAAAAATAATGGGCTACTATTGAATCTTGTTGCAGGGCGGAAACGTCAAGCACAGGGGTCTTTAGCTCAGCTGGTAGAGCAACTCGTTTACACCGAGTAGGTCATCGGTTCGATCCCGGTAGGACCCACCGAAAAGAAACCGTCTCACATCGTTGCAATCATGCGGATGTGGACGGTTTTCTTCTTGCGATATGGCTATTCATCGAGAACCCTGAGAACCTTTATTTAGGGTCTCTTGTAGTCCGATAATGCGGCTTGTAGGACCTCGACCGCCACAATTCCGCCACAAGAATTGACCGGCGCGAAGCGCCAAGGTCAACACTAGAAGCCCCTCAAAAACCCTCCCCAAAATAATATCGGCGAAAACCTCGCACGCGTTACTTAACTATCCCTTACTTAAAGTAATGAGGGCATTTTAGAGAGCTGGGTCCGACGATTTTTTTAAAACGGAGGAGGAGAATCTAGGTCACCAAAGGGTGTAGGTACATTGGGTGTAGGTCTTGGGCAACTTACGGCCGATGGTCGTGGGAAATCCTTTGCCGACGGCGGTAGGCAATTCTCTGCCGACGGTGACTGTTCTTCTAATTCCATCTCTGAGTCGTCTGGGAATGGTTCATCCCATGCCAGGATGTAGATGTTCGAACTGAAACTTCCACTATTTTTCTTGCGGCGCTGTTGGGTGCGCGCTGACAGCCACTGGCGATCGACTTTACGATCGGGAATTACCTCAAGACGAGACCGACTTGCGGGCTGTGATTGAGCAGCTGCAGGCCCATGGCGAGGTGCTGGTGGTAGTGGATCAGCCCAACACCATCGGTGCGTTAGCCATTGCGGTGGCTCGCGATTGCGGGGCCACCGTGGCGTATTTGCCAGGTTTGGCGATGCGCAAGGCTGCTGATCTGTATCCGGGACGTTCTAAGACCGATGCCCGCGATGCGTTCATCATCGCGGATACTGCTAGAACGATGCCCCACACGCTTCGAGCGGTGGACCGGGACTCCGACCTGCTCTCCGCGTTGAAAGTCCTGGCCGGGTTTGATGATGACCTGGCCCGAGAATGCACTCGAGCCATCAACCGACTGCGCTCACTGTTGGTGCAGATCTATCCGTCCTTAGAACAGGTGTTCACCGGCACGATCCTGACCCGACCGATCGTCCTGGAGTTGCTGATCCGGTACCACGGACCACAGGGCCTCATGACGGCTGGGAAGTCGGGGGTGAAACGCTGGGCCAAAAACCACACCCGCAAAGACCCCTCGGTGCTGATTGATCAGATCTTTGCCGCACTGGCTAAGCAAACGGTCACCGTGCCCGGGGCCGCCACCGTGGAGCTGATCATCCCAAGGGTGGCAACCCAGATCAAAGAACTCAAGGCCCAACGCGCCCTGGTAGCCCAAGAAGTAGAGGAAATGGTCGATGCCCACCCTCTTACCCAGGTTGTGATTTCCATGCCAGGAGTCGGAAGCAAGACCGCCGCCACCATCCTGGCCACCGCAGGAGACTTCAGCTCCTTCCCCACACCAGGCCACCTCGCGGCCTACGCTGGCATCGCACCAGTCACGCGACGCTCTGGGACCTCCATCCGCGGGGAATTCCCGGCACGCTCTGGCAACAAGCAACTCAAAAATGCGTTGTTCCGATTCGCCTGGGTGGCCTCCTGCCACGACCCTGTATCGAAAGCCTATTACGAGAAGAAACGTGCTGAAGGCAAGAAACACAACGCCGCGGTCATCTGTTTGGCCCGCTGACGACTCAACGTGCTGTATGCGATGGTCCGAGACGGCAGCCTCTACCAAGCTGCTCCCGAAAACATCCCGCAAGCGGCTTGACTTTAAGCATAGGGACACCCCCGCTTACGCGGGGAGTATCATGCTTACGCATGATCTTCACGCTTTCACGTGATACGGGCCACCCGACCTGAGTACTTTCCTAAAAGTAAAGGACAAAAAATCCCGACCTACCAGTCGATAGTGACCAGTAGGGCGGGGGTTCTTCCTACCAGCTTCCCACGGTGGGATGTTAGTGGTAGGTGGGTGGGGTGTCACCATCGAAGTAGGTGGCGATCTGGGCTAGGGCTTCGGCTTCAGTGTCACCAAAAGCGGCGGTAAACTGAAAGCCCTACACCGCCACTTCGTTGGTAGCATACGGAACCCGCCAGGCAATGCGCTTAGCGGGTCTAGTGTTTTCAGGGTGCTTTTTGGGGTTGTTTTTGGAGTACTCCATTTTCGGGGCCTATTTTCAGTCAAATAACCAGCTCACGGTTTCCCGTAATTCTGCTTCAATCAGTGCGGTCATCGTGGCTACGTACTGGTTGGTCAGGTGGGAGCCGTCATACCAGACGACGACGTTTCCAACCACGGCCGGACACTGGTCTAATCCTGTGGTCGCGCCTTCTGGGCAAACGTGTTCGAGCAGGTCGATGTGGTGTGCCCCAGCGGGTAGATCTTCGTGCTCGAGCGGGTTGATCTCGGCGAGCTGTTCCGTGGTCGCCCCGCAGTCTTCTGGGGAGCCTCCGTCGGCCAGACAGTCATCGACGCGTTCACCGGGGCGGGGTGTGCCGCGTACCAGCAAGAGTTCGGCACTGGTGTTGGTTATTTGTTCCCACCGGTGTTGTGCGCCCTCATGGATGCGTTCCGGGCTTTCGGAGAAGACTCTGGTGCCGTTGGCGATCACCAGGTCGACGTCGTGGTTTTCTAACCAGTCGATGTAATTGTCATTCCAAGAGTTACAGGACGCGGTGTCAGGGTTGTCGGAGTTCATGAACACGCACGCGTCTTTATTCACTACCAGCAATTCCCAGTTGTATTCGGCTGCGAGGGCTTCGAGGGCTGCATGCCAGTGGACTGAGTGGGAGCCGCCGGAGATGACGACAGTAGCAGTGGGGTCGTCGGGTTTGTTGGGGTCTTCGCACACGGTGACTTCGTCAAGGCCTGGATCGTTTCCGAGTTTTTGGACACAACTCTGGTCGTAGATCGTGGCTTGCTGGGCTGTCAGCTCTTCGACAGCAGGCAGGTAGTTGATCCCCTCCGGTGTGGTGTATTGGTTTGTGGTGGCCATAGCGCCAGGGTGGGTTTCCCAATCCCAGTCATCAAACACGTTAGCGGTCTGGTTATGGGGCTGCTGGAGCACCAAGGTGGCCCCGGTTCCAGCTACGATGATCGACCCTGCAGCTGCGGCGACCACCACCTTGTTGATCCGGCGGGCGTCCACCCCAGTGCGTTGAGTTTGACGTCGTTTGAGGGGTTGTTCGATATACCGGAACGTCAGCATCGCCAGCACGACGGTGACAGCGAGAATCACCAGGGCGCCACGCCAGCTAATGGCATCGCGGTCGCGAAGTTCTAGGTAGTAGATCAGTATCGGCCAATGCCACAGGTAGAGGCCGTAGGCGTGGTCCCCGATCCAGGCCAAGGGTTTATTGGAGAGGAATCTGGTGGCCGTCTGTTCAGGGTCGTGGTGGCCGCCCAGTGGGCCTGCTGAGATCAGCACCAGGGTGAGCCCGGCCAGAGGGTAGAGTGCCCATGGACCGGGGAACAGTTGTGCCCCGTCGAAGATGAACCCAGTGGTGACCACCATACCCAGTCCCAGCCACCCGGCAGGGACACGGAGAGGTTGGGGGAGCCGGATAGTGCCACCAGCCAGCGCTAGGAGCCCGCCGAAGGCTAACTGCCAGGCTCGGGTGGTGGTCATCAGGTAGTTTTCGTCTTGGTTGAAGGACCCAACGTAGATGGCATAAACGAACGAAGCTACGAACACTACCCCGATAAGGATGGCCATCACTCTGTGGTCTGCCCTGCGTTTTTCGGACACCTTGTTGATGGGTTTTCTTTAGGCTGCGGTGGCAAGCTGGAGTCCACCATAGTGGACCTCGGCGGGCCGTTGGTAATCTAACGCTGAGTGACGTCTACGAG
>NZ_LXEY01000111.1 GCF_001657475.1 Enteractinococcus helveticum
AATTCACCGGCCGCATCGGCGACCACGAAATCACCTTCCCGCCAGACATCACCCCCGGCGCAGCCCACATCCTGGACCGACTCAAGCTCACAACCTAAAACGGGTCACTAAACTTGTGCAAGTCAGGTGAAGACCAACGGAGCCAGGTCGCGGCAGAATTCGCTGGTAAATATGCCGACATTAGTGACAGCGTTGACACAGCAGATTCCATCAATATGGGAGACCTGCTGGACCAGATGCGTTCTGCAGCTGAAGCCGGTGAGACCGATGAGGTCACCGGTTTTAACTTCCATGAGCTGCAGCAAGAGGGCAGCTACATGCAGCTCGATATGGAAACTGAAGACACCGGCTGGTTTTACCACATCGACGGTGAAGGCGAGCACGCCATTATGAACGGCGAAGCGACGCAGACTCTCGGTATGACTTCAGACCATGATGCACCACGGCTCGTGCGCATCACTAATGGTGACACCCGCATGGAATTCACTTGGGACGACGAGGTGGAGATCCCACAGCGGCCAAGCGATGATCAGGTGGTCACTGAAGCAGATTTCATGGGGATGACCCCAGGGCAGTAAGCCTGGTTGATCCTTGACGACGGGTGTGGCACTACAAAAAGTGCTGCACCCGTCGTCATTGGTACGACAATACTGGCCAAGTGCGGTGCTAGACCTTGCACTGGCCTGGGCGACACGCAACAATGGACCGATGGATCCAAGCCGCCGGCACCGAGGATAACGTTGCGCACATGAGCCCCGAACAAATTCTGCTTCTGCTCTTGGACCTGCTGGGCACCTTTGCTTTCGCACTCAACGGGGCCCTAACAGCCGTCCGGCACGTGCGCATCGACATCATCGGTGTGCTCACCCTGGGCATGATCACCGCGTTGGGTGGCGGTATTCTTCGCGACATCATGATCGATGATCTCCCACCGGCCACTTTCCAAGACTGGCGATATCTGGCCGTGGCAGCCTTCGGCGCGTTCATCGTCTTTATCTTCGCCAAACACTTAGGCCGCATGACTGTGCCGATCGAAGTCCTCGACGCCGTGGGCCTGAGCGTTTTTGCGGTAACCGGTGCTAGTAAAGCATTGGAATTTGGGCTCGGCCCAGTGCAAGCGGTGATCCTGGGAACCCTCACCGGAGTGGGCGGCGGCACGATTCGTGATGCGCTCGTGGGCCGTATCCCATCGGTGATGAGCGAAGGACTCTACGCGATTCCTGCCATGGTCGGGGCTGGCCTCACGGTGGCGGCCATGATGACCGACCTCTACGGAATAGCCGCAGCTGTGATTGCTGCCAGTACATGCTGGCTGATCCGCATCATCGGGATTCGATTCAAGCTCAATGCACCTCAGCCACTTGGAACTTTTCGGCGCGTGGGAACCCAAGACTAGCTCGAAGCCGGCTTCGAACTGCGGCTTCGAACTGCGGCATTGAACGCAGCATGGTGGATACTAAGCCAACTGAGTCTCAATTGTTTTCAAATAACAAACGCGGTGAATCGATCTTTTATCTTCACGATTTCTTGAGACGCCTGTCTTAGACTCACACCCCGCATCTCCTTCAAACTTGACTACAGTGAGGTCATCGTCACTACACAGCGAAGAGAGACAGGGACTTGAATAGATGGTTATCGCTAGAACCTCTGCCGATACTGAGCACATAGATGAGAACGCTACAAAGCGTGTAGTGGAGAAACTTCTCATTAAGAATTTTCGTAAGTTCCGAGAATTTGAAATGTCTTTTGAATCCGGTCTCAACGTAATTGTCGGAGCAAATGATCAAGGCAAATCCACGATCATGGAAGCTGTTAATCTTGCACTAACGGGACGTTGGCAGGGTCGCCTCTTCTCCGGTGAACTCAATCCGCATTTTATCAACGCAGAAGCTACACAAGAGTACTTGGCTTTTCTTAAAAAATCGCCCGGTGAGTTTATTAGTCCTCCAGAGGTTCTCATCGAGCTTTACCTAAGTGAGTCGAACGAGACCAACTATTTAAGCGGCAACAACAACTCTGAAGAGCGTTGGTGCCCTGGATTTCGAGTACGGGCGGCGCTAGATGACGACTTACGGAATGAGTACATAGAACATATCAAGCATCCATCAGGCTTGACTAGGGTTCCCACGGAATTTTATAAGGTCGATTGGAATAGCTTTAATAGCAAACCGGTGAATCCGCGTGCAGTGCCTATTAGGTCTGCAATAATCGATTCGTCCCGAATCAGGCTTCAATCTGGAACTGACTACTATCTCAAACAGATCGTAGAGGAGACCCTAACCCTGTCACAACGCTCGCAATTATCTGCTGCTTATCGTCGGGCGCAGGAACAGTTCTCGACGGAGGCTTCTATTGAAACAATCAACGAAACGCTCGACATGCGAAAAGGAAGCATCACGCGCAAAAGTTTCACTTTAGACGTCGATGTTTCAAAGAACAATACTTGGGGTAGCGCTTTGACCCCGCACCTAGACAAAGTCCCTTTTACAATGCTCGGGAGTGGAGAACAGAGCAAACTGAAGATTATGCTCGCTCTGGCCCGACGGGCAGATGATGTGAGAGTGGTGCTGATCGAAGAACCGGAGAATCATCTGGCTTTTGGCGAATTGAATAAATTAGTTCATCATATTCGCCAGAACAGCGAAGAACATCAGCTGATTATCGCCACCCACAGTTCCTACGTTTTAAACAAGCTTGGCTTGTCTAACCTGCTCCTATTAGGAAACACAACCGCATATAGTCTCGAGAGCCTGAGCAAAGAAACCTCTAAGTATTTTTCAAAGCTCTCGGGGTATGACACGCTGCGACTAGTACTTGCAAAGAGGGTGGCTCTTGTAGAGGGACCCTCTGATGAGTTGGTAATACAGAAAGCGTACAAGGATGCTCATGGACGCATGCCCATCGATGATGGCGTTGACGTAATTAACGTCAGGGGTCTATCTGCTCCTCGATTTCTAGAGCTTGCAGAACCGCTAGAACGCGAATGTGTAGTTATTACAGATAACGATGGTGATTATGAGTCTGCCAAGGAACGTTACGAAGAGTTCTTAGACCAAAGCTTCGTTACTATTTGCATCGGTGAAAATAACGCACTTAAAACACTTGAGCCGCAATTAGTCGATGCGAATGGTTATGAGAAGCTCAACAGAATGCTAGGAAAAGACTTTGGAACGGACGAAGAAGTCCAAGACTGGATGGAGAATAGCAAGAATAAGACTGAAGCGGCCCTAAGGCTACTTGAATCTTCAGAGAAATTATTACTTCCACCATATTTGCAGAAAGCTGTCGATGCCTTAGGGAAGGGGAATAACAGATGAATGAAGCGGTAGTCGCAGCAGCTGGTTCTGGGAAGACCGACATGCTCGTAAATAGAGCGAGGATGCGCCCCGAATCAAACATTCTTATTCTCACTTATACGAATGAAAATCTTGGGCAAATTGACGAACGATTGTGGGGTCTTCCTGGAGGATATCCCGACAACGTCACTACTATGACGCTATACAGTTTCCTTCTCAGTGAATGTGTGCGGCCACTTCAAGTTGTCAAAACAGGAACTCCTAACTTCATTCGTTCTATCCAGACCGAACGTAGACCTGACCATGCTAGGTATAAAGGAGTAGCCGACTTTCACGGATATTTCTTAGACAATTCTCGTGATGTTTACAGTGATTATCTATCCCAAGCGGCTGCTGAGATCAATAAGGCTTCCGAGGGTGACGTCATTCGCCGGATAGCTCTGATATGGGATGAAATATACATAGATGAGGCTCAAGATTTGAACGGTTATGATCTTGAGTTACTTGATCTCTTGTTAAAGTGTCCCGAGTTGGAGCTTCTACTAGTATGCGACCCGAGACAGGCCGTTTATACGGCTAACGCTCAGTCAAAGCATAAGAAATATAGAGGTTCTGGCTTCGTTACCTGGATAGATGAGAGACCGTATATAGAGAAAAGTAATAAGACGAGCTGTCACCGATCTGTACAAGAGATTTGCGATGTAGCTGACAGTTTATATCCGGACCTACCTGCGACACAATCCCGAAAGTCGCCGGGGTCTCGAACTCATGTCGGGGTTTATTTGGTGCATGAGAATGATATAGATGCCTACAGGAACAGATACTTACCACAAGATCTGCGGTGGAACCGAAGTAACAAGAAAGCTGGTCCCAAGGCAAAGAATATGCGGAAGGTCAAGGGACTGAGTTTTGACGACGTGCTCCTACATCCAACTCTTCCCATGAGTAACTTCTTAGAAAAGGGAACGAAGCTGGAAGAAACGTCTCTTGCAGCCCTGTATGTAGCGATCACCCGCGCAAGATTCAGTGTAGGGATCGTGACTAAGAAACGTTCTTCCAATACTGCGTTTCCTTTTTGGGTACCAGAGGATAAGGCAGTTCAAAGTACTAAATCTGTTGGGGTTCTATTCTGACTTACGATATTTTTACAGTGATCTCGGAGAACTAATAAAAAGTCTGACTACACGAACTCAAGAGAAGATATGGACTCCTCGGCACCCGCTGGTTGAACGAGATACCGAGGAGGGTACTTTGAAACTCTGAACTTAGCTCCGTTAGACGCTGGCCAAGATGTCCTGAACGTTGCGGAAGTCGTGGTTCTGTTCCAACTGGAGTTCCTCAAGCATCGCTTCGAAGACCCCGCGGTGGGTGATCTTACCGTCGTGTGCGTTCAGTCCAGAGGCCAGGCCTTCATCAGCGGCGAGGGCTTTTGTCCATCCCTGGGCGGCAATACGCTGGATGTACGGCAGCGTTGCGTTGGTCAGGGCCGCCGTCGAGGTCTGTGGGACGCCACCGGGCATGTTGGATACGCAGTAGTAAATCTTGTCGCCGACTTTATAGGTGGGGTCTTGGTGCGTCGTTGGACGCGAGTTTTCAAAACAGCCACCCTGGTCAATGGCGATATCAACCAGTACGGAGCCGGGGCGCATGCGTTCGACCATTTCGGCGGTGACCAGTTTGGGCGCGGCCGCACCCGGGATGAGCACGGAACCGATGACCAAGTCTGCATCGGCCACGGCCTCGGCAATATTCATCGCATTCGAGGCGATGGTGTCCAGGCGGTTGCCGTGGACTTGTTCCAGTTCGGCAAGGCGCTCCAGATTCAGGTCAATGACTTTGACGTTGGCGCCCATGCCTGCCGCAATGACACCGGCGGCTTCGCCGGCGACACCGCCACCAATGACGACGACGTTGGCGCGACGCGTACCCGGCACGCCACCCATGAGCACGCCCGAACCACCCTGGGATTGGGTCAGGTGATAAGCACCAGCAACCGGTGCGAGTCGACCGGCGACCTGGCTCATCGGGGCTAACAGTGGCAACGTCCGACCGCGGGTAACCGTCTCGTAGGCCAACGCGGTGACTTTTGAATCAAGCACGGCTTTCGTGCACTCGGCCGAGGCGGCCAGGTGCAGGTAGGCAAAGATGAGTTGACCTTCGCGCATGCGGGTCAGTTCCTCGCCCACGGGCTCTTTGACCTTCAGAATCATCTCGGCGCGTTCCCACACTTGCGCGGCGTCGTCGACCAGTTCTGCACCGGCAGCACGGTAATCGTCATCGCTAATACCAGACCCAACCCCGGCCCCGGCCTGGACCACCAGCGTGTGGCCGGCTTTGACCAGCTCGTGCACCCCACCGTGGGTCAGGGCAACGCGGTTTTCGTTATTCATGATTTCTTTAGGAACGCCAATCAACATGAATCCCAGCTTACTCCTTCTCAATAGGGTTGTTATATGTCGGGTCAACGATTTCGTTGAGAAAACTAGCTAGCGACGTCGGATGATACGCAGCAGGATCGCTCGGATCATTGCGATAAACGTTAATGCCCAAGCGGCAACTGCTATCCACAGCCACGCGGTGCCGACGGTCTCAACGATGGGTAATTCGTTGACTCGCCCAAGATATATCCCGGCCACGGAGTACATACCCAGCGGGAAGACGATGCTCCACAGGCTGGGTTCATATCTCAGCGGCACCCGGTGAATGAGGTGCCGCCAGATGCCGACGCCGAACAGCGCGGGGATCAACCAGGTGGCGAAACACCACAACAGCACGGCCATGCCTGCGACTAGGCCGCGGGTGGCATCCACCATGGGTGCCGAGGCCATTTCGGCGATGCGTGCGGCGGCCACTACGGTGATGGCCAGTGCTCCCATGGAGATCCAGTAGGGTGGATTGAATTCGCGCGGGTCGAGCGGGAAAGTCATCAGACGGAGGGCTACGAACATGGCCACCGCGACGTAGAGGATCAGGCCCAGTGACCATGCAAACACGGCGGTGATGGCGAGTATTTCTCGCGCAGCGGTCAGGATGGGTTCCAGCGTAGCGGACAACATGGCAACTGATTGAGCCCCGACAACCCAGATAAACCACAGCCCGTTGGCGCCTTTGATAATCGGTCGTTCAGCACGCCCTAATACCGCCACCACGGGGACGATATAGCCCAGGAACAGCCAGCTGACGGCGGCCACAATGAGCAGCATTGCAGCAGGAGTCCACCAGCCTGCCATGGCCAGGCGCGACCCGATCACCCCGCTGCCGGCAACGAAGGTGAAGAAACCGAAAGACTGGGCGATATCAGACAGGTCAGACATCACGGCAGAACGATAGGCAATGATTCGCCAGATGTTCAGCGCGACGAGCACCAGGTAGGCCACAACAGCGATGGCCAGCAAAACTTCAGAAGCTACCGCATAGCCACAAAGGTGCAGCGCAACTGAGACAATGCCGGTGCCCATGACCAACGCGAAGTAACCGGGCGTGAGATCGACCGGACTCCACCATTTGGCGGCCTCCGGGACAGTTGAAGCTTCAGAGCGAACGGTATGCACGATGATTCCTTGCTTGCGAATGACACTGATTTCACCATAAACCCTCACCTGCCAAGTTATGAGGGTGAGGGTCAGGTGGCGCAATGAACCTTAGGTGCGCCAGTAGTTATTCGCTGCGGCAATCGTGGCAAATTCAATGGCGACGACGTGCGCCGCCATGGTTAGGGAATCCGCATTAGTTGCGTACCCGGGACGCAGCACGTGTCGGGTGTCAGCATCCGGTTGAATCGCACCGATGGTTTTGCGTGCAATCGCGATGGCCAATTCGCGACCTTCTTCAGGGGTTTCAGTCAGCAGTGAGTTTCCGGGAACCAGTGTCATCGTGACCTCCAAGGGATGAAAACCACCCTGGTGGGTGGTCTCTCCACCATAAGACTCGGCACGAAGAATGTGAATGAGGAAAGCTAGTGTTCGCGCTTCTCTCGATAAAAGCGGCTAACGGGGCTAGTTTGGACCTACAATCTCGCAGTCGAACCCACCGACTGCCCCAAGTAACGTGAATCCATTTGCAGAAGCATAAGAGCTTTCACCGGCCCATCGCGTGTTAGCCAATTTTGGTACTACGGTGAAGTCCACGCCAAAATCCAAGACACCTGTGAGTAACGTCTGACGATACGTGTATTGATTTCCCCGGACTTCTATCGGGCCTCCTGATCCGGAGAGTAATCCTGAACCTTCCCACGACACTTCGTAGGTTACGTCTTCTCCAACGAGTTCGGCTGGGGTATCCCAACGCAAATCGACCCGTGTCGTTAATAGAGTATTTGAAGCATCACATTGGAAGTTTCGTAGCGGTCCAATGTTGGCAGCTTGGAATGTGCCGCTCGCATGATGACCTTGGTTCCATTCTGCATCTGTCGATTGCGGGGGAAGAGTTAGGGCAGACACGATAATGAACAACACAACGAGTATCCAGGCCACGCTGTGGCGTCGGTTTCGATATGTCGTATTCATGGTTGTTCCTTCGTGGATTTGCGTTGCTTCCGACGTTGACGCGTTATAACCGTAATGAATACGCCGGCGAGGGTGATCATTGCGCCTAGCAGCGCCCAGCTCCCTACTGTGACACCGGTACCGGCCAACCGCAGCGTCGAGTCATCGTCTGGGACTGGATCGTGGTCGGCCTTGTCCAGACCCGGCGTTACACTGAGTTCTTCATCGTGGCCTGTTGCCGATACTTGGAATATCGCGGTGGAGTCTTGGAGCCCATCAGGCGCGTTTTGAGCGAGCGTCGCTGTGAGTAGAACCCTGCGAGTTTCGTCGGAGGGCATGGTCGCTAGATCAACTGAAGTCTCCCTGTCAGTCAGAGGAGCCGTGTCGATGATGCGGGATTTCTTTCCGTTAGCACACGAAGTCGTAATTTTCGGGTGTGGGCTGCAGACCACCACCTCGATTATGAGCCCATGAGGATCAGATGCAAGATGCCCAGCAGCGCTGAGCGTGAGCTCAACAGGCCCCGGTTCTGGCGCGTCGGCCCACACGTCTACCGCCCAGGTGGCCGAATCACCCGGTGCCATGTTCGTCATCTGCTCGATATCTCCGGTTGAGCGTAACCGCAGATGGTCGCCATAAACTTCGGTGGTGGTTGGTTGGTCTGCGCTCACCAGCGGTGCAATGAGGACGAACAGGGATGGGATAGCGAGGGTTTGAGCTCGATGTTTGCCGCGCTGTCGCCGCTGTATGGTTGGGTCTTCGTCGGCGCGGGGCCAGAAAGCCCATATGACCAGTACAGTAGCGCCAAGGGTCAAACCACCTAATACGTACGGGTTTTGGAACGACTGAATGATCGGGGCGATTCCTGGGATGCTGAAAAATGCTCGCCGCACGGTATCGGTCGTATAGGGCTCTGGATCATCAACGTCATTGGCATCGCCGCGCATCACAAATGTGACCTCGCCGGTGGCGTCATCGACGTTTTGAATTTCTGTGACCCGGTGGGTGACCGGCAGCAGGTCCGCACCGCGATCAACCGTGACGACATCACCCTGAGACATTTCTACGGCTGGGATTTCGCGGACCAGTGCGATCGCGCCGGTCTCTATGGTGGGTTCCATGGAGCCGGTGCGAAACATCATGATCGACACATTGAGCCATATTCCGACGATGACCAGGATAATGCAGATTGAACCGGCCGCAGCTAACAACCACAGCACAACATTGCCAAGTTTCGCGGCCAATGACCTAGTCGGGGACAATGGATTCCGCATAGAACGTCCAGGTGTGCTCGGCCGCAGTATTTTGCGCCTCATTGGGAGCTTCAGGGTCAAGCCGCATCTCGAAACAATACGCGACCACATCGGCCTGACTAGCCGCCACAACGTGGGTGGTTCCCGCAGCGGCCGTTTGGGCTAGACGAGCGTAGGAGTTTTGGCCGCCAAAGATAAAACCTGAGCTCGAGTCGAGTGTTGCGGGACAAGCGAAATCTGCTGCTTCCGTTGCGGCGAGGTTTGTGCCGGTCGCGCGATACTGGAGGTGAGGTGCCAGCCCACCGGTGGCACCTTGCCCGGTAACGGTCAGCTCGCCGTCCACGGTGGTGTCTGGACTCGTCCTGAGCAACACGAGCGCGGTTTCACTTTCACCGGGAAACCACCCCTCTGCCGTGAACTGCATAGTATTGGTGCTCTGCCAGGTGCCATCGACGTTGGCTTCGATTGCAAATGCTCCAGCCTCAAACTGTGCGGTCGAATACGTTTCATCGGTCCAGGCTGCAATAGTTGCGGTCGCGCCGACCCCCAGTACGAGCCCGCCAGCTGCCAGCGCCAAAATTTTTCGACGGCGATGCATAGCAGACGTGCGTCGATGGTGGTGCAACGCACGCCTGCTGTGGGGTGGCTCAATGCTGGAGTCGTTGTCCGACATCGTCACACTTATTCGACGGATTCGCCGAGGAAGCCCCAGCTTGCGGTGATTTCTTGGCCTTCTACCAGACCGTCACCGGCCGTTACCTGGAAACACAAGGTGACTGGCGCGCCGGTCGCACCCTCTGCTCCCGCGGTCAAGTCGAATACGGTAGCGCCCTCGGTCGTGCCAATAGCGGTGCCAGCAGGAACAACGGCGGTACCGGTAGCCTCTGCGGTACAGGCTGCGACGTCATCCACTGTGACGATGCCATAGGTTAGGTCTGCGTCGACGGGAGTAGCGGTGGCTTCTTCGAGTGACACGTTTGCGTCATAGGTGGTGTCAGCATCCAATTGCAATACAAAAGGTGCGGCCACGGTAGCTCCGGGGGCAAGGTTAAGGTTATCGCCACCGGTCAGCTCGAAGTCTAGAGCAGCGGCTCCGTCTTGGGATTCATTATCGGCGAAGGTTGCGCCGTCGTTACTGGATTGAATGTTGAAGGAACCGGCCCCGAAGATGCCGGTCGCCCATTCCTGATCGGTCCAGGTTGCTAATGTGACGGCGGCACCAACACCCAGGACCAATCCGCCCGCAAGTAATGCGCGAACTTTGCGAGACGTTTGTTTTTTCGGTTCGGTAACGGTCTGGGACATGGTGTCTCCTCTGGACGGTGTGGGATGCCCATGTCGCGGACAACGACACGGTGGATGCCAGCAAGCCGTGCTGACATCCACCGAAAACGCTACCTGATACTTGACGCTTCTAGTAAGTAGTGGTTTTCGCTTCTCTTTAGTTCTGTGGCGTTCTGACCTGGGTTATTGCTGAGACGGTGTACCGGGCCTCAGGGTCACATCACCAGCAGCCAGGTCGACGGTGATCCGGTTGGTCGCATCCGGCGCGGTGCGTAGATTGTTGTTCAAACTTCCTGCGGAAGCATCGGAAACCACGGCGTATTCGGCGTCTGGCAACTCGAGGATCAGCTGGCCGGCGCTGACGTCAATGTCAGTTGTGGTCGGGGCTGTTCCGGTGAGTTCGGAATCGATTCGTCCGGCGGCAATTTCAAAGGATGCAGCCTCAACATCAGCGAGCTGCAGGTTCGCATTACCGGCGCTGACCTCGGTCTGCAGGGTACGGGCCGTGCCATCAACGTTGATTTCTCCGGCGTTGAGCTCGACGGCTAGATCATTGAAACTCCCATTGACATTGAGCTGTCCGGCGTTGAGATCCAATTCGGCATTCAGGCTGCCGTCGTTGAGCTCTTGGGGAAGGGTCACGGTGACTTCGGTGCCGTCACAGTTGAACCAGCACCAGGACCACCAGGCTTCGGGAGCGTTGATTGCCAAGACATCACCGCGGCGAACTAATTCCCAACGGTCGGCGTGCTGGCCGGTGGCGTCCAAGGTGGCCTGATCGACGTCGTCGAAGGCAATATTCACCCTGCCGGCATTGGAATTCAGATCTAGTTGGGTCACCCCGCTGGTGTTCGCGGTGTGACTGGCGGTGCCTTGAGACGACAAGCCGATGATCGAGGCCAACAGGGTTGTCACCAGGATGCCCACCAGAGCGACGGCACCGACGACGGCGATGATGATCATGATGGGTTTGGTTGCCCCAGAGCGACGCGGTTCCGGGCTGGGTGGGGCTGGTGGTTCGGGTTGAGGGTATGGGGTGTAAGTGCTCATGACTAGTCCTGTCGTGGCTGCGGGCTGGCAGCCTGATTTTCGATGTGTGCCAGGGCGGCCAGAACGCGGCGGTTGCCGGTGCCGTCGGCTTCAAGTTCAAGTTTCTGGAAGATCGCGGTGATGTGTTTTTCGACGCTAGCTTCCGACAAATGCAGCAGTTCGGCGATGGCCTGGTTAGATTTGCCTTCGGCCACGGCTGCTAGCACGGTGCGTTCTCGTGCGGTGAGGCGCTGCATGCGATTGTCGTGATTGGATCGGGTCAACAACTGTGCCACCACTTCCGGATCGAGGATGGTGCCGCCGGTACGGATTTGTTCAAGGGATTCCACAAAATCCGTGACATCTGCGACCCGGTCTTTGAGTAGGTAGCCCAGGGCCGGGGTGTACGCGGAGATCAGCTCGGATGCGTAACGCTCTTCGACGTACTGGGATAGTACCAGCAGCGGCAGGTCGGGATATTGCTCACGGATTCGCAGTGCCGCGCGGATGCCTTCGTCCGAGTAGGTCGGTGGCAGACGCACATCCAGGATGGCCAGATCCGGCATGTCGTGTTCTAGGGTGGTAAACAGTTCGGTGGTGTCTGGCAGGGCCGCTGCGACTTCATGGCCGGAATGTTCCAGTAGGCGCACGAGGCCTTCTCGCAGCAACACGGAATCTTCACATATTAGGATGCGCATGGCACGCTCACTTCCAATGCTGTTGGCCCACCCACGGGGCTATCTACCTGAATCGTACCGCCGGCTGCCACGACCCGGTTGGTGATGCCATCCAGGCCACCACCCGGCACCACTGCGGCGCCGCCGGTGCCGTTATCTTCCACGCGGGCCCAGATGTACGGGCGGCCGGTGTCGTCGTCGCGCATGCGCACGGTCACTCGAGCTTCGGAAGCCCGGGAGTGCTTTGCAGCGTTGGTCAGGCCCTCGGCGATCGCAAAGTAGACGGCGGCTTCGGTTGCCCGATCACAGCGGTGGGGGAGCCGGACATCCAGGTTGACGGGAATGTGCGAGCGACCAGCCACCGCCGACAGTGCGGCATCCAGACCACGATCATCGAGCACTGAGGCGTAGATGCCGCGGGTCAGTTGGCGCAGCTCGGTGATGGCTGCCTTTGTTGAGGTATGGGCCTCATCAATGAGCTCTTTGGCCTGTTCGGGGCGGTCGTCAATATGTTGTTTGGCCAAGCCCAGGGTCATACCCAGGGAGACCAGTCGCGGTTGGACGCCGTCGTGCAGATCGCGTTCGATGCGGGTGCGTTCCACTTCTGCGGCTCGCATGGCACCTTCGCGTTGCACAGCGGTGGTGCGCACACGTTCGGTCAGATCGGATTCGCGAGCGGTTGCCCCGATGATCGCGGTGGCAATGGTGCGGTGTAGGAATAACAGCCCGACGATCACCCCGGCGCACACCAGTGCTAGCAATAACAGCAGGGGAGCGTAGCCGGATTGAATTTGGATGCCAAATGCGGTGGTGACCGTGTCCGCGTCGGTAAGCGGAGTAAATGAGGCAATGATCAAGGCGATCATGGACCGGAATGCTCCGATCATGATGGCACCCATGATGGTTGCCAGTAAGAAGTTGCCCAGTGCCGCCCACATGCGTCCGTGCACGAAGTTGGCACCCAGGGATCGCAGGTATGCCCCGAAGGTGGGTTCGGTGCGCGGGCGCCATGTCAGCGGATGGGCGGGGATGTCATAGAGGCTGGCGACCCGCTCAATTTCAAGCCAGGCCAGGCCGAAGAGCACGTAGAACACACCCAGCAGGACAATGACGCCCAGGCCGAGCAGGAACAGCATGCCAATACCGACGCCGATCGCGCCGAGAAGCAGCCCAATGACTGCCCAACCGAGTGTGCCAAGTACCGCTAAATGTAACAGGGTGAGGCCCAGCCGAAGGGGCGGGCGTGACGTGGGGTGGGTCCCCGGAGGTGTTGATGTTGAAGTCATGCTTTAACAGTATGGTTCCGCCGGTCAAACCAACACCGTGGCAACCGGAGACTTTGATTATGGAAAACCCGAAGGTTTGTTAGCTCAGCCATAGTCGCTAAGGTTCTGGGTACCCTGGAACTATGACAACACCTTTGCATACAGCCAGTCAGCCAGAACCGCCCGAACTCGAATATTTTGGGCGGTTGAACATCGAAGTCGCCGCCCCGGTCGAAGTGGGACGCACGCACGCCGGGCAACGTCGGGTTATTCCCATCACCGGCGGCAGCCTGACCGGTCCCAATGTTTCGGGCGCGATTCTCAACGCCGGAGCCGATTTTCAAGTGATCCGCAGCGCCACCGAATCGGATCTGGATGCCCGCTACGTCATTGAACTTGACGATGGCGCACGCCTGTTCGTGATGAACGTGGCCTATCGGACTGGCTCGGCCGAAGACATTGCTGCCCTGGCCGAAGGCAGTGAAGTGCCCGCCGAGCGAATCTATTTCCGGTGTGCACCCCGCTTTGAGGTAGCCGATAGTGACACCTCGTCGTGGCAGTGGCTGGAATCCACCGTGGTCATTGGTTCTGGACGGCGCGAACCCGATGCCGTGCTCATCGATCTGTGGATTGTGCGTTAAATACCGTGGTGGCCGGCCCGTATTGGACCGGCCACCACAAGTGTTTGTTCTAGTTCGAGTAGGCCATCGCGTAGCCCACTTCGGCTAGGCGATATTCCGCTCCTGCATCCAGCAGCGTATCCCACAGGTACTGACCTGAGGAGCGCTCGCAGTGGACCAGGTAGCTCAGGGTGCCATCGACGTCGTCGCGAATAATATCGGTGACGACCCCGGCGACACTGCCGCGCATGGCTGAGCCATCTGGCACGATGTCATCGGACAGTTCCAGTGAGCACAACTTATTGAGCACAGCTGCTGCCTCGTCCCCGGTGATCCGGAACAGTGCGCGACCGTGGGTCAGATCCACAACCGAGGTCAACTCATTGGCGTTATCGGCCATTTGCTGTAGCTCGGTGACCATGGTCTGTTGTGCCCCTGGTTCACCGAGAACATGCCACTGACCTGGCCCAGAACCGATCACCAACGTGCCGTCTTGGCTGCGATGGGTACGACCGAAGCTGGCCTGCAGTTTATCTGCGGTTGATCCCGCAAACGCACTGCGAACCTCGATCTTGGTCATCACGGTCTGGTCTTGGATGGTCATGGGACCAGAAGCCGGTTGTGCCGAAACTTCCCAGCCGGCAAGCAAGGCCGTGGCATTGCCGACCCGCACCGGGCTGCGACCGATTGGTTCGCTGAGCTCCACGAGTGCCTCTGGTTGACTGTCATTATCCAACCGGTTGCCCTCGGGATCGACAGCGGTCAGCCCCTCCATGACTTTGGCCTGGATGGTCGTGCCGTCAGTCTGGCGGATGGTGATCATGGTGCCGGGTTTGGCCAGCGACTTGTCGACCTGGGCCAGACAGATAGAACGGTTCAGGGTCGGGGAGAACCGCGAGGAGGTGATGCGTCCGGCAATCGTCCCGTTGCCATAAATCACTTGGCTCGCTTCGCCTGGAACCACATGGGTATCGACCGGTTGGACCGCAACCAAACTGGCACCACTTTGGCTTTCTTGCTGCCAGAGCAGTTCCGGTTTGCCCACAAAGTCCTCTTTATCGAGTTTGACAGCCCAATCGAGGCCGGCACTGTAGGCCTTGGTCAGTCCGTCAGTATCCTGACCGACAATCAGGTGCCCGGATTCCAGACGCAGAATACGCTGAGCTTCGAGACCAAATGGGCCAACGCCCAGATCCTTGCCGACTTCTAACAGGGTCTCCCAGACGTGCAAACCATAGGCGGCTGGCACGTGGATTTCATAGGAGAGTTCCCCGGTGAACCCGATGCGCCACAGGATCGAGTTCTCGACTCCGGCGACCGTTCCGGTGCGCACTTCCATGTATTTGAAGGCATCAGCGGAGACATCCACATCGGTCAGCCGCGACACCAGCGTGCGTGAGTGCGGACCGGCGATGTTGATACTGGTGTAGGCGGTCGAGACCGGGGTCGCGTTGACCTGCCATTCTGGGTGGAAGGTTTGCAACCATTCTTCAATCCAGTCCCAGACCCGGCCGGCGCCACCGGTCGTGGTGGTCATCAGGTAGTGGTCTTCATCGAGTCGGGCGGTCACGCCGTCGTCCATGACCACACCATCTTCAGACACCATGGCACCGTAGCGGACCTTGCCGATGCCCAGCTTGGACCATTTATTGGTGTAGAGCAGGTTGAGTAGTTTTGGCACATCAGGTCCGCGCAGGTCGATCTTGCCCAGTGGAGACACATCGATAATGCCGACGCCGTCACGGACTCGACGCACTTCAGCCTGTGGATCGCCATAGTGTTCCGGGCGAATCCATTGGCCGGCCACCATCGGTTTGGCACCGTGCGCCTCGTGCCACGACTGGATCGAGGAGTAGCGAATCGGATCATATTTCTGACCAGCCAGTGCTCCCAGGGTCACTGGAGCATACATTGGCCGCCAGGTTGTGGTCCCGGACTCGGCGATGGTCTTACCGGTGGCTTCAGCGACGACGGCAATGAAGTTCACCAGCTCGATCTTGCCCTGTAGTGGTCCCATGGTCACGGTCGTAAACCGTTTGACCAGCTCGACCGAGTCGTAGCCTTCGGCCACTGCGGCTTGGAGATCCGATGAGGTGATGTCTTCGGAATAGTCCACAAAACCGTGGGTGGATGAGCGGAACAGCTCAGGGTGTTGCGGGACTGGCAATGGCTGGACTTCCGGCAGGTTCTGCGCCGCAGGGACTTCAGTTTGTCCTGCCACAGTTGGTGCCGAGGCGATCTTCAGGCTGCGCTGTGCCAGGGCATGCGCTGCGGCACGAGCGCCGACGGCGGCACCGTGATCGCGCAACTGCTGCACGGTGCCGTCTCCAGAAATCCCACCGGCTGCATAGACACCTTCGTCGGTGCCTCCGGGTATAAAGCGTGCGGCTTGCGGCTCGTAATAGGGCTTATCGCCCGACATATTCAGCAGCGAGGTCGGAGCAGTCCAACCCACAGCGGTCACCAGCAGATCGGCGGCAATCTTTTGGCCGGTCGACAGTTCAACGGATTGGACACGACCGCGTCCGGTTGCCCGAACCACCGTGTCACCCTGGCGAGCATCGACGACGGCGACCACTTCTACGCCAGCGTTGCGCAGATCTTCAACGGTTGCATCACCCTCGGGGTTAGCAGTCAGCACAACCGCCCGGCCACCAGGGCGCACCGAGTACAGGTGGATTAGACGACGGGCTGCCGTGGAAAGCATGACGCCGGGTAGGTCGTTGCCTTCAAAAACATATGGGCGTTCCAACAGACCAGCGGCAACCACCAGGCTGCGGGCGCGGGTCTTGATCATCCGTTCGCCCATGCCGGGTTCCGGAGACCGTTGTACAACGGCCAGCCAGTTGTCATCATAGCGTGCCGCCACCGTGGTGTTGGTGTAGACCGTGATGTTCGGGTTCGCAATGACTTGGGAACGCAGCTGACGTGCCAGCTCACCGTCGGACCAACGCAGGTGACCGCCCAGCTGGTGATCTTCTTCGACCAACATGACGGATGCGCCCGAGGCTGCAGCTGCCAGGGCTGCTTCCATTCCCGCCGGGCCACCACCGGCCACCAAGACGTCGGTGTGGGCGTAACGCTTCTCATAGGTTTCTTCCGGACGCTCTTGCGAGACTTTCCCACCGTGCACGAATCCGCGCAGTACGCGCTGGTATGCGGGGCGCAGGAAGTCGGGTTTCATGAACGTCTTGTAGTAAAACCCAGGGCCAAGGAATCGCGCGCCCAGTTGGTTCACAGCGCGAATATCGTATTTCAGCGACGGCCAGGTGTTCTGGGAGTTGACGTTCATGCCGTTTTCGATCTGACGGTGTGCACCACGCACGTTTGGTTCGTCGTCGACCTGCATAATCGTTCCCGGATCGTGCAGAGTTCCGGTCAACACGCTTCGCGGACTGTGGTACTTCATCGAACGCGAGAACATGCGCTCACCGGCGGCATACAGGGCCGAGACAATCGTGTCACCCTGATACCCAGTGTAGGTTTTGCCATTCCAGGTAAACGTGACGCGTTGGGAGCGATCAATTTCCTCGTTGGGCTGGGTCCCTAGACGCAGCGGTTGATTGTGATCAGACGGGGTCATCGAACGTCTCCTTCGGAACGGATGGCTTTATTCGCAAACGTGTCACGGTGCAGCATGAAGAATTGGCGGCAACCAGCCGAGTGGAACCACTGCTCTTTGACCACACCCCACGTGTTATTGCGGAAGTACAGGTAGTCGGCCCATTGCTCTCTTGTTGCGTTGGCAACATCGGGCC
This sequence comes from Enteractinococcus helveticum, assembly GCF_001657475.1. Lineage (GTDB taxonomy): Bacteria > Actinomycetota > Actinomycetes > Actinomycetales > Micrococcaceae > Yaniella > Yaniella helvetica. The sequence continues at coordinate 17,667 of NZ_LXEY01000111.1, forward strand.
GTGGTGGTTTTTCACCGTGCTGTTTGAATTCGGTGGCATTGCGTAGCCCGCACCACGGGCAGTTGATTTGCATCATAACCTTGCTCCTTGTCGTGATTCGGGTTAGTGGCCAACCGCGGCGGCACCCTTCTCACCGACCAGCTGGCCGGATGAGAAGCGTTCCAAACCGAAGCCTTGGATAATTTCTGGACGTTTACCGGTGGCAATGGTCTCGGCCATCGTTTCTCCGGCAACCGGACCGGCCTTGAAGCCGTAAGTTCCCCAACCGACGTCAACATAGAAGCCCTCGACCTCGGTTTCGCCCATAATTGGCGAGTAGTCCGGGGTCATGTCACACAGTCCAGCCCACTGGCGTAGCAGGCGCATCTTGGACAGCGATGGCATCAAGCTGAGCACGTTGGTGGCCAGGCCTTCTACGAATTCCAAGGTGCCGCGCATCGAATATGAGGTAAATGGATCGACACTGGCGCCGAAGACCAGCTCGCCGCGGTCGGTCTGGCTGACGTAAACGTGCAGTGTGCCCGAGACGACGACGGTGCCCAAGAATGGCTTGACCGGTTCGGTCACTGCTGCCTGTAGCGGTGAGGTGGTGACAGGCATCCGTACCCCGGCCATATCAGAAATGAGGGATGCCCAACCGGCAGTACAGTTAACCGCGGTGCCGGTGGCGATGTTGCCTTTGTCCGTACGAACCCGGGTCACACGACCATTTTCGACGTCGATGCCAGTGACTTCGGTGTGCTGGATAATGTGCACGCCCATCTCGTGTGCAGCACGGGCATAGCCCCAGACCACCGCGTCGTGGCGAATGGTACCGCCGGGTGGGTGGTAGAGCGCACCGAGTATTGGATACCGGGTGTCTTTGGAGATGTCGATGTAGGGGACGAGCTCTTTGATCTCATCTGGAGTAATGACTTTGGAATCAACGCCCTGGACCTGGTTAACCTGCGCACGCCACTGCATCGTGCGCATACCGCCGTCATCGTGAGCCAGCGACATGTGGCCCATCTGGGAGAACATCAGGTTGAAGTTCAGTTCTGACGAGAGCTGTTCATAGAGTTTCAACGAACGATCATAGAACTTCACGCCTTCTGGCGTCAGGTAGTTCGACCGCAGAATCGAGGTGTTACGACCCGAACCACCAGCACCAATGTAGTTCTTATCTATCACCGCGATGTCGGTAATGCCGTGATTCTTTGCCAGATAGTAGGCGGTTGCCAGGCCGTGAAGCCCACCACCAATAATGACGACTTCATAACTGTCTTTCATATCTGGTTCAGACCAGATTTCAGGCCAATCTTCTTGAGTGAGCCCTTTGGAGAACAGCTGGAAGGCGGAATAGCGTGAACGTTTCTTGCCGGGATTTGTATTATTCACCACGCGTATCAAGTCCTTTAAGTACGGGAATGCTCGTTATTGTCTACGGTGCCGTATCGGATATTCTGAGTATTCTTCGTGATCAATACAGATCGAAGAATGCTCTTTTTTACTGCTGTGAATTGTGCTCTGCGTTACAGTTGATCCCCAGGTTGCCACTGGCGATGCTCCTAGTCAAGGTTGAAAGAACGCACCCGATTTTGAGTTCGGGAGGCGGTGAAGGAAGGTCAAAAAACCTGCCTGGCTTCACTAAACAGCAGGATATTGGGCGCATAAATATGGCGGGGTGCGCGTATCGTTCTCCAAACAAAAATGATTATCGCTGAAACGGAAAGAGTGAGGGGTGCTGATGGCGTCGTCAGCAGGTGGGCATGACAAGCGTTGCGGTGATCTATGCTCCACTACGCAATGCCGGGGCGATCTCGTCGATCACCATTTTTAGCAGCGGCAAGGTCTTGTCTAAATCCGAGTAGAAGGGTACCAGAACTACGAGCGTGTCGGCCGCTGCCAGCGCGACATCGTTGCGCAGGTATTCAATAGTCTGGTCCATCGTGCCGGTTGCTGGGTGGGAGAACCGTCCTTTGGCCGGGAAGCCTGGTCGTCCTGTGCCGTTGGGGCAGATATTGTCTGTGTAGAAGCGCACGAGCCATTCAAATTCTTCGTCTGAGGCCGCACCGGTTATCGGAAGAATATTGCGACTCACTGCCACTTCCGGAGTACGATTCGGGTGCAGTTGCGCCATCTGCTGGCGATACTGCGCGATCTGCTGGTACTGGCGTGGTTCAAACCGAGCACCGGCCTCGTCTGTGACCGAGGAGAGCTGAAGTTTGAGTCCACGTGCTGCCGCTTGCTGCACACTATTCATGCTGCCAGCGCCGTACCAAATCCGGTCGCGCAAGCCTGGGGCCTCTGGTCGTGTGATCGCAGGTGAGCCTTCAGGAAGTCCCCACATAAAAGTGTCCGGCTCCGAAAGCAATGGTTTGCCTGCCACGCGATCCAGGAAACTGTCGAATTTATCCCAGGAATCATGCTTTGTCTTGACCTGCTCTGCCCAGTGCGTCTCGATGCCTTGTTCGGGCATGCTGGTCGAAAACCCGGCCTCGACGCGACCACCGCTAATCACATCTAGCGTTTGAAGTTCTTCTGCCAGGCGGATTGGATCTTCGGCATGCATGGGAATGACGCCGGTGCCAAGTCGCATCACGCTGGTATGTTGTGACGCCGCAGAGAGGAACGAGATGGGGCCGGACACATACGGCTGGAAGTGACGTACCCGCACCATGCCTAAGTCATAGCCAAGCTGTTCTGCTTCGCCAAACAGTCGCAAGCCTTCTTGCAGAACTGTGCTGGGATCACGACGTTCCTGCGTCAAGAAGGTCAGAAAACCCAGTTTGAGTGGACCGGAACGACGATGTGCTTGATATGCGTCGGAGGCCCAATCTGCTTTCCGAAGTTCGGGATCCCGTGCGTCGAGGGTGAGCGAATCTGCAATGGCATCAACGTTTGAGGTGGTCATGGCCACCAAGCTAGCAGGTGGCTCATTGAAGATGGCTGTGGAATGTTCTGATGCTAAGCGGCTAACGTTGGCAGTTTAGTTTTTGAGTAATACGCTCCGAAAGTCCTTGAGTAACCCCTAGTCAGTAGTATCTTCAGAGCATCACTTGCCTTATTAGAAATTGAAGATGGACATGCGCGCTCATACTCTTTCGGCTGCACTTGCTGCACTGTTGTTATTCGGACTAACTGGCTGTGGTGACGATACACTTGCCACTCCAGCTCCAGACGAAACGGTGTCAGCCCTTGAAACTCCTTCAGAAGAATCGTCTGATCCGGACCTGCCGACGAACGAAGACTTGGAACTATTCGTAGAAGCGATTGCTTCTGACAAAGTTGCGAGCCTGGAAGCAGCGCAAGCAGTAACGCAGGAAGGTTCTGCAGCTGCGGGCTACCTTGAGTACTACACCCACAACGTCAACGCACAAATTGATGCTGGCCTCTATTCATCGGACCTAGCTGGAAAAATCAAACCCTTAGAAAACGGGTTTGAAGTTTGCTATCCGGGTGAGGAACATTGCGCCGAGTATACAGATTTTGAAGGCAAAAACGGCAAGATCGTCGATTTTCATGTCGCTGAACAAGCAGTCTCTGAGCGTTTGGTCATGGGTGACGGTCAGAATGCCGAAACCTTTGGTGGCGCAGAGGTCGAATTCATCGCAGCGTATATGAATGCATCGAACTCCCACCTGATTGTTAGCTATAACTTGTACACCGGCGATGAAGAACTCGACATCCCATTGATTACCTACCGCAGTGCAGATGGCCGCCAATCCGAATCAGAGACGCACTATGGTATGTTCTCGTTATCTCCTGATTCGAAGAGTTCTTATGTTGCGTTCTTCCCTGGTGCTTCACTAGGCGGTGAAGTCCACCTCGACTTTTACTCTTACGAAACGTATCAAGATGACGTTGTCATCTTTGAGGTTAGCGAAGAGTAACCCTTTGCGTGATTTTTGCACGCATTGACGAATGACAACTTACTAGTCGTTGACTATCGTGCCCAGAAGGTCGTAGAACCCTTCTTGTACTCAATGCTGCGTTCGATAATCTCTGCGAGCAATGGGTAGTTGACCTCTTGTTTCCACAGGATACGAAACAGGGCCTTGCTGTGTGAATACTCAGCTTTGGTGAGTTTGTCTCGGAACTCTTCGAGTACTCGCAGCTCAGGAGCGATCGAAAAGTGCTTGCTCGATGCGCTGAAGCTAATAATGAACGTACCATTGTGTGTCATCATGGGCTGATTCCACTTGATCTCGACCTTGAGGTCCGGGAAAGTTTCCGTCACCCACTCAATAACGTGTTCAAGTTTGGCACGGTTCTCGTCGTTCGGAATGGTTTCTAAGTATTCCTGCAGTGTATCCATGGTTCCACTGTAGTTGGCGCTGCACGTTCATGAATAGCCCACCGCACTCGTAAGCCCAGCTATGGCGGCCTGCGTCTGGGCCACCTAGGATCTCAGATAGATTCGCAACACGTACTTGAAGAAAAGGATTGCAACTTGTCGCAGAACATAACGAGTAAAGCCACCGTGATGATTGAGCGTCCTGCGCGCTACGGTAAGCAACTGGTCAACCACTTGAAACGCAAAAGCGGTGGGGAATGGGATGCCGAAACCGAACGCGGCTGGGTCAATCTTGGGGAAGACCGTGCTGAAGTAGTCGCGGCGGCGGACCGGCTGGAACTGTCTGTTGAAGGACCCGCTGATGCTGTCGAACGACTTGAAGGTGTGGTCGGCCGTCACCTGGTGGGTTTTGCACGAAACCTAGACATTGAAGTGCAATGGCACCGTAACGATGATGCTGCGGGAACCCGTCAAGCCACCGAATAACTTCGAATTGGTTGTGTCAGAGTCTGCTCACCGACGGCGCCTAAACTCTGACACAACCAAGAGGCGGTCTCGTCGAACATATTCGAAGAGACCGCCTCTGGTAGTTCATCGGAGCGAATCCTGCGGGTGGTTGTTAGTTGCCGATCGGTGGCGGAGCGACGTCTTGGCGTTCCGGACGTCCATCCTCGGCAATCTTGACTTTCTTATCTCGTGGCACAGTCAAGATGATGGAAGCGATAGCCAGCGCAACCATCAAGACGTTGAAGAGCAGGCCGATGGCGCCACCAAAGCGCAAGGCGACGTTGTCCTGGCGTCCGATAAAGATATCGAGCTGCTCCAGTAATTCGGGGCTGGCGTTTTGGGCGGCAACATAGATGGCCGCCGACACCGCAACACCGATGGCGTTACCTAGCGAGGAGGCCATCTTGTAGATACCAGAGGCGGCACCGATTTGATCTTCTGGCACATTGGTCAGCGCCGCGTCCGTGGATGGAGTCGCGTAAAAGCCCAGACCAATACCAAACAGGGTGAAGCCGATGACCGTCGTCACTATGTATTGTTCGATCAGCAGGAAGGTCGGCGAGCACAACAGAATGCCCACCCCGGTGATCATGGAACCCCACAGCATCGGACGGCGCGGCCCGAATTTTTGTAGGAGTTTTTCACCCACCCGGATCGTGGAGATTATGGCGATTAGATAGCCCAGGGTCAACAGTCCAGACTGCAGCGCGGACATCCCGGCCGCAACTTGAACCAGACCGAGCGCGACGATCAGGGTTCCGGCGGCACCATTGAGCATGAAGTTCGACAGTGTTGCACCGGTGAACGTTCCGTTCCGAAACACCTGCAGGTCCAAGAATGGGGTCTTATGTTTGGTTTCGATCTGCAGGAAAATCAGGCCAGCGATCGAGGTAACTAGCAGCAATCCGATACCGGGCAGACTCAACCACCCGATGTTTGGTCCCTGCGAGATGTAGATATTCAGCGCCAGCAGTGCAATAACGAAGGCTACGACACCGCCCCAGTCGAATCGGTAGGCAGGGGCATTCGGATCTCTTGTAGCTTTCGACTCCGGGGTGCCCCGTAACAAGAACAGGGACACGACCCCGAGCACCGCTGAGATCCAGAAGATCGAGCGCCACCCGAGAAATGAGGTCGCCATGACGCCACCAAATAATGCGGTCAGACCGGAACCACCCCAGGAGCCGATGGACCAGAAGGAAATGGCGCGCTGGCGCTCTTTGCCCTCGTAGAAGGCTTTGAGTAGCGACATGGAGGACGGCATGATCGCCGCGGCGGAGAGTCCTTGCACAATGCGACCGCCCAGCAGCATGGCCGTGGTGAAGGCACCCATGTTCTCCGGGGTCAGCGCGATGAGTAGCGACCCGAGGATCGACAGGTAGATCCCGATGTAGAGGATTTTGACGCGCCCGATGCGGTCGGCCAGACCACCGGCGATCACAATGAAGAGTCCAGAGAACAGCGAGGTAATCGATACCGCCAGGTTAGCGGTGGTCAGCTCGATGCCCAGTGCATTTTGAATGCCCGGGATGACGTTGAGTAGCGTTTGGGCAAACAGCCAGAACGTGATGACAGCAATGACAACACCCAACAGCCATTTATCTGTAGGCTTCCACGATGTATTGGTGGTTTCTTGAGATGCGGTAGTCATGATTGCTCCTATTCTTTCGCGAGGTAGGACAGAGCGGCCACTACTTGCGTTTGAACGCCGATTTCTAGGGTTGGATCAATCTCTGGGGCGAAGAAGGGGGAGTGGTTTGCTGGAATATCTTGGGCAACCGTGCCCGATTCGACTGCCTTGCGATATTTTTCCGGGGCAACCGAACCGACAAACCAGAAGGTATAGGGAATCCCGAATGCATTGGGCAGACGGCTAAAGTCTTCCGATGCCGTGTATGGTTCGGTCTCATAGACCGCCTCCGCGCCGAAGAATTCGGTGAAAGCCTCGGTGACTTTGGCGTTGACATCCGGATCATTATCGGTCAGTGGGAACTGATCGTAGTATGCAAATTCAGGGTCTTTGGGCGATCCCGCGGCCTGACATTCGCCGCGCACAATGCGTTCAATGGCGGCCATGATGTTCTCACGGACCGCGGTGTCATAGGTGCGCAGGTTCAGCAACAGTTCTGCCCGATCGGCGATGATATTGGATTTCGACCCGGCGTTGAGGGCGCCAACGGTGACCACCGCGAATTGGCCGGGCCGGGTTTCACGTGACACGATCGTTTGCAGCCGCATCACAATCGACGACGCCAAGACCACCGGATCAACCGAGTTGTGCGGCATCGAGCCGTGGGCGCCGCGACCGTACACTGTGATCTTTAGGGAATCCCCGGCAGATAACACCGGGCCCGCGCTGGTCCCAATCGTGCCGGCCTGCGTTGACATCACATGCTGGGCCAGCGCCACATCGGGTTTTGGGATCTTATCAACCAGTCCGTCGTCCACCATCGCTTGGGCACCCTGTGCGGTTTCTTCACCAGGTTGGAACACGGCAATATAGGTCCCCGACCAGGCAGCTGTATTCGTTGCCAGCAGCTCAAGTGCACCCAGCAGTGTGGTTATGTGCATATCGTGTCCGCAGGCGTGCATGGCACCCTCGATGTGCGAGGCATACTCCAGGCCGGTCTGTTCATCCACCGGCAGGGCATCGGTATCGGCCCGGGCTAAAACAGTAGGACCGGTGCCGTTGCGAAGAATTGCGACGACGCCGGTCCCTCCGATACGTTGTACCTCGACATCAAGATGAGCAAGTTCGGCTTCAATGCGTTCAGCAGTCTTGTGTTCCTGCATGCTCAGCTCAGGCTGCTGATGCAGTTCGCGATAGACCTCGCGAAGTCGGGTCAGTAAATCGTCGATATTTTCTAAGAACTGTACAGACACTACAACCTCCCATATGGGCATCCGACCGTATCTGGGCCCTGGCCCCTGTCACTTGGATGACCGTATGAGACGGCCAAACGGTGACAACCTCGTACGAACTTATCCTCAGTATATGAACGAGACGGAACAAATGCATGAATTGGCTCTCGCCAAAAAAGACGCTGTGAGGTGCGAGGAAGTTCAATGAGCTTCAAGATTCTGAAGCTATCGCAGCCCAGTGTCGGGAGATCGGTTATTGGCAAATCTGGTGTAGGACAGGGATAAGGTAGCACTGTGGTCTCTCATACATCCCTTACTGCACTGACTCGACCGCCGGCCGCGGTGTCTCTGGCTGCCTTTACCTCCAGCGTGGACCGGTTTGGTGTCTCCCCGCTCCTGGTGATCTTGGCGTTGGACTTCGACGTCCCACTCAGTGTCGCGGTGGCGGTGGCCTCCGTCTACTTTTTCACCTATGGACTCAGCCAACCGCTGTGGGGCATGCTGTCCGATAAATTCGGCCGACTGACCATCATGCGCATTGCCCTCTCCGGGGCACTCATTTGCGGTCTGAGTTCTGCTTTTGCACCCAATCTGGTGCTGTTGACGATCGCGCGGGCCCTGACCGGTGGGTTCTTTGGAGCGATCGTTCCGGCGGCAATTACCTACGTGGGGGATACGACGGCGCTGCGCCACCGGCAATCAGCACTGTCCGATCTCATGGCAGCGATCGCAGTGGGCACAGCAGCGGCCACCGCGGCGGCGGGCTTCTTGGGACAGATCTTCACCTGGCGGGTCGTCTTCGCGATGTCCGCAACGCTTGCACTTGCAAGTCTCATACCGCTGTTTCGGCTGAGCGAACCCCACCGCGATCACCGCACCGGGGTGCTTGCTGCACTGAAACTGTTCTTTAGCGAAAAGTGGGCCGTCTTTGTGGTGTGCTTGGCATTTATTGAAGGTGCCCTGGTGCTCGGTCTGCTCACGCTGCTGGCACCGGCATTGGAATATCAAGGTATCGAAACAAGTTTGGCCGGACTGTCGGTAGCCGCCTACGGGGTGGCAACGCTGGTCTTTTCACGCCTGGTTCGTCCCATCACGGCCCGATTGAGCGGATCACACATCGTGCTGATCGGCGGCATCTGCCTCATTGTCGGGTTAGGCGCCGTTGCGGTGCATTTATCCGTGTTGACCGTCGTCATTGCAGCGGTGTTACTTGGTGGAACCTGGGCGTTTATGCACACCGGGCTACAATCTTGGGCAACCCAGGTGGTCCCGGAGGCCCGAGGGATGACGGTCGCCTTCTTTGCCGGCGCTCTGTTTGCCGGAAGTGCTGTCAGTACCGCGGTGGCGGGGACCTTAGCCGAAGCCGGTCGGTGGACACTGATTTTTGGAGCCAGTTCCGGGCTCGCGGTGGTCTTGACCTTGGTTGCTGTTGCGGGTTTGGCACGCTATCAGGCCACACGGTAGCCGGACACGAACAACGCACGTCACAAGCTACTCATTCAAGTCAGCGGACATTTGTTCGACAATATCGGGGTTTTCCTCCAACCAGGCATGGACTGCGCCCTGATCGTCGTCATCGAATTCGTTGACCATGGTGTTTTCCAGATCGGCGAATTGCTCATCGGTCAGTGAGAAGTTCTCGATCATGTTCGCGACTTCGGGGAACTCCTCGGTGAAACCGGCCCGTCCCAGAGTATGCAGTCCTTCTGGTTCACCATAAATATTGTCGCGATCTTCCAGCTGGCGCACATCGAAATTGACAGTCGCCCAGAACGGCGTCCACAGCGTCACAACGATCTCTTCTTCGTTATTCATTGCTCGTTCGAGGTCACCGAGCATAGCACTGGTGGAGGACAGCTGCAGCTCAAAATCTTGCTCGAGCCCATAGTGCGGTATGACCTCATCTTCGGTAATGCGACTGAGGCCGGCACCGGGTTCGATCCCCATGATTTGTCCGTCAAGAGCTTCGGCATGTTCGGGCAGATCTTCAATCGAGGTGATCTCTGAGTATTCGGGGACTGCTAAGAACAGCTTGGCGTCGTCGTACCAGACTCCTAAGTCTTCGAGATTATCGCCGTGTTCTTCCCAGTACACGTCGTGGGTTCGTTCCGGCCAGGTAGACCCGAACAGATCGACATCACCTTGAGCAACCGCCGTAAATGCCGGGGCCATGTCGCCAAGGTTTTGCACTTCGACGGTGTAGCCGTTTTCCTCGAGAACATATTCATAGAGGTGGGCCATGCCCGTCTGGTCGGTCCAACCTGGGATAGCGACGACCGAAATTTCGCCGCGATCCTCGCCACCGCCTTGAGTAGTATCTGCTGTGTCGTCGCCGTTACATCCAGCGAGTGCTAGGGATCCTGCCGCTACGACTGCGGCTAATTGAAATGGTCTTTTTACACTCTTCGTTTTCATGTTCCTTCCAAGGTAGAGATGCGAAACACCTGCGTGTAATAAGCAACCCGATGCTTTTAACCCTACGAGGAATTCAACTGCCATGGTGTAACGAATCAGAAAACGGGCCCGTGAGGTGGAGAACTACCGTGGTGCCGCTCAAAGTGGGCACGAGATGTCACCGCCAGAAGGGCGCATCTGTGCCCCACGAGTGCACCGGCGATTGATATTCGGTGAATGCCCCTGGGAAAGCAAGCACAGGCGGGGCACAGGTCATCACCACGGGAGCTTCCTGGGCCGTGGTATCAAGCTCGACAGACACGGTGGGCAGGTGCTGCACACTGGCAGCCGACAAACGTTTTTCCACAGGTCCGGCGGACAAAAACTCCTCGGCAAGCTGTGCCAAACTGATGCTGATCTCAAAAGAACCACCGGTTGACCGCTGTGCTCGCAGCGCCGTGGCAACGGCTGCGGCCAAGAAGTGTCCGGCCGAGTGATCCAACGCCTGCACGGGTAACGCTCCGGGAGTTGCGCCGTCGTCCTTGCTTTCCAACACAGCAATGCCACTGGCTGCCTGCACGAGACTATCGAATCCACGCCGCTGACCCCAGGGACCGTGCGTGCCCCAGGCGGAGAGTTGGGCGACAATGAGCCCCGGAAACCGCTGGTGCAACATTTTGACGTCAAGCCCATACTTTTCCAGGGCAGCAGGACGATAGTCATGGACGACGACGTCGGCTTCTAACAGCAACTGGTCTAGCTGTGCACGATCCTGAGGTTGATCGAGGTCCAGCAGGGCGGTTCGTTTGCCCTGCCCGGTATCTAGGTGTTGCCAGGCAGCTTCAGGAAGTTGCGGTGCATCGATCCGCAGCACATCTGCCCCGGCGAGCGCGAGATCGCGGGTGGCTACTGGTCCGGCAATCACACGCGTCAGATCGAGCACTCGGACGCCGGTCAGCGGCAGTGTGGCGGTGACTGGCCAGGAGCGAGGTGGCGCATCGCCTACTGCAGCGTAGTGCAGGATCGGGCTGTGTCGAATGCTTGGATATTGGGGATGGTCCTGCCATTCGGCAGGGGTCCGCACCGCGATCGCAAGAGCCCCGGCCGCCAGAGCATGTTGTTCCAGCTCCAAGCGTGACCACTGCTGCATGGCGGCTTCAACCGCTCCGCGCGGCGCGTCAGGAGCGATCTCAAGCAGCCGAGCAAGTCGTTGCGCATGATGCGGGTAGTTGCCGTGCGTACGGACCCAGCCATCGCGAACTTTCCAAAAGCCGGACAGTCCCGCCCAGATGGTGGGTGCTGATCCATCGAGACGGAATAATTTTTCACTGCCAAATGACGCCTGGACTTTGTGCGGATCCGGCATGACTGACACCTCGTGCGATGCGAATACACCACGGTCGATGCCCGCCAATGACAGTGCGAGCGACGCCAGAGCTACGCTGTCGAAGGCGAGTTCTCCGACTCGTAATCTCGACGTCCACCGCGGTGGCTCTTGAAGCGGTGGTATCAAGGCAAGCTCACCAGAGGTCAGCCCGAGTGCATCAGCGACTTTGTTGCCCACCTGATGTAAGGTGCGGTTCGTGTCGTGAGTATCGTGTGAACTAGTCGGCTCGTGGTGTGGATGTGCTGGGATCATCGTCGTCACCTCCAGTTGTCTCTTGTTTTATGGCCATCGACTGCTCGTCGTCAACCCCCTTGAGGATTTGACAGTGCAACGTTCGGGTCAAGGCGCTCCAAGGAGCACTTTTCCTGGAGTTTGTAGACCGAGAAACCACGAGTTCGAAAAACGTTTGAAGCATCTGCCAACCCCAGCGGTGATTTGAACCAACGGTACATGGCTGGCCCCTGAGCACTCACCAAAACTTTGCCGGTATCGCGAAATGGGTCCGGTGATTCATAATATTGCTATACCGGCTCATCGTAAAAATGAGTGTAGTTGGTGTCTGAATCCGCCGGTGTCGAGCAGTGCTCTGGTGATGTAATGCATGAGGTTACGGAAGCCTAGGGCGGTGCCGCGCAGGTGTTCGATTCTGCCGTTG
>NZ_LXEY01000112.1 GCF_001657475.1 Enteractinococcus helveticum
CACAAATAAGCCCATGCACTCATCATAAACCGCCCAATTAGTGACCCAAAACGCAAACTCAAAACCCGCTGACTAGGCACGACACCTAACCCAACCGGAAAATCAGCACTCACTTGTGCAAGTCAGGTTAAAACCGGTGACCTCATCGGTCTCACCGGCTTCAGCTGCAGAACGCATCTGGTCCAGCAGGTCTCCCATATTGATGGAATCTGCTGTGTCAACGCTGTCACTAATGTCGGCATATTTACCAGCGAATTCTGCCGCGACCTGGCTCCGTTGGTCTTCGGGCAGCATTGGACCCATGGTTTCAAGCACCATATCCATGGAGACGTAGACGTCGTCACCGAAGAACGACATCATGGGTTCTTGAGCGTCACCCAGGCGGATCGCCGTGGCCGAGCCATCTAAGGCACCATAGATTTGCAGATCAGAAAGATTTCCACCCAGCATCTCCTCGATGACCGCGGCATCACCGGCCATTTCCTCGGGCAAGGCCCCTGAGATTCCCATCGCATCAGAGGCAGCCATGGAGTCCCACATCTGGGCCTCGATATCATCAAATGCTGGAACGTCGGAAGCGCCGGCACAACCGGTGAGCGCTAACCCGGCAATCGCGGTAGCAGCTACGGCGCGGAGAGATCGTGACATAGGTTCTAGTCTTTCTTCTGAAGTTTTCGTGATGAAAGATTCTCAGCGTAGGAGGTGCCCTACCTAAGCAACAACTTTCAAGTGTAGACCGCTGGGATTCTTTCAAGCCGCACCATGACGACGCCCGCGACCTGCCCTGTCAAATGGCCCTAGAGACTTTGTCCTGGCGCAGCAACAGCGGCGCAGCGTGTGTCTGCCGTGAACACGCTGCGCCGCTGTCTTTTCTCAAAAACCGAAATCCGGCTAGGAGGTCATCGCTGGAGTGACTGCCTGGGACTCGATTTTCGTTTCTTCGCCGACGCGTGCACCAGTTGGCACTTTTCGATCGGCTTCAGCTTCGGTGATGAGTGGGTAGACGCCAGACTCATCGTGGGTTTCGCGGCCGGTAACCGGCGGGTTGAAGACACAGGCCATGCGCAGCTCGGTTTCAGCACGCACGGTGTGTTTTTCGTGGCCATCGAGTAGGTACAGCGTGCCGTCACGAAGGTCGTGAACTTCGCCGGTTTCCTCATTGGTCAAGGTGCCGGTGCCCTGCACGCAGTAGACGGCTTCAATGTGGTTTTCGTAATGGAATGTCGACGTCGTACCGGCATAAATCACGGTGTCGTGCACCGAGAAACCCACGCCTTCGCGGGCTAACACGATGCGACGGGAACGCCAGGTTTCGGATTTGACGTCGCGTTCGGTGTCGTTGAGGTCTTCTAGTTGGGTGACAATCATATGTGGGTCCTTTCGCAGGCTGTGGTGGTTTTAGGCGGTGGCGGTTGCCGGTTCAAAGACCAGAGTGATGTCTTGACCGGTGACATCAGCGATGCAATCCGCCAGGATGTTCAGGCCACGTTCCAGCACAACCAGGTCGATGTTCAGGGCTGGCATGAGCTTCAGGACTTCGTCCTGTGGCCCGGAGGTCTCCATCAGCAGGCCTTTTTCGAACCCTGCGGCGGCGACTTTTCCGGCGATCTGGGGGTCTTGGAAGTACAGGCCGGTCAGTAGGCCGCGACCTTTGACGGATGTGTCTTCGACTTCGATGGCGATTTTGGTCAGTGCGTCCTGAACGGTGTCAATGACCTTGGCCAGGTGGCCGTTTTGGAACGAGTCATCGGCCCAGTAGCGGCGCAGTGCTGCGGTGGCGGTGACAAAGGCCGGGTTGTTGCCGCGGAAGGTACCGTTGTGCTCGCCCGGTGCCCAGACATCAAGTTCTGGGGTGAACAGGGTCAGTGCCATTGGCATCCCGTAGCCGGAGATGGATTTGGAGACGCACACGATATCTGGAACGATGCCGGCTTCCTCGAAGCTGAAGAAGGTGCCCGTGCGGCCGCAGCCGGCTTGGACGTCGTCGACGATCAGCAGGATGTCGTGGCGTTGGGTCAGCTCGCGCAGACCGCGCAGCCATTCGGCGCGTGCGGCGTTCAAGCCACCTTCACCTTGGACGGTTTCCACGATGATCGCGGCGGGTTTGTCCACGCCGGAGCCGGAGTCTTCCAGGACGCGTTCCAGCCACAGGAAGTCTGCGGTCTCGCCGTCGAGGTAGTTGTCGTATGGGATCTTGGAGCTATTGGTCAGGGGCATGCCGGCACCCTGACGCTTCATCGAGTTACCAGTGACCGACAGTGAGCCCAGGGTCATGCCGTGGAATGCGTTGGTAAATGACAGGATGTGCTGACGCCCGGTGACCTTGCGTGCTAATTTCAGCGCGGTTTCCACGGTGTTGGTACCCGTTGGCCCAGGGAACATGACTTTATAGTCCAATTCGCGCGGCTGCAGGATGATCTCCTTGAACGCCGTCAAGAATTCCCGTTTGGCCGGAGTCATCATGTCCAATGAGTGCACCAGCGCATCGGAGCTGAGGTAGTTGAGCAGTTCGGTGCGCAGTTCTGGGTTGTTATGGCCGTAGTTCAGGGCACCGGCCCCGGAGAAGAAGTCGATGTATTCTTTGCCCTGCTCATCAGTGAGGGTCGAGCCGGAGGCTGCGGTGAACACGGTGGGCCAGCTGCGGCAGTAGCTGCGGACCTGTGATTCTGTGGTTTCGAAAATGGTGGTATCCATGAAAGCCCTTTCAGGGTGTTGGTGAACTGTTTTTGCACAGCACAGCTGCGCAATAAAATTAGGAAATCGGGTGAGTGATTAGTTCAGCGCCAGTTCATTGGCAGCCGCACGACGACGTAGCAGCTCGGGTACTAACGGTCCGATGCGGTGTAAGTATTCGGTGTCATGCCCATCCGGATACATCTCGCGGGTGAACAACGCTTCGGTATCATGTGCCGCTTCGTGTCGGTGGGCAAGCGAAGCGAAAAGGTGTTTGGACGCGGCATTGTCATCGGTCACGGTGGTTTCCAGGTGCTCTGCTCCAGTGGTTTCGACCAAATAATCCAGCATCCTGCTGGCCAGTCCCTGGCCTCGTGCCGCCGCATCGACGGCGACCTGCCAGATCAACAGGGTGGTGGGGTCGTTTGGCCGAAAGAATCCGGTAACAAAACCCATCAGGGTGCCGTCCTGGGTCGTGGCGACAACACTGGTATCGGCGAAGTCTCGGCACCACAGCAGATAGTGGTACGAAGAGTTCAGATCAAGCACCCCGGTTGCACGGGTCAGACGCCAAATATTGGCGCCATCAGAAAGCCTCGGCGACCGGAGATTGATAGTAGAACCAGAAGGATCGTTCTTGGTTTCGGAAAGATGCATAAGCTCAACAATAACGAGCTGAGGATTCAGATCAACCGGCTAAACCGCGACTTTCGCACGCAATCCACCCTGTCATGGGCCCTGAAAACCCGCCCAGACCGGCAAGCTGTTGCCGATCTGTACTCAGTGCACTGGGGCCCGCCCTCGACTAGAGAGACGTTATTGAATTGTTACCTCTTCGTTGCGTTCTTGTTATAAATAAGGGCCCGCGGTGCCGTGGCGGATGGATGAGAAGTCAGTTCCCTGGGTGAAAAACCGTGTGTCATTGCTCATAAAACCCCAAAAAGACCGCTGACTTCACCTGTCGGCAACCTTCAGGTGCCCCAACAGGCAGACATATATCGCCGAACGTTCAACTGCTCTCGCCACGATGTCGAATGTTCCCTCAAATACTCAAACATCACTCCTCGGAGGTGACCTTCTTGACTCGCATCTCTCGCTGGCTGCCTGCCTCAACGCTGACCGTTGGGCTCGTGGCATCCAGCCTGGCGGTTATTGCCCCAGCACAAGCCAACCTTGAAGTCGACCCAGAATCTGACGTTCTGATCGACGAAACCACTACGTGGCGCTACCTTGACGACGGAACGGATCCGGCCAACGGCCTGCCGTCCCGCACCGACTGGACCGCACCAGAATTCGACGACTCCTCATGGGATTCTGCCCCTGGCAGTTTCGGCGCGCTTCGCGGCGAAATAGCTGAGCTCAATGGCGGCTACACACCAGACAACCTGCTGTCACAGTACAAAGACAGCACAAACACCAATAAGGAAGCCTTCTTCTTCCGTTCCGAATTCACGGTGGACACCGATGAACTCGACCAGGACGATGAAGTCAACGGCGCGATCTTGTACGACGACGCCGCAATCATCTATGTCAACGGCAAGCGCGTTGGCGGTTTCCATGACGAAGAGCTGGCATTCACCGAAGAAGGCGATGATCGCAACCTGGTCTACGGTGGTGCCAACGCATCAGCTCCGCGCTACCGTGAGTTTACGGTCCCTGAAGACCTGATCGAAGACGGCGAAAACACCATCGCCGTCCAACTGCACAATGGTCGTGATAATAGCTCGGATCTCTACTTCGAACTGGAACACCTCACGGTGGAGACCAACGAGCCAGAAGGCCCGACCGCCATGCTGTTGCAGATGGGTGCTGACCCGTCCGAGCGCCGTCTGTCATGGCTGACAGACTCCGGCGTTGCAGAGTCCGTGCAGATCGCCTCCGGCGCAGTAGACACTATGCCTGAAAATGCCACAACCATCGAAACATCCGTCCAGGACGATTCCGCTCACGAGGGCAAACAATACGCCCACGCCACCCTGTCGGCTCTGACCCCAGGCACCTACAGCTACCGTGTGGGTTCCGCTGAAGGCACATGGTCCGATATCGCCCAGTTTGAAGTCCACTCCAACGATGTAGAACACACTTTCACCCTCGTCGGTGACCCACAGCTGGGCTCGTCGGGTAACTTGCAGTCGGATGGTGCCGGTTGGCAGCGTGCCCTTGATGCCAACGATCAGCTATTCCCCGAATCCCAATACATCCACTCTGTTGGCGACCAGGTTGAGACCTACTCCGGTACCCCAGATGAATATCTGACGTTCATCGCGCCACAGCAGCTGCGTTCGCAGCCACTGATGGCAACCCTTGGCAACCACGACTACAACCGCAGCTCGCCACAGGATCTGTTCGGTCAGCACTACAACCTGCCAAACCTGGCAGACTACGACCCAACCGAAGGTAGCTACTGGTTCATTTACAACGACGTGCTGCACCTAAACATCAGCACCGAATTCCGTTCCGACTACGACGCTCACCGTGAGTTCTTGGAAACCACTATCGCACAACACGGCGACGACGTCTCGTGGACCATGCTGACCTTCCACCGCCCGCTGTACAGCGGCGGTAATCACTCGGTCACCGGCACTACCGACGGTATCCGTGACAACCTTGGCCCAATCATCAATGACCTGGATATCGACGTCGTACTGACCGGCCACGACCACTCCTACACGCGCAGCTACTTGATTGACGGTGAAGGCAATCAGGTTGATCCTGCTGCATCCGAAGTCATTGTCGATGCTGAAGGCAATGTCACCGACCAGGAACTGATCGCCGACTACGAGGGCACGGACTCCAGCCAACGTCTAGAAGACGGCAACTACGTTCGTGTCACCTCGGATGAGGATGAGACCCTGTTCGTCACGGCCAACTCCTCGAGTGGTTCCAAGTTCTACAACTTGCAGGACGTTGGAAGCTACCGCGACGGTTATGTCCCGCGCTTCCGCGACCAGCAGCGTGAACAGAACATCACCGGTGTTGAAGTCACCCAGTGCACTGTCACCACCAATACGGTTGAACTCGATGGCACAGTCGTCGACAAGGTTGAACTGCTGCGTGACCATACCGCACCGGTCATCACCGCCGGTGCGGCTACCGTTGAACTCGACGGCGAATTTGATCCGCTGGCCGGTCTGGAAATCTCCGATGACTGTGCCGTGCTGACCACTGACGACGTTGACGTCGACGGCGAAATCGACACCTCGGTGCTGGGTGCCCAGACCGTGACCTACCGCGTCGCGGACGAAGCCGGCAACGAGACTGAATTCGAGCGCGTTGTCACCGTGGCTGAAGCCCCAGCTGAAGATAACGATGACGATAACAATGAGGATCCAACGCCGATTCCAACCCCGGGCGAGGATGATGACAACACCCAGGATCCAAACAGCAACGATGTCACCGACGGCAACAATGTCGGCGGTACCGATGGTGACGATTCTGATGACGCCAACGATGATGATCTGACTGACGCTGATCGTGTCGCTGATACCGATCGTGACGGCGCACTGGCCAACACCGGTGCCAGCATCATGTGGGTCGTAGCGATTGGTCTGGCTGCCCTAGCAATTGGTCTAGTCTTGTTCTTGGTCAAGCGTAATAGGCTGACCCCATAACCACCATGAACCATCTGTAAGACCCACCCGTCTGACAGATTCACCGGCGGTGTACCTTCTTGATCCCGAAGGTACACCGCCGGTTTTTTCTACATTCGAATCGAGCACGTTGCGGGTTCACGTTCGATAGGGCAAGTGGTTAAGCTACACCTGTACGATCCCCATGAGTACCGCGACCAGCAGCATCAGGATGCTGAAGCCCCACATGATCACAAACGAATAGCGAATGTGCTTACCAATATCTGCGTCAGCAAGTCCCATCGCCAACCAGACTGCCGGAGCGAATGGGCTGACGAATGTACCGATGACATTGCCGACCAACAGGGCATATGCAGTTGATGTCGGGGAGACACCGAATTGGCTTGCGGTTGCTTCTACTACAGGCAGTACGGAAAAGTAATAGGCGTCGGTGGAGGTGAGCATATCCAGCGGCACTCCGAAGAATCCAACAATTAGGTGCAAGTACTGCCCCACCGATTCGGGGATGATTTGCAGCATGGCTAGCGCAACGTTTTCTAACATTCCGGATTCATTGAGCACGCCTAAGAACACGGCCGCGGCGATGATCACAGCCGCCATCATCAGCGCATTGGGGGCGTGGGCTTTCATCCGATCAATTTGGAGTTTGGCCGAATTGAAGTTCATTGGGAGCAGTATTGCAACGCCCAGTACGAAGCTCAGGGCCGGATCCAGCCAGCCGGCTAACATGGTGGTGAGCACGGCGATGACGATGACAATGTTCAACCAGTAAATAACCGGGTGGGCGTTGATCTTGCCCTCGAGGTCTTTGCGCTCTAGTTTCTGGCGGGCTGTAAAGTCGTTGGCAATTTTACCCACGTCAACGTTTCCAACGGATTGCTGGGTGCCGGTACCGACTCTGGCGTTAATACGACGCATTTCCCGGACGCCCAAGAGCACAGCCAAACCGATGAGAAGTAGCAGGCCGACACCCTGCAGTGGGATCAGCGGCTGGTACATTTCACCGGGATCTTCACCGACCACCGTGGCAGCCCGAATCAATGGGCCACCCCAGGGCACCATGTTCATAATCGAAGCTGAAAGACTCACGAGGAGCAACAGCAGATAGCGGCTCATATTGAGTGCCTGATATAGCGGCAGTAACGCCGGAATGGTCAGCAAGAAGGTGGTGGCTCCAGCGCCGTCGAGGTGTGCCAAAGCGCCAATCAATACGGTGCCAATAGCGACCAGGATGACCCGACCGCGTGTCATGAGAATGAGTCTTCGAATCACCGGATCAAATAACCCGGCGTCAGACAAGATGCCAAAGAATATGATGGCGAAAATGAACATCACTACGATGCTCATCACTTGGCTCAGGCCTGAGTCAAAAAATCCTTGGAGGTCTTCGAGCCCAAAGCCTAATATCAGTGCTCCGACCGTGGGAACCACTGCCATGGCGACCACCGGAGAAACCTTGCCCCAGATAAGCAAGCCGACGGTCACACCGATGATGGCGAGCCCAGCAATGGTCAAGACCAAATCAGGTTCAGTCATGAAAGGTGCGTCCCTTCAATGTTGTGAGCGTCGCGGGCCGAGATTCGGGCACGCGAAGCAAAAAGAATGATGGTAACCCGGTACACCTTAGGCATGTGCCGAGCACATTTGCCCAGGAGAAGGTTTATGTCCACGCACGCCAAAGCTCAAGGAATTTCTACTGAACCTCTCCAACGAGGGTTGTGCGCCATTGCCTTCCTAGTCACAATTGAACTGAGAGCCTCAAGCACGATTGAATATTGCCGACCCGAAACTCACAACCAGATAGTTGAATGTGACAGCAATAACACATGCTGTTGCTACCCTGAGGCGCTTCATCTCTCCGAACTGCGTGAACTCCCGTATGGTTTCTGCGCGACCAACCGGTCAATTCTCGCGGCAGCTTCCTCGGGACTTTCGGGCTGATAGTTCGGATCATTGGCACGACGGCGATTGCGCACAATTCGTACGGTCACCCAGATCGCAAGGACCACAACGACGGCACTCAGCACCACGTTGGAAAATACGTCTGCATAGTCGGAAATCAGATGGAAATTCGAGCCCAGCAGATAGCCACCCATAAGGAAGATCGTGTTCCAGATCAACGAGCCGATGGCGGTGAAGAGCGTAAACAGCCAGAAGTTCATTCGTTCAAGCCCAGCTGGGATTGAGATCAGCGAGCGAAAAATCGGGATCATTCGGCCAAAGAACACGGTCCAGTAGCCGTATTTCAGGAACCATCGTTCGGTGCGTTCGACGTCGTCAATATCGACTAACGGCATCATGTAGGCCGCTTTGTATAAGCGGTATCGTCCAAACCAGGCACCCAGACCGTAGAGCACCCACGCTCCGGTCACCGAACCAATGGTCGCCCACAATATGCCGGCTGCTGGGGTGAATGTTCCACTGGCAGCGGTGAATCCGGCCAACGCAAGAAACAGTTCCGATGGTATTGGCGGGAAGACGTTTTCAATAAATACTGCCAGGCTCAGTCCAATCGGACCGAGCGCTTCCATGACGGCCACGACAATGTCGCCGAGCCAACCATACGAGACGTCTTCAGGTGGCGTGGCGATGCCGGTTCGGCTGAGTACTATAGGCGTGATCATCATTTTATACTATCCATATCAGCCTGGATACACGCTGACACCGTCAACGCTGTATCGATAGAGATACTGTGTATCCGAAAGCAGGAACATCAGAACTCAGTGTTTGAAATGGACAAACACCCGGCCGAAGTTCTTACTGTCTTTTTCAACCCGGTGATACCGGGCTTTAATGTCCTTGCGATCGAGAAACCGCAGGACTCGTTTTTTCAGCGCGCCGCTGCCCTTGCCCGGAATGATCTCAACGGTCTTAGCCTTGGTGGCTTCCGCTTCGTCGATGATGTCATGTAACGCTCGATCAAGGTCGCGACTCTTGTTGTAAATATCGTGCAGATCTAACTTCAATCGCATTCCGACTCCCATTCTCAGTCATGGCCAGGATACATAACCTGGTATCGCAACCGAGCGAACTGGCCGATCTGCTGGGCCTCAACCAGAGTTAACCGATCTGATTCGATACGCTGATCCAACAGTGGCGCACCGTCAATCAGCGCGACCGGAGCGACACTGAGCGCGATTTCATCCAAAGCTTGGGCGGCAATAAATTGCGATGCCAGTCCCCCACCGCCGACCACCCAGATGATCCCGTCACCTGCTAGCTCACGCAGTTGGGGTATCGCCGCAGACACGTTGCCCGACATGAAACGAACTTCGGCATCACCCGGGACAGGAAGCTGTCGACTCGTGAAGACCACGGTCACCACATCTGACATCGCATTACCCCAGGCATCCATCTTCTCTAATGCGCCCAATTCGTTGAGTACCCATTCATAGGTGGTGGATCCCATGACCTGTATGGCAGCACGCGGCGGAGCAAGTCGTGGATCGTCTCCACCTGGCACAGCAAAAAGCCATGCCAATGAGTTGTGTTGATCGGCCAGGTATCCGTCCAAGCTGGTGGCGGTTTCGTAAATGATTTGTCCCATAATCGCGACGCTAGCGCCCAAGATTCTTCTGTAACACCGGCGGTCACTAATCTGTGGAAAACCCCTGGTCAAACGGTGATGGATTGTTCTCACCCACAACGTACGAATGCCGAAGTCACGACGTCGTCGTTCGAGTATTCTCCGGAGCCATAGTTATTTTCCAGCCTGGTTTTTAGACTGGTCTGTGAGCCATCCTCACGACGTATGGGAGGAAGAGTTCATTATGCGGCTCAGTATCAATCTTTTTATGACACTCAATGGTGTCAGCCAAGCGCCCGGTGGTCCAGAAGAGGACACTCGGGGTGGTTTTACAGACGGCGGCTGGTTGATGTCGGTTTTCGATGAAGGCTGCGGGCAAGCGGTCTCCCGCTGGTTTGATCAATGCGGAGCGCTGCTGCTGGGGCGTCGCACCTACGACATCTTTGCTTCCCACTGGCCGCAGGTCAGCGACCCGGACGATCTGGTCGCCCACCTGATCAATACCTCGCAGAAATACGTGGTGACATCTTCTGCGCTCGGGGACGTCTGGGCCGATTCATCGACGCGTCTGGGTGATGACTTTCTCGATGAAATTCGACGCCTGAAAAGTGTCGAGCGCGAGGGTGAACTCCAGGTCCATGGCAGTGTGCAATTGGCACGGACCCTGCACCAGGCCGGAGTTGTGGATGTGTATCGGTTTCTTATCGCACCGGTGACGGTTGGCCCGGGTTTTGGGATGTTCTCTGCAGCAGGCCCGTCTTATAAGATGCGTGTTCGCCACGGCGTCGTCACCCAAAATGGGGTGTATGACGTGGAGATGATCCCAGAGCCCTTCGGTGGGCGGAAAACGGTTGGCCTGAACGACGGCAAAGAAGTGGTGCTCGAGGTCGACGATCCGGAGGCGTCATGAGCTGCTATGCCAGTGTGAGCATTTCTTTAGACGGGTACTACACCGGGCTGAATCCTTCAGCGCAGCAGATGTTGGGTGAAGGTGGTGAGGTGTTACATGCCTGGCTGCCACGCGATGTCATTGACCGACCGGAGTCTGGTGTGCACGACATTATCGCCGAGGAGTACACGCGGATCGGTGCTGTGGTGATGGGCTGGGATAGTTATGAACATGCCGAAGCCGTCTGGGGTGCCAAACCGCCGTTTGGTGTTCCGGTGTATGTGGTTACCAGCAGGTATTTGGCCGACGACGTTCGGCACGGCACGACGTTTCGTTTCGTCAATGATGGCTTCGAGGCCGCCGTTGAGCATGCGCAAAATGCGGCAGGAGATAAAGAAGTGGGCCTGCACGGCGGCGGGGCGATCCGGCAGGGGCTGCTCCACGGTCTGCTCGAGGAGTTACAGCTGCATCTGGTACCTGTGCTGCTAGGTGACGGGCGGCAGTTATTCGACGGCGTCGACCCGGCGGACATTGAGTTAGAGCAGCTGCGAGCCGCCGAGGGACAAGGCGTTACGCACATTAAATATCGCGTGCGTTATGGCTGAAGGCTTCATGACAGCTTAGCTGTGGGTTCCAGGACGAGCACGGCTTGAGTGGCGTCGTCGATGGCTTCCGGTGAGTATGCCCACGGGAATTGCTTGCCCTGGGCCCAATCGTCGGCCTGATCAACATAATTTCGGTGAAACGCGTGACCGCTGGTACCGGTCAGGTTTTGCCACACGGAGGCGTCCCAGTCGCTGAGATCAACCACCATGCGCATTGACGGAACGCTGGTGGTCGCATAGCCTTCGTCCAGTTCCCAACCGGTGGCGTTGACGACACCCGAGCCACCACCGGTGGGATAGGGGCCGCGATTGAATAGCGCTTCGATGGGCGCGATGCCGCTATTGCCAAAGGACTCGTGTCGCAGCGTCAACGCATGCAGGTCACCCCAGTTCCAGTCCTCGGGGTCGGATCCTTGTGCAGCAACCAACTCGTTATAGGCGGCCTCGGCGGCGTCTGCCAGCAGGGCCCCTTGGGATTCGCCCCACCAGGTGCTGTCAGGATCCTCACGTTGGATGGTAAAGAATTCGAAGAGCCGAGACTGATCGTCTCGGGTGATGTCGGCGTCCTGGGTGTCCATCATGGCTTGGGTGACGTGATTCCACAGCACATTGGCATAGGCTGCCGGCGCGGAGTCGGCGTCATTATTTCCATCCCATTCGGCGAGCATGTCCAGGGCCTGTTGGACGTCGTCGTTTTTTACGTCGATGCCAGCATAGGCCTGTTGCAGCGGTGCGGCACCGGGGAATTGAGTGTCCATGTGCAGTTGGGACATCGACTCGACCGTCACCGGGCCTGCGGCAATGAGGGCTTCGAGTTGCTCGACGATGCGTGCTGCGCGGTAGCCGTAGTCCCAGTCGCGAGACAAAAAGTACGGGTAGTCGTCGGTGACGATCGCGTTATTTGCGGTGACAATGTAGCCGGATTCGGGATTGTAGCTCACCGGCAGGTCATCAAAAGTGATGAAGCCTTGCCAGTTGTAGGAACTGTCCCAGCCGGGTTGGGGTAGGTAGCCGTCGCCGGCGCCGCGGATGGGCAGTTTGCCGGGCGCCTGATAGCCGATGTTGCCGTGGGTATCTGCGTAGATCAGGTTCTGGCCGGGGACGGCGAATTCGGAGGCCGCTTGGCGGAAATCGGCGAAGGTTTGCGCCCGGTTCAGCGTGAAAATGGACCGCGGTGTGGTGGTGACATCCAGGGCCGTCCAGCGCAAACTCAGGGCAAATTTACCGGGTGGGACGTCGTCGTCATTGGCAATCGCTGGGTTGATCGTAATGGTTTCAAAGTCTGGTTCGAGATCCGACAGGATGGGACCGTGGTGGGTGGAGCGGACCTCGTAGCGAACATCCTGCCCGCCGGCGACCTTGAAAGTTTCGTTTCGGGTTTCAAAGTCGTGCAGTTCGCCGTCGTGCCAGTAGCCGTTGTCCTGGATTTTTTCGACGTAGAGGTCTGCGACGTCGGTGGTGAGGTTGGTGAATCCCCAGGCGATGTTTTGGTTGTGGCCGATGATGACGCCGGGCAGCCCGGAGAAGCTAAAGCCGGCCACATCGTAGGCGCAGTCCTCGGTGATGGTGGCGCAGCGCAGATGCACCTGGTGCCAGACCGATGGCAGGGTCGCGCCAAGGTGCGGGTCATTGGCTAGCAGGGGGAGCCCGGTGTCGGTGTGCTCGCCGGAGATGACCCACGAGTTAGAACCGATGCCCTCGCCCACTGACGGCA
This sequence comes from Enteractinococcus helveticum, assembly GCF_001657475.1. Classification (GTDB taxonomy): domain Bacteria; phylum Actinomycetota; class Actinomycetes; order Actinomycetales; family Micrococcaceae; genus Yaniella; species Yaniella helvetica. The sequence goes on from NZ_LXEY01000112.1 coordinate 12,998, forward strand.
TGAGGGCATCGAGTGTGGTCAGCAGGTCGGTGACACCGGCGAGGTCAAGGTCGCTGGTTGGGGTGGTAGTTGCGGCTCGGGGTCGGGCATCAATGTTTTCGGCTCCGCTGGGGCCGGTGGCTTGGGGAATCTGGGTGCTGTCGATGTTGGAGCCGTTGGGGTCTTCGGCCAGGATGACCGGGTGTTGCTCGAAGGGATATTCCGGGTAGAGGTCGGCCAGCTGCTGGGCGTCGAGCTGTTGGGTGAGCAGTGCGCGGGCGGTTTCTTCTTCCAGGTTGGTGCGCAGGTCCCAGGCCATGGCTTTCAACCAGGCGGCCGAATCGACCGGCGTCCAGGGTTCTGGCTCATACCCGCGGTTTTGTAGGCCCAGCACAGTGTATTCAAAGGCCAGCGCGCCACCTTGGCGTTCGGTTAGATAGGCGTTGACGCCGTCGGCATAGGCCTCGTAGTAGGCGCGCTCGCGCTGGGGTAGGTCGGCGATTTCTTGGGCGGCGACGCCGTGCCAGTCGAGGCTGCGCAGGAATTTATCGGCACCCAGTTGGGATTCGCCGAATAGTTCGGACAGCCGCCCTGCGGTCATGTGGCGGCGAAAGTCCATTTCCCAAAACCGATCCTGAGCATGCACGTAGCCCTGGGCCATGAAAAGATCGTGTGAGGTTTCCGCGGTGATCGTGGGGATGCCGCGAGCATCGCGCTGTACTGTGACGCTGTGGTCCAGCCCGCTGACCTGCAGGGTGCCCTTGGTGTCGGGGAAGGCCCGCTGAACCGACCACATCACGTAGCCACCCACCACCAGCACCGCGACGCCGAGGAGTCCGAGCAGCCCAAGGAATATTGTGATGAGTCGGGAACGGATGCGTGAGCGAGGAGCCGATGTTGGCGTCATGATCTGGGTCGCCCCTTCAGACACGGTGGGTGGGTGCAACGTGATTGCCTCTAGGCTACGTGATGGAGCGCACTGTGCGGGAGCTTTCGCGCCTAGTCATTCAGGGTATCGGCCACCTCCGCCACAAAATCGGCGATGTGTGGGCCAAACATGATTGGATCGTTATGGTTCGCGCCGTCCATAACGTGATCGAATAGCAGGTGCGGTGCCGCATCGGCCACGTGTGCGCTGAGGTGAGTTGGAATCACGGTGTCGTGTTCGGCTCGGATGACTGCAATCGGCACATCAGTGTGTGCGACATGGTCGACGACGGGAAACCGGTCGCGCAAGATCAGGCGCACCGACAGGCCGGGATAGTGGTGGGCTGCGACATCAGCCAGTTCGGTAAATGGGGATCGGAAGATGGCCGCGGCCGGTGGGTGCTCGGCTAACAGGGCCGCGATGACGCCACCACCCAGGGATTCACCAAAATACAGTGTGGACTTGGGTGGGTAGCCGAGGTCCTCTAGCGCTTGGACGGCAGCTCGGCCATCGGCAATTAGACCGTGTTGATTTGGTGAGCCCGGGTTGGTGCTATAACCGCGGTAGTCCATAACCAGTACCGCAAAACCACGGGCCTGGAAGGCTTGGGCGAGACGGAGACGGTTTGCCCGGTTGCCGGCGTTGCCGGGAGCCATGAGAATCGCCAGTTCACGGGCCTCTGCCTCGCCAGCAGGAGGTGCAAACCAGGCTGATAGTTGGAGCCCGTTGGCAGTGTGCAGCGTGAGATCGCGGCCGCCCTCAAGTACTTCGGCCGCGGCCGGGACGGCAGAGGTATCGGGAAAATAGATCATGGAACGCTGCAGCGACCACATCAATACCACTGCTATCACCGCCGTCGTCACCAGGCCCACCACGACCAGCACGCGGCGGCGTCGTGAAGGCCGAGGCTGCCCGGTGGTGGTCATGCCACCATGGTGACAGCTCACCTGGACTGGGGCAAGGCGTGGTGGTTAGCCGTTCTTCGCTGCGCGGCGTTGGCGAAGGTTGTCGATGGCCTTGACCACTCCTCCGACGGCAAATGCCGCAAACACGGTTCCTTCGCGTACACCTTCGAGTTGCTGCATCATCATCAATGAGACGACGGCGGCGATGATCACCAGTGACCAGTCCACGATTTGTTTCATCGTCCCGAATCGTGCAGAGGTCACCTGGGTCAGCGCCATGACGATGCCTTCGCCCGGCAGATAGAGCAGCTTGGGTTGGACCTGAATGTAGACGCCGATGCCAAGAATGATCGCGCCCATGATCGTCACGACCCACTGGAGCAGATAGTTGTCGGTTTGTGCCCAGGAGGTCAAAAAGATTGAGACGTCGATCAGCGTGCCAAAGATGATGGCGATCGGAAGTTGGACTAGCTGGAATAGTGGAAAGCGTCGTCGCAAAATGATGATCTGGATGAGCACGAACACGGCGTTCATCACCACGGTCACGCCACCGACGGTCCATGATGTTGCGGCATCGATCACCGCTGGGAAGGTGGAAATCGGGGCGGTTCCCAGCTGGCCGTGCACGCTGAGCGCGATGCCAACGGACATGACAAATACACCGAGCAAAAAGGTGACCCAGCGGCCCCACATACTTGTGACCTTGGGCGGTTGGGCGGTGTCTTTGATGGTGGTGATGTCTTCGTTGTGCATGCCCTCGGGCATTATGTGGTCCTCGCTTCTTCATCCGGTATGGCCTACCGGCCTGTCGCTACTGTAGTCGCAGCGTCAACGAAACCCCGATTTTCAGCTGTCAGGTCCGCTACCGGATGCATGACCGGATTCCCGTTTCGGTGGTCAAAAAGGAATACCCTAGACATTGAGAGCACTGATAAGATTCCTGCCGCTGTCGAAGACATAGGTTGCTCATCGTCGGTCTGGGCTGCGGAAAACCGGCTGGAACTCAAGGTCAGAGTATCCCATCATGATGGCATTCGTTATGGCTAGTGCACTGATCCGTACGATAAGTCACGTCGATGATCCTTCCGGAGAGACTGTGTAAAACGACAGTACTGCGGGACAGCTATGGTGCTGCAAGAAATGCTCCAGCCCTGATTATTCCATGAGCGCGTGTTAGACCGGCTAGACCTCCGAGCTTTAGGGAGAGTTTTGTACCATTGCTGGTAGCCGATCTGCTGACTAATGCAATATTGAAAACTGACTCTCCAGGAGCCTTCGGGTTCGACCTGTTCAAAATAGCCTAGGTTCTTGTCTCCCATTCATCCATGATCGAGTGATTTTTGTGCCCGCCTTTGCAAGTTTGCCCTGCAGCAAACATCAGCAGACCACCTCATTAGTACAGATCTAAGGACGCTGGTTATCGACCCATGTCTTAGACACACTCGCAACCACAGCTACGTTTTGGAAGAAACAATGAATTGCCCTTCAGCGGAAACACGGGCTTTCGTGACTTAAGTCTCACACCTAAAAGGCTTCAAACTGCGCCTTGCCCAAAATATCTTGCAGCAAATAAGACCAAGAGGAGCATAACTAGCTCCCCGGATTTACTGCTCTCTTCAGCTCGGACACTGAGCGTGATATACATCACCCTTTAGAGGCATATACTTTAAATCTTTGGCCCTGAGAGCTTTCTGCCCTGGTTGACCACGTCGACCACCCTCGCCCCGGCGGCACTCAAGAACCTAACCAGGGGAACTTCTTCAAGCCAAACTTTTCCCATCCTGCCAAGTCAACCATTGATTTCAAGGCCTTACGACAACTCATTCGAGTGGCACTGAGATGCCTGCGGCCCGACAGAAAGTTCGCTTCTTGTGTTGCCGACCTTGCAATCTGTTCAAAAGGCGTGCAGTGTCACGAATCACATTCTTTGAGCGGAAGGAAATCCCATGACCATTGCAAACGCAGACACCCAATCCACCAGCGAAGACCAGAGCCAATACATCCCATTTACCGGCCAGGAATATCTGGATAGTCTCAACGACGGTCGCGAAGTCTGGATTTACGGCGAGCGGGTAGAAAATGTTGCCGAGCATCCGGCTTTTCGCAACTCAGCACGCATGATTGCCCGGATGTATGACGCGCTGCACGATCCAAAACACAAAGACATCCTGACAATGCCAACCGAATGGGGCGGCTTCACTCACCGCTTTTTCAGAGCTCCAAAGAACACCGAAGAACAAGTTGCCCAACGTGATGCGATTGCTGAATGGCAGAAAGTCGCCTGGGGCTGGATGGGCCGTTCCCCAGACTACAAGGGCTGCTTCTTGGCCACCCTGGGTGCAAACGCGGACTTTTACCGCGGCTATGAAGATAACGCTCGCGCTTGGTACCGCAAAGCCCAAGAAAAAACCTGGTATGTCAACCACGCGATCATGAATCCACCGGTCGACCGAAACCTGGGTCCCGAAGCCGGAAAAGACGTCTTTGTGCGCGTCACCAAAGAAACCGCCGATGGCATCTACGTCACCGGAGCCAAAGTGGTGGCCACCGGTTCAGCGCTGACCCACTACACCTTCGTTGGCCATGTTGGTCAAGTTGCCGTAGATGATCCGTCGTTCTCGCCGGTTTTCATCACCCCAACGAACGCCCCCGGTGTCAAACTCATCTCGCGGGTCTCCAATGAACAGCGTGCAGCAGTGCTGGGCAGCCCATTCGACTACCCACTGTCCAGCCGCCTGGATGAAAACGACGCGATCCTGGTACTGGATGACGTGTTTGTCCCCTGGGAAAACGTCTTTATCTACAACGATCTGGAACAGGCCAATAAATACAACATCCACTCTGGATACCTGGAACGCGCATCGCTACACGGCTGCACCCGCTTCGCGGTCAAACTCGACTTCCTAGTCGGCCTGCTCACCCGGGCATTGGAAATCACCGGCGCCGATGAATTCCACGGGGTGAAATCTCAGCTGGGCGAAGTCATCGCGTGGCGCAACACCTTCTGGGCGCTGTCTGATGCCATGGCAAAGAGCGAAGTGCCCTGGAAGAACGGCATGATCCAGCCCAGCCCACAATTTGCTGGTGCCTACCGGGTCATGAACCAGCTGGCCATGCCCAAGATCAAAAACATCATCGAACAGATCGTCGCCTCGGGACTCATCTACCTGAACTCTCATGCGGTCGATTTCAAGACCCCTGAAATTCGCCAGTACCTCGACACCTACGTACGCGGCAGCAACGATAACAATGCTGTAGAGCGCGTAAAGGTTATGAAGATGCTGTGGGATGCGATCGGCACCGAATTCGGAGCCCGCCACGAACTGTATGAAATCAACTACATCGGATCCAACGATGTCACCCGTCAAACCAACTTGTTCTCCGCCATGGGAACCGGCCTGTTGGACTACTGCAAAGACTTCGCCCAATCGGCCATGGACGAATATGACCTGGATGGTTGGACCGTCGATGACTTGGTCAACCCTGACGATGTCAGCGTTTTGGACAGCATCAAGCAGTAGCTCGCCCGCTGATTAGCCCAAGTAGAGACATCGGAAAGGAGAACTGATGGCTATTGCAGTCGATTTAGCGCAAGTGACGTATCAGGCCCAGGATTTGGGCCGTATGGAAGACTTCCTGACGGCCTTTGGCATGACCAAGAGCCCCGGTAGTGACCACAAGACCCTGTATATGCGGGGTACCGGAACCCAACACCACATTCACGTGACTCGCCTGGGAGACAAACAAAAATTCCTTGGCGTCTCCATCGAAGTGGCCACCCGAGCCGACCTTGATGAACTGGCCGCGATGGAAGGATCCAGCCAGGTCCAACAAAGCATCGAACCCGGGGGAGGTTACGAAGTAGTCATGCACACCCCAGACGACATCGAGATTAAGGCGATCTGGGGCCGCGCAAAGGTCGAACCGATCAAAGATCGTGAACCCAACCTCTTCAATAACATTCGCGACAAAAACCGCGTCTATGACTCGGTCCGGGCCCCGATTGCCCCGGCTACTGTGGCCCGACTGGGACACTTTGTACTGCACGTGACCGACCATGAGGCCACGATGCGCTGGTTCAAAGACCGCTTCAACTTCCTAGACTCGGACTACATGCTGCCACCGGGCGAAGACGGCCCACCAATCGGCACGTTTGTCAGACTGGATCTCGGCGAGCAACTGGTGGATCACCACTTCGCGTTGATTCTGCAATCCGATTGGGTGGGCATTCACCACTCGGCGTTTGAAGTCATTGACATGGACGCGGTGATGGCCTCGCATGATTACCTGGTGGAAAAGGGCTTCCACTCCGATGTGGGCGTGGGACGGCACCTACTGGGTAGCCAGATCTTTGACTACTGGAAAGACCCCTTCGGGTTCCGCATCGAGCACTACACCGACGGGGATGTGGTCGATGCCAACTACCAGCCCAGCTCGTTCAACGGTACGGCCAGCGAGACCACCCAGTGGGGCAATCGACCACCATTGGAGTTCTTCCAATGACCCAGCACATCACCATCACCACAACTCAAAACACCGAGCCCGCCCTGACTCCCGAAACCAAAGACCAGCTAATGCAAGTCGGCAGCGCCAATGTCGCCAACGTCCTGCTGAAGCGCGGCTTCAAAAACGTCATGATGCTGGGTCTGTCACAGGTTAGCGCCGACCAACCACGCATGGTTGGTCCGGCCTACACCTTGCGGTTCATCCCAGCACGAGAAGACCTCGACAGCATGGCCACCTACCAGCGAGATGATAACAAACACCGCCGGGCCATTGAAGAATGCCCCGCAGGTGCCGTGTTAGTCATCGACGCGTTCGGCTCGCTGCAGGCCTCTTCAATGGGTGACCTGATGGCCGCCCGGCTGAAGTACCGCAACGTCACCGGGGTAGTCACCGATGGCGGATTCCGCGATTCGGCGGACATCGCCGCGACCGGGCTGCCGTGCTACCAAGTCCACAATGCCCCACCAGCCACGCCTATTGCCTTGCACCCGGTGGCGCTGAACGAACCCGTCGGGTGCGCCGGGGTTGCCGTATATCCCGGCGACATTGTGGTCGGGGACGTCGATGGCGTCGTTGTCATCCCGCAGCATCTCGTGAATGAAGTCGCGGATGAAGCGCTCGCCGTGGCTGAATATGAAGAATTTGCAGCCCTTCGCATTGCACAGGGCCGGCCCCTTTTCGGGCTATTTCCGGCCACTAAAGAAAGTACCCAGGAATACCACCGATGGGTGGCATCAGGACGTCCAGAACAGGAGACCTCATCATGACCAATCAACCCAACTTAGCTTCACTGGAGATTTTGATCCATGCCAGTGATCTGAAGGAAGAAGACTGGATCGATTATCCAGAATATGGATTTAGACAGTACTTCTTGTTCAAGAATGAGCAGACCGGTGCTTCAATCGCCTTGTTGGACTTCAAAAAGGGCGGTCGCATCCCGACCAAGCACACACATGCTTCGAATCAATCGATGTATTGCCTCAAAGGCGATTATGAATACACCGATTCTGGGCTACGGCTAAAGCCCGGGTCGTTCTATTCCAATCCCAAAGACCACCCACACGGGCCAACGCTGGCGCACGAAGACAGCCTGCTCATCGAAGTCTACGACGGCCCGCACTATTACGAGAAACCCGAGTTTCATACGGATGAAACCATCGGTGAGTTTCTCGCAAACGACTAATTACTTCAAACTGAAAGACGGAAAAACACGATGTCCCTGACTAAAGAAGCTCTGTTCCATGCCACCGAAACGCTGGAGAGCTTTGGCATGAATGCCACCCACTCCGGTACCTATTCAAAAGACGGTGGCTGGCGACCCAGCCAAGACCGTCCGCTGATCGAAGTCCAGTGCCCGGCTGATGGTTCCACCCTGACTCATGTGGCCGCAGCCAATGCCCAGGACTACCAAGAGATCATCGAAACCGCACGCTCCGCCCACGAATGGTGGCGAATGGTTCCCGCCCCAGAACGGGGCAAATTCGTTCGCCGCATCGGGCTGTTGATCGAAGAGAACCTGGATGAGCTCAGCGCAATCGTCGCACTAGAAACCGGCAAGTCCATTATGGAAGCCAAAAGTGAACTGCGCGAGTCCATCGACATGTCCATTATCGCAGCCGGCCAGTCGCGCATGCTGTACGGCTACACGCAACAATCCCAGCGCGCCGAGCACCGCATGTACGATCAGTGGCTGCCACTGGGTGTGGTCGGAATTATCAGTGCGTATAACTTCCCGGCAAACGTCTGGGCACAAAACGGCTTCCTGGCCGCGATCGCAGGCAACGCCGTCATCTGGAAACCCAGCCCGAAAGTGCCGCTGACCGCTATTGCGTTACAGAAGCTCGTAAACCAGGCAGCCGAAGAAATGGGCTTTGAGGGCGTCTTCTCCTTGTTCATCCCGGACGACAACGATGTAGCCGAGCTGATGGTCCACGACACTCGGGTCAATATGATCTCGTTTACCGGCTCAACCACCGTGGGCAAGAAAGTTGCCAGCATCGTCAGCTCCACCCTGGGTCGGCGCTACCAACTGGAATGCTCCGGAAATAATGGTTGCATCGTCGATGAGACCGCTGACCTGAAACAAGCCGCCCGGGCTTTAACTTTCGGGGTCGTGGGCACCACCGGACAACGGTGCACCAGTACCCGCCGCATTATCGCCCACAGCAGCATCACCGACGAGCTGGTCGAGCTGCTGAAGAGGGCATTTGACCAGATCACCATCGGTGATCCACGCGACCCCGCCGCTACTGTCGGCCCACTCATTGATGGCCAAGCGGTCAAAGACTTCCAGGCAACCCTGGACACCGCCGTGAAGCAAGGCGCAACCATCGTCCACGGCGGCAAGGTCGTTGACCGTCCAGGGCTGTATGTCGAACCGACCATCGTCACCAACGTCAAACCAAACGACGATATTGCCCAACTCGAAACCTTTGTCCCGATCGTTTCGGTTATCACCTACGAAACACTGGACGAAGCCATCGAGATTCACAATGACGTAGCCCAAGGCTTAGCTTCCGGCATGCACTCCACCAACCTGACCAACATCGAAACCTTCCTGTCAGCACGGGGCAGCGACTGCGGCATAGTGCGCATCAACATGGGCACCACCGGTGCTGATGTCGGCGCGGCTTTTGGTGGCGAAAAAGAAACCGGCGGTGGACGGACCGCAGGCTCGGACTCCTGGCGCGAATTCATGCGCCGCCAAAGCGTCAACGTGAACTGGGGCGGCAAAACCGCCTGGGACAACATCATCAAACTCTAAAAATTCTGCGAGGACAAGGAAAATAATGCTTGAAACTACTGTGAAAAAACAGCGCCACTACGCCGACACGGTTGCTGAACCGGCTGCCGGTATGTGGTCAAACTGCCTGCGCGTCGGTGACCAGATTTTCATTGCGGGCCTGACCTCCCGCGGGCTCGACGGCAAAACCATTCTTGGTGACAACGAATACGAACAAGCCAAAGTGATCTTTCAAAAAATCAAAGATCTCGTTGAAACTGCCGGTGCCGTCATGGACGACGTCGTGAAGCTCACACTGTATGTGACCGACATCAAAAACAACGAGGGCGTCTGGAAAGCACGTCAGGAATTCTTCACCGGAGACTTCCCAGCCGCTGCCCTGGTTGAAGTCTCTGCGCTAGCCGATCCAAAGATTCTAGTAGAAATCGAAGCTATCGCAGTAGCAGGCTGCAGTAGCAACTAATCGTCGATGGAACGTTGGGGCGCCGAGATCAACTGGCGCCCCAACGACCGCAGCCAGGTAGACGCTGACTGCATCGACTCTTCATGGCTTTGTCCTTCAGAAAAGGATTTAAAATGACCACCTCTAAAATCACCCAAACATCAATTTCCGATTCTTTAGCTGATGCTGCCGAAGACCACGCGCTCGTCAGTGTCCCGGAACATGACCGCCAAAGCGGATGGCGACTCGCCCTTAGCCCGGTGAGCGTCGCAACCGCCTTGGTTATTTTTGCCATGGCCGGGTTCACGGTCGTACTGGCTGGTTTTTCCATTGGACTGTTTGTCGGACTCCTGATCGCAGTCCTGGCATTTACGCTCAGTAAAGCCTTGGGCAATATGGCCTTTGCAACCGGCGTGTCCAGTACCATCACATCGCGGTTTTTCGGATTCGGACTCCGCGGCTCTTCCATTGGATCGATCATCTTTGCCTTCATGATCCTAGGCTTTTTGGCGATAGAGTCTGCTCTGTTATACGAGGGTACGTTGTTGATGTTGGACCTCGACGATACCTGGACCACCAGAATCGTCATCTATGGATTGCTGACCTTATTGTGGATCAGCCTGGCCATTTTCGGACTCAAGATCGCGCTAAACGCCAGTGGTTTCATGACCATCATCACCTTGCTGGTTACCGTCTACCTGATCGTCCAAATCTATGTCATCCAGGGGGCTAACCCCATGGAAGTCTTGACCTACGATGGTGTCGTTCCCGGCGGATTCGTACCAAAATTTGAAGCAGCCTTCGGAGTCATGGGAGCAACTGCAGGCACCATCGCACTGGTCACCACCGACTTTGCACGGTATGCCCGCAGTCGCAAAGACGTCACCATCCTGTCGCTGGCCGGACCAATAGTACAAAACCTGCTGATGGTCGTGCTGGGTGCACTGGTGATGATCGGCGGAATGCCTGCCGTCATCGACTACATCCTGGCACGCAACGCCGGGATGTCTCCGGGAGAAGCCGCAGAAGCCGGTAGCACGTTCATCATGGAAAACACCGGTGCGTTCTTCGTCATTTTTGCCGGCTGGATCGGATTCATCACTATCTACGCCTCCCAAGCCAAAGCCCAAGCCATCAACGCCTACTCCGGCTCGCTGTCACTGGTCAACCTCATTGATGCCCTGACCGGCTGGAAACCAGGACGGGCCAGCATGGTGGTGGCAGGAAACATTATCGCCCTGCTGATGATTGCCGGCGGCATTCTTGGGCACTTCACCCAATATCTGGCATACCTCGGCACCATGACCTTTACGATGTGCGGCATCATGATCGCCGACTACTACTTTGTCCGCCGCGCCAAATACACCCGGGCTACGCACAAAATTGAAAACTGGAACTGGGCGGGACTGCTGACCATGGCACTGTCCTCAGCCGTTGGTTTCATTCTCATGGCAACCGGCGTCTGGGCCCTGGGGTTCCTCGCCAGCCTGGCGTTATCGCTGATCATCTACCCGGTCTTGCGCAGGATGTTGCCGGAAGGAACTTGGACAAAATTTGCCTCCGAAGAGCAGGCGCTGGAAGAAGCTGCCTAGTTGGCGGCCCACCGGGCCCGCTCCGTCCAACTGGGCGTTGCAGTTGTAGCGCCCAGTTGGACACCCCGAAATAGACCTCATTGACAGAAAGAAGACGAGATACCGTGAAACTTGCCACGTTGAACCAAAACGGGTCTACCATTACTGCCCGGCTTGATGGCGACACCGATGACGGAACCTACACTGAAATTTCCGGCTACACCAACGTGGGTAAACTTCTGAAAGACCCTGCATGGCGCAGTATTGCCGAAGCTGCCGATGGCACCCAACATCACGTGCTCGACGCCCAGCTGGCAACGATTGTGCCAAATCCATCAAAGATATTCTGCATAGGCTTGAACTACACGGAACACATTCAGGAAATGGGCCGCGAGCTCCCAGAATACCCGACCGTCTTCGCGAAGTTTGCGGATACTCTGACTGGCCCGCGTGATGATGTTGTAGCCATTGCCGAAGATCAGGAACTCGATTGGGAGGGCGAGCTTGTCGCCATCATCGGCAAGACTGCCTACAAGGTGTCTGAAGAAGAAGCTGCTGATTATATTGCCGGCTTTTCTATCGCGAACGATATTTCGATGCGGGGGTGGCAGGCACGCACTCAAGAATGGTTACAGGGCAAGGTCTGGGCGAACTCCACGCCGGTTGGTCCGGTCTTGGTGACCGCAGATGAGTTTGACAGCGATTCAGCGGTTCTGAAGACCAAGGTCAATGAGAAGGTCATGCAAGAACATCCCATCTCCGACTTGTTGTTTAATCCGGCCCAGCTGGTGTCGTACCTGTCGACCATTGTGCCTTTGCGGCCGGGCGATATGATCCTGACCGGAACTCCCGGCGGAGTTGGCAAGGGGCACAACCCACCAATCTTCCTGGAGTCCGGCGACTTTGTAGAAGTCGCCGTCGATGGGATTGGGCAACTGAAAAACAACATAGTGGAACCACACGAGGTTGCTCGCGCCCTCTAAGGCGAAGAGACCTCACCCTCCCGCAAGAATCGCCGAGGGTTGTCCAGTCACTCTCCGGTGGATGGGTAACATTTGGTGTTCGCGGTCGGACGGCGTTTCAACACTGCATCCGCCGTCCGGCCGGCATCACTAATAGAGGCGCAGAACCGGAATATTAGAGGCAAGCACACAGTTGAGATTGATACCACTTCTGATGCAGGAAATCACATGTGATTAATACGTCGATGGCCGTCTTCACCCAGCAGAACTCGATTCAAGAGTTTTTAGTACATCCATGAGGGGACACAATGGAATTCCGTCATCTTAGTTACTTTCAGGCAATCGTGGCAGCCGGATCGGTATCAGGTGCTGCTAAAGAACTTGGCATGTCGCAGCCCCCACTGAGCGCAACGATTACAAAGCTTGAAAACGAGCTTGGGGTAAAATTACTGAAGCGCACTTCACAGGGGGTGGAGCCCACTGCAGCGGGTCTGCATCTGTTGGAACGCGGCCAGCGGTTGATAGCAGAGCGTGAGCAACTGACACATACGCTTTCGTTAATGGGCAAAGGCAAGGTTGGCGAACTCCGATTAGGTGTGGAACCCATGGTGATCAACGAAATTATTGCCGATGCGCTCGCTGAAATCACCCTGGATACACCTCAAGTGCGTATTCGCATGGTGGATTTGGAGCCCGAAGAGGTTTTGACTCGGCTGAAAAAGGGGGAGCTTGATCTAGCTTGCGTGCCCTTTAGTCGTGCACAGTTCGCTGTAACCGCATTGAACGGCTTGACGCTCTTGCCAGTGGTTTCTATCCCACTGAAAATTGCCGTTCCCAGTTCGCGAGCAAAAGAGCATCACCCATTGGATCACGGGTGGGGCAGATGGATTCTGCCCCGAAAGCTCCGCTCCTTCACCGGTATGCCAGAAATCGTGAAAGAGCGTCTGAAAGACGATGAAACCTTTGAAGTGCTAGAAGTCTCTACCCCACAAAGCGCTATGCCACTTGTCAGTGCCGGGGTCGGGGTAGCGCCAACCACGCAACGCATTGCGGCCCAATGGAAGGGGGTTGCTGCGCTGGATGCTCCGGCGTGGTTACCACCCATGCAGGCCACGCTTATTTGGCGTAGTGGGATCGAAATGACGCCGACCATGCGACGGTTCGTTGACACGATCAAACAAATCGGGGCTGTGCGCAAGGGTGCACTTGGCCCACCCTCGCGTGGGGGCGCGACGAACCTAATCACTCTGGGATAGGGCGTACAAACAGCTAGGAAGAACGACTACCAGCGTCTGCTGAACCTTGGGAAATTGGTCGTATAGTCTCTGCATATCCGTCTCCGAAAGCTGCGCTGTCGTGGGGTCTTTTGCGCGGTGGGAGCAGCATGGTGTCAAGTTATTCTCTTAGCAGTTTCGTTCTCAAGCAAGTGGATCACTTGTATCAGGAGCTCACAACCGCGCCGGGTGAGGTCCGTTGAGAAGTCAGATTACAGACCTCAGCCTTAACTAACAGAAGACTATGAGTAAACCATTCATGCTCAAAAATTTTGATTAGAAACGACATACTCTCATTGAAACAGTGCCAAACGGTTAAGCAGCAAATAGGCGCGCGGTCGACATGGTTCGCAACTATTTGATTTTTGGTTCGATAGAGAGCTATGTAACTTTCGCACTATTTCCAAGCGTTGTACAGCGTATTGCAGTGTAGGTGGTGCGGCTTCCGTGGATAGTGGGCGTTGCGAAGTTTTGAACGAATGTGTTCATGAAAAGTCATGCGAAAACTCCTGCTTATAAACCGCTATAAGTCAATAGATTTTATTAATTACGCTGTTAAAGCCGGACCTCAAGCTGACTCATTAAGTTGAACCGTGATCGAAAGCACACGCAGAGGGATGAAGTTATCGATTGCAGCAAGGTCTTCTTGCTCTCCTTCACAGCTCGGTGCGCAATCGGGGTTGATTCTCAGGGCGTTGGATTGCAGATTCTCTAGACTCGAGCGGCTACGAATATGTACCCTCCGAGGGTCTAATTTATCCGATACAAAAATAGAGCCTGTAGCGGGCTCTTTCGCACAAATAGGAAGGATCAATATATGCACACGACGGCGATGAACCGTCCAGTGAGATCAGGGAAAGCTGGAGTTGCGTTGGGAACTTCGCTTTTACTTACTGCTGCTCTCTCCGGGTGTGGAAGCGTAGCTGGCGAAGCCTCGCTAAGCCATGAATCATCAGAGCAGCCAAATATTCTGATGATACTTCTCGATGATTTAGGTTATACCGATCTTGGAGCCTATGGAGGTGAAATAGAGACTCCAAATCTTGATGCTCTCGTCCGAGAAAGCACGCAATTTACCGATTTTCATGCCTATCCTTTATGTGCTCCTAGTCGGGCTGCTTTGATGACTGGACAGGACCCGCACCAGGTGGGTCTTGGATCTATGGAAAACCTCACGCCCCCAGGCGTTCCTCAAAGCACTCCCGGGTACAAAGGGAGTCTTGAAGGGGACTTCACAGGTATTGCGGAATTGCTTGATGAAGTCGGTTACGATACCTATCAAGTAGGAAAGTGGCATCTAGGTGAAGAAGAGGGACAGACACCTCAAGATACCGGCTTCAACGAAAATTTGACACTATACGATGCAGGGGCCTCCTATTTCCCCGATGGGTTAAGACTCTCGCAACGCACCCATGAACCGGAAAACACCGTTATATATGAACGAAACGGCAGCACTCTCGATTCCCTGCCGGATGATTTTTTCGCCACGCGTTCCTACACCGACGAAATGATCGAGATGATAGATCAGAGCGTAACAGCGGAGAATCCCTTTTTCGGGTACCTTGCGTATACTGCGCCACATGACCCCTTGCATGTGGAAGATGAAGAACTGATTGGTAGATATCTAGATATCTACCTTGACAATTATAGTTTTGAAGAGCTTCGAGACGCTCGAATCCAGCAAATGCTGGAACTTGAACTGATAGAAGAGGCTCCTTCAACTCGCTGGATAGCGCAAACACCCGAGTTGGACTCCATAACTGAGAATCAGAAAAAAGACTTGGCCTACCGAATGGCTGTCTATGCCGCAGTTATTCATGAGGCCGATGAACAAATTGGGCGTCTGATTGATTATCTCCAAGATACCGATGTGTATGACGACACATTGATTGTGGTTGCGAGTGATAACGGGGCAGCAGCTAATACTCACGAACTTTATATACGGCCGGGTACAGAAAGGTGGCATAGTAAATTCTACCCGAAAGTCGGCGATATTGAGTCATACGGGCTAGAAGGATCTTTCGTCTCAATCGGGCTCCCGAACGCACAGGTATCGTCAGGGCCCTATTTCCACGCTAAGAATACGCTTTTTGAGGGAGGCAGTCGGGTGCCGGCATTCATCAAAACCCCGGCAACAAACGAGGAATATGAACATCGCGTAGTCGACACCTTTGCGCATATTACTGATTTGTACCCCACATTCGCCGAGTACGGCGGAGCTAATACGAAGCCTGGTGAGAATTTGCTAGGTTATTCAGCCAAATCGTTTCTAGAAGGGACCTCCGACTCCATCGGAGACGATGAGTTTGGTTGGGAGCATTTTGGGCATCGCTCGTATCGCTCTGGGAACTGGAAACTAATTTTCGCTCCCGAACCAATGGGGGGCACAGGTGAGTACTCTCTATATAATTTGGACAAGGACCCGGGTGAAACCAACAACGTAATTGACAGCTATCCTGACATTGCCCATGAATTAGCTGAAAAATGGGACCAATATGCTGAGGACCAGGGAGTGGAGGTAGTTGACTTCGAGGCAGTGAATGCAGCGGCTCCAGAATCCGCGGCAATATCACTCTCGATTGATTGGGCGAATGACATAGAAAAACCAGAGAAGGAAGATAATAATGGGTAGTTGCTGTTTTCCCTCTGGAAAGAGTTCCCTCCCAGCTAGGAGGGATCCGGAACTGATAGCACCTCGAAACTACGGAAGCGCACTAGGTGATTTTTCCAATGGTCCGAGACCAGAGTTTGAAACCATTCCTTCAGGCAAGTTCTGGATGGGGGACCATTGGGACGAGGGATACGCACAAGATGGTGAAGGTCCGGTTCATGAGGTGGAATTAGGCGGATTTTTAATTGGTTCAACCGCTGTAACTAACGAACAGTTTGCCTTTTTCGTGAGGGAGACGGGCTACCAAACCACCGCAGAACAGTATGGGACATCTGCTGTTTTTTACGCAGCCTTTCAAGGTCGACGATCCGATGTAATTAATCGCGTAACTGGCGTTCCATGGTGGCTCACCGTACAAGGTGCAAATTGGCGGCACCCTAACGGACCAGCATCGAGCTTTGAAGGTAAAGATGACCATCCAGTTGTTCATATTTCATGGCAAGATGCATTAGCGTACTGTCACTGGGCGGAGGCCAGACTCCCTACGGAGGCAGAGTGGGAATATGCGGCGCGAGGTGGTTTTGACGCTAAGCGGTTCGCTTGGGGCAACGAATTGCTCTTAAATGGGAAATGGAATTGCAATATATGGCAGGGACATTTTCCTAAAGAGAACGCTGCTGAGGATGGCTATTTAACGACTGCACCAGCGAAAACATACCAACCAAATGGCTACGGCTTGTGGCAGATGACCGGAAATATCTGGGAATGGTGTCAGGACTGGTTCGCAACTGATTACTATTCTTCCGGGCCGCCGGTCTGGGAACCTCAGGGGCCTGACTCGGGTACCCATAGGGTGTTACGGGGTGGGTCTTACCTGTGTCACAGTTCTTACTGTAATCGTTACCGGGTAGCAGCACGATCGAAGAATACCCCAGATTCCACGTCAGGAAATATTGGCTTCCGGGTTGTAGCCAAATGATTGGAGAATCTAGGAGCCGTAAGGGAGATGAGCGGGCTAGCATTGCCCCTGAAGCGAGGGAACCCCTCATGCTCTTCCAACAGAGTGTATTTCGGTTATCATATTTTGATTGTCAAAAAAATGTTTCATTCATGCTGATGAGATACGGTTCGATCCTTGGCCTGATATGAACGCGTGGCCATAGGGGCTCGCTAGTGTGTCATTGATGGGCGTTAAACCAGTACAGGCATCGGGGCCTGCCAAACGTGGATTTGTTCAGAATTCATCGTTTGCCAAGAGCCCCGATGCCTGCTCTTCCATTATTCATCAATCGACCGCATGTGGCACCAATTTGAAGCATTGATCCCACCGGTAATGAGCATCCGTGAGGAAGTCACAGCCCGTGCATCCCAGATCGTGTCGTGTTCCACAAACTGGTCCACGTGCTACCCCCTTCATATAAAAAAGGGGGTATCCATTTGAGTGCCAAAAACTTGGGGCACTATTCATAGGACTCTAACGCCGATCGTGGGATAGTCTGACAGGGAACATAGAGCGTCCCCGCGCTGCGCCAACAGCCGGGGACGTGGACTCACACCAAGAAGGGGTGTCAGTCGTGTCAGACTTTACCGCGAACAGCGCTGATGGTCATCCTGTGGTGGGTGTTGATTACCCAGCAGATCTTGCCCAGTTTCGATCCTGGCTCCCCAGTGACCAAGCCTGTTTAGATTACCTTGATTGGTTGCGCTGGCCGGCAGGGTCTGTCTGCCCGCATTGTGCAGCCGATGCCACCAGTGGTGACAGAGCAGGGCGATATCGTTGTGCAAGGTGCCGCCGACGAGTCTCGGTCACCACCGGCACGATCTTCCACGATACCCGGGCGCCGTTGAGTGTCTGGTTTGAAGCGGCATGGCTGTTGACCGTCAACAAGAACGCCGGCGTCTCAGCTGCCCACTTGCACCAGATCTTACCGATCAATTCCTATCAAACCGCCTGGACGATGCTGGCGAAATTCCACTCCGTGATGAGCTCTGCTAACAGCCAGTTGCTGGCTGGTCACATCGAGCTTGACGAGACGTTTTTTGGTGGCCCCAAAGCCGGTGTCAGAGGCCGCGGCGCGTTGGGTAAGACATGGTTGCCGGTGCCATAGAGGTCACCGAGAGGGGCTGGGGCAGAGCCCGGCCTGGGATCATCCAGGATGCCCAAAGCGCTCACCCTGCGACAATTCATCACCGCCAATATCGAGTCCGGCTCGATAATCGTCGCTGATGGTCTGACCTCATATCCGGCAGCCACCGCCGGATATGTTCACCAGGCAATCAGCGTGACTGCTACTGGGCGGCCTGCTCATGAATCCTTGGCCGCAGTGCACCGGCTCTTTGTGCAAGTCAAACGATAGCTGGAAGGGACCTATCAAGACTCCGGTAGCGCCGGGCATCTGTGTGAATACCTCGATGAGTTCATCTTCCGTTTCAACCGGCGCAACAGCACCTATCGGTGCCTGGTGTTTATGCGACTCTTACACCGTAGCGTGACTGGTGCACCAGTCACCTTTCGGCAGCTCGTCCGTGACTCCCAATCCAAAGCAACGCGGCCTCGCGGTGTCATGGGAAAGAGATCCCAGCTCAACACTCTTGCCCCGCCGACCGTGATGGGGCCCTGGAGAGCACCCAGACAACGGCACTAACAAGCAATCAGCCCCTCATCAGCACCTGACCTACGAATTGGCACTCAAATGGATACCCCTTTATAAAAAGATCAGCGACGCCACTTGCTCAGCCGCCACAATCCGCAGGCACCGCAAGGAGTGGATCGCCGCTGGTCTCTTCGAGACACTAGAGCAGATCTGTCTGGACAACTACGACCGAATCGTTGGCCGTGAACTCGACGGGGTCTGCACCGAGACGTGTTTCGTCAAAGCCCCTTATGGCGACGAAGTTGCTGGTCGATCCCCGGTAGACCGCAGCAAGTACGGCGCCAAGCGCCCGGTAATGACCGACGCGAGTGCCGTCCTCATTGGGGTCGTGGCGGCCCCAGCCAATTGCAACGACTAACCGTTATCGGTGCCCACGTTAGAGCTCTTGTTACGTTTCCATGGCCACCTGCCGGAGCAGCTCACCGTACATCTGGACGCTGGCTAGGATTCTGCCAAAACCCGGGGCCTGTTGACCACCTGGGCCATGACTGGCAGATCAGCACCACAGGTGAGCCTCTACAAGCTGGCGTCCGATAGGTGGTGGAATGCACCAATGCTTAGCACAATCACGGGTTCAGAATCTGCTGATCAACACCGGATGCCGGGCAACTGTCCACGCGGCTTTTATCGCGTTTGCCAACTCGATCGTGATCATTCGACGGCTGGCCCGCCAAGCGTGGACAACCCACCGCTGGCAAACCCGACCGCAACGAATACCCGAACCTATTAACACGCGTTCTAATCGTGTCTGGGTTCGAGGTGCTTGGGGTCGGAATCGCCCGCTTTTCGTTCCGCTCCTTCGTGAAGGGACGGAAGATCAGACCAGTGATTCAGGATTGGGTCCTTTGAGATTTTAGCTGCTGCCTTTAAGCTTGTTGGCGTGTGGCTCGATCATTCGTATTGAAGCTTCGCTTGCGGTTAGGTTTTTTGAGGGCTGGCGGTTTCTCTGCTGGCTGCTGCGAATGCTCTGCAATTTTCTTAGGAAATTTGACCACGCCGGGATCGTGAGAATATTTACTCGCCCCTGGCAGGACTCAACGTACAGCCTATCGAAGGGGCCGCACCCGTGAATTCATCTACCATGCCAGAGAAGGGTCCACACCGCATTTGGCGTGACTGTCGAAAAGAGGGTAAAACCTGTACGTGACATTGGGTGACGCGTGCGAGTGGTCCACGATGTGGCGAGACAGGACATACAAAGCCACCAGACCCCATGTGCACATGTCATGAGACCTCCTGTCCGCGATGTACCGAGCTCACTTCCCAACCCCGTGGACAGGGTGTACCACCAGAGGCCACAAACCGAAGTCTGATCCTAATAACTGCCAGTGTTGGGGCATCCGGGTGCTAAGGAAATCCTCATGGGCTGCGGTGAGGGTGATGCCCGGACGTCTGCGTGTAGTATCCACAGACCCCAATGATGTGAGATACGACACACTTTAGGGTGCTATATCTTTTAGTTTTGCTTCGAGGCGTCCCTGGGGGTGACGGAAAAACTCGCCCACCCAAATTTCTGACTGAATTTTCCGACATTCTTGACTCAAAATCATGCTTGTGGTTCGGCGTTACCCCTTGTCAGGTGAGGTTTTACCTGGTGTGGGTTGGAGTCCGTGCGCGAGGCGGTCGGAAATGTTTTTGGCAGATGAGCTTGCGGCGCCCTTGTATTCCCTGACCCAGTCATGCAGTGTCTCAAATCACACGCAAGCCCCAACGATTTCCTCCGGGAGGTTCCCATGAAAAACCAACTGATTTCCATCTTGTCGGTCTCGGTTCGTCGACTCACCGCCCAGCCTTCGGTCGCGGTTCACGTCAGCGCCTCGAATGCTAATTCAGCATTTGTATCGGAGCCGTGGACCGGTTATCTCCCGGTCATCGTCGCTCGGTGATCTGACAGTCATCCCGAAACCAAATATTTCGTTCACTTTCTATCTAGGAGAATCCCATGACATCCGTCCAGCTTTCCAAACCTCGTAGAACCACCAGCTCGCCAGCAGATTTTGATCCCGGTTTTAACCCCACGGTTCCGTTGGATCCCATCGAACTACGCAACACTCTGGGTCACTTTGCAACCGGCGTCAATGTGCTGACGTACGAGTCCCAGGGCACCAACTATGGGATGACGATCAATTCGTTCACCTCGGTGTCCTTGGACCCAGCCTTGGTGCTTGTTTCCATCGATCGCAGTTCAAAGGCGCTGCCGTATCTGATGGAAAATTTCTTCGCGATCAATGTGATGAGCGAAGACCAGCTCGATGTCGCACTCCAATTTGCTGGAAAGCCCCAAGAGGATCTGGTTATCGACTGGGTTTTCCACGGATTAGCTCCTCGCATTGGTCAAACAGCCGCCTACTTCCAGTGCCGGCCGTGGGAGACTTATGACGGTGGTGACCACGTGCTGATCGTTGCACAGGTTGATGAACTAGGTCAGAATGACGATGCCCAACCGTTATTATTTCACCGAGGCAAATGGGGCGCGCTAGCAGCCTCCGACCGTAAATGACCTTCGAGGAACTCCTCAGGTAAGCAACCGCCATCCTCAGGTGAGGATTCCACCGTTGAACACAGTTATTGGCCTTGCTTCATCTCTTGAAAAGGATGAAGCAAGGCCAGTTTCTTTCTCAGAAGCGTTCGTTTTCGACAGTCGGTCGTGGATCTTCTTTCGATACCCCATCAACCGCCGTCGGCAGGAGCAGCCCACGCTCGGTCGTGACCATCAGCAGAACGAGGATGACAAGCGCAGCGCTTCGCACCCCACGTAGTAGTGCATCGTCGAGCCACCTTCAAACCTGCCTTCGAGTGCCCAATCGCTGTAGAGGGCCAACAGCGGGACGGATAATCGCGGTCGTGATGACCACGAGGCCCAGCGCGATGAAACCGTAGCGCTGCATGCAGTTGAAATTCGGAAGCTCGTAGTAGCGATGGTTGCACCACAGCGAGATGAGTGCCTCGAGGAGTGCGATACCGATGAGGACCTCTACGCTATTCATCGCCAAAAAGACGCGACGGCCGATGCCTAACCCAAGCGGGATGGTGACACCCGAAGCGGTGAAATCTAGCAGCGCTTCGATGAATGATATACCGATGATCAGGCCCAACCAGAGGGCGGACAGAAAGAGGATCAGGACGAGTGCCCCTCGGGGAACATGAGCGTGACGAAAATTATGATCGTTTCTCGTTTCGGCCCCTGCGACGATACAGCATCACGGCCACAACACCACACGCCACATACGATACTCCGACAAACATCCAACCGGCTGTGAATGAGTGGGTGAGGTCCTGAAGCCCGCCCATCACCAGTGGGCCCAGCGCAAATCCGGCGTACATGCCCATTGAGTTGAGCCCCGAGGCTGCGCCAATTTTGCTGCCGGGCACTGCTCGCAGCAGCCCGGCGTTGATCACCACGTTGGCGCCCAGAACAGTCATGCCGTGTAGGGCCGCACCGACCCAGACGAGAACGGTTTGTTGCCACATCGCCGCGCCCAGGAAGGCCAGCACACCGAAGATCGCTCCGAGACTGATCATAATCAACAGTCGCGACGGTTGGGCACCGGCTTGCATCTGGCGGGACCAGGCCAACCGTGAGACGACCCCGATGATTCCGGAGACCGCGGCGGCCACCCCACCCAACACCAATGAGAAGTTCAGCTCTTCGACGGCAAACAGCGGCAGGTAGACGTTGGTAGCTTGCGTGCCCATGCCCGACAGCATCGCAATGACCGCAAAGAAGTAGACGATCGCCGGCATCTTGTCTTTGGTATTCACCGCCGACACTTGGTCGGTCTCGACGGTGACCTCGGGTGGTTCTTCGACCGGTGCCGGGCTGTTGCTGGCGGCGAGCTTCGCCGGGGATGGGACATACTTAAACGAAGCGAACCAGAGCAATACGCAAACCAGCGCCCCACCCAGAGCGGCACCCGTCCAGCCAAGCGCAAGAGCGACCGCAGGGAATAAGAGCCCGGAGAATAACTGTGAGGCTTGGACCCCGGATTGTTTGACGCCGATCCAGCCAGCTTGTTTTTCAACGGGGACCGCGCGGATGATAACCCGGTTGGTGGTGGCGTTCGAGATTGCCTGGGCTGGCCCGGACAGGGCGGCTGCGGCCAACAGCAACCAGTAGCTGTGGGCAAATGCGGCCATAACCAGCGCAACCGCAGTGCCGGTGAAGATAATGGCCATCTGCGCACGGGCGCTGATCTTATCGGCGAGATTGCCCAGCCAGATGCTAGAGATAGCTGCGCTAGCAAAGACCACCGTGACGATCAACCCGAGTTGGCCGGCTGTGATCCCCAGCTGTTCAATGATCAACGCAGAGGAAACGGACACACCATAGTTGAATAGCGGCCCGGCACCCATGGCGCACAAAAGGATGATCAGCAGGCCGGTGGATGCTGACGCAGCAGGGATCTGTTTGAAGGTCACAGTTCATAGGGTAATCCCTTCCGACCGCGTTTAAACAGGCTCATCGTAAAAGTGAGTGTATTTTGTTTCTGAATCCACCGGTGTCCAGCAGTGCTCGGGTGATGTAATGGGCGAGGTTTCTGAAGCCCAGGGCGGTGCCGCGCAGGTGTTCGATTCTGCCGTTGATGGCTTCGGTGG
>NZ_LXEY01000113.1 GCF_001657475.1 Enteractinococcus helveticum
ATGAGCTGCCCAAAACCCTGCAGCTGCCAGCAGCCGCCTGGATCAACCAGCCCACCGAACCGTCACAAAAGGACACACAACTCGCTGCCTAAACACTCGCTGGTCTCACCCGACTTGAAAATTACCGAGGTCGTGGCCATCAATGACTGGCAGACGACGCACCTTATGTTCTTTCATCGTGGCGATGGCTTCGTCAATGGAGTCGTCTGCTCCAATAGTTACAGGTTTTTCGTTGCCGAATTCGCCGGCGGTCATCGCGTTAGGATCTTTTCCGGCCGCAATGCAGCCAATGACGATGTCGCGGTCGGTCAACATACCTTTCAATCGGTTATCTTCACCACAGAATGGCATTGAGCCAACTCCGAGATCCCGGAGCTTCTCTGCGGCCTGGGTAATAGTGTCATTGACCCCGACACATTCGGCATCAGGGGTCATGATTTCGCGAGCAGTTACCATCGTTCTCTCCTTTCAATTCAGGGGAACTCTGACACTTTCCACGCTTGCAGTCAGAGCTTGCAGAGTCAACAGACCTCAGGCAGTTATCAGGGGATACTAAGTCAGCGTCCATAGTGATATCCCAGCATGGAGAAGTCATCGAAAATATCTTGTATTTCAACCTCTAACTCTTTAAGGTCGAAGAAGATCACTTAAAGCATCAAGTTCGCTGACCACCTTGCGGAAGGACGGTGGACCACGTGAAAACTCCTGTTCCAATAGCTCGTGTACTAGGTCGAATGCTGGTCGTTTGTGGACTGGCTCTTGGCCTGGTCGGTTGTGGCGGCCACTATCCTGCTGATCCAGATGGCACTCTGAACCGAATTAGCGGTACAACACTGCGCGCCGGTGTTTCGCACCAGCCACCATGGACCGATACGGCAGCGGAACACAGCCCGGATGAGCCCGGGGGCATTGAGGCCCAACTCATTGAAGACTATGCCGAATCGATTGATGCCGAAGTTGAATGGCATGCTGGCGGTGAGGAACAACTGATCAAGTTGCTATCGGAACGTGAGCTCGATGTCGTCATCGGTGGGCTCACCGATCAATCACCGTGGTCCTCCGATGCTGGCTTGACCACCTCGTATGCGGAGTCCCTTGGCGTGGATGGCAAAACAGCTAAACATGTCATGGCAGTCCAAATGGGTGAAAACGCCTTTATGACGAGTTTGGAACGATTCCTCTTAGATCAAGATATTGATCAACAAGTGCCAGAGGAGATGCGTCCATGAGTGCGAAGCCGACCAAAAAAGTACGGTATTTCGGGCACCATGACCTGCCCCAAGAGCAACAGGACGCACTGCGCAGAGCCGTCCGGCTCGAACGGATCACCGTGGTATATAAGCTCATTGCGACCGCGGTTATTGTGCTTTTGGCTGGCAGTTCTCAAGCAATGAAAGCTGCCTGGATCGAAGATGCACTGTCACTATTGCCACCATTAGCGTTTCTGGTGGCTATCCGATTCATTAGTCGGGCACCAACCCCGCGCCATCCATATGGATATCACCGGGCCATCGGAGTCGGCCACCTGGTGGCGGCTACCTCGTTGCTGACGTTGGGCGGTTACCTTTTTGTCGACTCTGCGATGGGTCTGGTCCAAGGCGATCGGCCACCCATCGGCATGATAGAAATTTTCGGCGTCCAGCTGTGGGTCGGATGGCTGATGTCTGGTGCCTCGATTCTGGTCGCGATTCCGAGCGTCTTTTTAGGTCGGATGAAATCCAAGCTGGCACCACTACTGCATAATAAGGTGCTCCACACCGACGCGGATATGAACAAGGCCGACTGGATGACAGGGTTTGCAACTGGTGTCGGAATTCTTGGAGTGGGTGCAGGACTATGGTGGTTTGACGCGGCGGCAGCCATTTTTATTTCTGTCGACATTATTCGCGACGGTATCAACAATCTCCGTAGTTGCTTGGCCGGCCTCATTGATGCACGAGCCACCACGACGGATTCCAAGCAACCGCACCCGTTGATCGCTGACACCAGGGACGCCATCCTGAAGCTGGACTGGGTCAAAGAAGCTGATGTGCGACTCCGCGATCAGGGCCAGGTTTTCCATACCGAAGTGTTTGTCGTTCCCCACGAAGGTCAACTGCCGTCACTGGAAGAAGTCGAAGACACCCGTGAAAAACTCAGTGACATGGATTGGAAACTTCATGACCTGGTGCTCATCCTGGTTGCCGAGCTACCTGAGGAATTCCTTCCGCAAATCGACCAACAAGAAGGATGAGCCGTTAGCCAGCGGATTCGGAGATGGATGAGACGATCGCATCCATCGTGTCGACAAACGCATTGGCGTCGTCAACAGTGAAGAAAAAACCGATGGGCCGGTAATTATCTGGGTCCCGGGTATCAACCAGTGCCACTGATTTTTCATCAGAAGCGGGCAGCAGCCACACCATGGCCCGAGGATTGTCGGTATCCGGGGCCGGTTTGCCCTGAACCGTTTTCAGATCGAAACCCACCCAACGGATGCCCTGTTTGAATTTCCCTTTGCGAAACATCACAAACGGGCCACCCATACGACCGGTAGCGGGGGAGTCTAATGTTTTGTTGATCAGTCCCACGGTTGTTTCGGCGTCAGGTCGGTCGCGAAACGCGGCCGATCCCACGGTGCCATCGGGAGCAACAGCCACCAGGTTGAAGCGCTCACCGGTGTTGTCGGAGCCGATGACCATGCCGACGTTCGGATTATCAGGCACACCCCACTGGTCAATCGGGAAGCTAATGAGGCGATTGGGTTCATTCACGTCAGAATTCGACATGCACCCAGCTTAAGCCACAACTCCTGAAGGTTAGCTGACAGTGCCAGGTCGTTCAGTGCAACGATTCGGTGAAGCAGACCTTAAACCACTATTCTTGAGACCATGTCTAAGGTTTTGTCTTCTCTCCCCGTCGGCGAACGCGTTGGTATCGCCTTCTCAGGTGGTCTCGATACGTCTGTAGCCGTCGCGTGGATGCGCGAACACGGTTCTATCCCATGCACCTATACCGCTGATATTGGCCAGTACGATGAGCCGGATATCGAAGGCGTGGTTGATCGCGCCAAAGATTACGGTGCAGAAATCGCCCGCTTTGTCGACGCGAAGAAGCCACTGGTTGAAGAAGGCTTCGTAGCCCTGCAGACCGGTGCGTTTAACGTACGCTCGGCTGGCAAAACCTACTTCAACACGACCCCGCTGGGGCGCGCCGTGACCGGTACACTCCTGGTGCGTGCCATGAAAGAAGACAACGTCAACATTTGGGGCGACGGCTCCACCTACAAGGGCAACGACATCGAACGGTTCTACCGTTACGGTCTGATGGCCAACCCCAACTTGTTAATCTACAAGCCATGGCTGGATTCCAAGTTCGTAGAAGAACTCGGCGGCCGTGAAGAAATGTCCGAGTGGCTCGTCGAACGCGGCTACCCATACCGCGACTCGACCGAAAAGGCCTACTCGACCGACGCCAACATCTGGGGCGCGACCCACGAAGCCAAATCCTTAGAATTCCTCAACGTCGGGCTCGACATTGTCGAACCGATCATGGGCGTTGCCGCCTGGCGTGACGACGTCGAAGTCAAAACCGAAGAAGTCTCGATCCGTTTCCACGAGGGTCGTCCGGTGGCCATCAACGGCACCGAATACACTGACCCTGTCGCACTGGTGCTGGAAGCCAACACCATCGGTGGCCGCCACGGTATGGGTGTGTCCGACCAGATCGAAAACCGCATCATCGAAGCAAAATCCCGCGGCATCTACGAAGCACCAGGTATGGCCCTGCTGCACATCGCCTACGAGCGCCTGCTCAACGCGATCCACAACGAAGACACCATCGAAAACTACTACACCAACGGCTACCGCCTGGGCCGCCTAATGTACGAAGGCCGCTGGTTCGATCCACAGTCACTGATGCTGCGCGAATCCATTCAGCGCTGGGTCGGTTCCGCCATCACCGGTGAAGTCACTCTGCGCCTGCGTCGCGGTGACGACTACACCATCCTGGACACCACCGGACCAAACCTGTCCTACACCCCAGAGAAACTATCCATGGAGCGCGTCGAAAACGCCGCCTTCGGTCCGGACGATCGCATCGGCCAGCTGACCATGCGCAACCTGGACATCGCCGACTCGCGCGCTCGTCTGGAACAGTACGCATCCCGCGGCACCCTGGGTGGCCCAACCGCCGAACTCATGGGTGAACTCGAAGTGGGTGGCGCAGAACAGATCGCAGTCTCCGACGTTGACCTTGACGCAGATCAGGAAGCCGCCGGCCTCAACGCCGCATTCGATGCTGGCACCGACTAAGCGAATAGACGCCTGAGCTCATAGCTTGCCAATAGGCGCTGCACACCTACGGGGTGTGCGGCGCCTCTTGCATATGTGCCGAAGTCGACACTGTTCTAATTGGGAGTTCGTTGACGGCGGTAGTACACTGGAACGTTTGAGGCACGCTCCAGAGCCACCACGCTCCAGAGATCATCCACAGCGCTGTGTCGTCAGCTGTTGCATTATTACCTGCACGAAAGTCTAATACTCGTGGCCTCGGACAACGACACCTGTGCAAGCTTTCCAACGCGGCGACACTACCGCGCACCGTGATCTCAAAGGAGACACAGTTTTGAACCTCGACCCCTCGGATCCTTCGACCGAGCGTAAAACCACAAAAACCCCGCTTGTGGGCAAGCTCCGTTCCAAACGAAAAACCCTAGCCCTCGGGCTGTACCCCGGCGATATCCACCCCGGCCTACTGTCGGGCGTTGGCATTGACGATCAAGATCGCAACTTCAGCATTGATAAGGTTATCTTCGCTGTCACCGCATCGCTGATTGTGGCCTTCGTGCTGTGGGGTATTTTGAGCCCCGAATCGGTGGGCACCGTTGCTGGCATCGCGTTTAGCTGGTCCATGGAAAACATGGGATGGCTGCTGAACCTGGCCATGGGCGTTGGGCTGTTCGTCATGCTGTACGTGGCGTTCGGCCGCTACGGCAAGATCAAACTGGGCAAAGACGACGAGAAGCCCGAATTCTCACGGTTCTCATGGGTTGCCATGATGTTCGGGGCCGGACTCGGCGTCGGGTTGTTCTTCTATGGTCCCTCAGAACCGCTGTCGCACTTTCTTTCTCCGCCACCGCACACTCCCGCAGCCCAGCAAGAGACGATGAACGCTCTGCAACAAGCCGCAGGAGAAACTCCGCAGGTCAACCGAGAAGCCATCCACCAGGGTGTCTCCCAGGCCAGTTACCACTGGGGTCTGCACATCTGGAGTATGTACGCACTCGTTGGCGGGGCGCTGGCTTATGCAACGTTCCGCCGCGGTCGGCCAACACTGATCTCCTCCATTTTCCAAACGCTCTTCGGCAAATCCAAGACTGACGGTTTCGCCGGAAAGCTCGTCGACATCTTTGCCATCATTGCCACGCTCTTCGGTACGGCAACCACACTGGGACTGTCTGCTATTCAAATCGGTCAGGGCGTCACCATCGTCAGCGGCATCGGCCCAATCGGGAACAACACGCTGATCATCATTATCGGCATCCTGGGCGCCGGTTTTATTATCAGTGCCGTGTCAGGTGTTTCTCGAGGTATCCGCTACCTATCGAACATCAACATCACCTTCACACTGGGTCTGGTGTTATTCGTGTTCTTCGCCGGCCCGACCCTGTACCTGTTGAACTTGGTACCATCCGGCATCCTGCACTACATCGACAATTACCTGCCGATGATGGCCAAATCATTATCCTGGGGTCCCGAAACAGTCGAATTCCAAACCTGGTGGACCGCATTCTATTGGGCATGGTGGATTGCCTGGACGCCGTTTGTTGGTACCTTCATCGCCCGTATTTCGCGTGGTCGTACCCTGCGTGAATTTGCGCTGGTTACCATGGGCGTCCCGACCCTGATTTTGATCCTAGCCTTCACCGTATTTGGTGGTGCCTCGATCATCAACTCCATCAACGGGGTCGAAGGATTCAACGGCGATGCCTCACCAGAGGCAGTGCTGTTCAACCTCTTTGATACCTTGCCCTTCAACGCGATTACGCCGTTTATTCTCATGGCAGTGCTCGCGATCTTCTTCATCACCGCAGCGGACTCGGCATCCGTGGTCATGGGTATGATGACGTCGCGAGGCAACCCGGCACCCAAGAAAACCCTGGTCGTATTCTGGGGCCTGTGCATGATCGGTATTGCCATCGTCATGCTGCTGTCCGGTGGTGAAGACGCGTTATCTGGCCTGCAGAGCCTGACCTATCTCATTGCACTGCCGTTCAGTATCGTGCTGATTTTGATGGTCTGGGCGTTCTTGAAAGACCTGTCCACGGACCCCGCTCGGATTCGTTACGATTACGCGAAGAAGGCAGTCAGTGACGCCGTTATTCGCGGCATCGAGGATCACGGCGAAGAATTCGAACTCGCCGTCAAACATTCGCCGGACGGTCGTGGTGCGGGCAGTGCCGTAGACGCCTCGGATCCGAAATACACCGACTGGTATAAAGAAGAAGCCGAAACCAGTTCAGTGAAACTGGTTACCGGTGAAGAATCCGGACCAGTCTATGACAACGGCGACAAACCGATAGACCAGCCCGAGAAATAATTCGGTCTACACGTTGACTCGAAAGTCGATAAACCCTTGAGAAGGGTTTGTCGACTTTCGTGCTTAACGCACCTGAAATGTGACCCAGATCTTAACAGACGGTGCATTAGTAGCTCACAAGGCGTTTTGTCCGATAATTGAATCAAAGATTGAGGGAAATACAGCAGAATACGGCGGTGCTACGTGCAAAAGAACGCGGTCTCCAGCATTGACTATCGCACCGTCGTGAGCAATTTCGAGTTTGCCGAACTATATGAATGGCAGCGACGAGCGCTTCAAGCATGGAGCACTCACAATTTTCGTGGCGTGATTGAAGCGGTAACTGGTGCGGGCAAGACGCGTGTGGGTGTTGCAGCCATCGCTCAGGCTTTGCGCGTTGGCATGAAAGTTACCGTTCTCGTACCCACGTCTGAGCTACAAGACCAATGGACGGAGACTCTCCGAAGAGATCTACAGACAGCTTCGATAGGTCGTCTCGGGGGTAATCACACGGCCGATTTTCGTGACGTCGATGTGATTGTGGCAATCATTAATAGTGCGAGTGCACGATCAGTTATCGACTACTTCAGATCAGGGCTAGTTGTTGCGGATGAATGCCACCGCTATGCGGCACCATTTTTCGCTAGCGCTCTAGAAGAGAACTACACCTGGCGTCTCGGGCTTACCGCAACCTACACCAGAAATGATGGCCAGAATGAGATCCTGGACGAGTACTTCGGTCCTATCGTTTATCGGATCTGGTACAAAGAAGCGCAGCGTTATGACGTTATTTCCAAGTTCGATATCGCGCTGGTCGGAATCTACTTGTTGCCCAACGAACAGAGCGCCTACGATGACTTATCTGAAAAAATTCGCGTCGATACTCTGAGTTTGCGAAACTATATCGAGCTGCACAGTTTGAACGAGCATGACTTTATGGAAGCGATCGGTCTGCTTGCGCAACGGGATGATGCTTCGGCTGAAGGAGCGATTGCACGGCGGTACCTTAAAAATGTTGCTGATCGGCAGCAGCTTCTCGCGAACACTGTTGTGAAGAATCATGCTCTAGCAGCTTTAGCACCAGCTGTTGATGCATCGGAAAGAACTCTGGTATTCGGGTCGAGTAAGAATCAGGCCCATGCTGCAGCTCAAACGCTAGAAGCTGTAGGTGTACCCGCTGGATCTCTTATGTCCGGAATGTCGAAAGTCGATCGACTTGGCACCATGAATGCGTTTCGTCGAGGAGATCTCCAAGCCCTGTGTGCCCCTCGAGTGCTAGATGAAGGTGTCGATGTCCCAGCTGCTGACCTTGCAATTCAAACATCAGGCAGTCGCGTTCAACGGCAATTCATTCAGCGGTTGGGGCGCGTCATTCGGAAAAGGCCGAGCGGAGACCGAGGGCGGTTCGTGTACCTGTATGCCTTCGGAACTATTGAAGATCCAGCACGACAAGAACGATTTCTTCCGGATGTCCTGCCCTATGCTCGCAACTACATGTACTTCGACCTTGAGAAACATCTCGAGGAGCTCATCGAGTTTCTAGCCCCGCAGCCCAACGAATCGCCGCGTGCTGAGATCATCGTCGATAGAACTGCCGAAGTTCCAGAAAGTTCGATCGACGTTGAGCTGTCCTCCGAAGGGCCTCAGCAAGGGCCACGATGGAATGACATTTTTGACGACGATGAGGATAGGCCTAAGGAACGCCTGAGAGGTATCCGTATTACCGACGATGCATTGGGCGACTATTTAGCAAAGATCGGACGGTATGAACTCCTTGCAGACAAAGAAATGGTTGAGCTGGCTCAACAAGTAGAAGCCGGTTTGTATGCTGAACATATTTTAAAGACGAACTTCACGAAGACACGCAGAGAACGGCGTGACTATTGGAGCATCGTCGAGCGAGGGGAGCATGCGTTTCAAAAGATGGTGAACGCTAACCTCAAACTTGTCGTCTCTGTCGCAAAGAAGTACAGCTGGCTCAAGGAAGCCTCCTTTGGATTCCTTGACCTTATTCAAGAAGGAAATATCGGATTACTGCGAGGTATCCAACTTTGGGACTACAAAAAAGGGTTCCAATTTTCTACCTACGCATATAACTGGATCTGGCAGGCCATGAGCCGAAGTATGGCCGATTCATCTAGAACAATCAGGCTTCCGGTACACGTCGTAGAACAAATCAACAAGATCAATAAAACTCGACAGGAATTGATAAGTGCTGGAGAACCAGCGTCAGATGAGCAAGTAGCTGTGAAGCTGAAAGTCGAACCAGCCAAGGTTCGAAGTGTCCTTGAAGCGGAACCCACAATTGTTTCTCTGTCACGTGATTGCTGGGTTGACGGTATTCCATACGGTCTGAGTGAACTGATTGTGGACCCCACGACTCTCGAAGGTGGAGACTACGCCGTCGAAAGGATCTATCGTCAGGAGCTCCGTGAGGCGTTAGACATTGTGGTTTCATACTGGACAGATCGAGACCAGGACATTCTGTACAAGCGAGCGGGAATCACGACGCTGGATGCCAAAGCCGCGACCCTAGATGCGATCGGCCGGGATCACGGAGTGACGAGGGAGCGGATCCGACAAATTGAAACACAACTTCGAGAATCTTTGGCGGATAACGGCTGGTTAAAATCAATCTGGAATCACGATCAGACTCTGCCGCCGGATCCAGCAGAAGAACTGGACCTTTCCGACGGTAAACTCAAATAACTGCCGTTGACGGGCCATTTGATTCGCTGCGAGAGACATCATCTTTACCTTCATTCCGTGATACAGCACACTGGTAGGGGATGCCCTGGAATGCTCAGGGTTTCTGTCCCTACCACTCATTGCTTTCTACAAGGGAGATAACCTAGATGACACAGACGCAAGAGCAAACGACTCTGCTTGACGATCCACGCTGGCACAACAATATTCTGTCCGGTGCTTGGAAATCCGGCACGGGCAAAGACATCGCCATCATTGAACCAGCAACCGGTGAAACTCTCGGGACAATTGGTTCGGCAAGTCCTGACGACGTCCAAACAGCAGCTAAGAGCGCGGCGGCTGCACAGAAAGAATGGGCCAAGATGGTCCCGACACAGCGCGCTGCGATTCTGCGCAAAGCCGGTCTCTTGTTTGAACAGCACGCCGAAGAGCTGCAGTCCTGGATTATGAAAGAAACCGGGGCCATCCCGCCCAAAGCCGATCTCGAACTTCACGTGGCAGCACAGGAATGCTACGAGGCAGCAGCGCTGTGCACCGCGCCGCAGGGTGATGTGCTGACTTCGGATGAGCCACGATGGTCGTTCGCCCGTCGTCGTCCGGCAGGTGTTGTTGCCGTGATTTCGCCGTTCAACTTTCCGCTAATCCTCTCGATCCGTTCGGTTGTTCCAGCGCTGGCATTAGGCAACTCTGTGCTGTTGAAGCCGGATCCGCGCACGCCGGTCACCGGTGGTCTGATGATCGCACGCGTCTTGGAAGAAGCTGGCCTGCCCGAGGGCGTCCTGCACTTACTACCGGGCGGTGGCGATACCGGTGCAGCCATGACCGAAGCACCTGAAGTTCGTGTGGTGTCGTTTACTGGCTCAACGGCAGCCGGCCGCAAGGTCGGTGAGGCTGCTAGCCGCAACCTGAAACGTGCACACCTGGAACTTGGTGGCAACAACGCTCTGGTTGTGCTGCCGGGGGCTGATCTGGATGCTGCGGTTTCCGCTGGTGCATTCGGTGCATTTATGCACCAGGGCCAGATCTGCATGACCGCCGGACGCCACCTGGTCCACGAGTCACTGGTCGATGAGTACGTTGCCAAACTGGCAGAAAAGGCCAAGAACCTGCCGATCGGCGATCCCGCGACCGAGGCCGTGGCACTGGGCCCAGTCATTGATGCAGGCCAGCGCGACAATATCCACTCGATCGTTGAAAAGGCCCAGACCCAGGGCGCCAAGGTTGAAGCCGGTGGCCAGTACGAGGACCTGTTCTACTCACCAACCGTGCTATCCAATGTCTCTGTCGACAACACCGCCTGGGCAGATGAGATCTTCGGCCCGGTTGCTCCGGTCATGTCGTTTGCCACCATTGAAGACGCCGCAGCGATCGTCAATAACTCCGAATACGGACTATCGGTCGGGATTCTCGGCGACGTCGGCACCGCCATGGATTTGGCCGATCAGATTGATTCCGGCAAGATTCACATCAACGAACAAACCGTCGGCGACGAAGCCAACGCCCCATTTGGTGGTGTCGGTGCCTCCGGTACCGGATCGCGCTTCGGTGGGGCTCAAGCCAATATCGAAGCCTTTACTGAAACGCAGTGGCTGACCGTGCGCTCTTCGATCGCACAGTACCCGTTCTAACTTCACGCTGCACGGGTCCCGGCCATAGATATTGCCGGGACCCAGTTTGCCCAAGTACTTGGGCTCAGACCTATGGGTACCCTACCTATGTTGGGAAACATGAGGCCCCACGCAGTTTTCCACAGGTGGATGCTGCCGTCTGATAGGAAAGACGGCGATGTTGTACATTTGCTGGAACATGAAGTAACACTTGGGGCACAATAAGGGGTATGTACATGTCAGCTGATGTGATTGCAACGATCATCACAGCCGCAGCATTGCTAGTAACACTCAGAGGTGGATATCTTGCCGGCCTCGCGTGGTTGAGTCGACGTATGGACGCGCGGTTCGACAAGGTAGATGAGCGGATTCACGGGCTTGAGGTAGAGCTCAATGAAGTGAAGATCGTGGTGGCGCGTCTGGAGGGGCCAACTCCACGATTGATCTATCCTCGATGAATTCGACAGGCACCGGCTCCGACTGGGGCTTTGGTCGCAAGAAGAAAAGGATACGCCCAGGAGACGGCCACCCGCTCAAACCGTTCCGCGTTTGGCACGGGCTGACAAGGTCGTTGTTTTATGCGCCGCTAGAAACCTCCGAGGGCCGTGCGAAACTCTATGCCGTCAACGTCAACTACTTTGACTGGGACGACAAAGCTGACCTCTATCTCGATGGTGTGCATACCGCCCAAGCCGATCTGCCGGCCGAATTCCCTGTTGAGGGTGGCACAATCGAAGTTGCTGCGAGTACCTACGGGCTGAAACGAATGCACTTCGTGGACCGCACCGGTCAAGCTCGAGTGCTAAAACCTGACCCCGCCAGTGCCGAGGGCCTGCGCGCCAGCCTAGCTCAGCGAGCGCCTAGGATCAGTCGGCTGATGAGTATACTCGCCGTCGTCATTCTGCTGACACTTTTGCCATTCGGGTTGCTGCACATTGCTGAGATCATCACGCAGATAGGATTTGCCCAACAATATATCGACCCGTTTACCTCACCAATTCGATTACCAGACTGGGCGACTACACCGGCGTTGGTGCTCAGTATTTTGGCTGCCTTGGAGCGTGCCTTGACGTTGAGAAGTCACTGGCTGATTGATATGGAGACCGGCTGGTTTGACTAGCGGTTCGCCGCTTAGCGTTCCACGGGTGGGCCCATCAGCAATAAGGCAACATAGACCACCACGACGGCAACTAATCCGATGAGCACGCTGCGACCTGGGTGGTTGATGACCCAGCGCAGCAGGCGGTCATGCCAGGTGTGGTCGCGAGGGTCTTCGGTTGCTGTGCGGCGCCAGTTACCCTCGAGTCGACCGGTGCGGTCTAACCAAATATCCACCGGTACCGTCGCGTAGGGTACGCCCGCGCTGATGATAGCAATGGCCGTTGGTCCAGCCGACCACCGCTGGTTTTTCGAGGCTAGGATCGCCGTCAATGCATAGGATAAGAACACAAACCCGTGGATCCCGCCGCCGATGGTTACCGCCACATCCCAGCCCTGGGTGGCACGCAAAATGAGACCGGCAATGAGCAGTGTCCACGAGATCACCTCCGCGATGGCAAAGAAGCGGAAGAACTTACGCGGCGTTGCGAACATTATGATCCTCGAATGAAACGGGGCAGTTTGGGTACGGCGTTTAGTGCCTCGAACACCCTAGCGGATTGACCTGAAAAAAATCCTGAGAACCACGGGCTTCAGCTACCTGCGTCCAGTAATATAGGCAACACTTCCGTACTGCAGTCGCTGCGTAGTGCACGACACGTCGCGAGATAAGGGATGCCAATGACGACGACCGACTCAGCATCTTCCCGCCCCGTCTATGACGCCATGGCCCGCCGCGCATCACGTTCCAAAGTCACCGACGAAGCACCTAGTCACGAGGAGCTTGGCGAATTGGTCAGCGTGATGTCGAGTGTGCCTGATCATTCGCGATTGCGGCCATGGCGGATCATTGAGCTGCGCGGCAAAGACCGTGAGACCCTGGGCAAAGCCTTGGCCAAGGCCAATAAGACGCCCAAGGAAAAGGGCATCTCGAAGGCCACCCGAGCGCCCCTGGTGCTGGCCGTCGTCGTCAGTCCGAAACAGAGCAAGAAGGTGCCGTACTGGGAACAGGAAACTGTGGCCGCAGGGGTCGCGCATTTCCTGAGCCTATTGTTGGCCGAAGCCGGCTGGGGCACCATGTGGCGCACCGGGCATGCCACACGCTCCAAAGCGGTTCGCAAAGCCATGAAACTAGACAAGGACGAACAGCTGCTCGGCTGGATCTACGTGGGTGGTGTGCCCGAGCATAAGCGCAAGCATAAACCACGCAAGCCCCTGGATCTGGATCAGCATTTAACCTCGCTGTAACGCACACCCCGTTTCGGAAACTGCTCATCCCGGCCACAATGGGATGAGAGGCGTTGGCGAGCTACAGCGTAGTCCAATAGAGCGCGCAACCTCGCAAACGTCTGGTCATTCGCATCCGAACCCTATGGAATAAGGAGTCGCACCATGACCAGTAATCCCTCGACCATTACCCTGCAGCAGGCCCAAACCGTTGTGGACGCATGTTTGCGCCGTGCAGCAGAGCTCGATCTGAAAATGAATGTGGCAGTCGTCGATGCCGGAGCCAATTTGAAAGCTTTTGGCCGCATGGACGACGCGTGGCTGGGCAGCATTGATATCTCGATTAAAAAGGCCCGCACCGCACGGTATTTTGATTGCCAACCGGCGATCTGTCGCCCATGGTGCAGCCGGGCGAATCGCTGTATCACCTGGAATTTTCCAACGGCGGACTCATCACGTTTCCCGGTGGCATCCCGTTGAAACTCGACGACGGCACCGTTATTGGTGCGGTTGGGGTCAGCGGTTCGACCGTCGACAACGATCAAACGGTTGCCGAGGCCGGTGTGGCAGCCTTCGAATCCACACCGAAATAGCAACACCCCGTCAGGAGTGGAATAATTCATGAAAGCTGTTGTCTACAAAGGACCTTTTGAAGTCGCCGTGGAAGACGTCGACGACCCTGTCATCCAATACCCCACCGATGTGATCGTCAAAATCACTTCGACTGCGATCTGTGGCTCCGATCTGCACATGTATGAAGGCCGCACGGATGCCAAACCCGGCATTACCTTTGGCCACGAAAACATGGGCATTGTTGAAGAAGTCGGCTCCGGCGTCACCACCGTCAAAGTTGGTGACCGGGTGGTTATGCCATTCAATGTTGCCTGTGGTTTTTGCGATAACTGCCGAGCCGGTAACTCCGCCTTCTGTTTGACTGTGAACGAACCTGGCAAGGCCGGTGGTGCCTACGGCTATGTTGGTATGGGCCCGTATGGTGGCGGCCAAGCCGAATACCTTCGCGTGCCATTTGCCGATTACAACTGCGTGCAACTACCCCAAGGTGAAGAACACGAAAAAGACTTCGCCCTGCTGGCCGACATCTTCCCAACCGGTTACCACTCTACGGAATTGGCCGGTGTAAAACCCGGTGAAACCGTTGCGGTCTATGGTGCCGGCCCCGTTGGGCTGATGGCAGCCTACTCTGCCCAGATTAAGGGTGCCAGTCGGGTGTTTGTGGTCGATCACGTCCCAAATCGGCTGGAATTGGTCAAGGAACTGGGGGCCGAGCCCATTAACTTCGACGACGGCGACCCTGCCCAACAGATCCGTGATGCGATCCAAGACTACGGCGTGGATCGCGGTATTGACGCCGTGGGCTACCAGGCCACCGAACCCGATGGAAATGAACAACCAGCCATTGTGCTCAATCAACTGGTTGATACCGTGCGATCCACCGGGGGATTGGGCGTCGTCGGGCTCTATGTGCCGTCCGATCCCGGAGCACCGGATGAGCACTCGGCCAAAGGTGAGCTGTTGTTTAGGATTGGCCGGTTCTTTGAAAAGGGCCAAACAATGGGCACCGGGCAGGCCAATGTGAAAAAATACGCCCACCGGCTGCGCGATTTGATCATCGCCGGCCGCGCCAAACCCGGCTTCGTCGTCTCCAAGGAACTGCCGCTGGCAGATGCCCCGGACGCCTACGAGCGCTTCGATAAGCGCGAAGAGGGCTACTCCAAAGTGTTACTGCAACCAGCACGCGGCTAGTACCTGAACCTTCGCCTG
The DNA here is from genome assembly GCF_001657475.1 of Enteractinococcus helveticum. GTDB lineage: Bacteria > Actinomycetota > Actinomycetes > Actinomycetales > Micrococcaceae > Yaniella > Yaniella helvetica. The sequence goes on from NZ_LXEY01000113.1 coordinate 14,979, forward strand.
CTGCTGTCGCGCTCGCCGTCATTCGGGGGCGCGACAGCGCTCTGTATTGGGGTAGCTTTTAAGAATTGGCCGATGTTGGATGCTGCTTTTCGGCTCGGAAGCGTGAAACCGCCAGAAAACCCAAGCCCAGCACCACCACGTGCAACACGAGCGACAAACCCATGGCTTGGGCGAACCCGGTGTGCTGGAGGCTGACCTGCATGACCGCGCCCAGTGCGGCGGCCCCGATGACTGCACCGACCTGGCGGGACGTGTTGTAGACGCCGGAGCCGGCACCCACGAGGTTTTCGGGCAGGCCGCGCATTGAGATGGCCGAGTTCGCTGACCAACACATGGCATTGGCTGCTCCTTGGAACACCAGAGGGATGAGCAGCCAACCGATGGGCACTTCTGCCGACATCAGGATGGCAAAGAGTGCCATCGACGTCATCATAGAACCAAATCCGATCTTGGAGATGCGCCCCGGTGGCAGGCGGTCGGTGAGGCGGCCGAGGATGGGGGCCATCACCACGGATACGATAGCTTGGGGCAGGATAAGCAAACCTGCCAGTTGTGCGCTGAGTCCGGCAGAAAGCTGCAGGTACAACATGATGGGCAGGTTCATCGAGTAGACCGCGAATCCCAGGGTAGATACTGAAAGTGAACCCCAGCGGAAGTTGCGGATCCGGAACAATTCCAGCGGCACCAGGGCGTCCTGATCGCGGCGTTGGGCTCGGTGTTGGAGCCAGATGAACACCATAAGCGCGATGAGTCCGAGTGCTAGGACAGCAAAGAGCCAGATTGGCCAGCCCAGTTCTGGGCCCTGTTGCAGAGTGAGCACAATGGCAAGGACCGCGATCAAGGACAGGATGGCGCTGAGCGGATCGATGCGAGAGACTCCAGTGGGCAATTTGGGAACCCAGAGTGCAACCAACACGATCGCGAGAATGCCAAACGGGATGTAGAGGAAGAAGACCCAACGCCAGCCTAGCCCTCCGGCCAGGAAGCCACCGACCACCGGACCGAAGAGTCCAGATGAACTGGCAACAGCTGACCACACACCCATGGCAGCGCCGCGTTTGTGGAATGGGAAGATCCGGTTGATGACGCTCAGGGGCTGTGGGTTCAACAGTGAGGCCCCGAAGCCCTGGATCGCCCGGGCAAAAATGAGGAACTCAATGGTGGGCGCGAACGCGCACGCCGTCGCGGCCAGTACGAAGACCGCCATCCCGACCAGGTACATATTGCGTTGACCGAACCGGTCGCCGAGTCGACCAGTCACAAGCAGTGGCACCGCGAACGTCAGCAGATACACCGCCGAGACCCACACCGCCTGGTTGACTGATGCACCCAGGTCTTCAGTAATTTGGGGCAGCGCGATGGCGACCAGCGACTGGTCCATCAGCGTAATGAATAGACCTACACACAGGGCACCAAGAGCTTTCCACACGAGGGTCATGCTATTCGCGCTGGACACCGGTGGCCAATGGGACCTGTGTGTTTTCATATCCCGGCATAATCGTAAGGGCGTTATACCTTGACCCGAACCCCAGATGTCGCACCAGGTTTTGTCCTCGGATTTCCTGTGACTGCCACACGACATCGCGGATGGGTCAGCGCTACCCTGCGCATCAGGGGCGTATCCTGCACCAGTGATCGAGTCGTGCAGATAGTTGCCATGAAGACCAGTCAGGACATCGGAGCTGATAGGACCGGCAGGCTCAGCGGGCTTTTCAGAATCGCGGGGAGCGGCACACTATCCTTCACAACATTTTTTGTACATTGCTGCGATCAAACAGCCCTGTGACCTGGGCAGGAGCGTGAAGCATTGCGTTATCGAGCATGGCGTACTGACAGAAACCTTATTGTGCCCTTGATGATAGTGTGTTTGACACAGTATAGTGTTCTACATGGTTGAGGCATTCGAAACCCATCTTCAAGAATTGCGGCGCGGCACTATCGTGCTGGCCTGTCTGCAGTTGCTGCAATCTCCAGGCTATGGCTACGGCCTGCTGCAAGAGCTCGAGGCAGCGGGTTTCGAAACCGAAGCTAATACGTTGTATCCACTGTTGAGGCGCCTCGAAAAACAAGGGCACCTCACGAGTTACTGGAACACAGAAGAATCACGACCCCGAAAGTTCTATCAAACCTCGGAGGCTGGGCTCAGGCTGGCAGGGGTCCTGTACCAAGAGTGGCAGAGATTGACCGAATCGATTGCCGCACTGCCCGATCAACCGCCTGGCTCGTGAGGAGCAATCCCATGAAAACTTCACTTTCTGAACGCTATATCACCGCTATCATCAACGAACTACCCGCTGAAATGCACGACGACGTGCGTGCGGAACTCGAAGCGTCTATTGCCGATGCCATCACGGCCCGCATCGAGCACGGCGAGACTCGCGAAACGGCTGAGCGTGCAGTGTTGACCGAACTGGGCGATCCCAGCATCCTGGCGGCCAGCTATGCAGATCGTCCATTACATCTGATTGGTCCCCGTTACTATCTCACGTGGTGGCGCTTACTGAAACGCCTCCTGGTGATCATCCCACCGATCGTCTTCGTTGTCGTCGCATTCGCTCAGGTGCTGGCTGGCGGCACTATTGGCGATATTTTGGCCGAAGCCATCGTGGCAACTATCTCGACCATTCTTCATGTGTGCTTTTGGGTCACACTGACGTTTGTCATTATCGAGCGTTCTGGAGGAGACATTGGGATTTCATGGAGCGTAGAGAATCTCCCGGAGCCACAAGAAGTTGGCCGTGGAAAAGGTGACCTCATCGCATCGTTGGTCTTCATTGGTTTGATGCTTGCTGCTCTTATCTGGGATCAAACTCGGGCGTTCATTCGCATCGACGGCGAGTCTATTGCCGTTTTGAATCCCGAGTTATGGCCCTGGGCGATGACCGGTTTGATCGGTCTGTTGGTTCTGGAAGCTATTTTTGCGCTCGTCCTGTACGCCCGAGGTGGCTGGAATTTCATGATGGCCGCAGTCAATACCGTGCTGAGCATGGCATTTTTCAGCTGGTTCATCACCCTGTTAGTCCGGGGTGATCTGTTCAGTGCGAAGTTCATCAACCTTTGGTCAGAAAACGGTGTCCAAGGTGACAGCTTGTACACCCTGGCGGTAATATTCGGCTTTGGTGTAGCCGTTATCTCCATCTGGGACATCACCGACGGCTGGGTCAAGGCTAATCGTGCCAACCAGACAGCAGAATCCAAACGCGGTGCGCTCGCGACCTAACATTGAACTCGCAGTTAAATGAGCCGCTCGATTGCCGATATAACATCGGCAATCGAGCAGCTTTTTCTGTGCCAGTAGCTACATTTCTGGATGGGATAAAAAGCTTTTGAGGGTAAGCAGATGGTTCTTATCTCCGTGGTGTTCTTGTAAGATCCTGTTTGACTCAGAATGAAAATTATGAGTCTCCTCACACCTTTATTCACGCTATAAACATATTCCGGAAGAGGCTTGTTTTATGGCAAATGTTCTTGTGCTTGCACCTCACGCTGACGACGAAACGCTTGGAGCCGGAGGCACGATCGCCAAGCACGTTGATGAGGGCGACGACGTTTCTGTTGTGATAGCAACTGGCCCCGGTACGGCATCGGACGGACATCCGCTATTCACGCAAGAAGAATTTGATACGGTGCGTTCTGAAGCCTCACGGAGTTTAAAAGGGTTGGGCGTATCAAGGGTAACCTTTGGGGACTTACCTGCTGTCACATATCCGCAGGAGCCTGTATGGCAAGTCAACAAGGAAGTGCACCGTTTAATTGCGGAGCATGAACCGGAGATCTTATATGTTCCGTTCCCTTTCGATTTACACGGTGATCATCGTTCGCTATTTCACGCTGCGAGTGTCGCTTGGCGACCGAACACGGAGATAGGGCAACGGATAAAACGCGTATTAGCTTACGAAGTGCAGTCAGAGACCCACTGGAATGTGCCATATCTTGAACCGGGGTTTACCCCGAACGTTTGGATAAGTTTGAGTGAAAGCCAGCTTGAGAGGAAACTTGAGGCGCTTCGTTGTTACGCATCGCAAATGTATCCTTTCCCTCATGCGAGGTCAGTCAAGGCTGTAGAACACCTTGCCCGTTGGCGGGGGAGTCAACAAGGCCTCGACGCAGCCGAGGGATTCGTTCTCATTAAGGAAACCTGGTAAATCCGACCAGAAAAGATGATCATGAACAGTTCTCAAACAGCTACTTGGCAAAGCGATCACAGTACGGTTCAGTTGGATCAACTGCGTTCAACAGAACTTTGGGTTCAGCAGGCAATGCTCAACCGAAACAGCTCATTCTACGAGAAGTACGGCAAGCGGGTATTCGATGTCTGTGTGGCCGCTGCTGCCGGGGTAGCTGTTGCTCCAATAGTAGCTACCGCTGCATTGGCTGTGAAAATAGAAACTCCCGGGCCCGTGCTTTTTCGTCAACAACGAGTTGGCAGAGGTCTGACTACCTTCAACATCTATAAGTTGAGAACCATGCGGCACGGCAACCGTTCAACTGGAGAAGTCCTTCCTGGGAATCCGGATACGACAAGAGTCGGACGGGTTTTGCGCAGGTTGAAGATCGATGAGCTTCCCCAAATTTACAATGTGCTCCGCGGGGAAATGAGCATCGTTGGGCCACGCCCATTTCTTGCGGACACCATTGAGGAAGTGACTGAAGACGGCAGGCATAGATTCTTAGTAAAACCGGGACTGACCGGTCATGCTCAGACCAATGGGAACATAACTTTGAGCTGGCCCGTGAGATGGCGCTATGACAGGATCTATGTCGATAACGTGTCGTTTTCATTTGATACAAGAATTCTGTTGAAAACCTTATCAGTCATACTTTTCGGCGAAAAACCGACGGAGCAGGACTAATGGGCACACAGACTATACGAGCTGCGGTGGTTGGAGCCGTGGGCAGTAGCGCTGTCGCAGCACGTCATATCGCGAAAAGTGGCATACAACTTGTTGGCATAGCCGGGCACGAACCTCGTCAGGAGGAGTCTCATCTCCGTAGCCTTGCGAAAGAACTGACAGTTGATTATTTCGGATTCGAGCGGGTGAACGACAAATCGGTCGTTGACCAACTTCAGGCATGGGATGTCGATTTTCTGTTCGTTGTAGGACTCTCCCAATTAGTCTCATCTGAGATACTATCGACTGCCCACAGGGGGTGCGTAGGCTATCACCCTACCGCGCTCCCGAAAGGTAGGGGCAGGGCGCCAGTTGCTTGGATTGCTCTTGGTCAGGTTCCAGCAGCTTCGACTTTATTTGAAATTGCGGAACATGCTGACAGCGGTGGGATTCTCGAGCAAGTTCCGTTTCAGGTTACGGAAGACATGGACGCGGCGGATGTTACAGCAGAGTGCTTACGAACCCTCGCCCAAGCGATGGATCAATTACTGCCCAAACTTCAAAGACTTGACTGGTCCCCTGTCCCTCAGGACGATAGCTTAGCTACGTTCCTTGGTAAACGTGACCCAGGGGACGGTTTGATCAACTGGCAGCTGTCGGCAAGAGAGGTGGATGCGCTCATTCGCGCGGCGGCTCCGCCCCACCCCGGCGCATACGTTTACAGTAAGGGCGAGCGCCTCAGAGTTCTACGCTCTGGCGGTGTGGTTGAAGAACCCAAAGCCGCCGGTGTCATCGGCAAAGTCCTCCGGAAAATAGGAGAGCACTACGAAGTTCAATGCGGCGATGGGGTAGTTCGTATCGGAGAGATCTTCAATGATCTCGGTGAGCCTGTTCACCTTCGGGACGGCACACTGTTGGGGACACGGGTCGAAGATGAACTCCATGCACTGAAAAAGAAAGTACAGGAACTCGAAGCAATAGTTTCGAATCTGACAGCAGCTGACAACGAGCTGCGTGAGCGGCAATAGTACGCTCCTCATCGCAGTGCACATCATGAGTATCTCGGCATATACAGAGCCTGATCCAACGAGGCGCTAGCTGCTTCTCAGCTAGCAATAGTCAAACGGCCGTCAAGGGTTGATCGAGCCGGGCCAACATGAGGTGCACAAAACCCTGGGTTTAAAAGGGGTGAGTGATGATCTTTGTCATTGTGCTCATGTTTGTCGCGCCCGGAACATCGCCATGACAGTCCTCGAAGCGCTGTTAATCGCGGTAATTTCTTGGCTGTCTTTTCTTCCAGTTCGCGGAGATTTCTTAGCCACGAATTCCCCAATGTTGCTGTCGATAAGGGCGTTGGTAGCGGGGTTGTCGTGACCTTGGGCGTTAGTGACGGACGAGCCAAAACCTAGCGTACTAGCCTAGCCGTCCGTCAGTAGAAGCTGGCCACCTGGACTTGAGTACGCGCATTGATTAAACAAATTATCGCCATCCCGGCGCCTGTAGGAAGTCGAATCAATTCCAGCTCGTTGATCGGCAGCACTGCGGGCGCTGGTGCGTTTTCGACGTCGACTGCGCCGCAATGTCGCAACGGCCCGCGACGTTCCCAACAGCAGCGGCCATGGGCTCCTGTCGAGCGCAGTCCATCTCATGGTGTGCTCGCGGTTTATGAGTACCGCAACGACTACCTGCCCAGTCTCATGCAGCAGGGTGGCTAGGTGGCGAACTGCGCAGTGACCAAATGGCAACTACGTCGGTAGAAGAGCCACACTATCCTCACCAAACACTCATATTTCGTGAAAGGTGGGTCCATACTAGTTGAAGGTTGCCATAATTCTTCGACCGCGGGTCACTAGCAGTCAGACCTAGCTTATAATTCCGCCAGCCACCTGGGCTGATAGCACTCCTTGAACATTAAACCCAACGCAAACCTAGCGCTAACCTGCGCCCCATCAAGCGCTTCCCCACAAGCACTAGCTAGCCGTTGGGACTCGAACCCCAAGCTTCAAACTAGTCAAATAGCTAGTGATTGCCTCGCGCTGCCTCCCTAGCCTGTGAATTAGCTGAGATCTTGGTCACCGTTTCCTCAACGGAAATAACACGGGACCACCTCCCAGCGCTCACACACTACAAGATGCTCACACATCATAAGGAGAGGTCGGTCCGTCATGGCGACGTCTATAACGCATTTTAACGCGCAGAGCCGAGCAGTGTATTGCGGTGACTTCCGATGACCGCCCTACACGCAGCAGAACAACCTGCAAGATACGGTCACCATGGCAAACCCCGGTTTCGACCTGCTCAATACTACTTCGATGTAGCGTGCTGGGCGGCGGCCATCGTCGCGGCCTACCTGGTCTACTATGATTTTTCGCTCACCCTTTCAACCGCAGTACTGGTCATTGTGCTCGTGTTGGTGGCAACGCTTGCACAATTCACATTCGGTTGGGCTGCGTTTCTTTATCGCTTCCGGTATAGCGCCGGCAGCTTTGACGAGATACGCGCCCTGTTAAAGACCGGATTCGCCACCGGATTGACCATGGTGATCGCAAACTTGATTGCCGGATATACCATCGATCATCCGGTGACGATGAGCGTATTGATCATCCCGACTGCAATCCTGTTGATGTTCGGGGCCCGATTCGTGCAGCGTCTGCGTCGTCTGGCACGTGCTGTGCCAGATCGCAAAGCAGCACGCACCTTGGTCATCGGAGCCGGTGAGGTCGGGACCAACCTGATCCGCCAGATGGTCACCACACCGGGGGCCAAATACTGGCCGGTGGGCTTGATCGATGATGCACCAGAGAAAGCTCATGTACAGCTCTATCACGTTAGAGTGCTTGGCCAAGTCGAGGAACTGTCCGAGCTCATCCTGCAAACTGGAGCCAAGGTAGTCGTCGTCGCAGTCGCCGAACCCGCCCCACGGATGCTGCGTCAGGTCCAAGAGGTCGCGGCTGAACATGACGTGCAGGTCAAGGTCATCCCACCATTGCACGACCTACTCGAACGTGGTGTCCACCCGACCGATCTGCGTGATATTTCGATCGATGATCTGCTTGGCCGCGAGCCCGTCGATACTAACGTCGAAGACATTGCCGTTTACCTGACCGGTGCCCGAGTACTGGTCACCGGTGCGGGCGGATCCATTGGCTCCGTGCTATGCGAGCAAATTAGCCGCTTCAATCCAGCCGAGCTCATCATGTTGGATCGTTGTGAGACCGGCCTGCAAACGGCTCAGCTCATGGTGAACGGCAACGGACTGCTTAACACCAAAGAGACCGTATTAGCCGACATTCGCGACGCGGATGCGCTGCGCCGGATCTTCGAAGAACACCGACCACAGGTTGTCTTCCACGCTGCGGCACTGAAACACCTACCGATGCTGGAACGCCACCCAGAAGAAGGTTGGAAAACCAACGTCGTCGGCACACAGAACGTGCTAGAGGCCGCTGCGGCTGTGGGCGTGGAGCGGTTCGTTAACATCTCCACTGACAAAGCGGCGAATCCAACCAGCGTGCTGGGCCACACCAAACGTGCGGCAGAACAGCTCACCTCGTGGATGGGTCAACAAACCCAACAACTCTACCTGTCGGTTCGGTTCGGCAATGTGATCGGCAGCCGAGGATCGATGCTGCCGACTTTCACGAGACTGATCGAACAAGGTGGTCCGTTGACCGTGACACATCCGGATGTCACTCGATACTTCATGACGATCCCCGAAGCGTGTCAACTGGTACTGCAAGCTGGCGGCATCGGGAGCACTGGTGAAGTGATGATCTTGAACATGGGAGAACCAGTCAAGATCCTGAACATCGCCAAACGCATGATCGCCATGTCGGGTAAAGACGTCGAGATTGTCTTCACTGGGCTGCGCGAAGGCGAAAAGCTCCACGAAGAGCTCACCGCCGAACATGAAGACGCGCGCCCTTCGGCACATCCGTTGATTAATCGCACGGTTGTGGAACCGCTATCGATTTCAGAGCTGACCTACAGGCCTACTTCTATGAGAGTTCAGAACTAGCAATGACTGAAACTAAAATCACTTTCACCACACCCGAACCCATCATCACCGAAAAAATTCATCTCTCAAGTCCCGATGTTGGCCCAGCGGAAGAAGCAGCTGTCATGGCCGCCTTGCGGTCAGGGTGGGTCGCACCAGCCGGCCCGGATCTCAACGCCTTCGAAGCAGAAATCGCACAGCGAGTCGGCGTCGATCACGCCGTCGGTCTTGCATCTGGCACTGCAGCACTTCATCTAGGCTTATTAGCTCTGGGTGTTGGACCGGGCGATGTAGTGGTTACCTCAACGCTGACATTTGCTGCCACCGCCAACGCGATTGCCTACACAGGCGCCGAACCGTTCTTCATTGACGTTGATCCGGCTACGGGCAACATGGATCCCGAACTGCTCGACATCGCGTTGCACGTATTAGACCGCGGCAATAAGCGGGTTTCGGCAGTACTTCCGGTGGATTTGTTCGGTAAGGCCGCCGACTACACTGCGATCGAAGAAATTGCGGCAGGCTATGGTGTGCCAGTCCTAGCGGATGCAGCCGAAGCAGCAGGCGCCTACCATGCGGGCCGTCCTGTCGGCTCCTTGGCTGATGCCGCGGTGTTCTCGTTCAACGGCAACAAAATCATGACCACCTCCGGTGGCGGCATGTTGCTAACCAACCGAGCCGAGATCGCTAAGTACGTTCGGTATCTATCGACGCAAGCTCGTCAGCCGGTGGCCCACTACGAACACACCGACATCGGCTACAACTACCGTCTGAGCAATCTGCTGGCAGCCCTGGGACGAGCCCAACTGGAACGCCTCGATGAAATGATTGCCAGCCGTCGTGAGACCCGAGATATTTACCGGCAATGGGCTGCCACAAAACCGGGCGTTGAGATCCTGGGCGGTGCCAATGATGCCGAAGATAACTGTTGGTTAACCTCTTTGGTCTTCGACCAGTCGAAAAACCCTGTTGCCGTCGAGGTGCTCATCGAGATCTTGGCGCAGCATCAGATCGAGGCCCGCAGGGTTTGGAAGCCCATGCACTTACAACCGGTATTCTCTGATGCCCGCAGTCTGTTGACTGGCTCAGCAGAAGAACTCTTTGCCAACGGGGTCATGTTGCCCAGCGGTTCAAATATGACTGCCCCGCAACTCGCGCGCGTCATAAGCGTGCTGGATGATTGCATCGGTGGGCGCTTGTCATGACCAAACGAGCCGTCGATATTCTCGGAGCTAGCCTGGGGCTCATCGTGCTGGCACCCGTTGTTGGAGTGCTGTGGATTTTGGTCCGCATCAAACTTGGAGCACCGGTGATTGTCACGCAACAACGCCCCGGCCGAGATGGCGAATTGATCACCCTCCGGAAGTTTCGCACCGTGCGCACAGACGACACCGCCAAGGGAGTGTTGACCGACGACTCGGGCACGACCAGTTTTGGCCGCCGGCTGCAAGCCAGCAGTTTGGATCAACTCCCCGCCTTGGTCAATGTGCTCAAAGGTGAGATGAGTTTGGTGGGGCCGCGACCACTCAGCGTCGAATACCTCGCCCTGTACTCACCACATCAGGCCCGCCGCCATGAAGTCCGGCCCGGTCTCACCGGGCTGGCCCAAGTCAACGACCACAATGCGCTGACTTGGGAAGCACGCTTTGACCTCGACGTCCACTACGTCGACCATCACAATCTGTGGATGGATCTGAAAGTCATGGCCCAGACCCTCACTCGGACGGTTGCCAGCACAGAGCATGACAGCCAGCGCCTCTCAACCATGATGCGGTTCGTCGGTGCCCCACCCCGTGACGGACTGACCGAAGAGCCCGTCAACGAGCGCTGGGACGATCTGTGGGATTCGTGGCAGCGCAGCACCGCCGCCATGAAGATTGGTGACCACGAGGGTGCTGAAGCCAACACGACCCGCCACTGGGTCTATCTCGACGACCGCGAGGTCCCCATCGGGATTGCCGGGCTGTCCGGATTAGGCGGTCCAGAACTCTACGCCAGCCTCGTGTTGGGCCCGAACCACAACACGTCGATGACGGTCGAGGCACTGTTGCACCGATTGCTTCATAACGGCAAAGCCTACAACGCACACCGCATTTTCTTGCGGCTCTCCGAAACCAGCCGAGAACTTTTTGATAGAGCCCAGCAGCTCGGTTTCGTCCCAATAGATCTACCCCTCCAGGGGCCTCACACCGATGAAGGCGAAGTGCTTGTGGCCTTCGCAGCACAGACAGGAACATGATATGCGCATTGTTATCAGTTCAGCCGGACGCCGGGTCTACCTCGTCCAGTGGTTCCGAGAAGCGCTCTACGAAGCAGGCATCGTAGGCGAGGTGATCGTCATCGAGCACGATCCGAACGCTGCCACAGCCGCTGCAGCAGACAGCTATCGTCCGATTCCGGCGTTCACCAGCCCGGATTACGCTCCCGCAATGCTCGACATCATCGATGAGCTGCGACCCGAGTTGTTCCTTTCGCTCAACGACCACGAACTCACCACGTTATCCGAGGGACTGGCGGACGAACTGCGAGCACGCGGGGTCGTGACACCGGTCCTGGAGCAACAATCCCACCGGGCAGTGGCCGACAAACTGATGATGAGCCAGGTCTTACAAAACGCCGGCATATGCACCCCACGCCCCGTCCTACTACCCGACGTCGCAGCCGTGCATGACCTGATTTCCAGTACTAACAACATCATCGTCAAAGCCCGGTGGGGTAGCGGCTCGTCCGGGCTGCGCCGCTTCCCCTCCCACGAGGCCCGCCGCCGGGTCGAGGGACGTTACCAAAACGCCACTGACGCCGAAGCACTCGGGTTCGACGACATCATCGTCCAACCCGATGTCGGGGGGGTTGAATACGGACTCGACGTCATCACCGCAGTGCGCGGAGGACCGGTTGAAGGCGTACTAGCCCGCCAGAAACTGGGCATGCGCCACGGCGAGACCTCCAATGCCAAAACCGTCAAGAACACCCCGTTCATCGGCCTGGCGGCAGCACTCAATGCTGCCCTGGGCATCCGCGGCAGCGTTGACGTCGACGTACTGGTGGCCGATGACGATGTTCCATACGTCATTGATGTCAATCCACGTTTTGGTGGCGGGTATCCGTTCGTGCACGTCGCCGGAGCAGATGTCCCGCACTTCTACCTAGCCTCAACCCTTGGGTTTACGCCGCGACCGGACTGGGACCAGTACCGGATCGGCTGCATCGGATCCAAACACGAAGGCATCATCGGCTTTGACGCCGCAGACACCCCGGCCGCACAACCTGCGAATCGGCGCCAGCCGCTGACGAGCTCAATCCAGAAACGGGTAGGAATCTAATGTTTCAATTTCCTAATGAAGGCCAGTCTCGCCAAGGCTTCACCCGACGAGACACCAACAACAGCTACCCCATGGAACTGCGCACCTACTGGCGCATGCTGTCGAAGAACTGGTGGATTGTCGTGGCGGGTGCCCTGGTGGGCCTGCTGCTGGCCCTTGGCGCATCAGCACTGATGACGCCAAGATACCAATCAACAGCTATCCTCTACGTCTCAGTTCGCGGAGCCGGTTTAGATGCTTCCGGAGGTCTCTTCGAAGGTACAAGTTACGCACAAACTGTGGTGACCAGCTACGTCGATATTGCCACGACGGCCATTGTGTTAGATCAAGTCGCAGAAAAACTCGACGGGGCCGTTCCTCGCGAGAACATGGACCAACTGTTTACTGTGGAGTCTCCAGCAGAATCCTCACTGTTGAAGATCTCAGCCGAACACTCGAACCCCGCTACCGCCGCCGAACTAGTCAACACCGCCGGCGAGGTGATCGTTGAGGTAGTAGAAAACGACATTGAAGTGGCAGCTGCAGGTGGTAATAGTCCCGTGCAGGTCCGCCTCATCGACCCCGGTGTGGTCCCTGCCGAACCCACCAGCCCCAACTTAGCGCTCAATAGCGCACTGGGACTATTGGCTGGACTGGCATTAGGTATTGCATTGGCGATTCTGAGAGGCTCGCTGGACACCCGCATCCATTCGGTGGCAGATGTTGAAGAGATCACCAACGTTCCGGTGGTTGGCCGGATCGCCTACGACGACCAGATCACACGGAGACCACTGATCGTTCATGACGATCCGCGTAGTCCACGCACAGAGGCGTTCCGCACCACGAGAACGAATCTCCAATTCTTCGCCTCAAACGAGGACGCGCGCGTCTTCGTAGTCTCCAGTGCAGCCCCCGGCGAAGGCAAGAGCCATGTGGTGGCCAACCTCGCGGTGGCGCTGGCCGAAACGGGTGCACGTGTGGCCCTGGTTGAAGCAGACTTGCGGAAACCACGGCTAGCACATGTGATGGGCATTGAAGGCGCGGCCGGACTGAGCGATGTGCTTATCGACAGGGCTCCACTGGAAGATGTCTTACAACCATGGGGACCTGGCAACCTGATGGTCCTACCGGCCGGACAAATTCCGCCCAACCCTGCTGAGCTGCTTGGCTCCAAGAAGATGCGGGAAGTCCTTGGCATGCTGCGCGAAACCGCAGATTACGTCCTGATCGATGCCCCGCCGGTCTTGCCAGTCACAGACGCTGCCATCTTGACGAACTATGCATCGGGCAGCTTGCTGGTGAGTTCCATTGGGCAAACCAGACTGCAAGACCTCGAACAAGCCATCAACTCCTTGGAAAATGTTGGGGGCAAAGTTCTGGGACTGATCGTCAATAAGGTTCCAATGCGAGGCTCCGGCAACTCCGGATTTGCCTCCTATCGGTACGAGGCTGACAACGTTGAAACCCGCACATCCCGAGTCTCGAGGGCGGCATGACGACTCTTCGAATCCTGACCATCTGTACCGGAAATATCTGCCGCTCCCCATTCGCAGCGAAGCTGCTGGCTTCCAAACTTGATCGGACACAATTCAAGGTTGCAAGCGCGGGTACGTCAGCCATGCTGGGCGATCCGATGCAAGAAACTATGCAGCGCATCGCCGCTGACATGGGAGTTCGGTGGAGAGATGAGCACAGTGCTCGTGTACTCACGCATGGTTTGGTGGGTCAAGCTGATCTCATTTTGGGTATGGAACGTGAACACCGCAGCCAAGCAGCAAAGCTGCAGCCCAGTGCAGTTCGGCGTGCTTTCACGTTGCTGGAATTCGCCCACATCGTGTCGTCCATCAACGACGATCGTCTCCAACAGCTGCTGTTTCTGAACAGGGGGAGTCCTACCGCAGCAATCGACGCGGTCATGAGAATGCGCGGCGTCGTGCCAAGACTGAACCCGGAACAGCTTTATGATCTCCAAGATCCGTTTGGTAAATCCCGCCAAACATATGCACGATCAGCCGCGCATATTGATCAGGCAGTTGACCAGATTGTCAGCTTTTTTCAACGCACAGCAAAGCTCACCGCAGCGTCACAAGATGGTCCGTCAGCAATCGTTGGAATGCAGGACAGAAAGTAAGCCTCATGCAACGCACTCACCTCATACCGCAGCAACCACCGACCCCCGCGTTGGTTTTGGATGTTCCGAAACTCGACTCATTCGTCACCCGCTTCGAAGACGCTCTGGCCGAGGGCTGGCCCAACTCCATTCTGTCGTACTCCTTCAAAACCAACGCACTGCCGTGGCTGCTGTCGTATATGCGAGATCGTGGTGTGTGGGCCGAAGTCGTCTCAGACACCGAGTACGAGCTGGCCTTAGCGATGGGTTACGCACCGGATCGAATCGTATACAACGGTCCGATCAAAAGCCGTGACCGCCTCTGGGCCGCACTGGTACAAGGTTCCGTGGTCAACCTTGATTCGAAACGCGAAGTCTTATGGACCGCAGAACTGGCGGGACAGCTGCCCGAAACCACCTTAGCCGTTGGGCTCCGGGTCAATTGGGACGTCAATGTGTATTGTCCCGGCGAAAGCACCAGCACCAGCGCCCACAGCCGTTTCGGATTCAACCCTGACAGCGGTGAGCTCGATGCAGCCATTGCCGTGCTGACCGACGCGGGCGTACGCATCGCTGGATTGCATATGCACCGCAACTCGCAGACCCAAAGCATAGCCGTCTTCCGGGCCGCTGCAACCGTGGCCAAAGAACTTATCAGTTCCCGGAATCTCAACCTGGACTGGGTCGACATCGGTGGGGGATTCTTTGGCGCCGAAGATGGCCAGCCGACCTTTGCCGATTATGTGACCGCAATCCGTGAGGTGCTAGAAGACGTCGTGGATCCGGCAGAAACACAACTGATTGTGGAACCCGGCGGCGCATTAATCGCTGTGCCTGTGGAATTCCACGCCTCCGTGATCGACGTCAAACAGGTCAACGACCAGACATTCGTGGTGACGGATGCCAGCCGCACGAACATCGATCCACTGTTCCGTCGCAAACGACCATTCCAATACGAACTTCAAACCGAAGCCACCGAGACCCGACCCACCCAAACCATCGGTGGCTTCACCTGTATGGAAGACGACCGCCTCATGGAACTACCCGACGAGCGGGCCTTAGCGACGGGGGATCGAATCATTTTTTACAAGGTCGGGGCCTACACCATGTCCTTTCAGCCCCAGTTTTTTATTGAATCTCCACCTGCGGTCTATGTACGGACGCACGCGGAGTTGATCCAGGTTCGATCAAAGTCAACGGTGCAGGATTATGTGCAAGGTCAACGGTGGATACCAGCCAAGGACAATCTGGACGACGCAGCGAATGGAATGGGCCCATGGCTAGCACCTTCGCGGTAGAGCATCGCCACCAAGCAGCCTTCAAGCGTGCACCGTTATTGCTTTTTTTATTGGGTATCACGCTGAATCAAACGAGCGTTATCTTCGACATCAACCTGTCGATCGCGGATGTGTTTGCGTTCCTCATTTTGATGCTTATGATCCTCACAGCACGGATGTCTATTCCGCTGGGCCCAACAGTCTACTTTCTGGTGTTATCCATCGTGGTTATCACCATGGGGGGCTTTGTTGTCCCAAATATCTTGCCGATTGAACAAAGTTTTACCGCTGTCCTGACGGATTACACCAAGCTTCTGACGTCGTTTGGCTATTTCTTGCTCGGCGTCAATATTGTCCGTGCGGGCCAAGCCCGCATCGTCATGCGCTCCTACGTCTTTATGGCCGTACTCATCGGCATCATCGGCGTAGTTGGAACCACGTTCCCCTCGCTGCCGAGGCTGGAATTCATGTTCCACTGGGAGATACGGTTCAGCGGGCTGATGAACGACCCCAACTATTTTGCGCTCATCCAGCTGATCGCCATGGCCTTCCTGTGGCATGACCCGGATATTGCACGCCGTTTCCGCTACCCGGCGCTGGTGATCTTGGCAGCTTCTGTTTTGGCCTCTGGATCCAAAACTGGATTGCTTACGCTGCTGATCTTGTTGATGTGGCGCGGGTTTCATACTGTTTTCTCCTCCTCGAACCACGGCAGATATGTCTCGCCCTATCGGGCCCTGTTAATCGGGGTGGCGATCTGCCTGCCCGTCCTGGTGCTCATTGTGCTGCTGGATTATTCGATGCGGATGAGTGTGGCAGCCAGCCTTGACCAAGTGCCTACGCTGAGCCGACTCACACCGCTGCTGCTTGATTTCGAAACCGGAATTGAAGCGGACGGTTCCGGACGTGACTCTGCGTGGTCGGATGCGTTGCCAATTATTGGGCTCTTCCCCCTCGCCGGCGTTGGCGTGGGCACCTACCTCGGTATAGCAGCTGAATTCAGCGACGAACCAATACTCGCGCATAACACGTATTTACAGATCGCCGCCGAATGGGGACTCGTCTTGTCGGCGATTTTCCTGGTGTGGGTAGGCATCTTACTGCTCAGACGCCCCGCACCAGGCACCAATATGTCGATGTGGCACTCGACCCGGGACGCACTGTTGGTCATGCTCATCGGCTCAGCCGGTATTTCGTTACAAAACTCGCGTGTGCTGTGGCTCATCGTCGGCATGCTGCTCGCAGTACACCTGTTCTCTCGAAACCGACAACCCATCCAGCAGCACTCACTCACCCAGAAGGTAGAACAATGAAAAAAGTCGTTCTCATCGTGACCGTTGAAGATTCTGCTTTGACGTTTTATCGAAATTATGTGCGTTTCCTGGTCGGCCGTGGCTGGGAGGTGAGTGTCATAGGGCATTCCAGTGGTGCACTAGAAGCCTGGGCAGCCAGTGAAGGCGCCACCGGCTATCACATCCCCTACGAGCGAGACCCATCAATGGGTAAGGATCTGCAGACGTTATGGGCTACTGTGCGGTTGTTGCGGCGCATCCGTCCAGATGTCGTGGTCTCAGCGACCCCGAAGGTCGGGTTGTTAGGCACCCTGGCCGCACGACTGGTAGGCGTGCCGGTGCGTATTTATCAGCTGTGGGGCATGCCGTTGGAAACCGTCACGGGACTCAAGCGCAAGATTCTCGATGTCGCCGAACGGACGTCCATCCGGTCAGCCACCCAAACTGTGGCCAATAGTTTTAGCCTGGCTCGCACCGCCGAGGCGCTAGAACTGGCTCCACAAGGGCACATTGACGTCCTGGGGGTGGGCAGCTCCCACGGGGTGAATCTTGAATGGTTCGACCGTGCCGCCACCGGGCCGGTCGATGCGGATACGGCAGCATTTCTGGCCGCCGACTGTGATCTGACCATCGTGTTCATCGGAAGGCTCACCCCGGATAAGGGGATTTCCACACTGTTGCAGGCGGTCGATTCGGCGCGCGCTGGCGGGCTGAATATTCGCCTGGTGCTGGTTGGTCCCGTAGAAAATCGTCAGCTAGCCGAAGAGGTCTCCGACGTTGAGCACATCCACCGCTTAGACAATGTGGAGGATGTTCGACCATATATCACCGCAGCCGATGTGTTGTGTTTGCCCACCCTGCGCGAGGGGTTCCCCAATGTGGTACTGGAAGCCGCAGCACTGGAAGTCCCCGCCGTCGTCACCGATGCCACCGGTGCGATTGATTCGGTGGTTGACGGCGAAACCGGGTGGATCTTCCCAGTCGAGAACCCCCACGCGCTGGCCGAAGTCATAACCGAGATCGTGGCCCACCCAGAACAGATTCAACAGCGCGGGACCAAGGCCCGTCGTCGGGTCGAAGAACACTTCGAACAGGTCTACATGTTTGGTTTACAAGAAGACAACATCGCCCAACAACTCGAGCCGCACCTGGCCCGCCAACCCTCGAACCGCTAAGTGGCCAGTCATGTCAGACACCGTTGATGTTGATTGCAAACCGATCACCGCCCCGTGGTGTCTGGTCTGGCTGTTCATACTGTCGATATCCCATTGCTCATCGGCGCATTTGGTCTGGCCTGCCGAGGCCAGGGCGCTTACATCGTGAAGAGTTCATAGGAGGCTATTATGCGCGTACTTCTAACCGGCGGAGCTGGATACATCGGTAGCCACACCGCGTTAGTGTTGCTCGAACAGGGACACGACGTGGTGGTGGTCGACGATCTATCGAACGGCAATCGCATTGCGCTTGATCGAGTAGAAGAGCTCACGGGCAGATCGGTCACCTTTGTGCAGGCAGACCTCACCAACACCACTGCGACACGAGTGACACTGGCAAACACCAATTTTGATGCCGTGGTACATTTTGCAGGGCTCAAGGCCGTGGGGGAGTCGGTCGAGCAACCGGTCCGCTATTACCGGACGAACCTGGCATCGACGTTGACGCTGCTAGACATCATGGCAGAACGCCAGATCAATACGCTCGTCTTCAGCTCATCTGCCACCGTCTACGGCGAACCCCAGACCCCACTGGTTGCCGAAACGCATCACACGGGAGTGGGCCTGACCAATCCCTATGGATGGTCTAAATACATGAACGAACAGATCATCACAGATGCTGCGGTGGCACGCCCCGACATGTCGGTGGTGCTCTTGCGATACTTCAACCCCGTCGGAGCCCACCCATCGGGCCGCATTGGCGAAGATCCCGCGGGTATTCCCAATAACCTCTTACCGTTCATTGCCCAAGTTGCAGTCGGACGACGCGACAAGCTCTCAGTTTTTGGCGATGATTATGACACCCCAGATGGTACTGGGGTGCGCGATTACATCCATGTCATGGATCTTGCTGAGGGCCATGTCGCTGCGCTGAATTATGCGTCCTGCGGTGTGCAAACCTACAATCTTGGCTCAGGGGTGGGCACAAGCGTTTTGGAAGCGGTGCGAGCATTCGAAGCAGTGTCCAACCGACCCGTCCCGTATCAGATCAGTCCTCGTCGCAGCGGAGACCTGGCAACTGTGGTGGCCGACCCACGGCTAGCGCAAGAAAAGTTGAAGTGGCAAACTACCCGAACTTTCGCTGATGCCTGCCGTGACGCATGGAACTGGCAATCACAAAACCCCGCAGGTTATGGAGAAACTGTGCGGGTAGTGATAGGTTCGCCAGCTGCGACTGTCGAACGAACCCTCGACGATAAGGCGATCAGCACACGATGAAGGCAGGTATATTGCCAGAGCCAGCCGGGCGGCTTGGGTGGAGATGACATGTGAGATCCGTAGGAAAGAATGGCTGATGCGGAAACTCAAAACCATCAGCGGCATTGTGATCGCACTTGTCGTAGGATGGTTTATTTTCGCTAGCGTGAACATCTACAACCCGCTCCAAGGCGACCTCGAGGCTCGTACCGATGCCGTGGTGAGTTTATCCCCTCCGCCGTACCGCTTGCCCTTAGCCGAAGAGCTCTATGCCAGTGATCATGCAGCTCATCTGGCAATTTCTTATGTGCCGGTAAATCCCCGCGACTTCACCGCGGAATGGATGAAGGCGTGGGAACCCGCGAAACGATATTGCGAAGATCAAACAGCCGGGATGGACGAGAATATTTCATGTTTTACCCCTGAAGAGATTTCAACCCGCGGGGAAGCGCACGCGATCCGAGAAGTCGCCGAGAGCAAATCCTGGGATTCGATCACCGTGGTCACCAGCCGTCATCACATCTTTCGTACGCGATTCATACTCCAACGGTGCATCGGGGATGCTGTTGACGTCAATGTAGTCTTCCCGGAGCCTGATCTCTCCATCGAAAAGGCTCAAGAAAGCTGGGGGACATACCTCCTCTACGAAAACCTAGCGTTCTTCAAAGCCGTGTATGAAACGACCCGCGGATGCTAGTCACTGGCTGGCTTGGCCGTTTTACTGAGTCCGCCCGACGTCGTTGCCTCGCGCTGTCCAGCATTCTTGTGTAGACAACATATTCGGCAGCAACCCGGTGCATCCCCCAGGATTGATAGCCAAACAGCATGGTGGGCAGGTACCGTCTACCGTTTGTCAGCAAATTGGAAAAATCCCCTGTCGATCTTCCCATGTGAGGCTGTGGTTCGAAGCATGAGCCAATAATCTTGGCAAATGTGATTGCTATCATATGAGCTGTTTGGCAGGATATGGAGTTATGAATCTATGTCATGCACCTTAGGTGTGTTGCAGTCGCGCTGCGAGAGCTCTAGCCTCTGCGGCGAGTTCTCACGAGTACAGGCCGGTTCTTGAGGCCCTCTTCCCTAGGAATGCCCTTTTTATCATTCTCTGTGCCGGAGCGTACATCATACATACGGCTTTCATCTTTCTTACGAGGTGGACATGATGGTTCATGGAAAAACTATGCCCCGAAAAGCGTGGGCACAAATAGACACCCCAGACATCTTTTTTTCAAATACTTATCACGAAGTTGCAGCGCTCATAGAACCGGACTTTTCGGACCTCACGCTGCTGGAATGGCACGATGACGCTGGCGTCGTCCGGTTGCCACTGATCATCCGAGAAATTCGCAACACGGGCTGCTTTGATGCAACAAACGCCTACGGCCAAGGTGGCCCCTGGATTGAAGGCCAGCCCGATCTGCACGGATTCCGCAAATACTACGACCGGTGGGCGAAGAATCATAAGATCATAGCTACTTTCGTGCAGTTCCACCCGATGTTCGACTATGCCACCAGGCTTGCTGAAGCCTTCCCGGTCACAAAGTCTGGGGAGAACATCGTTTGGAATCTTCAGACTGATGACCTAGTAGCTCAGATGTCGTCAAGCAATCGCCGAAACTACCGAAAAGGTCTCCGAGCGGGCCTTGAAATCAACGTCATCGAACATCCCGCAGACCTCACAAACTTCCGCAAGCTGTACGACACCACAATGCAGCGCCTCGGCGCGCGTCCGTTCTACTTATTCACAGATGCCTATTGGCATGCTTTGGAATCCAAGCTGTCGCCCCACATGATCCAAGTCGACGCGGTATTTGAAGGTCAAACCGTGAGCTCGACGTTGAACTTTTTGAGTAAGGACGTCATTCATTTCCAACACAACGGATCGACCCTCCAAGGACGTGATCTTAATGGGCCGGTGGTAGTGCACGTGGCCACTGCCCAGTGGGCTCAAGAACACGGCTATACGATAGGCCACCTTGGAGGTGGCTCAGGGGATTCGCTGTTGGAATTCAAAAAGCGATTCGATCCGGCGACTGCGCCCCGAGATTTCTTTATTATGCAGCTGGTTCATGACGAGGAAAATTATCGTCGGCTGGCGCAGGGGCACCCAGAAACTCACTACTTCCCGGCCTGGCGAGATCCGGCGATCTATGAGGTCAAGAAAAACTTACAGCGAGCACAGACAACGCGTTAATCTCGGGTCAACCGCAAGAGCCGATCGTCCGTCGTTGCAGGATCGCCTCGTCCGTCAGTGTTGTTGGTCAGCAGCCATAAGGCGCCGTCTGGCCCGGTGATTACGTCTCGGAGTCGACCGTAGTCGTCGGAGAAGTGTGGGACTGAGGTGCCGGGATCGTCCAATGGGATGTCCCAGAGTTGTTGACCCCGCAGGGCAGTCATATAGATGTGTTCATCGGCGATGGCGATACCGCTGGGACTGGCCTCAGACGGCGACCACTGCTGGATGGGATCGACGAAGGATTCATCACCGCTGATGCCCTCGGCCCGTGGCCAACCGTAATTGCCACCGGGGGCAATGATGTTCAGTTCATCCCAGGTGTCTTCACCGAATTCACTGGCGTACATGGTTCCATCAGGGGCCCAGGCGACGCCTTGCACGTTGCGATGACCGTAACTGAAGACTGGTGAGTCATCGAACGGATTATCGGCCGGAATATCGCCCTCGGGGTTCAGCCGTAAGATTTTGCCTGCCAGGGAGTCCAGGTCTTGAGCAGTGCTGGGCTCCAGCCCATCCCCGGTGCTGACATACAACAGGCCATCTGGTCCAAAGGCTAAGCGGCCCCCGTTGTGATGACTAGCCGCCGGGATGCCGTCAAAGATAACTTCTGGGTCGCGCAGTTCCAATCCCTCAGCGTCGCTGTTCAGTTCGTAGCGCTGAATTCGATTATCCTCAGCCGTCGTCAAATACGCGTATAAGGAGTCCTCATGGACGGCCAGACCAAGCAGGCCCCCTTCGGTTGACTCTGCTGTTTGTTCAATGACGGTGAGTTCGCGAACACCGCCGTCGTCGGTGATTTCAAGGATGCGTGAAGTATCGCGTTCACTCACAATTGGTGTCTCGTCGTAGAACGCGACGGCCCACGGCGCCTGCAGGTTCTCGGCGATGGTTTCGACATGCCAGTTGTCTACTGCACTGGGTGTATTCGTGGAATTCGTCTCGGTATCGGGGTCCGCAGATTGCGGTTGGTCCATGCAGGCCGTGAAGAAAAAGGTTGCACTGAGCAGATAGAGACCACGTCGCAGGTGCCGCATTGCATCGTCCTTGTATCCTGACATCATTTGTCAACCAGTATCGCACCGAGGTGACGCAGCGCACTAGCCCGGTCTCGCCGACTGTTGCCGCAGGCCGAAACACCCAAGAAGTAAGGCAATGAGATCTCGGCCTTGAGCGGTGATGTTGCGTATGCTCATCACAGGTTAGTCAACGAAACGGGGCGCATGTGACATCAAAGACGCTGACATGGGTTGAACAGGATGAAAGCCTGGGCGTGGCAGAAGATCTGGCGTATTCAACCACGTTGCTGCGGGCTGTGCAGCACGGCAGGATCGCCGGGCCGATTATTCGGCTGTATCGTCCCCAACCCACGGTTTCGTTCGGTCAGCAAGATGTCCGCTTGGACGGTTATGAAGCGGCGCGTCAACAATCCAGCGCGCACGGCTTTACGCCCACGGTACGCAAGGTGGGTGGCCGCGCGGCAGCGTATCACCGCGGGGCGCTTGTTATCGACCACATCCAGCCCGAGGATGATGCGATGGTCGGGTTCAAGTCCCGGTTTGAATACTTTGGTGCGCTATTTACTAACGTGCTGGCCCGGCTGGGGGTGCAGGCCGCCGTCGGAGAGATCCCGGGTGAGTATTGTGCCGGGGAATACTCGGTCCACGGGGTATTAGATGCCGATCGCCGCATCAAATTGGCGGGCACCGCGCAGCGCGTAGTTAAAGGGGCCTGGCTATTTTCTACCAGTTTGGTGGTTGAACACGGCTATTCCATTCGCAGAGTCTTGACCGACGTCTATGAGGTGCTGGGGATTGACTTTGACCCGCAGACTGCTGGCGCGGTGGAAGACGGCGCACCCGGGGTGACCGTAGAGGACGTGCTCGATGAGCTGCAATGGGAATACGAACATGAATTTCTCAGCGGTGGGCTCGACGGCGCCGACACCTTCAACTTTGCGCCCATGCTCTGGGACGACCTGCTGGACCGGGTGCCTACCGACTCGGACTAGTCCAGAGCTGAGGTGGTTGCCTAGATCCAACCTTGTTCCCAAGCGTGTTGGGCGGCTTCTGTGCGGGTGCTGACGCCGAGTTTTTGCATGGCGGTGGAGACATAATTGCGCACGGTACCTTGGGCAAGGTTCAAGCGTTCGGCAATCTGTGCGATCGTGGGGGCATCTCGTCCGGCGCGCAAAACGTCGAGTTCCCGATCTGTGAGCGGACATTGCTCTGCGGTGAGTGCGGTGGCGGCAATATCCGGGTCGATGTAGCGGCGTCCAGCCATGACCTCACGGATGACCCCGGCAAGACGTTCCACCGGAGTGGATTTGGGGACAAAGCCGGCGACCTTTTCGGCCAGCGCCCGGCGCAGCACCCCGGGTCGGGCGTGTCGGGTGCAGATGATCACCTTGGTGGCTACAGTGCGGTTGATTTCGCGGGCTGCTTCTACGCCGTCGAGTTCGGGCATCTCAAGGTCTAGCACGCACACATCGGGTTGCAGCTGTTGTGCGGCCTCGACGGCAGCCTGACCATCAGCCACACCGGGCAGGATCTCAATATCTTCTTCCATACCCAGCAGGGTTTCCATGGCGGTGCGGATCATGGTCTCGTCGTCGGCAATCAGGACCCGAATCATGCGTGCTGCTCCTTGTGGGGCATCGGTAGGGTGGCCTGGAAGGTGAAGGACTCATCGTGACGGGTGGCCATAATGTTCCCGTTGACGGCGGCAAAGCGGGTGCGCAGCCCGGCAATGCCGGTGCCTTGAGTATCGACGGCGTCGGGGGCTTCCACGCCGTCATTGGTGATGATCAACTGTAAGGAACCGTTGACGCCACATCGGATCCCAACGCTGGTGGCATTGGCATGACGCAAAATATTGGTGGTGGCCTCGCGTACTGCGAGGCCGAAAAGCCGGGTGACATCACCGGTCAGTCTGTGTTCAATTTTGGGGTCCAGTTGGATGTCGACGTCGATCCCAGCGGCCGCCAGGACATCTTTGGCGTTGGCGAGCTCTTCGGGCAGGGACACCACGCGCAGGTCGCGAACCAGTTGGCGGGTTTCGGACTGAGCTTGCTCTGCCAAGGCGCGGACCTCGGCGATGGATTCCTGGGCGGCGCGGAGATGTGTGGGCTCCTGGGTGGCGAGCAGCCGGTCGGCAAGCTCTGCTTTTAACGCGATGACCTGCAGGTGGTGACCTTGGATATCGTGCAAATCAGAGGCAAAGCGTAGGCGCTCGCGGGCCACGGCCAGCTGACTGTTCACAGTGCGGGCCCCATCCAGGCGGGTGATCAGATGCCACAACCACCCGGAGACCAGAAACGTGGTGGGGGTGAGCAACACCAACAACGAGATCCCCACAACCCCACCGCCGTAAATAAACTCTGCGGTGCCGGGATTCAGCAGGCCGTGGAGGGCGATGGCCGCCAGCCCGATAAATACGAGCCACAACCGGTGCGAGCGGGGGACGAGCGCCAGCAGAATACTCAGCGTGACCCACAGCGGGGTCGCACCATAAAGTGTGGCTCCGGGAATAAAAATGGTCACGACCAATGCCAGTCCCGGGATGGCCAGTAGCCAGGCGGTAACTTTTGGTGGGGGCCAGCCGGCGCCATAACCATCGCGTATCAGCCAGGAAGCATACACACACGTCACGCAGGTAGCGGTAAACAGGACCAGTACGACGACGATCTGCCAGGTTGGACCATCGGAGGCAGTTATCAGTGAGATGGGCACAAAGGCTCCAACGCCCAGCAGAAAAATCGACATCCCGGCGATACTCAGGAACGTGTACCACCAGGTGATATTGATATCGCGGCCGGCCGCGTCAGCAGGATCAGTCGCCGGACTGACCGGCAGCTGGCCGGTGGGACGAAGCGGGGTCGAAGAATCAGTCACACCCATCAGTGTAGATCCATGACAACTGTCATACGATCGCCTGCAGAATGTCATGGCAACAGGTGACGCAATGCCACTACTGCACACGCCAGGACCACGGAAGACTAAGAGCATGAACTTCATCGAATCACTCCAAAACTTTGTCCTTGGTCTTCCAGAAGCCGTCCAATTTATTGGCGTCGCCCTTGCCGCGATGGTCCCATTTGTCGAAAACTACGGCGCCGTCGTCATCGGCAGCGTGGCTGGCATTCCGATCTGGGTGGTCGTGCTCATGGCGATCGTCGGCAACCTAGCCGTGGTCGCGCTCATAACGCTGATCTCCGGGCGCACCCGCGATGCGATCATGGCGCGCAAACACGGAACCGCCGAACTTCCGGTCACCGATTCGCCAAGTAAAGCCCGGGTTCGCAAACTCTTTGACCGCTACGGCATCCCGGGAGTCACGTTGCTGGGCATGCTGTTTGTTCCGACCCATCTGATTGCCGCAACCCTGGTGTCATTCGGGCTCTCCCGGGCGGGCGTGCTGGTGTGGCAGGCCATTGCGATCACCCTGTATGCCGGAGTTGCCGGTGCTCTGATGTACGGTGTTTCCGGTCTCGTGGGTGCCTAAGTTTCTGCACTGCTGGACGGCATCCAACTGCTGCAAATACTTCACGATGTAGTGGAAGCGTGGCTGCTTTCACGTTTGGCTACCGGATAAACCGGGAATACCAGACTTACTTCCGTATGAATACAGGGAAGTAGGCCTGGTCGCGAGTCTGAGCCGCAGACAGTAGATACAACTCACACGAGATTGACTTGCCGCGGAAACACTTTCCGTGTCAAGCTATCGGTCATGTTGACATTCTTACACCCTGCAAAAAAGTACCCCATCATTGACGACGTCGTGCTGTTGATTGCACGCATCGCCCTGGGCATTGTGTTGATCGCCCACGGTTGGCAGAAATTCAACGAATGGACCCTGGCGGGCACCGCCTCGGCATTCACCGACATGGGCATCCCAGCCCCAAGCGTTACCTCAATCTTTGCGGCTTCGGCCGAACTCTTCGGCGGTGTGCTGGTGCTCATCGGATTGGTGACCCCACTGGCTGCAGTCCTGAACATCCTGGTCCAGCTCGGCGCCTTCGTCCTGGTCCACATTCAGGCCGGCGTCTTCGTGGACAACGGCGGCTACGAACTCGTACTGGCCATTGCGGCTGGCCTGCTGCTGATCGCTGCACGCGGTGCCGGCCGCTTCAGCATCGACGCACTGCTGCCAAGCTCGCCCTACCGAGCATCTTCGGCAAGCCGCGAAGACAACTCCAGCTTGGCTTCGGTCTAATCACTGAGTCCATGTCCACATGACAGTCGCCCCTGCCGATTTGCTCGGCAGGGGCGAAAACTTTATGACTGTGGCACGTGGCGTCGGGCTAGTGTTCGGACGCTTCCTTGTTGTTCTTGGCTACGCCGTCAATGGCAGCGGTCGGCGGGATCAGCCCGCGGATCGCGGACACCATGAGCAGCAGTAACACCACAAACAGGATCGCTTCGACGCCGATGTAGTAATAGTGCGTTGTTGAACCACCCTCAAAGGATCCTTCCAACACTCGGTCGGTGTGCACCGCCAGCAGGGGACGGATGATGGCGGTTTTGATCAGCAGTAAGATCAGCGCAATGAAACTGTAGCGCTGCATTTTGCCAAAGTTTGGCAGTTCTTGGCGGCGGTGATTGCGCCACATCGAGATCAGTGCGATCAACAATAGAACCCCAAGAATGACTTCGGCGATGTTCATCGCCAAGAACACGCGACGTCCGATGCCTAAGCCCAGCGGAATCGTGATGCCCGGTGCTGTAAATTTCAGGGGCGCTTCGATGAATGAAATCCCAATGATCAGGCCCAACCAGATTGGCGGGATCAACAGCATTAGGGCTCGGGCACAACGAGGCGCATGGGTGGTTTTAATGAGCATCAACGCTTCTCCTTACGTTGCGTGCGGCGATGGAGTAACACGGTAACCACACCGCACAGTAGATAACTCAAGCCTACGGCGATCCAGCCGGCGGTGAACGAATGCGTTACATCCTGTAACAGCCCCATAATCAAAGGCCCCAGGAGAATCCATTAACCGGGTCCTGCACACCAGAACGATTGGTAGTCGGCCCAGATGAAACAACGGGAAGCGACGACGCAGAATAAGGATCTGAACAGCATGGACAGTACGTTCATAACACTCGTAGCGCCAGCAACCGTCCAGTACGCCGCGGCGTCTATCGTTGCTGGAGAAGTTCAGCTCGAAAGGGTGGCTCACTAGCCGTGGACACTCCGAGCGCTTTCAGTGGATATGACTAACACACTGGCCAAAAACGTGACCGAGTGACCTAGCATTACGGGACTTCCATGATGTCGCAGCCGTTTCATCGGTCGTGGTGTGCTCTGTATTGCCCTCAGGCATGGTTGTATCCTTCGTTTCCCAGACTAATGAGTTTCATCGGTTTGCACGACCACTGTAGTTAGCGTTTTAGCCACGCGTTGCCTGTTCACCATCAGCGGGTAGCTCACGCAGACGCGAGGACTACGTAATGTTTAAAGGCTCTTCGGAATTTTGGGTGTAGATGATGTTTTAGATCAGGGCGTGTTGAAGGCATAAAAAGAGTCGAGGTCTTCCGAAGATGGAAGTGACGAAACAACACATCTGAAGAAAGACCTCGACATGGC
>NZ_LXEY01000114.1 GCF_001657475.1 Enteractinococcus helveticum
GGACGAGAGCCAACGGTGCGCAACCCGAGCAGGACGCCGGGCATATAGGATGCGCGGTCGAAGGCATCGTGGCGTAATACGAGTTGTTGTCCCGGGGTGCCCATGAGGACTTCTTGGTGTGCTTCCAACCCGGCCAACCGAACAGCGTGGACGTTGATGCCATCAATCTGTGCCCCGCGTGCATGATCTGGGTCGTGCTGGGTGGCATCCGGGGATGGGCCGACGCCGGCGCGCTGGCGTGCTGCAGCGATCATCTCGGCGGTGCGTACGGCGGTGCCCGATGGTGCATCGACTTTATGAGGGTGGTGCATTTCAATGATTTCCACCGAGTCGAAATACGGTGCAGCTTGGGCCGCAAACCGGGTGGCCAGCACGGATCCGATGGAGAAGTTTGGTGCGATGAGCACGCCGATTTCGGGGACCTCGGCAAGTTGTTCTTGAAGGACTGCGCGTTTGTCTTCGGTCCACCCGGAGGTGCCGATCACGGTGTGTAGGCCGTGGCTGACGGCGTAGTGGACAACCTGTGGTGAGACGTCGGGGACGGTTAGATCCAGTACGTGGCTGGCCTGGGCGTCGGTGATATCGGTGAGCTGGCTTTTGGACGACAGCGTGGCAACCAGTTCCATGTCGGTGGCAGCGTTGACGGCGTCGATCGCGTGCTTGCCCATTTTTCCGGTGGCTCCGACGATGGCAACGCGGATGGGTTCCTGTGGTGTAGCGCTTTGTGATGACATGGGTTCTACTTTAGTCTGCGGGGTCGCGTGGAATGAAAATGCCGAGTCGAACATGACGTTCGACCCGGCATTCCTATGCTTTGTTAGCGCAGGTTAGTTGTCTTCGCCTTCTTCGATGACGGGGACAAGCGACAGCTTGCCACGGTCGTCAACTTTGGCGATTTCAACCTGGATCTTCGAACTGACTGAGACAACGTCGTCGACTTCGTCAACGCGCTTGCCGTCATTGAGTTTGCGCAGTTCGGAGATGTGCAGCAGACCGTCTTTTCCAGGGGTCAGGGAGATGAATGCACCAAAGCTGGTGGTCTTGACCACGGTGCCGAGGTAGCGTTCGCCGACTTCTGGAACCTGTGGGTTGGCGATGGCATTGATGGTGTCGCGTGCTTCTTCAGCTGCGGAACCTTCGGTTGCGCCGATCAGTACGGTACCGTCGTCTTCGATGCTGATGTCAGCGCCGGTGTCTTCCTGGATCTGGTTGATCATCTTGCCCTTAGGCCCAATGACTTCACCGATCTTATCGACTGGAATCTTGACCGACAGGATGCGTGGTGCGGTTGGGCTCATCTCGTCGGCTTCATCGATGACCGATTCCATGACCGACAGAATGTGCAGACGGGCTTCACGGGCCTGAGTCAAAGCTGCAGCCAGGACGTCGGCTGGGATGCCGTCGAGTTTGGTGTCCAACTGGATGGCGGTGATGAATTCCTTGGTACCGGCGACTTTGAAGTCCATGTCACCCATGGCGTCTTCAGCACCCAGGATGTCTGTGAGTGCGGCGTAGCGGGTTTCGCCGTCCACGGTGTCTGAGACCAGACCCATGGCGATACCGGCTACCGAGGCGCGCAGTGGCACACCGGCATTGTACAGCGACAGCGTCGAGGCACAGACCGAACCCATGGAGGTGGAGCCGTTGGAGCCCAGCGCTTCGGAGACCTGACGGATGGCGTACGGGAATTCTTCGCGCGATGGCAACACGGGCACCAGTGCGCGTTCTGCCAGTGCACCGTGACCGATTTCGCGGCGTTTTGGTGAGCCGACACGACCGGTCTCCCCTACCGAGTATGGCGGGAAGTTGTAGTGATGCATGTAGCGCTTGGAGGTTTCTGGGTGCAGCGAGTCCAGCGGCTGTTCCATCTTGAGCATATTCAGCGTGGTGACACCCATGATTTGGGTTTCGCCACGTTCGAAGATGGAGGAACCGTGAACGCGAGGCAGTACTTCGACCTCTGCGGTCAGTTGACGGATATCGGTCAGACCGCGACCGTCGATGCGGATCTGGTCGGTCAGGATGCGCTGACGCACAATGTGCTTGGTAACAGCACCATAGGCTTTGACGATTTCATCGGCGCGTTCTTCAAACGGTTTGCCTTCGCCGGCTAGTGCTTCGATGACTTCCTGGTGGTACGCATCGGAAGTCGATTCGCGTTCTTGTTTGTCACCGATCGAGAAGATCTCGGTCAAACGTTCGCTGGCGTAGTCCTGTACGGCGTCGAAAGCATCTTGTTGGTAGGCAACAAACAGCGGAACTTCCACAGGCTCTTTAGCAACTCGTGCAGCGAGGTCAGCCTGTGTTTCGCACAGAACCTTGATGAATGGTTTGGCGGCTTCCAGGCCGTCGGCAACGATTTGTTCGGTTGGAGCAGTGACGCCCTTATCGTGAACCAGGCCCCAGACGTCGTCGGTGGCTTCGGCTTCTACCATCATCACAGCGATATCGTCGTCGGCAATGCGACCGGCGATGACCATGTTGAAGACCGCGTTTTCTAGCTGTGAGTGCTTCGGGAATGCCACCCACTGGGTGTCTCCGTTGTCATCAGCAATCAGGGCAATGCGTACGGCACCGATGGGTCCGGTGAAGTCCAGACCGGTCAGTGTGGTGGACATCGAGGCGGCGTTCATGGCTACCACGTCGTAGAGCTCATCTGGCGCAATCGAAGTTACGGTCACAACAACCTGGACTTCGTTGCGGATGCCATCAGCAAAGGCCGGGCGCAGTGGGCGGTCAATCAGACGGCAGGCCAGCACGGCCTCGGTGGATGGGCGGCCTTCACGACGGAAGAACGAGCCTGGGATCTTACCGGCTGCGTACTGACGTTCTTCGACGTCAACGGTCAGCGGGAAGAAGTCAAAACCTTCGCGTGGGCTCTTGCCCACAGTGGTGGTTGACAGCATGGAGGACTCTTCGTCGAGCATGACGAAGGCAGAGCCGGTGGCTTGTTTGGCCAACCGACCGGTTTCGAAGCGCACGATACGAGTACCGTAGGCGCCGTTGTCGATAACGGCTTCTGCAAATTGAATTTCTGGACCTTCCACAGGTCTCCTTTCGGACAATTTGCATCAGTTCCACAAGGTCGGTCTTCGATCGAAGCCTCCGCAACTTTTGCTCCGGAGACCACTGTCGAGGACCGTGTAACGCACGCGGACCTGATGCACTATTTTATTGTGTGCCGTCACCGGCACGGTTTCTAGTCTAGTTAAACTTCAAGGCGGCGTCCGGTTTTTCCCCGGAGCGCCGCCCCAAAAGACGTCTCACCTTATTTGCGCAGACCCAAACGCTCGATCAGTGCACGGTAACGTTCAATGTTTTCGGATTCGAGGTACTGCAACATACGACGACGACGACCAACCAAAGCCATCAGGCCACGGCGGGTGTGGTGGTCGTGTGGGTGACCTTTGAGGTGCTCAGTCAGGTTCGAGATACGCTTGGAGAGCACAGCAACCTGTACTTCTGGCGAACCGGTGTCGCCTTCGTGGGTTGCGTATTCGGCGATAACCTGCTGTTTCACTTCACGGGAAATTGACATTAAAACTCCTTGAGAGTTGTACCGCGATCAAAGAAAACCGATGGTTCGGTGGGTGCCGCCACCGCGGACCGCAGCGAGCACCAAGGATCTATGCTACCACCTCGTGGCTCAGACACCCAACCGAGCAGATTGAATGCGCCAGGCGGCTGTCACATACGGGATTCGCACAACGGCGTCAGGCTCGTAGCCCAGGTGATCTAGCAGGTACCACCGCAGATTGTGGTGCATGCGCTGGCGTTGTTTGTCGTTGGTACGCAAATAGAATGCGCGGGTCATCATCAGCTGGTGAACTTGTTCAACATTCAGGTGCTGTTCCCAGTGCCACCACTTCCCCACTGGCGGTTCGAACGCCTCGGTGACTTTTGGCGGCAGATCGATGGCATGCACGTCACCGGAGTGCATGATTTTGCATAGTCGCAGCACCCAGTCATTGGTGGTGTCGATCTGATGGTGCACCACGCCGAAGACTCCGTCGGGCGCCAGGAGCTCAGTAACTTTCTGGCAGCCGGCTTCGGTGTCCACCCAATGCCAGGCCTGCGCACTCACTACCAGTTGGGCTCGACCTTCCCACGGTGTTGTATCGAGGTCTTCGACACGTGACACCACGGTCGCGGCCTGTGGGTGATTGTCTTGCAGCACCTGAAGCATATTTGCCGCCGGGTCGACCGCCACAACGTCCCACCCGGTGTTGATTAGTTGGGTGGTAAATAGTCCAGTGCCAGCCCCCAAATCCACGGCCAGCCCCGCTGGGGTCTGTGCTATGAAACAGAGGATCTCTGCCCGGTAACCGGGACGCATGCGATGGTACCGGTCGGCCGATTCGGTGTCGAAAGCTAAGCGGTATCGTTGGCGTGTTTCGTCACTGAGGATGACCGCGCCAGCGGGTCTGGTGAGCATTTAGCGAGCACTCCGGGGTTCAGGTGCATCGATTTCTGGGGCATTGCCGCTTAGGATCGCCCGTGATTTGTTCACGTCAGCTTCCATCTGGTCGATCAGGGCGTCGATACCTTCAAAGGTGAGCATTCCGCGCAGGCGAGCGACGAATTCTACGGTGCAGTGTTGCCCGTATAGATTGAAGTCTTGGAGCTCTTCGTGCTCGGGTCGATCAAAAATATGAGCTTCAACGGTGCGAACCACATCATTAAAGGTCGGGTTGCTGCCCACCGAGATAGCGGCAGGTAGTCGCTGACCGGTGCCATTAGTAAACCACCCTGCGTAGACGCCATCGGCTGGGATCATGCCCTGGGAGTCGTTGGCGAAGTTGGCGGTCGGGTAGCCCAGTTCACGGCCTCGGGCGTGACCGTGTACTATTTCGCCTTCTACACTGTGGTAGCGACCCAGAATGCGGCTGGCTTCTGCGACTCGTCCTTTCGTGAGTGTTTCTCGCACCCAGGTGGACGACCACCGTTCGGTTTCCCCAATATCGTCGACTTCAACGACCGTAAAGTCATAGATTTTGCCCAACTTACGCAGGGTATTGATGTCACCGCTATTGCCTGCCCCGAAGCGAGTGTCTGCTCCCACGACGACCATGCGCGCATTGAGTGCATCAACGACAATATTCTTGACGAATTCTTCGGCAGTTTGGGCCGCGAATTTTAACGTGTAGTGGATGACCAGGGTCGCATCCAGCTCGCAGGTTTCCAGCAACCGAATTTTCTGGGGTAGCGACACGATCGGTACGAGGGGTTCTTCGGGCAGGTGCACGAGTCTGGGGTGCGGGTCGAAGGTGACGGCCACTGACTTCAGGTCGTGTTGTTTTGCGGTATCGACGACGAGTTTCAGGACTGCTTGGTGTCCGCGATGGACGCCGTCAAAGTTTCCTAGTGTGACCACCGAGGGTGCCGGTGGTTTGCCGATTGCGGCGGTACCTGCCCAGTATTGCACGTGGAGTCTTCCTTTGTGTCGCGGTCGGTTGCTCTAGGATGTGATGTTAGTCCACCGGAGTTGGACGATGCTTATATAACCAGTACAAGCCCACAATTGGCAGGATCAGTGGGATGAATCCATAACCGATCCCAAAGGTCGACCAGACGGTGGATTCTGGGAACACACTCGGAGCCAACAAGGACCAAGCACCGATAACGACGACGCCGATCAGTTCGAACCAGACGGCCACGATGCCGACTTTCCAAGCGGTGCGTCCGGGGATGGCCAGGGCGAAGGTCGCGATGATGTAAACGATCGCCGATAACGCCGATAGGCTGAAGGCCACCGGGGCGTCGTCAAATTTTGTCAGGATTTGGAATCCTGATCGCCAAGCGGCAGCCAGTGCCAGGATGGCGTAAAACATGACGATGATGCGTCCGACGCCTTTGGTTCGTCCGTGGGTTTTGTCTGACTGAGTGGTGGGGCTGATGGTTTCAGCCATGCCAGATCACCTGCAATCTGTGAATCATGACCAAAATGGTCGGGCCGATAGCGGCCATGACCAAGTTAGACCAACGAGTTTTATCAGTTATCCCCCAAAAGAATGCGATTGGGGGCAAGATCAGTGCGGTGAAAATGTAGCCCCAAAATTCCCATGCCGGGCCATTGAGCGGTACCGGGGAGATCAGAGCGTAAATGGCGTACACGAATAAATACAATTCCACTGCGACCAGCGACAGAATAGATGAATCTGCCGGGTGGTTGCGGAAGATAGTTGCGACGATGCAGATGATCGCAGACATCATGCCGATGGCCGCTCCGGTATAAAACCAGCCGTCGAGGATCATGAAGGGGCTCCGGTGAGGTGTTCCAGTGTGGCGAAAACGATTTCGGGTTTCGCTTCGATCGTATCGTTGCGTTCCGCGTCGGTGATCAATGCGATGGCTTGACCGTTTTGCAGCGTTGCGGCAAGGAGGTCATTGCGTTCAGAGGCGGCGATACGGCGCCCATGAATAAGGTCTTGTGCCTCGCTCCGGCTGACAATCCGGGTTGGGAACAGCCGGGTCATGGCCGTGGAGAGGTCGGTGTAGACGAAGTTATCGGCGAGTTCGTCAATGCTCACGGCATCTTCGATGCGGTACGGTCCGACGGCGGTACGGCGCAGCGCGGTGAGATATCCGCCGGTGCTCAGTGCTTCGCCAAGGTCGCGAGCTAGTGCTCGGATGTAGGTGCCTGCGCTGCATTCGACTTCGACATCAATATCGATGGTCTTGCCATCGTCGGCGCGTCTGATGTCTTCGACGTCGAAGCGGTGCACGGTGACTTCACGTGCTGGGATGTCGACGGTTTCGCCGTCACGGACGCGCTGATAGGCACGTTTGCCATCGATCTTGATCGCGGAGACAGCCGATGGGACCTGTTGAATGGTCCCGATCAGGCCTGTGATGGCTGAGGTGATGTCGTTGGTGGTGACGGCGTTGGCGTAACGCGTTTGGATAATCTCACCATCGGCGTCGTCGGTTGTGGTGTTATGTCCCAACCGGATGGTTGCTCGATAGATTTTCGTCGTATCTACGATGTAGGTGAGCAATCGGGTGGCTTTGTTGAACCCGATGACCAACATTCCGGTGGCCATCGGGTCCAGCGTGCCTGCGTGACCCACTTTTCGGGTACCGGCAATTTTGCGGGTGCGGGCCACCACGTCGTGGGAGGTCCAGCCCGCAGGTTTGTCTACCAGTATCAGCCCCGAGGCAGGTTGCGCCATGTGTTATTCCTTATATGGATCTTCGTCGCCAGCATATTTGGCGTTTTCGCGTTGTGCGGCCAGTTCAGCATCACGTGCTTTCGCTGCACGAAGCGCATCTTCCAGTTGTGCGGCTTGTTCCGGGACGGTGTCACGGATCAGTTCCAGGGTCGGCACAAGCCGGATGTTCAGACCTCGGCCCATTTCGCGGCGTAGCAATCCGCGGTTTTCTTCCATGGCCGTATGTGCGGCCGCTACGGTTTCGTCGTCCCCGTAGACGGTGTAGTACACGGTGGCTTGCTGGAGGTCATTGGTGACGCGGACTTCGGTAATGGTGACATTATCGACCCGGTCATCCTTGATCGTCTTTTGCAAGGCTTCGGCCAGGATAACTTTGATCCGTTGTGCCAGGCGTGCAGCACGGTTGTGATCTGCCATTGAACAGCTCCTCAAACGGGTTGCACTGTGGCGCCCCGGTGTGGGGCGCCACAGTGGTGCAAGCTAAACGCGTGGTTTTTCTTGCATTTCGTAGTTTTCGATGATGTCGCCTTCGCGAATGTCGTTGAACTTCCCAAGTCCAATACCGCATTCGAATCCTTCGCGGACCTCGGTGACATCGTCGGTGAAGCGACGCAGCGAACCGACTGTGAGGTCTTCGCTGACCACTTTGCCATCGCGCACCAAACGGGCTGTGGCGTTTCGACGGATGAGACCGGATTCGACCATCGAACCGGCAATGGTACCGGCCTTGGAGGAACGGAAGATTTCGCGGACTTCGGCACGGCCGATCACGACTTCTTCGTATTCCGGTTTCAGCATGCCTCGCAGGGCCTGTTCTACGTCGTCGATGACATCGTAGATGACCGTGTAGAAGCGCATGTCGACGCCTTCTTCATCCGCCATTTCCGCAACACGTTCTGCGGGGCGTACGTTGAAGCCGATGATGATCGCGTTGTCGACGGTGGCCAGGTTGACGTCGTTCTGGGTGATCGCACCGACACCGCGGTGGATGACACGCAGTTGAACTTCGTCTTTGCCGCCCACATCGATCTGCATGAGCGTATCTTCGAGTGCTTCCACGGGGCCGGATGCGTCACCTTTGATGATGAGGTTGAGCGTATCCAGTTTGCCTTCGGCAACTGCCTGGTCGAACTCTTCCAGCGTGATGCGCTTGCGTCGACGCGCCAGGGTGGCGTTACGCTTGGCGGTCTCACGACGTTCAGCAATCTGACGTGCAGTACGTTCATCTTCGGTAACCAGGAAGACATCGCCTGCCCGTGGCACGGATGACAGGCCAAGGACCTGTACCGGACGGGATGGTAGGGCTTTGTCGACTGGGTCGCCGTATTCGTCGAACATCGCACGGACGCGACCGTGAGCATCGCCCACAACCATGTTGTCGCCAACGCGCAGGGTACCGGTCTGGACCAACACGGTGGCAACGGGGCCACGGCCTCGGTCGAGGTTGGCTTCAATTGCCACACCGCGGGCGCCACGTTCTGGGTTAGCGGTCAGTTCCAGCGCTGCATCAGCGGTCAGCAAGATCGATTCCAGCAGACCGTCAATGTTGAGCTTCTGCAGGGCCGAGATTTCCACGAACATGGTGTCGCCACCGTATTCTTCTGGAACAACGCCGTATTCGGAGAGTTCACCGCGGATACGATCCGGGTTCGCGCCTTCCTTATCAACCTTGTTGATCGCAACCACGATGGGCACTTCGGCCGCTTTAGCGTGGTTGAGTGCTTCAACGGTCTGGGGCATGACTCCGTCGTCAGCGGCTACAACGAGCACGGCGATGTCGGTGACTTTTGCACCACGGGCACGCATAGCGGTAAACGCTTCGTGGCCCGGGGTGTCAATGAAGGTCAGCGTGCGCTGTTTGCCCTCGTGGGGCACTTCTACCTGGTATGCACCAATGTGCTGGGTAATGCCGCCGGCTTCCGACTCGCGAACTCGTGCAGAACGGATGGCGTCCAGCGTGCGAGTTTTACCATGGTCGACGTGACCCATGACCGTGACGACTGCTGGGCGTGCTTCCTGGTCTTCTGCGGCTTCTTCCTCATCGAGATCGATGTCGAAGGCGTCGAGAATTTCACGGTCTTCTTCTTCTGGGGAAACAATCTCGACTTTGTAGCCGATTTCATCGCCCAGGACCGCAAAGGTGTCTTCGTCCAGAGACTGGTTGGCAGTTGCCATTTCACCCAGGTGGAACAGCACAGTTACCAGTGCTGCCGGATCTGCCTTGATACGCTCGGCTAGATCGGCGATCGAAGAGCCACGACGTAGGCGGATGACGGTATCGCCGTCACCCTTTGGTACCTTGACGCCACCGATAACCGGTGCCTGTTGCTGTTGCTCTTCACGACGTGCACGCTTCTTCGAACGACGGCGACCAGTTTGTGGACCGCGACCGAATGCACCCTGTGCGGAACCCCGACCGGGGCCACGGCGTGGGCCGCCACCACCTGGTGCGCCTCCGCCACCTCGACGTGGGCCAGCTCCGCGACCGGCATCTGCCGGGGTGGGTGGAGTGATCTGGCCTGGCATCATGGCCGGCGATGGGCGTGGACCGGATGGGCGTGGCTGCTGTGGAGCCGGTTTGCCTGCTGGTTTGACTCCTGGTTTCGGAGCACCCTTGCTTCGTGGACCAGGTTTTGGTCCGCCACGGCCTGGGGCTGGACGTGGTCCTCCCCCGCGCTGTTCTTGACGCATCCCCTGTTGCGGTGCAAATGGGTTATTACCTGGTCGTGGAGCACCACCGCGTGGGCCAGGACGTGGCGCAGCGGTATCTTCCTTGGATTGGAATGGGTTATTACCAGGGCGTGGAGCAGGCGGTTTTGGTCCGGGTTTCGGAGCGGGCTTGCTTGCGCCTGGTTTTGGTGCAGGTTTTGCAGCTGGGGTTGACGTTTCTGGCTTTGCAGCAGGCTTTGGTGCAGGTTTCGGCGCTGCAGCCGGTTTTGGTGCTGGTGCCGGTTTATCAGCGGACTCGGCTTCTGGCGCAGGTTCAGCTTCTGGCGCAGGCTCAGGTTTTGCAACCGGTTCTGGCTGCTCAGGCTTTGGCTCAGCTTTTTCAGTCACTGGTGCAGCTGGTTTCTTGGCCTGCGGTTTTGGAGCAGGCTTCTTAGCAGCTGGTTTTGGTTTTTCTGCCGGTGCGGCCTCAGCAAATTCTGCTTTAAGACGCTTGACTACCGGTGGTTCAATTGTTGAAGACGCTGAAGATACAAACTCGCCCATTTCTTCGAGTTTATTCAGCGCTTCGCGGGATGTAATCCCAAGTTGCTTGGCAACTTCGTGGACGCGCAGTTTCGCCACGATTCTCCTGTTCTGGCTGAATCGTGGTCTGCACTGAGATTAGTACACTACCGCGATTCTGGCCGGTCGAATTATATGCTCTGTTGTCATACACAAGACTTGGCGAGAGTGCTTCGTCGTGCGTTGTGAGCTGACTTTGATATTCATCGTTGGGCACTCATCGTGTGCTCACCGGGTATCCATCAGATCTCTGACCCGCTTTCATCATTGTTCGGTGTGTTGGTATTTCCCATAGGCCACTGTTCGAGTGAATGCGCGAGCGTCTCGGTGTCGACTTGACGGCGAAAAGCTCGGGCAAATGCTCGTTTTTGCAACGCGATGGAGAAACACTTCGGGTCGGGATGCAACCAAGCACCCCGTCCCGGAAGTACACGGCGCTCATCAAGAACCAGAGATCGGGTATCACTGGTGGTGTCGAGCGCGACGCGTACCAAGTTTTTGGTGTTTGCTCGTGTGCGACATCCAATGCATAAGCGCATCGGTTCATGGCTGGCCATGAGCCTCCATATCTGTCACACGATCGTCAACCTTTAATAGTCTAACGCAATTCGGCGCCTTGACGCCAAAGGAGCTAGTCTTCGGTCGTTGACTGGCCTGCAATCTGTTGTTCATAGACTGTTTCACCCATGATGTCGATTCGCCAGCCGGTCAGTTTGGCCGCAAGTCGAGCGTTCTGGCCTTCTTTGCCGATTGCTAGGGACAACTGATAATCCGGTACAACCACCGAGGCCGAACGGGTTGCTTCATCAACACCAAAGACCTTGGTGACCTTCGAGGGCGATAGGGCTGCAGCAATGAACTTCGCTGGATCATCGGAGAAATCAACGATGTCGATTTTTTCATCGTTGAGCTCTGTCATAACCGCACGAACGCGGGCGCCCATCTCTCCAATGCACGCTCCTTTGGCATTGATACCAGGTTCGTTGGCTTTCACCGCGATCTTGGTCCGGTGACCGGCTTCGCGTGCGATAGCAGCAATTTCCACTGTGCCATTGGCAATTTCAGGGACTTCAAATTCAAAGAGTTTGCGGACCAAACCAGGGTGGGAACGCGACAAGGTAATTGATGGGCCCTTATTACCACGTCCGACGGAGACCACGTAGGACCGAAGTCGTGTCCCGTGGGAGTAGTCTTCGCCAGGGACTTGTTCCGCCGGTGGAAGAACGCCTTCAACACTACCCAGATCGACCTGGATCATGTGCGGGTTCGAGCCCTGCTGGATGACCCCAGAAATGATCTGGTCTTGTTTATCACGGAACTCGCCGAGAACTTGGTTATCTTCGGCATCGCGCAGGCGCTGAACAATGACCTGGCGAGCAGTTGAGGCAGCGATGCGATCAAAACCAGACGGCGTATCGTCGAATTCTCCGATGGGTTCATCATCGTCTCCGTATTCGACGGCCCAGATGGTAACTTTCCCAGATTTCTTATCGATCTCTGCACGGGCCTTTGCGATAGCGCCGGGAGATCTATGGTAGGCCAATAATAACGCTTGCTCGATGGTCTCAATGAGCTGATCCAGTGGGATCTCATGTTCGGTTTCAAGCGTGCGAAGCAAAGAAATATCGATATCCACCAGGTTCCTCCAGGGTTTGATTCAATTGTGATTCGATTGTGAGGTGCAATTATGGCTGAAGTTTAGTCAGCGTATCTCAGCTACTTTAGCTGAACTTGTACCACTGCGTTGGTGAGGTGTTCGAAGTCATAGTGCACCGGTGACGCATATTTGGCGGGCATGCCCTTCTTAGCGCCCGGTGTGATGACGATCAGTTCAACACCTTGTGCATCTACGCTGTGGATTTTTGCTTGTGTAGGTTCATCGTCGTCAATGCTGACACTAACGATCCGTCCTAGATTCTTTTCCCAGTGGTGCTTGCGAACCAGAGGGCGATCCGTGCCCGGGGTCGAAACTTCTAAGGTGTAGGATTCAGCACCAAGTTCGGGTATTGAGTCACCTTGGGCGTCGAGTGCACCAGAAACCTCTTGAGTTATGGTCGCGATGGTGTCTAAGCTCACGCCGTTTTCCTCATCGATCCGATCGATCACAACCGACAGGACGCGATCCCCCGGGGAACCACCAATCACAACCTCTTCACACCACAGTCCTTGTCCTTCGACGACGGCAGAGATAATACCCTGGAGTTCGGAACGTTCTATCGGATCCATCTCTGAGACGGCCGGCTTAGAATCATGGAACTTCTTTGCAAAACTTCGACGGTTTACCATAATGCGGGGATGTGCTCCTAGAAGTAGCGGTACACCATTTGTAGCAATCTTGGGAATGCTTTGGTGTAGTTGAGCAGAACTATGACACAATACCAAGTTGTGATGTCCAAAGAAATGACCGGTTCAACCACTCAACCAAAACCAAGGCTTTGGCGTGCTGTCGTTCTGGTGATCGCGCTTGCGGCGCTGATCGGATTAGGCATCTGGGTGGGAGCTGGTTTTCTTAAAACCTCTGACAGCGTCACTCAACAATCCAGTGAGCTGACTCCGGTACAGCACACACAGGAATTGAAGCGTACGATGCGCATTTCTGCAGCATCCGATATAACGCTGCCGAATATTGATTCTATTCCCGACGCAGCCCAAGGTGCAGAGCCATTTGCATGTGGTTCTCGCTTTGCCAATGCCGTCGATGACGCAGTGGTACAGCTCTATGGTGTTGATTATCTGTCGACGATCGGTGGCGCTCGACTCGTCGACACACAAACCTGGCGCACTGTACAGGCCCAGGCCCAAGACAGCGCCCAAGCATTGCAGCGGTTGTTTCCAGACAACTGCATTCCACAAGTCCCTGTGACCTTTGAAGTTGACGACGAATTACGCTTCGCTGATGCCATTGGGACTCGACATATGTTGAAAATGTCCGATGAACTCATCGAAGAATGGTCACAGATGTATCTGCTGGCAGAAACACCTCAGCAGCGAGATATTGCGCTAGCCGGACTGTGGCAGATGATTCAGTGGGAGTCCAGCTGGCATCCCGGTGGATCGCCTTTTGCGTTCGAGTTCTGATTTTGATGCGCTCTATCGAAGTGCTGACCGGTTCTACATGCAGCGCAGGCAGCCACCTGGACTGGTAACTGCCTGCGCTGGTGGTCGGGGCTGACTTTAGTGAACTTGATGCTGGTACTTCCGCACCAGACTGACCACATGTTCAAACGCGTCGTCGACGGGGATATCTTCGCGAGTATCTGCCAGACGATCTTTGAGCTCGAGCGTGCCTTTGGCCAGTCCCCTACCAACGATCAGGTGGAGTGGGACACCGATCAGCTCAGCATCAGCGAATTTCTCTCCGGCGTGAGCCTTGCGACGATCGTCGTAAAGTACTTCGATGCCGACAGCTTCCAGCTGGTTGGCGAAGTCTTCGGCGGTGGTGAAGATGTCGTCATCTTTACCGGTGGCAACGATATGCACATGAGCCGGGGCCACATTGATCGGCCAGATCAGGCCCTTGTCATCGTGGTGGGCTTCAGCCAGGGCAGCCACAGCCCGGGAGACGCCGATGCCGTAGGAACCCATGGTCACCACGACCTGTTTACCGTTTTCGTCGAGGACTTTCAGATCAAGCGCTTCAGCATATTTGCGTCCCA
Source organism: Enteractinococcus helveticum (assembly GCF_001657475.1). Lineage (GTDB taxonomy): Bacteria > Actinomycetota > Actinomycetes > Actinomycetales > Micrococcaceae > Yaniella > Yaniella helvetica. The sequence continues at coordinate 14,060 of NZ_LXEY01000114.1, forward strand.
GCTGGAAGATGTGCCCCATCTCCATGCCGCGTCGGGCGGCCAACGGGCCGGAGCCATCTGGTGCAGGGTCGCCGTCACGGACCACGGTGGCTTCTAGTACGCCGTCCCAGGTGAAATCGCGTTCGGCCACAAGGCCAAAGACATGTTTTTGGTCTTCGTTGGCACCGGTGACCCAGGCGGAACCTGCCACAATGCGAGGATCGACAAAGAATGGGATACCCGTCTCAGACTCTGTTCCCAGCATCTGGAGAGCTTTGCCATCCTGCATCAAGGTCGGGCCGATGTAGCCTGGCACCAATTTGGTGTGCTTGGCAATATCTTCGTCCGTGGCCGGTTCGATGGAGGGTTCGCCGGTGACGTCGAGCGCCTCAGCAATGGATGCTTCTAGGCGTTTCACATCGACGTCGCGATCGCCTGGCACAGCAACAACAAAAACCTGGCGTTGATCACCATCGAGCACGGCGGTCAAAACAACACATTTCAATGTGTCTGCAGCTTCCCACACGCCGTTGGCTTTTGGTGCAAGTTGGTTGGCAACTTCGACGAGTGCCGCAATGGTTGTCGACACGGGAGTGTCTTTGACTTCTGGAGCCGGGGCATCGGTGTAGTCAATGGCATCAGGTACAACAGTCGAGACCGCTTCGACGTTGGCTCGGTAGCCACCGGGTGATTCGACGAAGGTGTCTTCGCCGGCGTTGGATGGGTGAAGGAACTCTTCGGAGCGTGACCCACCCATGGCGCCTGCCATGGCTTCCACTGCGACGACGTCGAGTCCGAGGCGTTGGAAAATCTTGATATAGGCCGCGCGGTGTTTATCGTAGGCCTCATTGAGTCCTTCGTCATCGACCGTGAACGAGTAGGAGTCCTTCATCGTGAACTCGCGGACCCGCAACAGCCCGGCCCGTGGTCGAGCTTCGTCGCGGTATTTCGTCTGGATCTGGTAGAGGTAGACCGGTAGGTCTTTGTAGGACGAGTAGTGGTCCTTGACGAGCAGGGTAAACATTTCCTCGTGGGTGGGTGCCAGGAGGAAATCGGCGCCTGACCTGTCGTGTAGACGGAAAATCCCATCGCCGTAGTCTTCCCAGCGACCGGAAGCCTCGTAAGGTTCTTTGGGCAGTAGTGCAGGGAAGTGCACTTCCTGACCGCCGATGGCGTTCATTTCTTCACGAACGATATTTTCGACCTTATTTTTGACCCGCAGTCCCAGGGGGAGCCACGTGTAGCCACCCGGTGCCGCGCGACGGATATATCCGGCGCGAACGAGCAGTTTATGGCTGGCAACTTCGGCATCAGCTGGATCGTCGCGCAGCGTGCGAAGGAATAAGGTGGACATGCGCAAGGGCACTTCAAGGGCTCCATTCGTCAAGGAAACATGGGGTTGTCTGGCAAGTATTCTACCGCAGCATTTCGTCAAGCTGATCGATCTGGGTCAGGCTCAGTGCCAGATCGGCCGGAGGTGTTGAAACGGCCGTGAGCACCCAGTATTCGTTGCGTGCCACGACCACAGATGCAGCAGGTTCGTTGGAGGATTCGATTTGGATCTCGAAGGCTTCGTCAGTGTGATGCGTCAGCGGAGCAATCTCGTAGTTGGCAGCCTCGCACTGTTCAAGCACCGCTTTGAGGTTCTCGGTAAATGCGGCGGCATCCTCGACCGTGGTAAAGCCGAATGCAGCCAATCCTCGCATGGCGTCGGGGTTGTCTTCTTGTGCATTGGCCAGACCGAATGCTGCGACTTCCGGTACTGCATCGGCCACTATCGGACAGTTGTGTTCCTCTGCAGACAATGTGATGGCATCCTGTAACCCGTTGATGGCCTCATCACTGATGGGTATTTCGCCGGGTTCTGGATCTTCCATGACACGAGCAATCATGCTGGCGACTTGTTCTGGAGATGCCAGATTCTCGGCGGGATCGGCCGTGACAGTTTCCGTCACGGTGGCAGTCGTTTCAGGTTCCACAGGTGCGGGCTGGTCGGTGCAAGCAGTTAAACCAAGCAGGGCCACGGCCAAAAGACTCAAGGTGCGTTTCATTGCTGGGCATGCACCGCTTCTACCACCTCGGCGAGTGTCTGGACGGCTTCATCAGCATTCTGACCGGGTTCAACCGTCATCCAAAAGACCTGGTTATCGAACCGTGCAACCACCGTGGCGTTGGTGACCGAAATATTTTGGTCTTCGGCTTCGGGTTCGGGTACCTCATCGGGAGAAATCACGTAGTCGGGTAATGCCCCGGCGTCAGGTATCGGTGCATCAGAGGTTTCAAAGGCTCCAGAAAGTTCACCACGAGAGGTCAACAACATGTCCTGATCGGCTTGGGCCAAGACCTCAGGTACCGATAGGTCTTCAGCATTGGCTAAACCACTAGCGCCGTAGTGCAGTGTCAACACATTCGTTTCATCGATGGTCAGATCCACGGAGTCGCACTCGCTCCACGGATTGGTTCTTGCCGTGAAGTAGTCGCTGGCGTCGTCGGCATTTTCAAATCCGACGGCGACAATGGTTTCAGCGGTGTGGGTGTTTTCACCGGTTCTGGACTGGAAGCCAACCGCAACATCGTTGGTCGTATAGAACTCTGGGTCGACAGTGCCGGCACATTCGGCAGGTTCCGGCGCATATTGACTGATTTCTGCGGCGGCATTATTCAATGATTCCAAGGCCGGGACCCCAACGGAAATGATGGCTTCTTCATCCATCACGGATTTGATGGCCTGATGAAAAATCGTTTGGGTTGGAATTTCGACGACGGGAGGCGGGGTGACGTCGACTGAGGTTTCTTCACGGGGCTGGGAGCAACCGGTGATTATCAGTGCACCGGCGGCTATCAGTGCCAGACGTTTGCGCATGGCTGCTCGCCTCCTGGACGGTTGGTTAAAACAATACGGTAGCGAAGCGATCAACGGTATCGAATCCCACGCGTTGATAGGTTCTGATGGCTGCGGTGTTGTAATCATTGACGTAGAGACACACCACGGGGGCTAATTCTAGAGCGCGATTGACCACTGCAGCCATGGCCGGTGCTGCGCGACCTTGACCGCGGGCTGATGGAGCGATCCATACACCTTGAATTTGAATGGCGTCGTCGGTGACGATGCCGAAGTCAGCTTTGAACGTCACTTCGTGCTCGCCGGGTTCGATCATGGTGTAGCCCTTGGAAATCAGTTGGCGGACGCGCAGGCGGTAGCCGTTGGACCCATCGGCAAGCGGTGAATAGCCGAGCTCTTCGGTGAACATGGCTACAGAGGCTGGTAGCACAGCATCGTAGTCGGTTTCCCGTGCGTGCCGTACGTTGGGGTTGGCGGGAATTTTTGCCTGATTCGTGATGGTCATGAAGGGCTGGTTCTTGCGCAGATCGCGGGCTGTTTGACGACCGTAGCGCAGCACCTCCCAGATCCCTTCAACAGCGGACTGTGGGCCGAAGATGGAACCAAAATGCTCATCGAGGGCCACTAGGGCCTGACCGAAGTAGGTCCCGTAGTCCGAGCTGGAGGTTACTGGGACAATATTCGCCCCAGCCCAGCAGGCAGCCACGAGCCGGTCTTGGTGGGTGGGGTCACAGATCCCCAAAAAGATCCCGCGGGCGAATCCACCGATCGGACCGGCGCGGCGTCCGGTGTCCAGGATGGATTGCACATAGGCGTTTGTGACCGGGTTTTGAGCGATCAAGTCGCGGAGGGCCGTGGTGTCCGAGTTGGCAAGAATGCGTACGGTGTCACCGGTTGCATGGACGACAGCCTCTTCGGCGTCAAGCAACCAACGAAGTGTCCGGGTCAAATGCCGCACGGTCACCCTTTCGGTTAAAACAGTGTTACGGGTTTGATGATATCTGCGACGATCAGCAAGATGCCCATAGTTAATAATAGGCCGAAGACGACAACGGTTAGCGGGAACATCTTCGCGATGTCGAATGGGCCGGGATCGGGTTTGCCCCGAAGCTTGGCCCAACCACGGCGGATCGATTCCCACAGGGCCCCGGCGACATGACCGCCGTCCAAGGGCAGCAACGGAATGAGATTGAAAACCATCAGCGCGACGTTCAGTCCGGCAAGCAGCGACAACAACATGGCTGCACGATCGGTGACGGGAATGTCCTGTTGTGCAGCGGCTTCACCGGCGATGCGGCCCACTCCCACGACAGAAACGGGCCCGGTGGGGTCACGTTCCCCGTCGGTGACGAGGACTTTAGCGGTGTCCCAGAGTTTGACGGGCAGGACGGTGATCACCGAAAACGTGCCCGCAATCTGATCAGCGACCAACGAGAACGCTGCGGTGGGTGGTTGTTGCTGATTTTCGACCAGTGATGACATACCGATGAAGCCCACGGGTTGGGTTTCGACGTTGCCTGCTGCATCGGTCACGGGGCGATCGAATCGATCTAGCACGGGGCGTTGGGTCAAGACCGGGGTGATGGTTTGTTCAATGACCTGACCGTCACGTAGATAGGTGATGGCCGTTTCGGTGTTGGCGCGTTGGCGGATGGCACCGGAGAGTTCGTCCCAGTCTTCCACCGGCTGGTTGTTGAAGTGGGTGATCTCATCGCCGGGTCGAAGCCCTGCTTGCCATGCTGGTGCGGCGTTGTCGTTTGGTCCGCATTCGGCGTCGAAAGCTTCGGCGTCGGTGGTTTCGGTCATGCATTCAAAAACATCGTGCACTTTGGTCGTGGGGGTCGCGACCCCCACCGAGGTGACCAGAATCGCTGTAATTATCACGGCAATGATCAGGTTCATGAACGGTCCACCGAGCATGATGATCATGCGTTTCCACACCGGCAGTGAGATAAAGGTTCGACCGGTATCTTCTACGGTAAGTTCGGCTGCGGCATCCTCACGAGCCTGGCGGGCCATGGTTTGGAAGTACTGGTTTCGCGCCTTGGAGGGTGTTTCGCCGGGCTGATTGGGCGGTAACATACCGATCATCGATACGTAACCACCCAGTGGGATGGCCTTGATGCCGTACTCGGTCTCCCCTTTGGTCGTCGACCACAGGGTTTTGCCGAAGCCGATCATGTACTGGGTTACCCGGACATTGAAGAGTTTTGCTGGGACCAGGTGGCCGATTTCGTGCAGCGCAATTGATACTGCAATACCGACAACCATGATCAGGATGCCGGCGATAGCAAGAAGTAGGGTCATAAAAGTCCTAGTCGAGCACGACAAGTAGTTCGACGACGGCTAGTAGAAACGCGTCGACTTGTGCTTCGTCGTAGGCTTGGTGACCTTTTTGGGCACTGAAGGTTGCATTACGCACATCGGTCAACCGGATGTGTTCTTCGTCTTGTAGGTGGCTGGTGATTCGGGCCATGCAGTCGTCAACTTCAGCCATGTCGTAGCCTTGGATATTTGGTTCGGCTCGGCGGAATTTTTCACCGTGTGGACGTTGGAGTCGCCCCATGAGCTCTTCTAAAAGTTCGATGAGCCTCAGGTCCCAGGCTTGCTGCCCGTGGTTGACAATGAATTCGTCACGTTCGGCTCGTCGCAGGGCGTCTTCTAAGCGTTCCAGCACTTGATCGACTTGATCGGGTCGGTAACCACCGCGAACAAGGTCGAAGGTTTTGGTTTGAACAATATCTGCGGTGATTCCAGAGTCGGATTCGTATGCTTGGCGCGCGTCACTGATAAATTCGTCGACTTGTTTGGTGTGATAACCAAATTTGCGTTTCGGCATGGCTTCGAAGGGTGAGGTGTTTTGAGTCTTAGCAGACACGTAATTTCCTTTGACAATTTCCTTTGACTGACGCTAGCCCAGGATCAGTGGCAGTGCGACCACGAACAGGGTGTATCCAACGGGGATGGCAAAAGCTACGGAATCAAGGCGGTCCATGACCCCTCCGTGGCCGGGCAGTGTGGTACCCATATCTTTGACACCAAAGTCTCGTTTTACCATGGATGCCGCAAAGTCACCTGCGGTTGCGGCCAACATGATGACCGTACCGATAATGATGCCAACCCACCAGTCATATTCCAATAAGAAATGAGTCAGCAGCACTGAAATGACAATGGCCCCGGCCAGTGAACCAAAAAATCCTTCCCAAGACTTCTTGGGCGAAACTTTGGGTGCCATGCGGTGCTTGCCCAGAGTTGCACCGATGAGATAACCAAAGGTATCGCTGGCGACTGTTGCCAACACGGTGGTTAACAACATCACGCTGCCGTCGGTTTCTTGCAGCAGGGTGATGCCGAAGGATAGGAAAAATGGCAGCCATAGGATGGCCAGTAGCGTTGTGGCCATTGAGGCGGCAGGTCTATCAGGTTCTCCGACGGCGGTCCAGAAGACTGTCAGCAGCATGCTGCCGAACAGTGCAAAGACCATCGCATCGACTCCCCCAAACCAGGCGGCTACCGGGATGCCCAGTCCAGCGACCCACCCCGGCGTCAAGGCCAGGTGGATATTTCGGGTCTTTGCTACTTGTGCCAGCTCCCAGATGCCAAGGGGCACCAGGACCGCAATAAAAATCGCCAAAACAATCGGGACCCAGACAATCCCTACGGCGGCAATACCTAGGAGGACGAGTCCAACCCCGATGGCTGCGGGCAAATCCCGTCCAGCACGCGATTCTTTCGGTGCTGCTGTGTGGGCTGGCAGAGGTGCCGGGGGTGGGATTTCTTCTGTCTCGACTTGTTTGACCGTTAGGACGGTTGATTCTTCAGGGTCAACATCTGTGGATGGGTCAGACCCAAAATCCAAATCATCGGAGCCGAAATCATCACCCATCACTTCGATGGCTTCGGCTTCATCAAGTGCAGCTTCCTGCCGGGCTGCTTTCTTGGCAAGAAATGATGCCTGGGCAGCCTCTAGCGCCCGGCGTTCCCGCCGGGTCTGCGGCACGATCATACCGGTGTCAGGATCACGAACTGGGTCGGGAAACCCCTCCAGCTGTGTAATGAGCGGTGGCTGCTTTTCGGATTTTGGGTCTGGTGTGGACATGCAAGCGAAGGCTGAAAAAGCCTATACCTCCAGCAGTTCTTCTTCTTTGTTCTTCGCCATTTCGTCAATTTGATCGACGTAGCTACGAGTCAGCTCATCGAGGTCTTTTTCAGCTCGACGGCCGTCGTCTTCACCGATGTCACCGTCATCTACCATTTTGTCGATGGCCTCTTTAGCCGAGCGACGGGTGTTGCGGATCGAGACGCGGTGATCCTCAGCCTTGGACTTGATCAGTTTCACATACTCTTGGCGGCGTTCCTGGGTCAGTTCCGGCATGACGATACGAATGACCTTGCCATCGTTGGATGGGTTCGCACCAACTTCCGACGAGGAGAGTGCAATTTCAATTTCACGCAGTGCGCTGACATCAAAAGGTGAGATCAGGATAGTGCGCGCATCTTGAACAGCAAAAGAAGCGAGCTGCTGGAGCGGAGTTGGGCTACCGTAATAATCGACCAGAACTCTTGCATAGAGTCCTGGGTTTGCGCGTCCGGTGCGGACGGCAGCGAAGTCTTCTCTGGTCGCTTCAAGTGTGCGTTCCATCGCCATCTTGGCGTCTGATAATGCAGATGCGGTCACGGGGTCTCCTTCAATTCATTCTTGGATATGCACTCAGTCTAAATCAGGTAACGACTAGTCACCTCATGGTGTGACCACAGTCCCGATGGATTCACCTAGCAATGCGCGCGTGACATTGCCGTCGCCTTCCATACCAAATACCAACATATCTAAGTTGTTATCTTTACACATTGTCATCGCAGTCAGGTCCATGACGCGGATGTTTTTGACAATCGCCTCATCATACGTGAGATGGTCAAACTTTTTGGCACCGGCATCGACTTTTGGATCGGAAGTATAAACGCCATCGACCCCTGACTTCGCCATCAGGACCTGATCCGCACGAATTTCCAGTGCACGCTGTGCAGCCACGGTATCGGTCGAGAAGTACGGAAGTCCGGTTCCCGCCCCAAAAATGACCACACGGTCTTTTTGCATGTGTCGGATTGCACGCTGGGGAATGTAGGGTTCAGCAACCTGGTGCATGTTGATTGCAGATTGTACTCGGGTATCTACCCCGGCCTGTGTCAGGAAGTCTTGCAGTGCCAGAGCATTCATGACGGTACCGAGCATTCCCATGTAATCTGCACGACGACGGTCCATGCCGTTGTGGGACAGTTCCGCGCCACGGAAGAAGTTGCCACCGCCCACGACGATCGCGATTTCGACTTGTCCGGAGGCTGCTGCAATCTGTTCTGCCACAGAACGGACCGTATCGGGATCAACACCTATCGAGCCGCCTCCGAATACCTCTCCTGAGAGTTTCAGCAGGACGCGACGACGAGATACTTCATCAAGTTGTGAGTTACGCGGACCATCTTGAAGGCCGCCAGGCACGTTGATGGCGGGAGTGTCTGACACGGTAAGGCTCCTGTATGTGCAGTTGGGTCGTTGGGCATAAAGAAGGGGTGATCACCGATTGTGGTGATCACCCCCTTATTTAGGTTGAAACGATGCTGGTTTTACCTAGACATTTCCAAACACTATTGTGTCGGAAAAATCGTTAGGCGCCAACACGGAAGCGAGCAAAGGCCAGAGCCTTGGTGTCGGCTTCTTCCAGGACCTTACCAACGGTGGTCTTGGTATCTTTGGCGAACGGCTGATCCAGCAGCGCAACCTCTTTGAAGTAACCGGTCAGGCGGCCTTCGATGATGTTCTGCATTGCGCGTTCCGGCTTGCCTTCAGCGCGTGCGGTTTCCTCAGCGATACGACGTTCGTTCGCAACAATGTCTTCTGGGACCTCGTCGCGGTTCAAGTAGGTTGGGCTCATAGCAGCAATGTGGACTGCAACATCGTGAGCTGCAGTCTGAGCTGCGTCACTGTCGGCGTCTACTGCTACCAACACGCCAACCTGAGCTGGCAAGTCTGCGGAGGTTTTGTGAAGGTATGGGTCCACGTAGGCACCTTCGAGACGTGCGATGCGGCGAACTTCAACCTTTTCGCCCAACAGCGCGCCTTCTTCTTTGACGAAGTCGCCTAGTGGGTTGCCGTTGTAGTCAGCTGCCAGAAGAGCCTCGACATTGTCGGCACCAGAAGTTGCAGCAACTTCCAGGACAGTGTTACCCAGTTCGATAAATTTATCGGATTTTGCAACGAAGTCAGTTTCGGAGTTGATCTCGATCATGACACCAACGCCGTCTTTGACGGTTGCGGCGATGAGACCTTCGGCAGCTGCGCGGCCTTCACGCTTGGAAGCGCCCTGTAGACCTTTGACGCGAATAATCTCTAGTGCTTTATCGGCGTCGCCTTCAGCTTCGTCGAGAGCCTTTTTTACGTCCATCATGCCCGCGCCAGTACGTTCACGCAGTGCTTGGATGTCTTTGACTGTGTAATTGGCCATTACAGATATCCCATTCCTTGGAAGTTCGTTGCGGGGAGCACCCGCGAATCTAAAACGAAACGTGGTTGTGGACTAGTTTTCTTCGGTAGCAGCAGGCTGTTCACCCTGTGGTGTGGCTTCAACCTGTTCTGCAGCTTCAACGGTGGCTTCGTCAGCCGGAGCAGCAGTCTTGTCTGCTTCTTCGGTCTGGCCAGCTTCCAGGAGTTCGCGTTCCCATTCAGCCATTGGTTCTGCTGCTGCACCGGCTTCGCCTTTACCTTCGTTGCGAGCCATCAGGCCGTCAGCAACGGCGTCAGCGATAACGCGTGTGAGCAGGGCGACGGAGCGAATGGCGTCGTCGTTACCTGGAATTGGGTAGGTAACTTCATCTGGATCAGCGTTGGTGTCCAGGATCGCAACTACTGGGATGCCCAGCTTGTTGGCTTCATCGATGGCCAGGTGTTCTTTTTTGGTGTCGATGATCCACACTGCCGATGGAGTGCGGGTCATGTTGCGGATACCGCCGAGGTTAGCCTGCAGTTTCTGCAGTTCGCGTTCCAGCAGGAGGAGTTCTTTTTTGGTGTGGCCGGATCCAGCGACGTCCTCGAAGTCAATTTCTTCGAGTTCTTTCATACGCTCGACGCGCTTGGAAACCGTGGCGAAGTTGGTGAGCATGCCGCCCAACCAACGGTGGTTGACGTATGGCATACCAACGCGAGTGGCCTGTTCAGCGATAGCTTCCTGAGCCTGCTTCTTCGTACCAACGAAGAGGATGTTGCCACCGTGAGCTACGGTTTCTTTGACGAACTCGTAGGCGCGGTCGATGAACGACAGAGACTGCTGCAGGTCGATGATGTAGATGCCGTTGCGTTCGGTGAAGATGAAGCGCTTCATCTTCGGGTTCCAACGACGAGTTTGGTGGCCGAAGTGGACACCGGAATCCAGCATTTCACGCATAGTTACGACTGACATGGTCGCTCCTTCATGGTTATTTCGCATGCGGAATAACCAAATAGTTTTCGGTTGATGTAAACAGCTGACTTTCTCAGCTTCCTAGCGTGAGTACGAATGTCTCGGGAAACACCGTTGACCGGATTTCTCCGGACCGAAAGGTGCCACTGCGACTCGCGGTCGCACACTCACGCGCGTAGTCAATTACGCGCCCACAACAAGTAGGCACACAATTGCTTTGTCAAGCATACCCTATTGCGCACTAGGCTTTTCACGCAATGTGACGCTTTGCACATCGCCAGATGACTCAAGAATTCTCAACGCGTGACCAGGATTAGTCGACAGTCTTTGTGGCTGGTAAATCGAATTCGACGTCGTTGCCTTGGTCGTCTTTGAGTTCGACTTCCCAGAACAAAACGCCATCTTTGTTTTCGAGTTCGATTGACTCTACCGTAGCGTTCGGATGCATGGTAACTGCCTGTGTAAGTCCTTCGGTCAGTGAGATGGTGACCTGTTGTGCGTGTTGAATATCGTCGTCGTCTTCATCAACATCGTCGACGTTGATGGTCCCGTCTTGGGCAACGTCAAGTTCGTGGAGTTTGCCGTCATGGACGATCTCGACTTCGAAGGTGTCATCTTCTGTTTCGAGTTCAATCATGATGCCGCCTGGGTAGGCGTCCTGGACGGTCGAGAGAATCTGAGTGATCGTAGCCAGGTTGCTGGCTTGTGCTGATCGTGGGGTACCCGTGGAAGCGTCTGATTCCAACAGCTCACGTTCCCATTCTGCCATCGGCTCCTCTGGACTGTCACCGCCGCCCTGGTTTCGTACCATGAGGCCTTCAGCCACGGCATCAGCGATAACCCTGGTTAAGACGGCAACGGATCGCATCGAGTCATCATTTCCCGGGATTGGGTATGTTACGTCTTCCGGGTTCGCGTTGGTGTCCAGGATCGCTATCACCGGGATGCCTAGTTTTTTGGCCTCATCCACGGCAAGGTGTTCTTTTTCGGTATCGACTACCCAGATAGCCGACGGCGTACGGGTCATGTTGCGGATACCGCCGAGACTCGACTGCAGTTTCGTGAGTTCACGTTCCAAAAGCAACAGTTCTTTTTTGGTTCGTCCTGAACCAGCGACGTCGTCATAGTCGATTTCTTCAAGCTCTTTCATACGGTCTACTCGTTTAGAGACCGTGGCGAAGTTGGTGAGCATACCACCGAGCCAACGATGGTTGACATATGGCATCCCAACGCGCATAGCTTGTTCAGCAATTGGTACTTGTGCTTGTCTTTTCGTACCGACTAACAGAATATTTCCGCCGTGGGCGACCGTTTGTTTGACGAATTCGTAGGCCTGATCGATCAACGACAAGGACTGTTGCAAGTCGATGATGTAGATCCCATTGCGCTCGGTCAAAATGTAGCGCTTCATCTTCGGGTTCCACCGACTGGTCTGGTGACCAAAGTGCGCTCCAGAATCCAATAATTCACGCATCGTTACAACAGCCATATCTGCTCCTTCACATCCTCCTGGTCACCTGTCGAGACATCACACGGTAGGTTGCCGGATTTTTGGTTTTGCGTCCATCGTTCAGCTTACTCTGTCCACCGCTTTCCGGCTCGGGTTGAGTTTTCCACAGTTGCGCTCCGCACGCCACTTTGAGAATGACACTGCGAGAAGCTCGTGCTATGACGAAATTATCTGAGGTTGCCTCGACTCCGCCGACTCCCCCACCACGAACATCGGTATTTATCTTGTTCGTGCATGCCTTATTATTCGCATTGTTCTGGAATCCCATTCCACAGGCACACGCTGCCGAAGTCGGCGTCACGCGATCAAGCGACAGGACGAATTGGCAACCACCCGTGGCCAACGCTCGGCCAGGAGATCTACTCAGACCCTTTGTCGCACCGCAGATGCCGTGGTCTGCTGCTCACCGGGGCATTGATATCCGAGCATCAACTGCGCAAGTCATAGCCCCGGCTGCAGGAGAAGTAATGTTTGTTGGTCGGGTCGTTGACCGAGGAGTAGTCACGATTCGGCACCCAAACGGTTTATTGTCGTCTTTTGAGCCCGTCGAGTCCGACCTAGAGGTTGGTGCCGTGGTAGCACCAGGCGATCCTGTAGGGACGATCGATGCGGAAGCCAGCCATTGCGAAGTGCAGTGTGTTCATTGGGGCGTACGGGTTCCCGATGGTTGGCATATCGGTTCTAGCGTACGTGACCTATATATCGATCCAGGATTTTTGCTCGGATGGACTGAACCCTCCATATTGTGGCCGGTGCATTCCGATCCAGTGTCTTAGTGTGAGCCAAGTGCCCGACGCCGGTAAATATCTTCCGCCAAAGTCAGCAGTGCGGTAGCGGAATCGTCCCAACAGAACTTTTGGGCTTGTTGTGTGGCTGCCATGCTGGCTGCAGCAAATCGCTCGTCGTCTTCAAGCAGTAGCACGCGATCAGCTATCTGACGTGGCAGATCAGAGTCGGCAAGATCTACGAATAACGCTCCAGGATGCTCCACTCCCCCAATCTCTTGGAAGATCTCCAGATTGGATAACACCACAGGGGTGCCCTCCGCCATTGCTTCAGCCACCGGGAGGCCATAGCCTTCCGATCTCGAAACGGTGACTAATGCCGTGGACTGCCTCAAGATCTCCCGATAGTCGTGGTCTGTGATCCCATTATGAAAATTCAACTGGGATTCAGCACCACCATGCCGTGTGGTCATCTCGATGAGTTCAGCTCGCCGCTGCGGTGAAATCGGTGAGCACAGGTGGAGTTGGTAATCCGGCAGGTAGCGCAAGCTTTGTACCAACGGCTCTACATTCTTGTACTCCATGAAAGACCCCATATAAACCAGGCTCTTGTTTCGCGGGACTCTGGGGTCACGAACTGCCGCCACGGGTTGCGGTGCGTTGGAGATGACATGGACCGGTTTTTTTGTGAGATGGTGTTTTCGAATCAGACGCTGGGATGTGCGAGATACGGTAGCAACAGCGTCAGCACCGTTGAGTAGGAGACGTTGCGGCGTATAGGACAGGTGGTACAGGTACCATAAGCCCCGAACGATCTGTGGCAAGTCTCTGGGTGGAGTCCGATGCTGATAGTAGATCAGATCGTGCAAGGTCAGAATCAGACCAAATTTTCTGCCTGCCGAACCGAGGGTCTGCATTGGTGAGAATACAACGTCTGGTTCGAATGCGTTGAGCTTGTATGCAGCAAGTGGCTCGAGCAACGATGTGGGGTCATGCATCATGACGACGTCCACGGCTTCTGGCAGCAGCTCACGTTGTTTCGGGTCATGAATGACGACGGTGGGTCGCAGCTGTTGGGCGACCGCGTGGATGAGTGAGTGACTGAATCGTGAAATTCCGTCGTGATAGTCGGTTCGAATGTATCGACCATCCATAAAGAACCGCATTGCCACTCCAACCGGAAAATAAGTAGGGCGTACCGGACTTGAACCGGTGACCAAAGGATTATGAGTCCTCTGCTCTAACCAACTGAGCTAACGCCCCCTGTGCACCTGCACATACTCGTCCTGGTCCAGACTCGTTGCTCACAGTGACACGATCAACTAGTCTAGCGCAGCTCGGGCACAGAAAGCATCACTGCGACCTCGTCTGACGTTGCACCATGATACATCTGCTCCACGACGTCAATAATCTTTTCGTGCGCATGTTGGGCAGCAAAGGTATGTGAAGCGCGTCCCATTGCGTGTTTTTCTTCGTTCGAGGCACTGAGCACGAGGTTCATCTTCTCGGCCATATCCTGCGGATTATAAGGTTCGAACAGATACCCATTGACCCCTTCTGCTACCAGATGCGGCAGGGCCAGAGCATCGGCTAGCACAACCGGTGTCGAAGCGCTCATCGCTTCTAAGGAAGCCAGCGATTGTAACTCAGCTGTGCACGGTTGCGTAAAGACATCAGCCCGAAGATATGCCTGTCGCAATTCCTCATCGGAAACTAATCCGCGGAAAATGACCCTGTCTTCAATACCAAGGTCTACAGCCAAATCCCTGAGGTAGCTTCGCTGTTCTCCGTCTCCAATGATTTCGGCATGAACATTTAGTTCAGGATCTGTAAAGGTCAAAGCCTTCAGCAACACATCAACGTTCTTTTCGACCGCCAGTCTGCCAACGAATAGTGCCGTAGGATGCGCATGCGGTTCAACGTGTTCGTTGTCTTGACGTTCATACTTCGCCACATCAATGCCATTGGAGACAGGCACGACGTACTCCAGCCGTGCTTTCCGACTCATGTTTTCAGCGGACAAGGGGGTCGGTGTCGTCACGATATTTGCTTTCGACATCAAGCGCCCCATGTCATACCAGGAACGGCTCGAGACGAAATTCTTGAAGAACTGTGGCCCCGGGATAAAGGGATCCAAGTTTTCGGGCATGAAGTGATTAGTACAGATCAATCGGATGCGTCGGGCTTCGGCCGAGTTTATGGCCGCCTCACCAATCATGTAATGGCACTGAGCATGCACGACATCCGGTTGCAGCTGCGCAATGAGCCGATCGATCGCACGTTTAGCGTGCCAAGGCATAACGAGGCGATAATACTCATGCGTTGGGGCTTGCAGGGATTTGATGCGATGAACGGTGGCCTCTGGATGCACCTCTATGGCGTCTGGGCCATGAGTGTGCTGGGGCGCCACAATGTGAACATCATAGCCCTTGGCGGTTAGTTCGGTAGCTAGACGGAAACACGATTTGGCTGCACCGTTTACATGCGGAGGGTAGGTGTCAGCGGCAATCAGTACGCGGAATGGGGTGTTCTGGTCGGAAGGCACTTAGGGTACGGCTCCTACTGGGTTTCTTCGAGATGATCCTAAGCCAAGGCCAAGTCACAATTACTTGTTTTTCACGCAATCACATAACTGTCACAAACAATTCATTTAATTGTTGCCGTTTCATAAACTTCGTTAGCGTGTTTCAAGAAACGTCTCTCGGTCAGCTTTGCTTCGCGGATTAAGGTCCTGTCGCCGCATCTGAATGGCATTATTCACGCCCTGGATTACGTAATCCAGGGACGCAACAATGTGCCCGGCAGCCCCGATCGCCAGCACACCGATAGCAATCGTGTGCAAGAGCTGAGTGTCTTCCACAAAAGGCGCCTCTGCGAAGAGCAGCAACGGCACGCCAACCATCAACGCAGCAGTCCGTGCTTTACCCAATAGGGTCACTTTCATTTGTGGATTACCTGCGTAAAGCAGTGCCATGATGCCGGCTAGAACGAGGTCAGGCACCACCAGAGCAAACACAAGCCACAGCGGCGCTAGACCCGAGAGCACCACAGTGATGACGACAACCCAGAGCGACAGTCGGTCAGCCAGTGGGTCGAGCCACTGGCCCACTGTTGAGACTTGGTTGAGCTTCCTGGCGAGGAAGCCATCAATCCAGTCGGTGGAGAACAGTACAACCAGGGTGAGCAGCGCGTTCCAGTAGACGCTGTCGAACATAAACCAGACAAATACTGGAACTAATAAGAATCTGATCATTGTGATCAGATTTGGAATAGTGAACCAGTCGTCAGTCACCGTGAGGTCTCGGTGACTGTCAGGGGTAGGGTCTTGCGACCGGTTCATAAAATCCTCAGATTGCGGTGTGAAGTGGAGGTGTACCACCGATTAGCGGCGACGAAGTCTACGCAACAGTACTGCTGCGGTCGTAACAGATGCGCCCAATACAGTCAGCGGCTGCCAACGATCTTTGACGAATCCAACGCCATCATTGACTTTTTCTCCTGCCCGAGCGGCCGAATGATGAGGTGCTAATGGGGAGGTGGCGTGCTCGATTTGCTCTTGCGAGACTTTACCGCTGGCGTGTCGGGTAAAGGTATTGAACTGGGCACGTAGATCGGTCTTCTCATCGACTCCTGATCGCAGATCACCAAGGTGACGACGACGTAATTCCATTCGATGACGAAGTTGGGCATCAGTTGGTTCGGTTTGTGGCAATGAGTCTGCCGCTTCGCCCCGACGGACGGCTTTCTTTTGCTCTTTCTGAGCTCGCTTGGCCAGTTCTTTGCGACGCTGTTTCTCAACGAGCTTCTGTTGGCGGCGTTCTGCTTCTAGGCGGTCGAATTCAACTGGGTCGAAAGCATTGCCTTTGAGGACATAACCGATGTCATGTTTGACACCGCGCACAAGGTCTGGAGAAACCAATGGGAAAGTCGACCGAATAACCAACAGGCCGATCACCATCAGAATCAACATAACTACGAAAGCACCCAGGGCTACCCACAGAGCTGTCTGCCACAGGGGACCCTCAGACATGAAGCCGCCAATAATGGCGACCACCAGTGAGACAAACGTTATCGATCCAAACAGGAGGCCAAACATGGCCGCCCCTACACCAATACCACCGCGAATACCCTTCGATTTGAGCTGTCCGCTCAGTAATGTCAGGTTGTCGCTTAATTGCTTTGGTACCAACCGGAACATGGTCGCAAGCAGATCAAGCAGCGAACTCATCCGAGTCTTGGTCGTCACCCGAGGTGCGCCGTTGGTGGTCATTAGTCACTACCTTCATGTGTGTAACGCGGTCAAATCTTTGATGTTATCTCTGACCAGTATAAACCGGGAGATAATGATCTTGATATGTGCTCTAGTTTATTAGCCTGATGCTTTGCTAGCCTAGGAGCAACCCTTGAGTCCCCGATAGAGGGTTTCTTGAACAAACGAGAATCCTCAGAAGTCCGACGACTGCACAAGTCGCATTTTCGAGGCCAACAGTTCAACCTCAGGTCGCCTTGAGACCATTTCTTCAACCTTATTGAGTGTCTCTTCGATCTGGCTACGATCTCCGCTCACCATAGACACACCCAGTCGGGTTCGTCGGTACAGCGAAGCATCGCCGACCTCGGCAACGGAGATCAAAAAGCGTTTCCGCATCTCGGCAACAAGAGGGCGCACGACAGAACGTTTGGCTTTCAATGACCGGACGTCGCCAAGCAAGATATCAAACTCATTCCAACCTATCCACATGGATATAGCTTGGCGTACACAGTCTTGTTTCAGCAACCAAGGAAAGATGTCATCCCTATGGCATCAACTGCCCGGACTGGAAAGAGGTGTAGCCAAAGTTTTAGAGAGCTAACGCTCGAGTGCACAGAGTCCGTGGTGATCAACAATACGGCGAACCGAGATTTAGCTGTGAGCAAACGCAAGCGAAAGAGATACAATCCGCACGTCCAGCGCTCAGTCAGCCGAGCTCACGAGGCCACCTCCTGCTCGAGCCAGCAATGAAAAAAGCCTCGTCCAAACGGACGAGGCTATCTCGCTCCCCCAACTGGATTCGAACCAGTAACCCCTCGATTAACAGTCGAGTGCTCTGCCGTTGAGCTATGGGGGAAGGCAACAAATGAATACTATATCAGACCCTTTTCCAAGATGTCTAATCAGCGGATTCTCTAGGTATTTTCAGGGTTTGTTGCGCCCCTGTAGTGCAAATTTCAACCTATAGCCACTAAACTCGGTCACCAGTTGGGCCTTGCGAGGACCATCTGCTGAAAACCACTGACAACTGAAGAACCATAGAACAAAGGAGTTAAACCTCGTGTTTAAAGAAATAGTTTCTAAACGTTCCAAGCTGTACGCCGGTTTCGCAGGTATAGCTGCGCTGGCCCTATTTTCTGCTTGTGCAGATGAACCGGCCCAGGAAGAAGAACCCGTCGATCCGGGAGTTGAACAACAAGACCCAACCCAACAAGATCCCATGCAAGAAGACCCTGCTACAGATCCGATGCAGGAAGATCCTGCCGAAGATCCGATGCAAGATGCTCCAGCAGAGGACACCGGACCTGAAGGCGGCGATGTCGAAGGCGCTGGCGATGACAGCGCTACATCAACCCTCGGTTTCTTAGGCGCCTCAGTCTCTTGGGGCCTCTAGGCCACCCTTAAACCTCCGACAACAAACTCGTTGTTCCGTTCACACCTTGTGGTTCAGGCATAAGTAGGTTTTCAGCCACGGCGTTTCCTGCCCCGACTGATAGTCAATCAATCGGGCGCAGGAAACGCCGTTGATTTTCCAGCTCCACTAGACGTTGTTGGATAGCTTGAAATGCTTCTGGTTCCCGTTGCGAGTCCAGTCGTTGAAGTCTGCCGATCAGGTCTGCTTTTTGCTCGGTGATTTGCATCTCTAATAATCGGTTCATGATGTCCCGACAGTAACGCAGCACTTCTTCTTCGGATGATGCAGGCAACGGTGCGACCGCTAGCTCGGTAACGAAGGAATAGAGTGCCTCTGGAACTTCGGCCGTGACGTGTTGCACCCAGTTTGAGGTGTCTTGGGCGTTACGGGCGGCTGCGAGAATGCCTATTTGAATCGCGTTGTACACCGGGACTTTGAATTGCGTGGTGTACAGGGCTTTCCATTGCTCTTGAGAAAGCGTTTCGGGTCGTTGGAGAATGACCTCCAACGCTTCCTTTTCCATCCTGGCAATGGGGTCGCGGAGGTCTGGACGGAAATTCTGTTCCTTCTGGGCTGTGGGCTCCTCAGCTGTCTGCGTATCCTGATGCGCTTGCGTGAATGATGCCTTGGAAGCCCTTTGGACCGCTTGATGCACCGTATCGACATCCATACCCAACCAGCCGGCCAATTCACGAATGTAGCCATCGCGCATTATTGGATCGCGAATCTCTTTGACGATCGGTGCAGCGTAATGCAGTGCGCCGGTCCGCCCTTCGACTGAATCGAGGTTATATTCCTTCAGGCGCGTCTTGATCGCGAACTCAAATAGTGGCTCACGTGATGCGATGAGTCGGCGAACGGCTTCATCACCGTAATGCTGTCGTAGATCGTTAGGGTCTTGGCCTTCGGGGGCAACAGCGACGAATGTTTTAGCCACAATTTGGTTATCGAATTCAAAAGCACGCATAGCTGCTTTTTGACCAGCTTCATCGCCGTCGAAGGTGAAGATGATTTCTCCGCCGGATCCGTCGTCGGTGATCAATCGGCGGGCTATTCGAACATGTCCTTCACCAAAGGCAGTACCACAGGTTGCCACGGCGGTAGAAATACCGGCTAGATGCGCCGCCATGACGTCGGTATACCCTTCAACCACAACTAACTGCCGTTCCCGAGCGATATCGTTTTTGGCAAAGTTCAACCCGTATAAAACCTGCGATTTTTTATACAGACTCGTTTCGGGCGTATTGAGATATTTCGGTCCTTTATCGTCTGGGTCCAGTTGTCGCGCACCGTAGCCGATCGTGTTGCCGGTCATGTCTTTGATCGGCCACATCACCCGGTTTCGGAATCGGTCATAGAGACCCCGACGGCCTTCGGAAAATAGGCCACTTTCACTCAATTCGTCTAGGGAAAATCCCCGCTGCTGTAAATGCGATAGCAGGTTATTCCATCCCTCAGGTGCATACCCAACACCGAACTGTGCCGCGTCTTCTTGGGTGAACCCCTTGTTACGCAAAAACGTTCGGGCTTCTTCGGCGGCAGGTGTGGTGAGGGCCTGTTGGTAGAACTCATCGGCTATTTGATGTGCCTGCAACATTCTCTGGCGAGTAGCCAGCGTGGGACGTTCTGGCGCAGAGCCTTCTTCATATTCCAGGCTGATATTAACCCGCGCAGCCAAGATCTCAACGGTTTCGGTAAACGAGGTGTGTTCAAGTTCCATCAGAAACTTGATGGCGTCACCAGACTCTTGGCAACCAAAGCAGTGATAGAAACCTTTTGCCGGGGTCACATGAAAAGACGGGGTTCGCTCGTCATGAAAAGGGCACAGTCCTTTATACGACCCGATACCAGCGGTGCGTAGCGTTACATGTTCTTCAACAACAGTTTTGAGATCGGTTGCTTCCAGTACCTTATCGATCGATTCCCGTGTAATTCGTCCTGCCATGCTGCTTAGTCTAGGCGGAAGCGACGATATGCCAATGCGTGAGAGAGTGGAATGTGGATAATCACTGAGTAGACGCCGCTGAGGGCTGAAAGACCACTACGGGAAAGCGTCATAGTCGGTCAAACATTGGCGGGTTTCCGTACTAGACGGTATATAATTACAAGTGGTTCGACATCAACAGGACCATCTTCGATAAAATAAAACTAACGAAAAAAGAACGAAGGGTATATAGAGCTATGTTTAAGGATAGCAACGCAACCCGTACAAAACTTTTTGGTGGCCTCGCGGGTGTAGCAGCACTGGTGCTGTTCTCAGCCTGCAGCGCTGATGATTCAGCAGAGCAGACTCCTGCTGATCAGGATACTCAGACCCACACAACCCAGGGGACACAAACTCCTGAGGAAACAACCGAGGATACTCAGACGGCTGACGCCACCGACGGTACCCAAGGCTCTGGCAACGATGCGGTGTTCGACGTGATTGACGCGGTCGAGGCTGAATACGACGGCGGTTTCATTGTTGATATCGATCGTGATGACAATGGTTCGTCTTATGACGTCGATGTCGTTGTAGGCAACGAAGTTATCGAACTGGACGTCACCCCAGACGGCAACATCTCGGTTGATGAACGTGAAAGCGAAGACGATAAAGTCGCCAAAGCTGAGCGCGCAACCGTGACTGTCACTGATGCCTTGAACGAGGCCTTCAACCAGCACGCTGATGCCACGCTGGATCAGATCGATCTTGATGAAGACGATGGTTCCCTGCGCTGGGAAGTTGAGCTCGACGGGACTGACGGTTCCGATATTGAACTCGACATTCCTGCAACCTAAGCAACCTACAGTGAGCTACACATTGTAGATCCCCTGACACACGGCGTTTCTGACTGTACGAAAAATACGGTCGGAGACGCCGTTTTGTGTGTCAACTACCATGCCTGTCACCGCTGCTGGTTGAACTGGCAGTGCTGTCCTACAGTGGACTCATGAGTAATTTTCCAAATGTCGCCATCCGTGAAGCCCGGGCAATGATTCAAGATGCCCAGCGCATCGTCGTGCTAACTGGTGCCGGTATGTCTGCAGAATCCGGCGTTCCGACATTTCGTGACGCCCAAACCGGCTTGTGGGAAAAGTACTCACCCGAAGAACTAGCCACCCCCGAAGCCATGTATAACCGTCCCGATTTGGTCTGGTCATGGATGTTGCACCAAGCTCGTGTGATGCGCTCAGTTGAACCACATGACGGCCACAGAATGCTTGGCAGTTGGCAACGTGAACTCGTCGACGGCGGCGGAGCGTTGAACATTGTGACCCAAAATATCGACGATTTACACGAGCGCGGGGGTTCGGATGTGCTGGCACATTTGCATGGCACAACATTTACTTTTCGATGTTTTGAATGTCAGGCTCCTTCTGACTACCGATTGGAGGATCCCACTGATGAACAGCTCCAAGCAACGCCTACACTAGACCAGTTGAAGCTGGAGGAGCCACCAGCTTGCGGGGTCTGCTCACATGGATTTATCCGTCCCAACATCGTTATGTTCGGCGAGCTGTTGCCCCAACATGCCATGGACGACGCCCTGGAGGCGGTCCGTGAGGCGGATGTAGCTATTGTGGTCGGGACATCCAATATTGTGCAGCCCGCCGCAACGCTACCGATAGCAGCCTCTGCAGCAGGGGCCCTGGTCATTGAGATCAATCCCCACATGACACCACTGTCCCAGGACGCCGATCTGTATATTCCTGGCACCGCAGGTACGATTCTCCCGGAGCTGTATCCGTGACCAACGCAATCCAACAGGCTGCAGCTCTTGTAGCGACAGCCCGGTCTGTTGTCGTGCTAACTGGTGCTGGTATGTCTGCAGAATCCGGTGTTCCGACATTTCGTGACGCCCAGACCGGCCTGTGGGAGCGTTTCGTCCCTGAACAGCTAGCCACAGAAAGAGCCTTTCGTGCCAACCCCGCCCTGGTATGGACCTGGTATATGTGGCGATGGCATTTAGTCAACGGTGTCACGCCAAACGCCGGGCACAACGCTATTGCGCGCTGGCAACAACACCTCGGGGCAACCCACGGATCACTCACCGTGGCCACACAGAACGTCGATGACCTACACGAACGCGGTGGTGCCAGTAACGTTTTGCACCTACATGGTTCACTGGGTGCATTTCGGTGCATCGACTGCCATCGTGCCACTGCTTTCACCCCGGGCACTCTAGAATCCAAGTGCACGCAAGATTTTGATGACGAGAACCTGTTGACGCCGGTGGCTTGCCAACATTGTGCGACTGGAGTCCTACGCCCAGGAGTGGTGTGGTTTGGTGAAGCATTGCCAGAAGAGGCCTTCGAGAGGGCTATCGATCAATTACAAACCGCAGAACTGGTGGTGGTGATCGGCTCCTCCGGGCTCGTCCAGCCCGCAGCCTCCTTGCCGTTGATTGGCAGGGACGCTGGTGCCAAGCTCATCGAGATTAATCCCAGTACCACCGAATTATCCCAGAGCGCGGATGTCCATATCGCTTCGACGGCAGCGGTGGCCCTACCATCGCTGGTTGCAAAGATGGTTTAGGTCAGTTTCGTAGACCAGTGGGCAAGTACGTGGGATGTGCCGTGCCACGAACCAGGGTACCGTGCCACATCAGTGCTGAATTATCGGTCAGCGATGCGATCTGATCAATCACTACCCGCTTCTTGACGGCGTCATTCGCGGCATCCTGCCAGTCATGAGCATACATCGGCTCCAAGTATTGGTCTTCAGTGGTCAATAAGAACTCGACCAGCTCAAATAATACCTCGCGCTGAGCCTCATAAATTGGTTGACGATGCTCAGAGGACAGCACATAGTGAGCCGCAATGCCCTTCATCGTGGCAATTTCTACTGCGGTGTCCTCGGGTACGATCACATCTGCGCTGTGCCGGGTCAGGGGGTCATTGCCGTAGGCATCTCGGGTGGCTTCAAAGGCTGCGGTAGAGAACCGTCCGATGAGCTGAGAGGTCATATCTTTGAGCGCTGCGTGCGCGTGTCTGGCTCCATCAGCACTGGCGACCCAGGTCCGAGTGGCTTCTAACCTCTCTAAGGCTGCGTCGATTGCTTCGGCGTCGGTATCGGCTAGGTACCACTGTTGGGTTGTGGCGATCGCGCGGGCACGCTGTTCCGGGTTTGCCAGCCAGCCGAGCTGGAACATGCCTGACACTATGCCGTCTTCGACATCGTGGACGCAGTACGAAACGTCATCGGCTAAGTCCATGACTTGGGCTTCCATGGATAACCGCTGGGTGGCGATACCTTTGCGGAACCAGGTGAAAACTTCGGCGTCGTCGTCATAGACCCCGAATTTTCCGGTGGGTTTGCCGTTTGATTTTATCGGAGCATCGGTTTTGCGCCACGGGTATTTGGTGGCGGCATCCAGTGTCGCGCGGGTGAGGTTCAGTCCGGCTGGTGCGCCGGTGTCGGTAATTTTCTTTGGTTCTAGCCTGGTCAACAAACGCAGTGTCTGAGCGTTGCCTTCAAAACCGCCGATATCGGCCGCGGCCTCATTGAGTGCGGTTTCGCCGTTGTGTCCAAAGGGCGGGTGGCCAAGATCGTGTGACAGACATGCGGCGTCGACGAGGTCTGGGTCGCAGCCTAATGAACGTCCGAATTCGCGGCCGACTTGGGCAACTTCCAGGGAGTGAGTCAACCGGTTGCGGATGAAGTCGTCGTCACCAGGTGAGATAACTTGGGTTTTTGCGGCGAGTCGGCGCAGTGCTGCGGAGTGCAGAATGCGAGCGCGGTCGCGTTCAAAATCTGATCGGTAACTGGATTTCGGTGGCTCCGGGACCCAGCGGGCCATGTCCCAGACGTCATAGCCGGGAGTTTGAGTGGCTTCGCCTGCATAGGGTGGCCGGTATTGTGGCCAGAAGAGGCTGGGTTGCTGGGTGGTTTTCGGGGCTTTCGGTGTTTTCCCGTTGGATCCTTGACCGGTCATACCTATCCGATTATCCCCCTGAGATATCCAGTTCGGCTTCGTGAATTTGTGCCCGATGTTCATCGGTGATGTCCTGGGATTCCAGCCAGCCTTCGGGAAGGTGTGGTTTTTTGGGTGCACCGGCGCGGCCGCGTGGGCCTTCGGCGTCTGCTCCTGGATACGGCACGGTGCGGTCGAGGGTGTCGAGCAATTCGCGCAGCTGGGCTAGGGTTTCAACGGCGGTCAGTGCCCGGCGCATGTCACCGCCAACTGGGTACCCCTTGAAGTACCAGGAGACGTGTTTGCGGATGTCGCGCAGGGCTTTGTCTTCATTCCCGCCGAACGTGTCGACGAGCAGTTCAGCGTGGCGGTACAAGACATCGGCAACCATGCCCAGGTCGGGGTGGAAGCGTTGTGCGGAACCAGTAAAGGCGTTTTCGACGTCGCCAAAGAGCCACGGGCGGCCTTGGCAGCCTCGACCGATGACCACCCCGTCGGCGCCGGTATATTCGATCATGGCCATGGCGTCTTCGGCCGACCAGATATCGCCATTGCCCAGCACAGGGACCTCGGTGATGGCCTCTTTCAGCCTGGCAATCGAGTCCCAGTTGGCCTGGCCCGAATAGTGCTGGCGCATCGTGCGGCCGTGCAGTGCGACGGCAGAGACGCCCACGTCGACTGCGCGACGGGCGGCTTCTAGATAGGTCAGGTGGTCTTCATCAATGCCGCGACGCATTTTGATGGTGACCGGAATATTGGCGCGTTCAGCTTCTGTGACGGCGCCTGCAACGATGGCGGTGAACAGGTCAATCTTCCAGGGCAGTGCCGATCCCCCACCGTTGCGGGTGACCTTGGGTACTGGACAACCGAAGTTCAGATCAATGTGATCGGCGCGGTCTTCTTCCACGATCATGCGCACTGCCTTGCGCGTGTACACCGGATCGACGGAGTACAGCTGTACCGAGCGCGGGACTTCGTCCTCGTCGTGTTCGATGATCCGCATGGACTCGGGGTGGCGTTCAACTAAGGCCCGTGCCGTGACCATTTCTGAGACGTACAGCCCGCCGCCGTACTCGCGGCACAACCGGCGAAACGCCGTATTGGTAATGCCCGCCATTGGCGCCAGCACGACCGGCACGTCAATGGTCAGGTTGCCGATCTGCAGGGGCGCCATCTGCATTGATGAGGTCGATGCAGGCGGGTGTGCGGCACCCTGATCGCCGGTGCCTCGTTCGCGCGTGGAAAATGCCGGGCCTGGGCCCGTGGTCGCGGTCTTTTGTGAAACGGTAGTCATAACACGTCAAGTATCCCAGATTCCAGTCATAAACACCCAGTCGAGACCTGTGCCTGTGGAGAAATCCCACCTCGAGGCACTCAAGGGCTCTGGCCGTATTCAAGTCACGGCTATTTAACGACGCCGGTGAGCATCAAGATGGGCAGTACCAGTGCCGGTGCCGAGAGCATGAAGTTGATGATCCAGTGGGCAATGATGATTGGAAACAGTCGGCCCTGCTTGGTCACGATGACTGCCGCTATGCCGCCCCATACGGTGAAGGCAATACAGTACACCACCATGCCCGGAATGGTTGCGGCAAAGAAAATATGTTGGGCTCCGAAGAGCAACGACGTCATGATGATCGCCCCGACACGTCCTAGGCCGGGCTGTAGACCGTTGAGTCCATACCCGCGGAAGACCAGTTCTTCGACCGGTGCGTTGAGCACGATAAACGGGATGACGGCGATCAGCCCGATGATCAGTAGCCAGACCGGACTGATCGATGTCTGTGCTGTTGGGGCGACAAAGATCGTGGCGAAGGCTTCCGGGGCTTGGGCACCGTACATGAGCAACACCGTTCCCGAGACGGCCAGCACAAACGGCACGTTGAGCACAATGAGCCACAACAGACCCCAGCCAATGTCTTTGACGATGCGACCGTGCTGGATGCCCATGGCCTCACGCAGGCTGCGCCCCTGTTCGCGATAGAACTTGGCCACAAGTAGTAGACAGACGATATTGACCGGTAAGAGGCCCAGGGTGGCCCATATGGTGTCGGGTGGAAACGCTGACACGCCTGCCGCAGAGCGTAATATGACCCACGTCAGTAGGCTGATGGCCAGGACCATACCGAGACGCAGTGCGAGCAAACTCCACGCGCGGGCGGCTATCGGGATGGGTTGGATGGTGCCCGGCGGAGCTGGTTGAGCGATCATGTCGAAACCCCTAGTGCGTGTTGACATAATCTAACATCGCAAGGCATCTCGAGACACTAGTCACAACCGGAATATCATTCAGATTTGAAACGTTTTGTTGAGCATGCAGAAAAAACTTGGATTCTTGAACTTTGGGCATTTCGGGTATGACCGCGCGACACGCACGGTTGATCCTAAAGCGGCTTTGGACGATCAGTTGGCCATGACCGTGGCTGCCGAAGAAGAGGGGCTCGATGGGGCCTGGATTCGGGTGCATCACTTTCAGTGGATGATGTCAGCACCGTTTCCAACGCTGGCGGCCATGGCAGCCAAGACCTCCACGATTGAACTGGGCACCGGCGTCATCGATCTGCGCTATGAGAACCCTTTGTACTTTGCTGAAGAATCCGCCACCACCGATCTCATCGCAGGTGGTCGCCTACAACTGGGTATCTCACGGGGCTCCCCAGAAGCAGCCTTGGATGGCCAAGCCCAATTTGGGTACACCCTGGAACCGGGCCAGACGTGGGGTGAATTGGCACAGCATCGCGGCCAACGCATCCGGGATGCCGTTGGCGGCAAGACCGTAGCCACGGGTGATCCGAATTCACCATGGTCCCCGGGTGGGGCAACAGCATTGGTGGTTCAGCCACAAGCCGCCGGGCTGATCAATCGCCTCTGGTGGGGATCAGGCTCAACGTCGTCGGGCATAACTGCCGGCAAGCAAGGCTATAACTTATTGTCGTCGACCCTGCTGCTGCAAGACGATGGTCGCCCGTTCCACGTCCAGCAGGCGGATCAGATCAAACACTACCTGGACTCCTATCAGGGCTCTGGGTTTGAAACCGGCGGACAGACGGCGGTGACGCGTTCAATGTATGCGCTGCGCTCAGTCCAAGACGAGCGCATGTTCGGCCATGCCGGCAGCACGCAGGATCAAGCCGGACGCCTGGAAGGCGGACCGGCTCGCTCGGGCCCAACCTATGTGGGACACGTCGAGCAGTTGGCCGAAATGTTGTCCAATGATCAGGCGGTCATGGAAGCCGACTACGTACTGTTTGCCAACCCCGCGCAGCTGGGGCCCGAACGCAACCGCGAGATTTTCGCCGGCTGGGTTGAAGTCTTCAAACTTCTAGGATGGAAATAAGTCACCGACCAACCGGTGCGCTGACAGACGGCAACTAGACTGAGCACATTATGCACGCCCGGGATAAAGGATCGATACATGAACGCAACCGAACAATATCGCACGGCCCGTGACCGGCTCATGGCGCTGGATCCAACCGAGGTCGCCGAGAAGTTCGTCTGGCCACAATTCGAGCACTTCAACTTCGGTCTGGACTGGTTTGATGCCCTAGGCAACGATCCGGTGCGCGCACATCAACCCGCTCTAATTGTCACCGGTGATGCCGGGACAACCCGTCTCAGCTTCGCCGAACTGTCTGCGCGTTCCACTCAGGTAGCCGGGTGGTTCCAGTCCTTGGGTGTCTCCCGCGGCGATAAGTTCATGATGATGCTCGATAACGAAGTCGAGCTGTGGGAAGCCATGCTGGCCGCCATCAAAATTGGCGCGGTGATTTTACCGACGACGGTCATGCTCAACCCTGAAGCTTTGGCGTCACGAATCCAACGGGCCGGGGTCAATTGGGTGCTGACCAACCAGCAAAACATCGCCAAATTCTCCGATCTGCAGGCCCACGGCATTAACATGTCGGACATCGGGTTGGTTGTCACCGGAGACAACCCGGTTGCTGGAACCCACGCGTTCACGGATGCCTACTCCTCCACCACCCAATTTGTCGTCGATGGTCCCACCCCGGCCGATGCCGAGATGCTGGTGTATTTCACCTCGGGTACCACCAGTGAACCGAAAATGGTGTTACACACCCAGCAGTCGTATTCGGTGGGTCATTTTTCTACCCTGTACTGGTTGGGTGTCCACGCCGACGACGTCCACCTCAATATCTCCTCGCCCGGGTGGGGCAAACACGCCTGGTCGTCATTTTTTGGCCCCTGGATTGGCGAAGCCACGATATTATCGGTCAACTATGCCCGATTCGATGCGGCAACCATGCTGGATGTGATCGAAGAATTCGACGTGACCAGCCTGTGTGCTCCCCCAACCGTGTGGCGCATGCTCATCCACGCCGATATGGGTCGGATCAACACTCCGCCGCGCAATGCGGTCTCCGCCGGCGAGCCACTGAATCTGTCGACCCTGGAGAAAGTCCGCGACGCCTGGGGTGTCACGATTCGTGATGGCTACGGTCAGACCGAAACCACCCTACAAATCGCCACCACGCCCGGGCTGAAAGTGCCCGCCGGAGCACTGGGGAAACCGCTGCCCGGCTTCAACGTCGAATTGGTCGATGAAGTCACCAGCCAACTCATTGCTGGACCCGGCACCGGTCAGGTCGCACTGCGCCTTGACCCCGGTCCCGTCGGTCTGACGCCCGGATATTATCGGGACGCGCAGCGCAATCTGCAAGTCTTTGGGAGCACCCTGTATCTCACCGGGGATCTGATGTCGCGTGACGACGACGGCGTCTACACCTACGTTGGTCGAGCAGATGACCTGTTCAAAGCTTCCGACTATAAGCTGTCACCATTCGAGTTAGAAAACGGGCTGATGAGCGACCCCGTAATTTCTGAAGTCGCGGTGGTGCCCAGTCCCGATCCGGTGCGAACCGCCGTGCCAAAAGCCTATGTTGTACTGGCACCTGGCCACACGCCAACACCGGAAACCGCACAAGCGATTTTTGCGCACGCCCGGACCGTGCTGCCGCCCTACGGGCGAATTCGCCGATTAGAGTTCGTCACCGAACTCCCCAAAACCGTCTCCGGCAAAATCCGCCGCGTGGTGCTTCGTGAAGATGAAATCCACACCCACGGAGACCAGGGACAACACACCACCCAGGTCATGGCAGCGCGCACGACCACCCAGGGTTACGGGCACGAATACACCGACGCCCAGTTCCGCTAACCACCCCGAGTGGATTACAGATCGTCCCGGGGTCCGTATGGTTTGATGGGATCATGGAGACGGTTGAACAGGCGTTAACGGAACAAACCCTAGCCCTGTGGGCGACCCTAGGTTCCTTCATTGTGGGCTTTGGCACCGCAGTCATCGTCTTTTGGGACCAAATTCGTCCGTTTGCCGGTGACGGCTCAATCATCGTGCCGGCGGCCTTGATCTCCGCACTTATCGCTGCCGCAGCATTTATCCTCAGCTCGTATCTGCACCGTGCAGGGGAAACCCAATTCATGCCGCTGTGGCAAACCTTGATCTCGCATTTCTCATTTGTCGCCGTAACAATCGCCTTTGGTGGGGTCACCGGGCTCAGCGTGCTGCTCGTTGGCCAGCTGCTTGGTTCCGGGCTGCCTGGACTGGAGCTGGGGCCCATCGGTGGTGGTTTAGTGGCTCATCGTAAAAGTGAGTGTATTTTGTTTCTGAATCCACCGGTGTCCAGCAGTGCTCGGGTGATGTAATGGGCGAGGTTTCTGAAGCCCAGGGCGGTGCCGCGCAGGTGTTCGATTCTGCCGTTGATGGCTTCGGTGG
>NZ_LXEY01000115.1 GCF_001657475.1 Enteractinococcus helveticum
TCCGCGCACGCCAAACAGCTTGAGAATGACGCCCAGGGCGATGACGATACCCCAGTGGACCAACAGCATGATCCACACATCGGCCCAAGCCGGATCACCCACCGCCAGCGGCTCATCCCAGCTCGAAGGCCATAGACCGCGCAAGATGATGTGCAATGAATAGGCCGTCAGCGCGATCGTGCCGGTTGCAGTCAGTGGAAATATGATCTTGGACATGATCCTGCTGCGCGAGAGCAACACGAAAAACCCGATGGCCGCCGCTGCTGCACCTGCCGTCGAATAAATATCCAACGGGGCCCCGGAGTGGGGGACTGCCAGCCCGAACCACTCCGGAGCACCCATCAGCAACGATGTATCCATCACGGAACCGGTCGCCGCATACATGCTGACCTCATCGGTGGCCACCCCCGTGGCGTGAGCGATCTGAGCAACGTAAGCGTCATCGGTGAGCAACCAGGCAGAGACACCCCGACACACCACATAGGTGACGGCGCCTGCAATGAGTAGAAACAGTGCCGTGGACTTCTTGGCCAGATCGGAACGACCAATGGCCATACCCACCAACACGTAACCAAAGAATGAAATCACCGGATAGTAGCCAGTGAACAACAAGTCCCATAACGTCAGCAACGGTTGGGTAAACACATCAACAGGTGTCGGCGAGGTCCAGAGCCGCCATTGTTCGGCATAGACTATGGTTCCACCCGCTTGGAGTTGCATGAAACGGGTAAATACCCCGTGAATGATGGGTGAGACCACTAGCCACGTCACCGCGGTGATCGTCAAAGCCTTACGCGACAACGTGATGAACCACATCGCCAACAGGAACATGACGCCGTAGTGGACCAAAATGATGGCAACATAGGATTCCACCAGGCCCAACAGCAACCCGATCAACATCAGCACCAGCGCCCGAACGGTCAATTGCAGCCGGGTAGCCCTGACGTGTGTGGTGTTAGCCGTCAAAATGCTCAGCCCCACCCCAGCCAGGACGACGAACAGGGCCGACGACACCCCGGTAAAAGCCCAGCCTGCCCAGGTTGGGGACGCGTTCATCTCGGAGGCATCGAGATAGATGAGTGGAAAAATATGAGTGGCGATCATCCCCAAGATGGCGACCCCACGGGCCGTGTCCAAGCCGGTGATTCGACCGGATTTCGTCTTTCGCGACGTACCGGGTTTCGTTAGTCGAGACATCAGTACAGCACTTTCTGCTAGGCAGTGGACCACACACAGTGTCTTTGTATGACCTATGGTGTTTTCTTACTTTCTCACAGGTAGGCTTGAAGCTATGAGTCAGACACCCTCAACGACACGGATTGGTGACGCTTCTATGACCGAACCCTTCTTTGGCACCATGATCCCAGCTATGGTGACACCATTCACCGATGACGGCGAACTTGATGTAGACGCCGCACAGTCTTTGGCAACTCATCTGGTTGATAATGGTGCCGATGGTCTTGTGGTGACCGGCACGACCGGTGAAACCTCAACCCTGACTGATGATGAGAACATCAAGGTCTTTGAAGCCGTTGTAGAAGCCGTGGGTGGACGTGCCAAGGTCATCGCCGGGACCGGCATGAACGATACCGCACACTCAGCACATCTTTCCCAGCGCGCCGCAGTCGCCGGCGTCGATGGCTTGTTGCTGGTCACCCCGTATTACAACAAGCCGAACCAGGCCGGGATCAAAGCGCACTTTGAACACATTGCGTCATCCACAGACCTACCCGTTATGCTCTATGACATTCCGGGCCGTTCAGTTATGCCTATCGAACCTGAAACCATCGTAGCCCTGGCTGAACACCCCAATATTGTGGCCCTCAAAGATGCCAAGGCCGACTACCAATCCACCACGATTGTGCTCGCCAATACCGACCTGCTGGTATATTCCGGCGACGACGGTCTGACCTTACCTCTGATGGCCGCAGGCGCCGTCGGCGTCGTATCAGTCACCGGCCACGTAACCCCGGGCACCTATCGTGAACTCGTCGACGCCGCCAATGCCGGTGACTTTGCGACAGCGCGTGCCAAACACTTTGAACTTGATCCCATCCAGCGCGCGATCATGACCCACGTGCAGGGCGCCGTAGCAGCAAAAACCGTGCTGCACTGGCAGGGCATTATTCCGTCCCCACGCGTCCGGCTGCCACTGGTCGCCGTCAACGACGAGGAAGCCGCCATTATCAAGGCGGATCTTGCAGCAGGCGGCATCACCTTTTAATTCACACTCACACTTTACGACTTGATACTTCATCGGAGGAATTACCCGACCATGACCGAAGAAACACCCGTTTTGTCCTACCCACCCAAGCTTCATCGCGGCACCTGCCGCATTGTGCCACTCGGCGGGTTGGGGGATGTCGGGCGCAACATGACGGTCTTCGAACTCAACGGTAAATTACTCATCGTTGACGCCGGGGTCCTATTCCCCGAAGAAGTCCAGCCCGGGGTGGACCTGATTCTGCCGGACTTCGAATACATCAGAGACCGGCTCGACGACGTTGTCGCAATCGTCTTGACCCACGGTCATGAGGACCACATTGGCGCGGTGCCCTATTTGCTGCGTCTGAACCCAGAGATCCCGTTGATCGGTTCCCAGCTCACTTTGGCCCTGGTGGAATCCAAGTTGCAGCAGCACCGGATCAAAGCATTCACGCTGGAAGCTCAGGACGGCGGCCGCGAACAACTCGGACCGTTCGATCTGGAATTCATTGCCGTCAACCACTCGATTCCGGACTCGCTGGCGATTGCCATTCGCACTGAAGCCGGCACCATTCTGCACACCGGTGACTTCAAAATGGACCAGCTACCGCTGGACGGACGCATCACCGACCTTCGCGCTTTTGCTCGCCTCGGCGAAGAGGGCGTGGATTTATTCATGACCGACTCGACCAACGCGGAGGTCCCGGGCTTCACACCGACCGAAAAAGATATCGGTCCGGTATTAGAGAACTACATTGGCAAAGCACAACGCCGTGTCATTGTGGCCTCGTTTGCCTCACACGTACACCGCGTCCAACAAGTCCTGGATGCCGCAGTACGACACGGCCGTAAAGTCGCCTTCGTGGGCCGGTCCATGGTCAACAACATGGGCATCGCAGCCCAATTAGGGTACCTGAATATTCCAGAGAACACTCTGATTGATCTCAAACACGTCAACGACTATGCGGACGACGAAGTCGTGCTGATGTCCACGGGTTCACAGGGCGAGCCGATGGCGGCCCTGTCACGCATGGCCAACGATGAACACCGCCAAATCACCATCCAAGAAGATGACCTGGTCATCTTGGCCTCCTCGCTTATTCCTGGCAACGAAAATGCCGTCACTCGAGTGATCAACGGCCTGATGAAACTCGGCGCGCATGTCATTCACAAGGGCAACGCGCACGTTCACGTCTCGGGCCACGCATCCGAGGGTGAACTGCTGTACTGCTACAACATCGTCCAGCCAAAAAATGTGATGCCTATCCACGGCGAAATGCGCCACTTGATCGCTAATGGACGGATTGCCGAGGCAACCGGACTTGCCAAAGACAACGTCATCATCACCAATGACGGCGGCGTGATTGATCTTGTCGATGGGGTGGCCCGCCAAGTCGGCGAAGTCCAGTCTGAATATGTCTATGTGGATGGTCGCTCAATCGGTGATGTGACTGAAGACGACCTCAAAGACCGCCAAGTTCTGGGTGAAGAAGGTTTCATCTCGGTCATCGCTGTTATCGACCGGGGAACTCGCACCGTCGTGTCAGGACCGGAAATTCACTCCCGTGGTGTGGCAGAAGATTCTGGCGTCTTTGATGCGATCAAACCCAAGCTCGTCAAAGTCTTGAACGACGCTGCAGCATCCGATAAGGAACACAGCAAACACCAATTGCAACAGATGATGCGTCGAACCCTGGGGTCTTGGGTCGCACGGAAACTGCGTCGTCGTTCCATGATCGTCCCAATCATCATTGAATCCTAGGAATTAGCGGCGAGGATACCTGAATGCGACCATAACCGGTCAAAAGCGGTAGCCTAGGTGGTATGGCGAAACGTACTTCCCCCGACCGTTCGTCGAAGAAGACCTCAACTTCGAAAACGAAGAAGACTTCTACGACAACGGAAGACACACCGTATAACGTAACTGAAACCACCCAGCCCTGGCTCGTGCGGGCGATTACTCGCTTCTGGTCAGGGCTGGCCACACCATTTGGTGGCGCAGTGCGAAAAATGGGGCCAGATGTGCACATCCCCGTTGAGCAGCGCCGCGACGGCACCGGCTTATTTGTGCTGGTCCTGGCACTGGTTGTCGCCTGGACGTTCTGGTGGGCACCCGCCAGTGAGCCTATTGTCGGGTCGATCATTTTCCACATCGTGGCAGGCACCTTCGGCTGGTTCTCGATTCTGCTGCCGCTTGTGTTAGTTATCATTGCGGCCCGGTTCTTCCGCTTCCCGCAACAACACAGCGCCAACGGGCGGATCTTTTTTGGCCTCCTGTTTGCCACTATCTCCGGCTCCGGTATCAGCCAGTTGGTCTTCGATAACCCTTCCATGGGCGCCACGATGGAAGACAAGCTCAATTCCGGGGGAGTCTTGGGCTATCTGGTCGTGGATCCATTGGCCGCGCTGGTGACCACTATCCCGGTATGGATCCTGATGGTCGTGGTCGCTTTCTTCTCCATCTTGGTTATCACCGCCACCCCGCTCGGCAAGATTCCCGCCCGGCTTGCCGGTGCATATCGCTGGTTGACCGGTCAGGAAGCTGAAACGTCGGGTGAAGTACAAGAATATGATGCACCAGAACGCACCCATGCCGACCATGATCAGTCGTATCTGTATGAACATGATCGTCGAGCTGAGCCAGCTCAAAAGCGTCCAGGGTTCTTCGCCAGACTCTTTGGACGCAAAGGCGCTGATGACACGGATGCGACCGACCAGCCACTGGTTGGCGATGAAGCCTACGCTACCGCCGTTATTGATGATGAAAAACCGGCGGTTGAAATTCTGACCGATGAAGACGAAGCACCCGCTGCTGTCCCTCGGCCAAAAGCCAATAAGCACACCCAGGTCATGGACTTCGGCTCCCTGTTCGACGACGAAGAATCCTCGGCAGATGCAGCTACCCAGGAGGTGGGAGCCCTCAGCGCTGAAGCTGCGCAGGACGCAACCGAACCGGTGATTCCACCGGGCGTGCGTCGTCCAACCGCCGATGAACTTGCCCTGCAAGAAGCGCGAGAAAAAGCCGGCCTGGGGGAGAGTACCAAACACGTGCCCGCCACCGAGGTTGCTAAACCAGTGGACCTGCCACCAATCCCGGCACGTACCGAACAACTCGAACTGGATGGCGACGTTACCTACACGTTGCCAAGCCTGGAGATGCTGCCAGCTGGACCGCCACCGAAACAACGGTCTGAGGCCAATGATCGAGTGGTTGATGCCCTCGACACCGTATTCACACAGTTCAAGGTTGATGCCGAAGTCACCGGGTTCTCCCGTGGGCCAACGGTTACTCGCTATGAAGTTGAAGTAGCTCCGGGCACCAAAGTCGAAAAGGTTACGAACCTAGAACGCAACATTGCCTACGCGGTTGCCTCCACGGATGTCCGGGTATTGTCACCGATTCCGGGTAAGTCAGCCATCGGTGTGGAAATTCCGAACACCGACAAAGAGATCGTCTCACTGGGCGATGTCTTGCGCTCCAATGCCGCACGAAAAACTGACCATCCGATGGTGATGGGTGTCGGAAAAGACGTTGAGGGCGGCTACATCATGGCCAACCTTGCCAAAATGCCGCACCTGCTGGTGGCCGGTGCCACCGGTGCCGGTAAATCTGCATTTATCAACTCGATGATCACCTCGGTTCTGACCCGAGCCACTCCCGATGATGTCCGAATGGTTTTGGTCGACCCCAAGCGCGTGGAGCTGACCATTTATGAAGGCGTGCCCCACCTGGTCACACCGATCATCACTGATCCCAAGAAAGCCTCAGAAGCACTGCAATGGGTCGTCCAAGAAATGGACACGCGCTACGACGACCTGGCAGCCTTTGGATATAAGCACATTGATGACTTTAACAAGGCGGTACGAGCCGGCAAGGTGACACTACCACCGGACTCCAAACGCAAACTGAAGCCATACCCATACTTACTGGTCATCATTGACGAGCTAGCTGACCTGATGATGGTTGCCCCGCGCGACGTCGAAGACGCTGTCGTGCGCATTACTCAGCTCGCGCGTGCCGCGGGTATTCACCTCGTGCTGGCAACGCAGCGTCCATCCGTGGACGTCGTCACCGGGCTGATCAAAGCCAATGTGCCATCGCGCATGGCGTTTGCGACCTCCTCGGTCACCGACTCCCGTGTAGTGCTTGACCAGCCAGGAGCCGAAAAGCTTCTAGGTCAAGGCGATGCGCTGTTCCTGCCGATGGGCAAATCCAAACCCATGCGTGTTCAGGGTGCCTGGGTCAATGAATCGGAGATCCGGGACGTGGTCGATCACGTCAAATCTCAGATGCAGGTCCAATACCGCGAAGATGTTATTCCAGAAAAACAAGCAAAAGTCATCGACGAGGACATTGGCGACGATTTGGAAGACTTGTTGCAGGCCGTGGAGCTGGTCGTTACGTCCCAGTTCGGCTCCACCTCGATGCTGCAACGCAAACTGCGGGTTGGTTTTGCACGAGCAGGCCGTCTCATGGACCTGATGGAATCCCGCGGAGTCGTAGGACCTTCCGAAGGATCCAAAGCGCGTGATGTGCTTGTGAAGCCTGATGACCTGGCCGCCGTCATCGCCAACATTAAGGGCGAAGACGTGCCGCAGCCCACCGGGGCATCGTCAACGGAGGGGATTACGGAGGCTTTCGACACCCCGATCGAGACCGATGATGCCGACTACTATGACCCAATTGACGACAGCGAATCAGAGGACGCATGGCAACTAACGGGCAGATAAGTTCATGGAATCTTCCCAATGCATTGACCACGCTTCGGATCTTGCTGGTTCCATTTTTCATCTGGGCGCTGTGGGAGTCCGGCACCTTCGGTGAAGATTCCATGACGGCCCGTTGGATCGCGGTGGCCATCTTCGCTGTTGCAATGTACACGGACAAACTCGACGGCGATATCGCACGGTCACGAGGCATCGTCACTAACTTCGGCAAGATCGCTGACCCTATTGCCGATAAGTTCCTGACCGGTGCAGCATGGATCACCATGTCACTGCTTGGTGAAATCTGGTGGTGGATCACCATCGTCATCTTGCTGCGCGAATGGGGCATCACCGTGATGCGAATCGCCATGCTTCGGACACGCGTCATGCCCGCCAGCCGCGGCGGCAAGATCAAGACCGTGCTGCAAACTGCAGCCATCTTGATACTGCTGCTGCCGCTGTCGACATTTGTCGGCACGTGGTGGCTTTGGTTGGGCTGGGTGCTGGTCATGGCTGCCATGCTGGTGACGTTGGTCACTGGCCTGGATTATGTGATCAAAGCTATCCGCGCTCCGAAAGAAGAACCCACCCTCGACGAATAGAACACACCTGTATGAACGCTTCTAGTATCCAAAATGTCAGTGCGCACGACATTGTTGCACAGTTGAAAAAAAAAGATTTAACTATCGCCACGGCTGAGTCGTTAACCGCCGGGATGTTGAGTTCAACATTGGCCGACGTGCCTGGGGCCTCCGCAGTGCTTCAAGGTGGTGTTGTTGCGTATAACAACGGCATCAAACACCGCTTACTCGGGGTGTCGGCCGATACCTTAGCTGCACGTGGCGCTGTGGATGCCGAAACGGCAAAACAAATGGCCAAGGGTGCTCGGGACCGCTTTCGAGCAGACGTCGGAATTTCCACCACCGGGGTGGCTGGACCTGAACCGTCTGAAGGAAAAGCCGTCGGCATCGTTTTCATCGCCCTGTCGACGGCCGAACAGTCGACTGCGAGATTACTGCGTTTTGAGGGCAATCGCGACCAGATACGACGAGCTGCAGTGGCAGCGAGCTTACGGCTCGTGGGAGAATGGTTAGCACAGGACAACTAAGGACTGGTGGCGTCAAGAATGCATGTGATATAAGTCGCCGAAATTTCTCAGAAAACGTGCTTTCTATCACAAAAACGGGTATTTTGGGAAAAAATTTAAAGAAATTGATCCATCCGGGAACAAATTCGACAACAGGTGCGTTGTCTAATGGTGGAAGGTCTTTGAATTCCGCTTCTCAGCAGGATTCAGAATTTATACAGGAGATGGTGGTTAATGATGATGAGAGAACCCGTTGTTGTAAATGGCGTGACTCGCTGGCTGAAGGCTGGCGAAACAATGAGCCAGCAGAACGAAGCCAAGGAGCCCACCATGCCCGTGCTGCGTGAAGAAATTGGGTACGTCCTTCGTGACGTTCGCCAGCGCCAGGGTCGAACCCTCCGCGAAGTCTCACACGATGCACGCGTTTCATTGGGCTATCTCTCCGAAGTTGAACGTGGCCAAAAGGAAGCTTCTTCCGAACTCCTCAGCGCCATTACCGCAGCACTGGATATTCCACTGTCGGTCATGCTTCGTGAAGTGTCAGATCGTATTGCGGTAGAAGAGGCCGTTCAGATTCCAGATACTATTCCGGCTGAACTGGCCCACCGTTATGCCAAGCAGCAACAGCAGGGCCACGGGTATCACCGTGGTGACCATCTAGCAAAACGCTAGTGAACCTGCCGAGCGTTCATAAGCTTTGAACCAGGCCGTAAGCCTCGTACGATTGTATGAGGCTTACGGCTTTCACTTTTCTCACCCCTAATCGAGGACACTCATGCGACACTCCCATTTCTGGATCTTGCTAGAGGATGAGTTCGGTTCAGCCAATGCTGGTGTCATCGCATCTTCATTAGAACTGCCAGGTCTGAAGGCAACCGCCCAAGAGGCGCTGTCGGCAGGCGTAGACGCAAGGGTTGTCTGGCAGGCCGTGTGCGACTTACACGACATTCCGACGGAACGTCGCTTAGGTAAAGATAAAGCTCCTCGAGATACCGATACGTTCTAGTCGCGGCATGGCAGGTGTCCGACACACATCAAGCTGGGCTCGAATACCTTGCCCAAAGGCGGTAAAATTTATCCACAGGTTGCCGCTAAATGCTCTTGTTTCACACAGTTTTCCACAAGGTGTTTCGTACGGCTTATCGTGTCCGTGCGACATCATAGACTTTGGAGCATGACAGCAGGTCGTAAGACTTGTCATTAACAATTCAAGGAGTAGACGAATGTCTTCAGATTCAAACCGCGAAAAAGCCCTTGAGGCAGCCCTTGCGCAAATTGACAAGAGCTACGGCAAAGGTTCAATCATGCGTCTGGGGGACGAAGTTCGGACGCCAATTGAAGTCATTCCGACCGGTTCGGTTGCCCTCGATGTTGCTTTAGGGATAGGCGGTTTACCACGCGGCCGTGTGGTAGAAGTCTATGGCCCAGAATCGTCGGGTAAGACGACTATTGCGTTGCACGCTGTAGCAGAGGCGCAGCGTCAGGGTGGTATTGCTGCATTCATCGATGCTGAACACGCACTTGACCCTGAATATGCCAAAAAGCTTGGTGTCGACACTGACGCGCTGCTTGTCTCACAGCCTGATACCGGTGAACAAGCGCTCGAAATCATGGATATGCTCATCGGGTCCGGTGCACTGGACATCGTTGTTATCGACTCTGTGGCTGCACTCGTCCCACGAGCCGAAATCGAAGGTGAAATGGGTGACAGTCACGTAGGTCTTCAAGCGCGACTTATGTCCCAGGCGCTACGAAAGATCACTGGCCGTCTTGCGCAGTCCAAGACTACTGCCATCTTTATTAACCAGTTACGTGAAAAAATTGGCGTGTTCTTTGGTTCGCCGGAAACCACAACTGGCGGTAAAGCACTGAAATTCTATGCCTCCGTTCGAATTGACATTCGCCGCATTGAGACACTGAAACAAGCTGGCGAGCCTGTTGGTAACCGTACGCGAGCCAAGATCGTCAAAAACAAGATGGCCCCGCCATTTAAGCAGGCTGAATTCGACATTCTTTACGGTGAAGGAATATCCCGTGAAGGTGGTCTGCTGGACATGGGCGTGGATCACAACATCGTGCGCAAGTCCGGTGCATGGTACACCTACGATGGTGATCAGCTCGGTCAAGGTAAAGAGAACTCTCGCCGATTCCTCAAAGACAATCCAGATCTAGCAGTTGAGATTGAAGATCGTATTAAGGCCGCTCTGGGCATTGGGACCAAAGTGGAAGAGGGGGACGAAGAAGTTGCATTGAAAGCTGTTGAGGATGCCTAACCTCTATGAGTGATCAAGACGACCTCGAAGCGGACCAGCACCAAGCTGCGCGCAATATTGTGTTGCGCCAACTGTCAGCTGCACCGAAAACTCGGCATCAACTTGCCGAGAAACTTCGGGGTCGCGACATCGCTGACAACGTGGTTGAAGAGGTACTGGACCGCTTCGAAGAAGTTGAGCTCATAGACGATGCAGCATTTGCCGAAAGCTGGGTCCGTTCACGACATCGTTCGAAAGGCCTGGCGCGCAGAGCTCTGAGCATGGAATTGCGTCAGCGTGGCATCGCCGATGACGAGGCTGCCCTAGCTCTCGAGCAAGTCTCTGACGAGGACGAATGGACAGCCGCTCATGACTTGGTTATGCGGAAATTGTCTCGGACAACTGTGCCTGATTCAACAGATCCAGAATCGCGTCAGCAACGCGATAGAATAGTGCGACGCCTGGTCGGCATGCTCTCCAGAAAAGGGTATGCACCAGGCGTGGCATTCAACGTGGTGACTACTGCTTTGGATGCTGATGACCTTGACCCCCTAGACGAATGAAATGAATATCGTGACTGAAGCCGTAGCCGACATCGCAACACCACGCTCGTATGAAATCCGCACGTTCGGTTGCCAAATGAATGTGCATGATTCAGAACGCATTTCTGGCCTGTTGGAAACCAACGGGTACGTTCCTGCAGGTGACGAGTCGACTCCTGATCTTGTTGTCTTCAACACGTGCGCAGTTCGAGAAAATGCTGCAAACCGGCTATACGGTCACCTCGGAAATCTCAAGGTCACTAAGGATGAACACCCCGGCATGCAAATCGCCGTTGGAGGGTGTCTTGCACAAAAAGACCAGGATACGATTGTCAAACGTGCGCCTTGGGTCGATGTAGTGTTTGGAACGCATAATATCGGCTCGTTGCCAGTTCTTTTGAACCGGTCACGCCATAATGATGAGGCCCAGGTCGAACTCCTGGAGGCTCTAGAAACGTTCCCGTCGACTTTGCCTACAAAGCGTGAATCTAGCTACTCCGGCTGGGTGTCTATTTCAGTAGGTTGCAACAACACTTGTACGTTCTGCATCGTCCCGTCTCTTCGAGGAAAAGAAAAAGATCGTCGACCCGGAGACATTTTGGCCGAGGTCCAAGCGCTGGTTGATGACGGCGCTGTCGAAGTTACCCTCCTGGGGCAAAACGTCAATACATACGGGGTAGAGTTTCGGGATCGTCAGGCATTTTCTAAACTCCTGCGCGCCACCGGTGAAATCGATGGACTGGAACGAGTCAGGTTTACTAGCCCACACCCAGCCTCCTTTACCGATGATGTCATCGATGCCATGGCCGAAACACCGAACGTGATGCCACAATTGCATATGCCGTTGCAGTCGGGATCCGACTCCATTTTGAAGGCCATGCGGAGATCCTATCGTTCCAAGCGCTTCCTTGGGATCCTGGACAAGGTCCGCGAACGCATCCCACACGCTGCGGTAACTACAGATATTATCGTTGGCTTTCCTGGCGAGACAGAAGCTGATTTTCAGCAAACCCTCGAAGTGGTCGAAGCTTCACGTTTCTCGATGGCATATACCTTTCAATATTCCCCACGAGCTGGAACACCCGCGGCGGACATGGAAGATCAAATTCCCAAAGATGTTGTGCAGGAACGTTTTGAACGGCTCGTGGCTCTGCAAGACCGTATCGCGGCAGAAGAATCTGCAAAACTCGTTGGTACATCTCAAGAGCTGCTAGTAACAAACGATGCGGGTAGTCGAGGTGGACAGACCGGACGTCTCACCGGTCGGGCGCCCGACAACCGCCTGGTTCACTTCAGCATCCCAGAGGGCGCACAAGCACCGCGCCCTGGAGATTTTGTAACGGTACCCATTACCGAATCACACCCATACCACCTCATCGCTGATCCAACAGCTGCCACACAGTATCATTTACGACCCTCACGTGCGGGAGATGCATGGGATCGAGCTCAGGCCGACTCTTGCGGTACCGGTACTGTCGCTCCAGCAGGTGGCGTGAACCTCGGACTGCCAAGCCTTCGCATTGGATAAGCAGCCCGTTGTAGCGTTCGTTGGGGCTACCGCCACAGGAAAGACTGCCCTGGCGATTGCTTTGGCCAAGGTTCTTGGCGGTGAGATCATCAATGCTGATTCCATGCAGTTTTATCGAGGTATGGACATTGGCACGGCCAAAGCTACCGTCGATGAACGCCAGGGGATTGCTCACCACCTGTTGGACATCTACGACCTTCAGGTTGATGCCAGCGTGGCGACCTTTCAAACGTTGGCACGAACGACCATTGATGAGATTAGATCCCGGTCTCAGGCGCCAATCCTGACAGGAGGCTCAGGCCTCTATGTCCGGGCAGCCCTCGACACACTTGAGTTTCCACCTACTGACCGTGCTCTACGGCAAGGTCTCACTGCACAGGTTGAACAAGAAGGAATAGGACCGCTCGTCGATGAGCTTCGTCGAGTCGACCCGGCATCAGCGCAGCGTCTTCAGGACGACCGTCGGATAATCCGAGCCATAGAGGTGCACCGACTCACTGGACGCACATTTAGCTCGTTCATGCCCAAGCGCCAATACCACCCCGACATACCTCCCGTGGTACAAATTGGCCTGAGCATCGACCGTCCCCACCTGCATGAACGTATAGAACAACGCGTGTACAACATGGTAGAAGGCGGTTGGCTCGAAGAAGTAGAAAATTTACAAGCCCACGGCTTAGAACTAGCGCCAACAGCATCCCGCGCCATCGGATATCGCCAAATGCTAGAGCATCTCAGTGGCACAATCAGTTTGCAAGAAGCTATCGACTCGACCATCGTCTCCACCCGACGCTTCGCCCGCCGCCAAGAAACCTGGTTTAAAGCCGACCCCCGTGTGCATTGGATCGACCCACAATCTGACCATGCGCTGGCCGATATCATCCGTCTCGTAGAATCCAGCTAGGCTGACGATATGAATGTTTCGCAGTCCACACCGCAAGTCCGTCGACAGGGCATGCGAGAAGACCTAGCCGGTGAGCAATTTATAAAAATCACAGGTCCGACAGGCGACTGGATTGTCATTGACGAACCAACCCAGCGCTTCGAACTGACCTCGGAACATATTGTTTGGCTGTGCAATCGTTCCACTGGCGTCGGTGCTGTTGGAGTGGTGCTGGTTACCACGGCTCCACCATTACACGGGCACCCAACGCTTCGCTTAGAAGCCTGGATGGCTGATGGAACGCCGATGCAGCATCTGACAGAAGCAGCCCGTGTTGCAACTTATGCATTGGCAGCCTGGGAGAAGATAGCGAATGCAGACACATCGCACCACGTCTTCAGCTCGTCGTCAGGCATCATTACTACGGTTTACACCCCTGCCTATGTAGGTGTTGATATTGGCCAGTGGTCATACGAAGTACCCGAGACTGCAAGCGCAGCAGGCTCTGACGCTTTGGTCATGGCAGCAGGACTAACGGACCCACGACCAGGCTTGAGTATCCGAGCTCAAAACCTGCACGTCACGGTAGCGGTGGAGTCTTTAGAGGAACTAGAGGGCATCGACCTAGTACAAGCCCCATCGATTGAACCAGAAGCCCCGGAACCCACCGGGGTAAATTTCGTTGTGCCGCACGATCCGCTTGTGGTGGAAGGCATCGGCCAATTAGTGTTGCGACATCACCAAGCAGGTCATGGCATCTGTGACCTGGCCACGGCAGCAGCATCCGCGACAATTGCCTTCCAACTGTGGACGGGATTGACACAACTGAGCTTGTGGAACGTGTCAACACCATGCGGTGACATCGTGGTGCAACTTCACGAAGGACAACGAATATCTACCTTCGCAACGCTCTCAACGGCGTTTGTTGGTCGGTTATGAGACGCGCTCCACAAGTAGTACTCGAAAGCCTTTTTCTGTAGCAGCCCGACGAACCGAGAATTCGCCAGGTGCCTTCGCATCGAGCATGGACTGTATCCAAGGCAACAAAGAATCAGCGCCGAGTTTCTTGGCCACTACGAGCCACGCTTGGCCGCCCGGTTTGAGAGTAGGCAACCACCGGGTCAAGATGCCATGTAGGGCAGTCTTACCAATTCGAATCGGGGGGTTTGACCAGATCACATCGAAAGTTGCACCTGCAAAAACGTCGTCCGGGTGTTGGACCGTGATGTTGTCG
This sequence comes from Enteractinococcus helveticum, assembly GCF_001657475.1. Classification (GTDB taxonomy): domain Bacteria; phylum Actinomycetota; class Actinomycetes; order Actinomycetales; family Micrococcaceae; genus Yaniella; species Yaniella helvetica. The sequence goes on from NZ_LXEY01000115.1 coordinate 14,439, forward strand.
ATCCCTAGACGTACAGCGTTTGCTTGGGTCAGCATTGCTGCGCGTTCATTGACCTCTACGGCCGTGATCTCCGCACCGGGCGACAGTAACCCCATCGTCAGCGCCATGGGACCCCATCCCGACCCAATATCGAGGAATTCTCCCGTGGCAGGCGGATCAGCTACGACATCCAAGAGGACGCGTGTCCCGCGATCCACCCCATCGGGTGAAAAGATGCTGCCAGAGGTCTCAACTTGAACATCTTGTCCGGCAAGCTCGACATCGACTACACGCCGACGATCTTGGCCAGACGGACTGGAAGAAAAATAGTGCTCATTCATCGTCTTTGTAGTGTAGTACGTTCCGGACATTCGCTGCTGCGCAGAACCGTGTTGGAACGGTGTGTCAACTGGAATACTTCCTCCCTGCATGCTGTTGTCATAGACAGATGTATTTGATAGAAAAATCACCACGATTTCCCCACGAAAAGCCCGAGATCATGGGCTTAATGACAGTAAATGTGACATACTACAACGTAAGGAAAAGCCTCTGAACAAGGAGAAAATGGTCACACCACGCGAACCCTCTGATCCTCAAGTTGATGAGCAGGTCAAAGCGCTGATCAACAGAATCTTGTCCGCCGATGATGCGAAGGCTTCGCATACAAGTGCGGTCGAGGACTCTCGTTCTACGGGCGCTCAAGCGCTGGACGAAGGAGGGTCGAACCACACTGCATTTGATGGTGATCAGTTTGATCTTGAACAGCGCCATGCGCTGCGGCGTGTGCAGGGTTTGTCAACTGAACTCGATGACATCACAGAAGTCGAATATCGTAAACTTCGTTTGGAAAAAGTCGTCCTGGCAGGCCTATGGACTGACGGTTCCGCAACTGAAGCAGAGCACTCACTTCAAGAACTTGCTGCTCTAGCCCATACAGCTGGGTCGACAGTACTCGACGGCATTATTCAGCGTCGGCACGCACCTGATCCCGCAACGTTTCTGGGCCGCGGTAAAGCACAACAACTGCGAGATATCGTACAAGAACAAGGCGCTGATACGGTCATCGTCGATACTGAGCTGGCCCCATCGCAACGCCGTGGATTAGAAGATGTCGTCGGGGTGAAAGTCATCGACCGCACGGCGCTGATCTTGGATATTTTTGCGCAACACGCACAGTCCAAAGAAGGTAAAGCCCAAGTTGAACTAGCCCAGCTGGAATACCTGTTGCCTCGCCTGCGTGGTTGGGGTGAGTCAATGTCTAGGCAAGCCGGTGGTCAGGCCGCCGGCGGTGCCGGTATTGGATCGCGCGGTCCTGGTGAAACGAAAATCGAATTAGACCGACGTCGCATTCGTGACCGGATGGCGAAGTTGCGTCGCGATATCAAGCACATGGAAAGCGCTCGCCGAACAAAGCGCGCGCGTCGTCGTCGCAACCAAATCCCATCGGTGGCAATTGCTGGGTACACCAACGCAGGAAAATCATCCATCCTCAACAGGCTGACCAAAGCAGGCGTCCTGGTCGAAAACGCCTTGTTCGCAACCCTGGATCCAACGGTTCGTGCAGCCCAAACCGACGATGGAATCGCCTACACATTGTCGGACACTGTTGGTTTTGTGCGCCAGCTGCCAACACAATTGGTTGAGGCCTTCCGCTCCACGCTGGAAGAAGTGGATGAAGCGGACATGATCTTACACGTCGTGGACGCATCACATCCTGAACCAGAAGCTCAGATCGAAGCAGTCCATCAGGTGTTTCTTGACACCAATATTGCTGATATCCAAGAGCTCATCGTCTTCAACAAAGCAGATGCCGCAGATCCTATGGTTTTAGCGCGACTACGGCGCCGATACCCCAATGCACTTGTCGTCTCTGCGGCGACCGGGGAAGGGTTCCCAGAACTCGAAGTGGCCATCGCCCAGGGATTGCCACGACCCAGTGTTCACATGGATCTGCTGGTGCCATATACCGACGGCGACGTCGTGAACCGACTACACTCGGATGACACCGAAATTCTGGCCGAAACCTATGAGCCTGAAGGCACCGCCTTGACCGTGCTGGTGTATCCAGAGGATAAGGATCACTACTTAAGCTATGTCCGGTAATCAACCGGTAACCACCACAGCCAGCCAAACGCAAGTTAGCGAATGGCTGGCTGATGCCGTTGCCGAACTCGGTGGGCAAACCCGTCCAGGCCAACAACTCATGGCGACTGAAGTTGCCAGCGCACTTCAAACCGGGACCCATCTGGTCGTGCAGGCTGGGACCGGTACTGGTAAGTCCCTGGCCTATTTGATTCCCGCCATCGATTACACACTGGCCAGCGAGTCACCAGTGGTCATCGCTACCGCAACCCTTGCGCTGCAAAGCCAGATCATTAGCCGCGACATCCCGCGACTACTGGACACCCTGGAACCGGCCTTACCACGCAGCATCGATGTGGCGCTCCTGAAAGGCCGCGCCAACTACGTGTGCAAACACAAACTGCACGGTGCTGTGATCGAGACCGAAGATGACAGTTTGCTAACGACCACCGATGTCGTGGGCCAACCGCTATCCCAGCTTGGCGAAGAAGTCATTCGGCTGCGTTCGTGGGCAGAAGAAACCGCCACCGGAGATCGCGACGATCTGAAACCCGGGGTTACCGACGAAGCCTGGCGTCAAGTATCGGTATCGGCCCGCGAGTGTATCGGTGCTAGCAAATGTCCATTCGCTGAAGAATGCTTTTCGGAACTGGCCCGTCAGGCTGCAGCCGAATCCGACATCATCGTGACCAACCATGCGATGCTGGCCATCGCTGCGTTCGAAGACCTCAACATCATGCCCGAGGCTGATGCGATTATTATCGACGAGGCCCACGAACTCATGGACCGCGTGACATCGGCAGTGACGTTGCATCTGTCTGCGTCCATGATTCGAAGTGCAGCGAAACAAGCAAGGCAAGAAGCAGCAGTCGTTGCTACGGACCTCACTGATGCGGCCGCCTCGATGGAAGCGGCTTTTGCTTCGGCACCGACCGGGTGGTTTGCTCAGGGCCTCAATGAACACCAATTAACAGCTTTAGAAAGCGTTCGGGACGAGACACGACAAATGCTCAGCGATCTCAAAGGTAACGGTGGCACCGAAACCGAAGAGTCGAATCGCCAGTTGGTCAAAAACCGTCTCACAGAAATTTTGGAGACCACCGAACAACTCATCTCCGCTGGCTCACAGCCCAAGGGCGACACGGTCGTTTGGGCGACTCGCCCATCACATTTTGAACCTGGCCAAGGATGGGTGGAAGCTGATCCGCATGCAGCACCGTTGCTGTATGCAGCGCCACTATCGATTGCTGGAAAATTCCGAGATAAATTGCTCAACGAATCCACAACGATCTTGACGTCGGCGACGCTGACCGTTGGAGGCAAGTTTGATGCTATAACCGGTGATTTAGGGTTCACCCTTAACGGTGGTGCCAAATATAAGACCCTGGACGTGGGCAGTCCTTTTGACTATCCCAGACAGGGAATCCTGTATGTCGCCGATGATTTGCCCAAACCAGGTCCGCAACCTTCTGCCCAATCGCATGAGCGGCTCGAGCAACTGTTAGCTGCTTCAGATGGGGGAGGCTTATGCCTGTTTTCCTCTCGTAGTGCCGCAAAGGCTGCCGCCGATGAGATGCGTCTGCGCTTTGGGGACAAACTCAACATTCTGGTGCAAGGGGAATCAACACTGTCGGGACTCATCGATGAGTTCACCGAAGACCCACGAGCCTGTCTCTTTGGCACACTGACCTTGTGGCAGGGGGTCGACGTCCCCGGTGAGACCCTCCGCCTGGTAACAATTGACCGGCTTCCATTCCCTCGCCCAGATGACCCACTTGCCTCAGCACGTGCCCGATACATCAGCCAACGTGGTGGTAACGGATTTATGGCGGTATCGGCTAGCCATGCCGCCGTTCGGCTAGCTCAAGGTGCTGGGCGTCTGATCCGATCGACGTCAGATCGTGGAGTTGTTGCTGTTCTGGACTCGCGTCTGGCGACCGCCGGATACAGTGGATTCCTCCGAGCCTCCATGCCAGATTTTTGGTCTACCGGGTCACTCAAACAAGTCATCAAGAGCCTCGAGAGTCTTTCCGTCGGACTCCGAAAAGGAAACTAGTTCTCGTCCACGGTACTCCTCTATTGACAGTTGATATCGGCGGTGACATCGCACGTCGCTTGGCCTGAACGGCTTACAGTGTCCTACCTAGTTGTTTCAATGAGTCATGACCATGATGATTCAGACAACAGAAGGTGGGTTTTCGATGAGCAACCACCCGTCATTGACCAAAAACCTCAGAGCGACCCCTCGGGGCGTTCTTGTCATCCGCTTGTTCTTAGCGTGCGTGGCGTTGGCCGTGTTCGCAATGCTGTTGGCAACCGTGTGGTTTCAGCAGCCTATTGCTCCGGCTATTGCCGCTGATGAGCAATCTTCCGGGGTATATCAGATGATCGTGGTGCAACCTGGGGACACGCTGTGGGAAATTTCGTCTCGCTTGGCACAAAACAATGATCGTGCCGCCGTTTTGGAACAAATCATGACGTATAACGATCTAGAAACATCTGACTTGAAAATTGGTCAGAGGCTTTTTGTTCCCGTTGAACAGGACTAGCGATCAGCCCGTGGCGTCACTCTCAGTTTTGTGAGTTCGACCCAGGCTATGCTTATTGCCGTGACTAATCAGCAAGAACAGGCCAGTACCACTGCATTGGAAGCATTACCGCTTCGCGACAATTTGCGCGGACAGTCGCCATATGGTGCCCCGCAGCTGGAGGTCCAGCATCTCCTCAACACCAATGAGAACACGCATCCGGTACCACAAGTTGTCGTGGATGCCATTGGTGCTGCAGTGCTTGACGCTGCGGCTTCGCTGAACCGTTATCCTGATCGTGAATTCACAGAGCTACGTCAACGCCTGGCAAGCTATCTTGGCCATGGGCTTACCGAAGATAATATTTGGGCTGCGAATGGGTCCAATGAAGTGTTACAGCAAATTCTGCAGGCATTTGGCGGACCTGATCGTAAAATCTTGAGCTTTCCGCCGACCTATTCGATGTACCCGCTGCTCGCATCCGGTACGAACACTGAATACATCGCTGGAATCCGAGCGGACGACTTTACCCTCAGCCCAGAATCTGCTGCCCAACAGGTCAAAGACACACAACCAAATATTGTGTTCTTGTGCTCGCCCAATAACCCCACCGGCACGGCACTAGGACTCGACGTCGTGGAAGCGGTCTATGAGGCCAGTCAAGAGTTCAACACCATAGTGGTTGTCGATGAAGCCTATGAAGAATTTTCCCTCGACACTACTAAATCTGCCCTGACTCTCCTTGACGGGCGAGAGCGGTTAATTATTTCACGCACGATGTCTAAAGCTTTTGCTTTGGCCGGCGCCAGAGTTGGCTACTTGGCTACATCGCCACAGGTCACTGACGCTCTCCGGCTTGTCAGATTGCCTTATCACTTGTCAGCCATCACCCAGGCAGCAGCAAATGCTGCCCTCCAACACGTTGATGTTCTCTTAGCGACAGTCGACGAGATTAAGGCTCAACGGAACCGAATCGTCGATGAACTCCGACAGATGGGTCTGAAACCTGCAGTGTCAGATTCCAACTTTGTATTTTTCGGCTGGTTCGAAGACGCTCACGCAATCTGGCAGGGACTGCTGGATCGCGGTGTGCTCATTCGAGATGTGGGCATCCCACATCACCTGCGAGTGACCGCCGGCACCGAGGAAGAAACTACGGCGTTTCTTGTTGCGCTGCGGGAAGTAATTGGTGCCTAAAATAGTTTGTCAGACCTGGTGACGATTACACTTAAGAATCGCACCGAATTAATTGTCGAATAAGGAGTTTCCTGACCTCAATGGCAGCTGAACTGATCTCCGGTCGTAAAGCATCGATGAAACGCACAACATCCGAGTCCGATGTTTACGTTGAACTCGACCTTGATGGCACGGGGACATCAAAGATCTCCACCGGTGTACCGTTTTACGATCATATGCTCGATGCGCTTAGCCGCCACTCGCTCATGGACCTAACGGTGCAAGCTACTGGCGACACGCATATCGATGTCCATCACACCGTAGAAGATGTGGCGATTACTCTCGGAGAAGTTTTCAAAGTAGCCCTGGGCGACAAACGAGGTATCCGCCGCTATGGCGAAGCCACGATCCCGATGGATGAAGCCCTTGCCAGAGCCACTGTGGATCTTTCAGGACGCCCCTACTTCGTGCACGAAGGCGAATCAGAAGCCCAGGTGTATCACCTGATTGGGGGACACTTCACGGGTGCGATGACACGCCATGTGTTTGAATCATTCACATTCCACGCCGCCATTAACGTACACATCGATTTGCTGCGCGGACGGGATCCACACCATATCGTCGAAGTGCAATTCAAGGCATTAGCTCGGGCTTTACGTCAGGCAATCGAGGATGATCCACGCGTTGAGGGCATCCCATCCACTAAGGGTGCTCTGTAGTGTCGCAGACCAAACCAACCATTGCCGTGGCAGATTATGGCATTGGCAATCTGGGATCTTTAGTGAACGCTCTGGAACATCTGGGTGCTGACGTCGTTGTGACCTCTGAAGGTCAACCGCTGCTTGCCGCCGATGGAATGATCCTGCCTGGCAACGGAGCATTCGGTGCCTCCAAGAAAGCCATGGAACAACTCAGCATTCCCCGCTGGGTGGGACAACGCGTGGCTGGTGGACGCCCCGTGCTCGGCATTTGTGTCGGGCACCAGTACCTATTTGATGCTTCCGAAGAATTCGGCAAGCATGAGGGCATGGGGGAATGGCCAGGCACAGTGAAAAAACTGCCAACCGAGGCAGTGCCACATATCGGCTGGAGTGAAGTCCGTCCTGCTGCCGACACCGTACTGTTAGCTGGTCTCGCCGACGAACGCTACTACTTCTCACATTCATATGCCGTTCTTGAATGGGAATTCGATCAGAGCATCGAATCCATGGTGCCACCGCAAGTATCGTGGGGTTACCATGACGGCGATTTTATTGCGGCGGTGGAAAATGGGCCGCTTGTCGGTGTCCAATTCCATCCTGAGTTATCAGGTCGCGCTGGCCTGACCGTTTTAGAGAATTGGATGGGTAGTTTCTGATGCCATGGTGGTCCACATTATTACTGGCACTGGGCGGCATCCTCATCGGTGGCGCCTGGTCCCTTCATCGTCAAAAGGCGCCAATATGGGTCCGTGTTTCTTTCATCATCCTCGGCGCTTTAGCCATTCTCGCAGCATTCCTCACCATCCCTTGGGCTAACTAATTTTGGAGAATCTATGACCACCCCACTACAACTTCTACCGGCCGTTGATGTTCAGGATGGCCAAGCCGTGCGCCTGGTGCAAGGGGAATATGGCACCGCCACAAACTACGGTGATCCCTTTGACGCAGCCCTTGGTTGGCAGGAAGCTGGCGCTGAATGGCTCCACTTGGTGGACCTTGACGCGGCCTTCGGCCACGGCAACAACCGTGAAATCATTCGTCGGATTACCGGCGAGCTGGGCATCAAAATCGAACTCTCAGGCGGCTTGCGCGACGATGCTTCATTAGAAGAAGCATTAGCAATGGGCGCTACCCGAGTGAATCTGGGGACCGCCGCACTAGAAAATCCAGAATGGACAGCAAAAGTCATCGATCAATTCGGTGACAAAATCGCCGTCGGACTTGACGTTCGTGGTGAGAAATTAGCCACTCGTGGTTGGGTCGAAGAAGGTGGCAACCTGTGGGATGTCCTCGACCAGCTTGAGGCAGCAGGCTGTGCTCGGTATGTGGTCACTGACATTACGAAAGATGGCACCCTGACCGGACCGAATACTCAGCTGCTGGGGCAGATTGCTCAGAAAACTGGCAAACCAGTCATCGCCTCAGGTGGCATTTCTGTCCTCAAGGATATTGAAGAGCTCACGCAGATGGTTGACCAAGGAATTGAAGGTGCGATCATCGGTAAAGCCCTGTATGCTGGCCAATTCACGCTACAGCAAGCGCTACAAGTTGCTAGCGGCTCAGCAGTGCAAGACGTATAAAGGGATCCATGGTAGATAAACCTCAACTCCCCGGGCACATTCAGGCTGCAATCGATCGGAATTTAGCACGCCAGAACCGTGATGCGTTTGGACGTCCAGCAGACTCGGCCGGAACCACGTGGGCTGGTCGGGATCTCTCCGGGGCGGGAATCGAAGGTTCAGCAAACCCGCTGCATGCATTCGATACCGATGATGGACTTGAGGATGAGGCCTGGACAAAAGTCAGCCAAGACCTTCTTGACGGAAACGCCGACGAAAAGGACGTCTTTAACGTCCTCCAAAATATCCGCGTATTCGCTGCAGTCGTCCCAACCGTGGCGGAGACGACCCATGAAACGCGGGTGGATCAACATGGTAAAGAATTTACTGTGGAATCCGACAAAGAAGCAGATGTTGCGCTGGTCTCACTGAAGGCCGCTGATGGTCGCGGTGCGCTTCCGGTTTTCACCTCAATCCCAAAACTTACCGCCTGGCACAAAAATGCCCGTCCGGTAGCTGTTTGGATGCCACGGGCATGTTTGAGTGCTGTGGATGAAGGCAATGAGCTGGTTGTCATAGATCCCGGAGCACACTTGACGTATGTTGTGCGGCGACCAGAAGTGTATGCACTAGCACAACAAAGGACCTGGACACCTTCCTACGAAGATGTTGAGATTGCGCAAGCTTTGTCTGAACTGACTGATCTCGTCCCTGGGCTCGGCCAGCTAGCGATGGCTCCGGGGCGTGGTGTTGGAACACAAACTGAGAACGGTAACGTAATTGCCGGCGGGGGAGCCGGCCCAGAGCTGGCGTTAGTTGCGACCCCAGCAGATCCCTCAGACAGTGTAGGCAGCAAGCTGATGCTGTCCACGCTGCAATCGTTGATTGCCGATGTTCCGATACTTGCGGAACGTGCCGATACTGTGGAGATTGTACTCGGCAGTTCGCGCTAAGTCTTAGTCTTCAGGTATTTCGTTCAGTTGAGCGGAGACCTTGGCGAACGTACGGTAAATCGTGGCGAGTTCGTCTTCGGAAACTACATCGGTAAACAGTGCTTTGACACCTTTTGCATGGATGACCGATGCTTTGCGGAACATCGTGCGCCCTTCGGCTGTCAGTTCTGCTTGCCATGCCCGTCCATCGTCAGCACACTTGACTCGTTTTACGAGCCCACGATCAGACAGTACTTTGACTTGGTAGGTCAATCGCGATGGAGAAAAAACAATGGCATCCGCCAGTTGTCCCATGCGCATGTGACCCTCGGGCGCCTCAGAGAGGAGCAATAGCATGTTGTACTCACTTAACGTGAGACCAACTTGTTGCTTGAGTCGTTTCTCTAGACGGTCCAACAGTCGAGCGGTCGTTTCGAAATACATTCGAAACGCCGGCCCCAGGGGCTGCTGAAGCTCATGCTTCGTGAGGTCCGTTAAGGAGCTGGTCAAAGGGAATCACCTCTAGTTCTTTAGGCTGGGATGGTGCGCGCCGCGGACGCGGATCAAGACGCGCTACCACGTCAGCGAAATCTTTACCGGCGTGAGCGATACGCCTACTTAAATATGCTGCGTGGGACTCGGGATCTCGTGCATTTTCAGTGCCTTCCGCCGATCCCCAATCCTCGGTTGCAGCATATACGCCGGTTGGCATAACGCGCATGCGCAGATAGGAAAACAAGGGACGCATCGCATTATCGATCACCAATGAATGCCGCGGACTACCGCCAGTTGATCCTAACTGGATCGGTACACCGGTCAATGCATCGTTCTCAACGAGGTCCCAAAAGGATTTAAACAGACCTGAGTATGACGCTTTGAACACCGGAGAGACCGCAATAATCCCATCGGCCTGTTCAACTTCATTGATCATTTCCGCTAACTGTTCAGAACGACTGAACGTTACCATGGAATCGGCAATATCTGTTGCAACAGTGCGCAATTCGAAGTGATGTAGTTCGGGGCGGTAGCCGCGCTCTGATAGCGCGTCAGCTGTTGCTTGGCCTAGTTGTTTGGCCAACAACGAGGTCGAACTTGGATCACTGAGTCCGGCTGCGACAATCGCAATGTGCCGTGTATCTGGCGTAAATGGATCTGTCGATTCGAATGCTGTCTTCATGGTCTGCTCATACTTCCCGGTAAAACATCATACTCGGTCATGGGTTTATTCTTTCGACGCTTCGTCTTGCGCCTTCTGACGGTCAAGGAAAGCTTGCGAACCTTCTCCGCCACCGGCAATCGGAGCGTTGCCTGCAGCCTTGCGTGCCTTCAGGAATTCGTGAGTCGGTGCTTCTGGGACATCTTCCAAGCGACCCTTGGCAAATTCCTTGCGCAGAGCCGGCAGCACTTTTTCACCGAAAAGATCGATTTGTTCTAATACAGTCTTGGTTGGCAGGCCGGCGTGATCAATCAGGAACATTTGGCGCTGGTAATCTCCGACCCAATCACGGAATTCTAGGGTCCGTTCAATGACCTGTTCCGGTGACCCAACGGTGAGCGGAGTCATCTTTGTGAAGTCTTCCATCGAAGGGCCGTGTCCGTAGACGGGGGCATTATCGAAGTAAGGGCGGAACTCATTCCATGCATCCTGGGATTTTTCACGCATAAACGCTTGGCCGCCTAGTGCGACATATGCTTGGTGAGCTTTGCCGTGCCCGTAGTATTCGTACCGCTGACGGTAGAGCTGGACCATTTGGATGATGTGTTCTTTGTTCCAGAAGATGTTGTTGTGGAAGAATCCGTCACCGTAGTAAGCTGCTTGTTCTGCTATCTCTGGTGAACGAATCGAACCGTGCCATACAAACGGCGGCACGTCATCCAGTGGTCGTGGAGTCGCGGTGAACTGTTGTAGTGGTGTGCGGAATCGACCTTCCCAGTCCACTTCGGTTTCACGCCAGAGGCGATACAACAGGTTGTAGTTTTCTACGGCCAACGGGATACCTTGGCGAATATCTTTGCCAAACCATGGGTAGACCGGTCCGGTGTTGCCCCGACCCATCGCGAGGTCCATGCGTCCGTCGGCTAGATGCTGGAGATAGGCATAATCCTCCGCCAGGCGAACCGGATCCATGGTAGTGATCAGAGTCGTTGCGGTGGACAAGATCAGTTTTTCGGTTGCTGCAGCCAAATACGCCAACAAGACAGGCGGGTTGCCCGGTGCTACGAATGGCGGGTTGTGGTGTTGCCCGGTAGCAAACACTTCGAAGCCCGCCTGTTCCGCGTGTTTGGCGATTTTAACCGTGTCTTTAATGCGCTGCTGTTCTGACGGGGTTTGGCCGGTGTGGGGGTCTGGGGTGACGTCCCCAATGGTGAATATGCCAAATTGCATGGTTTCTAGCCTCTCGTACATTATGCTTCAAAACTGAACTAAGGCGAGTCTAACGCCTTAGGCAATGTATTTCAAATCTGAAATACATTGCGGTGGTGTAGTAAGTGACCAGATGTTCCCGTGAACCGCTGTGGGAGGTCGACCAAGGTTTGCGCAACACTAGCGGCTAAGATGATTATCATGCAACACACCATTTCGAAACCCGTGGTCGTTGGTGCCGCCATTCTCAATGAGGTGGTCCGGCCGACATACATGCTCGCAGCTCGACGCAAGGCGCCAAAATCCTTGGCAGGATACTGGGAATTTCCGGGAGGCAAAGTAGAGCCAGACGAGACGCCGACCGATGCGCTGCTTCGGGAAATTCGAGAAGAACTCGGGGTCGAGATTGAAATCCTAGATCATATTGCCGCGCCCAGCGAAGCTGGCTGGCAACTCGACAATGGGATGAATATGCATGTTTTCACAGCCGTCGTCCGTTCAGGAACACCAGAACCACTCATCGAACACGACCGTTTAGAATGGGCAGCACTGAATGCCTCGGAACTCCATGACCTGGAATGGATCCCAGCGGACCGTCCGATCATAGATGCGATCTTGGCTCAACTGGGTGATCCGAAAGCAACTGCTTAAACCATGCCGGTGCGCTTTTTGGGCGTTGCAGACTACTTGGTCAGTCTTGCAGCGCGTTGTACAACGGTTCGTGCATGTGCAATGAGCGGACCATCAACCATGGAACCTCGAAATTGAAATACTCCGCCGTGCTGGTCTACTTCTTTTAGCAGCGCCTGAGCATACTCCAAATCCTCTTCCGATGGTCGATATGCATTGCGCACGACTGCTACCTGAGCGGGATGGATGCAAGCTTTGGCATTGAAACCGCTAGCAACGGCATCCTCGGCTTCGGCAATGAACTGATCGGTGGGGGACAAATCGGTATGAATCGTATCGATGCTGGCTTTCCCAGCTGCCGCTGCAGCCAATAGCACCTGAGCCCGTGCGAAACGGGGAATATCACGATACGTTCCGTTGGCAAAACGGGACGACGATCCTCCGGTCGACACCATGAGATCCTCAGAACCCCACATCAACGCCATCACTGCTGGGTGCTGGGCTATCTCGACGGCGGACGTGACGCCTGCAGCGGTCTCGCATAGTGCAATCAGGCCGACCCCTGGAAGAGCGTCAGCAACCTGAGCGATGCCGTCAACACTCTCAGCTTTTGGCACCATAATATACCGGAGGTTGCTACCGACTATAACGGCAACGTCGTGGCTAAAGTCTGGTGCATCCACCGGATTGACCCGCACCAAGGTGCGCTGTGCAACTCTGGAATCCAACGCCGCCAGGTGCTTACCTAATGCTTGCCGTGCTGCTGGCCGTTCGTCGGGGGCAACGGCATCTTCTAGGTCAATGATGATGGCATCGGATCGATCATATGCTTTGGCATACCGTTCTGGACGATCGGCGGGCACAAACAATAGCGCTGGTCCAAGGTCGAACGTGGTCATGTGGTGGCCTTTCGATGGTGTTCTTCAGACTCCCACAGCATCGTGGAACGGGTACATTCGGCGACCAGATCACCGTGCTGGTTTCTTCCCACATGACGGAACTTGATGATGCCTTGGCCCGGTCGCGATGACGACAGCCGTTTATCCAAGATCTCAGTCTCGGTGTACAAAGTGTCACCGTGGTACAGCGGTTTCGGAAAATTGACACTTTCGAAACCCAGGTTGGCCACAATGGTGCCTTGCGTAAGTTGGGCAACCGAAGCGCCCACGATGGTCGATAACGTAAACATCGAATTGACCAACGGTTGGCCAAATTCTTGCTGGGAAGACCAGTATGCATCCAGATGAAGGGATTGCGTGTTCATGGTTAAGGTCGTGAATACAACGTTATCTGCCTCAGTCACGGTGCGACCTGGGGCGTGTTGATAGATGGCACCAACTTCAATCTCGTCGTAGTACAGACCGCGTTGTTTGATAATTTTTGGCTGGTCAGACATTATGCTCCCCTACAGGCCAAGTGAACGAGCAATCAGCATGAGCTGAACTTCTGTGGTGCCCTCACCGATCTCCAGAATCTTAGAGTCACGGTAGTGGCGCGCAACTAAGCTTTCGTTCATAAAACCGTATCCACCGAATATTTGTGTCGCATCGCGAGCATTATCCATTGCTGCTTCAGATCCGATCATCTTGGCAATTGAAGCTTCTGTCTTGAATGGCTTTCCAGAAACTAACTTCTTGGCTGCCGAATAGTAGGCAGTCCGTGCAGCATACGCCCGGGCTTGCATCCGAGCAATCTTAAAGGAGATCCCTTGGTTTTCGCCGATGGCCCGACCAAACGTCTTACGAGTCTTCGCATATTCGACAGAGGCATCGACACAACCTTGTGCTGCCCCAGTTGCAAGGGCTGCGATAGCTACACGACCTTCATCGAGAATGTCCATAAAGTTCGCAAAACCACGGCCTCGTGCACCCAGCAGGTTCCCTTCGGGAACTTTGACATCATTCAGCGTCAGCGGGTGGGTGTCGGAAGCGTTCCAACCAACTTTGTTATAGGCGGGTTCCACCGTCAATCCAGGCGTGTCCGCCGGGACAATGATTGTGGATATTTCTCCCTCACCGGTGACCGCGGTGACAGTGACAAGTGAGGTAATATCCGTGCCCGAGTTGGTGATAAATTCCTTATTGCCGTTAATGGTCCAAGTGCCATTATCTAACGTAGCGCGGGTCTGAGTGCCGCCAGCATCTGAACCTGCACCGGGTTCGGTGAGGCCAAATGCAGCAAGGCGTTTCGCGTCGGCCAAATCAGGGAGCCAACGCTGCTTTTGTTCTTCGGTTCCAAATTTTAGCAACGGCATCATGCCAAGCGATACTCCTGCTTCAAGAGTGATCGCCACTGATTGATCGACTTTGGCAACTTCCTCTAGTGCCAGGCACAAGGTGAAGTAGTCGCCGCCTTGGCCCCCGTATTCCTCCGGGATGGGCAGCCCGAACAAGCCCATGTCGCCCATCTGGGCGATGATTTCATAGGGAAACGTTTTTTCTCGGTCGTGTTGCGCAGATACCGGCGCGATCACCTGTTGTGCGAATTCACGGACCCCGTCAACAAGCGCGAGTTGTTCTTCGTCTAAATAATGATCAATCGACATTGGTCAATACCTTTCATTGCCGAAGCAAGTACTAGTGGTCATCGTTGGAGGCATGCCCGACGACTGTCAGAATGCTCTGGTCCAGTGCGACCTGTTGGCCGTCACTGACATGAATGGTGACCGTGCCATCCAGCGGTGCTTTGAGTTGGTGTTCCATTTTCATTGCCTCGATGGTCACTACGGGATCACCAGCTGATACTTGGCTACCATCCGGTAGATGAATGGCCGTGACAGTGCCCGGCAGTGGGGCACGCACCTGCGGGTCCACGCCGCGCTCCTCAGCTTCCAGAGAGGATAGTGTGTCGAGCACTTGCGCCTTATGATCCAAAACGACGACAAAGCCAGTGAAAGTATTCGTAGCCATCCAGACCCGCGTTCCCTGAGGCGTAGGAGCTTCAGCAGCGACCGTGACAGTCTCGACACCGTCGACATCTTGATAGACATACTCATTGACCCGGATGGCCGGTAACAGCTGAGCACTTGTATCAAGGGCTATCTCGAAGCTGCTGGGATCGTTACCAGCAGGATAGTCCACCCGGTAATTGACTTCTGCGGCACCACAAAGCCGGAATCCGTCATGAAGCCAAGCATCCGACGGAGCGCGAGCCTCGCCGTGTACAAAATGCGCTGCAATTTGAGCATGCCGTCTGGTTGGAGCATCAAAGACCATCTCTGGTAAACGCGCTTCAACCAGCGTGGTGTCAATTTCGCCGGCTGCAACATCAGCGTCCCGGATCAGATGCTGAAGATATTCCAGGTTGGTGTTAATCCCCAGGACGACCATTTCATCCAGCGCTTGATCTAAGCGCGCTAACGCTTGGTCACGGTCGGTGCCCGTAGCAATGACCTTAGCGATCATGGGGTCAAACTCCGTGCCGATGACAGCACCGGTGCGCAGTCCCGAGTCCACCCGGATCCCGGAGCCTGCGGGCTCAGAAACGTGCAGGACTGTACCAGTAGAAGGCATAAAGCCTGCCTGGGGAGTTTCGGCATAGACGCGCGCTTCGATTGAGTGCCCGGTGAATACGACTTCATCTTGGGTCAGCGATAGCGATGCGCCAGCTGCAATCCGAATCTGTTCTTCGACCAGATCGATGCCGGTGATCTGTTCGGTGACCGGATGTTCCACCTGCAGGCGGGTATTCATCTCCATAAAGTAGAACTTGTCTGGTTCTTCGTCCGAGACAAGAAACTCGACGGTGCCTGCGCCCACGTAGTCAACGGATTTGGCGGTATCGACCGCTGCCTGGCCGATGCGCGCTCGTGTTTCATCACTGAGCAGCACAGACGGGGCTTCTTCAATGATCTTTTGGTGACGACGCTGCAGTGAACACTCACGCTCGCCGAGGTGAATGACATTGCCGTGTTGATCCGCCAGGATCTGCACCTCGATGTGACGCGGCGAGCGGATGAGCTGTTCGATCAGGAGGGTGTCGTCACCGAATGCGGTTTTTGCAACACGACGAGCAGTCTCGAGCTGACCGGCAAGCTCATTATGGGATGCGACCACGTGCATGCCCTTGCCGCCACCACCGGCAGAGGGTTTGATCAACATTGGAAAGGTCATGTTCTTGGTGGCAGCAATGAGATGTTCATTGCTCAGACCCGGTTCAGACACCCCGTCGACCATCGGCACGCCAGCTTTCGCGACGTGATTCTTCGAGCGGATCTTGTCACCCATGACTTCCAAAGCATGCTCACCAGGACCGATGAAAGTCACACCTGCCTGATGACAAGCACGCGCTAGTTCAACATTTTCGGAGATGAAACCATATCCCGGATGGATTGCCTCAGCGCCGACGGCGAGCGCTGCTTGAACAACGGCCTGTGGGTTGAGATACGATTCGGCTGAGGTTGCGCCTAATCGTATCGCTTCATCAGCGCATCTGACATGGGCTGCTTCTTGATCGGCATCCGAGTAGATGGCGACGGAACGGATCCCTAGCTGATGCAGGGTCTTGGCAATGCGGATGGCAATTTCCCCGCGATTGGCAATGAGTACTTTGGAAAATAGTTGCACAGCAATCACATCCGGAAAAGACCAAATCGAGGTTCGGCAAGCGGGGTACGGGAACACACATCCAAGGCCATGGCAACGACTCGACGCGTATATTGAGGCTCGATAATGCCGTCATCCCACAACCGAGCGGTGGAGTAATACGCGGAGCCTTGCTCATTGTAGCGATCCAAGATCGGTTGTTTGAACTCGGATTCTTCCTCTGCAGACCATTCTTGGCCCGCGGCTTCGTACTGATCGCGTTTGACCGTAGCTAACACGCCGGCCGCCTGATCGGGGCCCATCACGGAGATTCGGGCGTTGGGCCACATGAATAAAAAGCGCGGTGAAAACGCGCGTCCACACATCGAGTAATTGCCCGCCCCGAAAGATCCACCGATAATGATGGTGATTTTCGGGACACGGGTTGTGGACACCGCGGTTACCATCTTGGCACCATTTTTTGCGATGCCCCCAGCCTCGTAGTCCTTGCCCACCATAAACCCAGAAATATTCTGCAAGAACAATAACGGGATGCCGCGCTGATCGGCCAGTTCGATGAAGTGCGCGCCTTTGAGGGAGGACTCGGAGAAGAGGATGCCGTTATTGGCAATGATGCCTACCGGATGCCCATCAATGCGTGCAAAGCCTGTGACCAGGGTCTTGCCGTAATTTTCTTTGAATTCATGAAAACTGTCGGCGTCGACGATTCGGGAAATAATTTCTCGAACGTCGTAGGGCGTATGCAGATCAACCGGCAAGATGCCCGCTATGTCTTCCGGGTCATTGCCAGGATCCAACGCTTCAATTTTTTCCCAAATCCGTTGCGGTGTTGCCGGCAGAGTAGCCACGATATTGCGCACGATCTGCAGGGCGTGATCGTCATTTTCCGCGATATGATCCGCCACACCAGAAGTCGATGTATGTACTTCCGCCCCACCTAGGTCTTCAGAGGTCACGATCTCACCAGTAGCTGCCTTGACCAGCGGTGGCCCACCCAGGAAGATGGTTCCTTGATTGCGCACGATAACCGACTCGTCACTCATGGCTGGCACATAGGCGCCACCAGCGGTAGATGAACCCAGGACAGCTGAAATTTGCGGAATCCCTCGGGAAGATAATTGAGATTGGTTATAGAAGATTCGGCCGAAGTGTTCTCGATCCGGAAAGACGTCATCCTGCCGAGGCAAAAATGCGCCACCGGAATCCACTAGGTACAGGCAAGGGAGTCGGTTTTCAAAAGCGATTTCTTGGGCGCGCAGGTGTTTTTTGACCGTGATGGGGTAGTAGGTTCCACCTTTGACCGTGGAGTCATTGCATACAACCATCACATAGCGGCCCTCGACGATCCCGATCCCAGCGATCAGACCTGCAGCGGGAGCATCGCCGTCGTACATTTCAAAGGCAGCTAGTGAACCGATCTCGAGGAAAGGAGAGCCCGAGTCCAGCAGACGGCGCACCCGTTCGCGGGGGAGTAAACGTCCACGGTCGAGGTGGCGTTGACGTGATCGTTCCGAGCCGCCTTTAGCTACTTCAGCCATCCGGTCGCGCAGCTGTTGGCGCAGTTGGGCGTGATAGGTAAAGTTTGTTTGATATTGCTCGGAGTTGGCATCAACCTGTGTGATCAGCTGTTGCATTCTTCTCCTGACGGATATGGACCTGGCAAAAATTTCAGTTTATGCTGACTAACTGAAGTTCAGATTAGTGATGGAGATTGCATTTGTCTAGTGTTCAGATGAATTCCTCTGACGGGGCAGTCAAAACCCAACGTCAGATGGAAAAAGAAAAGCGGCGCGAGCAGCTTCTTGCCGCCGCGGGACGGCTGTTTGCCGCGCGCGGTTTTGCCGCGGTCTCTTTGGATGAAATCGGTGCCGAGGTAGGGGTCACCGGCCAGGCGATATACCGGCATTTTGAATCGAAGCAGGACATGCTGGGGGTGCTCATCGGCCAAGCCAGTCATTTCCTCCTGACACGCGGTGGCGAGATTGAAGCTGCACATGATGACACCTTTGAGCGTTTGCGGCTGTTGGTGGATTTGCAGACCGAGTTTGCCCTGAACTCCTCGGATATTATCCGCGTGCAGGATCGTGACCTGGCATCGGTTGAAGAGCGTATGCAGCGAGATATTCGTCGGACGCAGCGTGAGTTTATTGGTATCTGGATCCGTGCGATGCAGCAGATTCATCCGCACGAAACCACCGACCAGTTGGTAGTGCGGGCCCACGCAGTATTTGGTCTTATTAACTCCACGGGCCATTCGTTCCGGGGCTTGGCCAAGCGGAAGCAAACTGGCAATTTCTTGTCCTATTTGCAACACATGCTGCCCGAAATGGCGATGCAAGCCCTCTATGCGGCACCAGGAGAGGCGAACGATCAGGTTTAGTATGGTGACATACTTCACGATTTGCTACATTGTTGGACGACCCTAGGATCTCTCAGGAAGATAGTTATGACAGAGCAACTCACCCAGTCCTATGCTGTCGGTCCCACCGACGTCCCGCTCATCGAAGAAACGATCTGGCAGAATTTGGCCAAGACTGCGGCCCGATTTCCTCAAAACATTGCCCTGATTGATGCCGCAGTGGACCGCCAGTGGACCTATGAGCAGTTCTCTAACGATGTGCGGAAGTTAGCCACAGGGTTACACGATGCCGGAGTGACCACTGGCGAGCGAGTTGGTATCTGGGCGCTGAACCGGTGGGAATGGGTCATGGTGCAATACGCCACCGCACAACTGGGCGCCATCATGGTCAATATTAATCCTGCCTACCGGCAACACGAACTGAACTACGTGCTGAAACAAGCGGAAATTACCACACTGATTTCCTCTGAAGAGGTGCCCACCTCGAATTATCCGCGCATGATCGAACGGGCTCAGCAAGAGCTTGGGACACTTGAGCGCATCGTCATTATGAACTCGGAATCCTGGGATGAGGTGTTCGATGTTGCCGCCGACGATGAAACCCTCGACAAGATCGCGGCAACCTTGAACAACACCGACGCCATCAATATTCAATACACCTCCGGCACCACGGGATTCCCCAAGGGCGCCACGCTGACGCACCGCAATATTCTCAATAACGGGTTTTTCGTCGGGGAGACCAACCGATATACCGACCAAGACCGGATCTGCATTCCGGTGCCCTACTATCACTGCTTTGGTATGGTCATGGGAAATCTTGCGGCCACAACGCACGGGGCGACGATGGTGATTCCCGGACCGTCATTCAATCCAGAACAAACCCTGGCGACTGTAGAAAAATATCGTTGTACAGCGCTATATGGTGTTCCCACCATGTTCATCGCAGAACTAGCGCTAGAAAATCTAGCCGACT
This sequence comes from Enteractinococcus helveticum, assembly GCF_001657475.1. GTDB lineage: Bacteria > Actinomycetota > Actinomycetes > Actinomycetales > Micrococcaceae > Yaniella > Yaniella helvetica. The sequence continues at coordinate 34,267 of NZ_LXEY01000115.1, forward strand.
TTGATCTGTCCTCCCTGCGCACCGGTATCATGGCCGGTTCCCCCTGCCCAGATGAGGTCATGCGACAGGTCATCAACACGATGCACATGGATGAGGTCACCATTTGCTACGGCATGACAGAAACTTCACCGGTATCGATGCAAACCCGTCCAGATGATGAGCTGCATCTGCGTACCTCGACGGTAGGACGACCAAATCCACATGCTGAAATCAAGATTATTGACCCTGACACAGGTGAAACCCTGCCCATAAACGCTGACGGGGAGTTGTGCACGCGCGGCTATCTTGTGATGAAGGGGTACTGGAATGAACCAGAAAGGACCGCTGAAGTGCTCGACGACGATGGCTGGCTGCGCACCGGCGACGTCGCACGCATGGACGAAAATGGGTATGTACAAGTCACCGGCCGAATTAAAGACATGGTCATTCGCGGCGGCGAGAATATTTATCCGCGCGAGATCGAAGAGTTTCTCTATACCCACCCAGACATTATTGACGCTCAAGTCATCGGTGTGCCGGATGAACGCTACGGTGAAGAACTCATGGCCTGGATCCGGTTACGCAAAGGCGCACCCAAACTTACCGCCGAAGCACTGCGTGAGTTCTCCCGGAGCTCCCTGGCGAAGTATAAGATCCCGCGATATGTCCATATTGTTGACGAATTCCCAACCACGGTCACGGGAAAAGTGCGCAAAGTTGAGATGCGCTCGGTCGCCATCGACCTCTTAGCACAAGGCGACATCATCGATGACTTCTGGTCCGCTCATGCGTAGCAGAATGGCAACAGTTCGGTCACGTTGACTTCACGTCTTAGACTAGATGGGGTCGAAACCGCCCGGTTTTGACCCCATTGTTGTGAACACATAGTTTTAGAACTAAAGGCGTGTACCCCATATGACGGATACTTCGAATCTCCCACCGGAGGTTTCACCGGCCGATGAGCAGGCCGTCGAGCAAGCCATTCAAGCTGCTATCGCAGCATTCGAGGCTGCAACGAATCTTGATGAACTCAAAGCGGCCCGCATCGCACACACCGGTGACAATGCTCCGCTAACGCTGGCCAACCGCTTGATCGGCAAGCTCGATAAATCCCAAAAAGCCGACGCCGGCAAACGTATGGGCCAAGCACGCGGCAAGATGGGCAAAGCGCTCGCAGACCGCGAAGCCCAGCTGCAAGCTGAACACGAGGCCCGGATGCTCGTGGAAGAAACCGTTGACGTGACCACAGCGGTGCGTCGCCGTCGTCAAGGGGCCCGCCACCCGCTGGAATTATTGCAAGAGCGGGTCTCGGATATTTTCGTGGGCATGGGTTGGGAGATCGCCGAGGGTCCTGAACTGGAATCCGAATGGTACAACTTCGACGCATTGAATTTTGAACCGGACCACCCTGCTCGAGAAATGCAAGACACTTTCTTTGTTGAGCCCACTGATCGTCACCTGGTGTTGCGCACGCACACCTCCCCGGTGCAGATTCGCGCCATGCTGGAACGTGGAGCACCGACCTATATTCTGGTGCCTGGTAAAACCTTCCGCACCGATGAACTGGATGCCACCCACACGCCGGTGTTCCACCAGTTTGAAGGTCTTGCCGTTGACAAAGGTCTGACGATGGCTGATCTACGCGGGACCCTGGAATACTTTGCAACATCAATGTTCGGGGCGGATGCCCGCATTCGGTTGCGCCCGAACTTCTTCCCCTTCACCGAGCCGTCTGCGGAACTCGACGTTTGGCACCCCGATGCCAAAGGTGGGCCCCAGTGGGTTGAATGGGGCGGTTGCGGCATGGTGCACCCGCAGGTGCTGCGTGCCGCTGGTATTGACCCGGATGTGTATTCCGGTTTCGCGTTCGGGATGGGCGTAGAACGCACCCTAATGTTCCGCAACGGGGTTACCGACATGCACGACATGATTGAAGGCGACGTGCGCTTCTCAACGCAATTCGGAATGGAGATTTAGTCACATAATGCGTATCCCATTGTCATGGTTGCGTGAGTACACGCAGCTTCCAGCAGACGCTACTGCAGAAGACCTCCTGGCAGATCTGGTCAAGGTCGGATTAGAAGAAGAAGACGTTCATGGTTTTGAACTCACCGGCCCGATCGTAGTCGGCAAGGTCTTAGAGAAAACCCCCGAAGAACACTCCAACGGTAAAACCATCAACTGGTGCCGCGTTCAGGTGGTTCCAGATGGCCAAACCCAGACCTTAGAAGGCAAAGGCATTGACCCTTCGGGTGTCCAGGGTGTGGTGTGCGGTGCTCACAACTTTGAAGTTGGCGATAAGGTGATCGTTACGCTGCCCGGTGCGGTGTTGCCAGGCAACTTCAAGATCTCTGCACGCAAAACCTATGGCCATACCTCGGCCGGGATGATCGCCTCAGAATCCGAGCTTGGTCTGGGGGAGGGGCACGACGGCATCGTCGTGTTGTCAGAGTGGGGCCTTGATCCAGAAATCGGCACCGATGTGCTGGAACTTTTGCATCTGGATGACGAGGCCGCCGAAATTAACGTCACGCCCGATCGCGGCTATGTGCTGTCGATTCGTGGGGCTGCCCGCGAATACGCCCACGCCACCGGAACCGAATTTACGGATCCGGCGTGCGCGATTCAGGTGCCGGCGGCTAATGACTCCGGCTGGTCGGTACGCATCGATGACACCGCACCAATTCACGGTCAGCCCGGGGCCACTCGGTTTGTTGCCCGACGCGTTGATGCCATTGATCCCAAGGCCACCACGCCGTCATGGATGTCGGCGCGCCTGCGCCTGGCAGGAATTCGTCCGCTGAGCCTGCCGGTTGATATTTCCAACTACGTCATGCTCGAGCTGGGCCAGCCGTTGCACTTCTACGACGCAGAGAAACTTCGTGGTCAGATAGTTGTTCGGCGAGCGCACGAGGGCGAAACCCTAGAAACCCTGGACGGCAAGACCCGTAAACTTCATGTCGAGGACCTGTTGATCACCGACGATTCAGGTGCGATCGGCATGGCCGGCGTCATGGGTGGTCTGTCGACCGAAGTTAGCGACACCACCACTTCAATTCTGATTGAATCGGCGAACTTCGATACCGTGTCAGTGTCGCGCACCCAGCGTCGTCATCGTCTGCCCTCCGAAGCTTCGAAACGCAATACGCGCGGTGTGGACTGGCACGTGGCCGACAAAGCAGCCCAGCGTGCCGCCGAATTGCTCGTGGAACTCGCCGGCGGCACCATGGGCGAGGGAGTCACCGACGTGGGTGAACCACCGGTGGTCCCAACCGTTCGATTGCGCGCTGATTACCCATCGCAATTGGTGGGCTATGACTACACCGAAGAACAAGTCAACCAGGTGCTAGTCGATCTGGGCGGCCACGTGTCGCAACAGCGCGATGACACCGATGGCACCACGATCTTTGTGGTCACGCCACCATCTTGGCGCACCGACTTGAACATCCCGGAAGACCTCGTTGAAGAGGTTGCCCGACTCGTGGGCTACTCACATATTCCCGCCACGCTGCCCGTGCCCCCTCCTGGTCGCGGCCTGACCAAGGCCCAGCGGATGCGTCGCCAAATCGCTGATGCTCTGGCAGGAGCCGGACTGATTGAAACCCTGTCCTATCCATTCGTATCGGAAGCCCAGAATAAAACCTTCGGTTCCCCGAACGAGGAAACGGCTGCAGCCCAGCGCATGGTGAAACTGGCCAACCCGATCTCTGCGGAGTTCGGCTGGCTGCGCACCACCATTTTGCCCGGCCTGCTGGAAACCGCACGGCGCAACGTCTCGCGCGGATTCCGTGACATCGCCGTGTATGAGTCAGGAAAAGTCTTCCTGCCAAGCGCCACCATCGGGTCGCCGGAAATCCCGCCGCTGGGAGTTCGTCCCACCGATGAGGTACTGGCTGAACTCGAAGTCGGCATCCCAGCACAACCGCATCGGCTTGCCGCGGTCTTCACCGGCCACGATTCGGCTCCCGGACCAGGTCACACACCGCGCGTCTACGACTGGCAGGATCCAATCGGCGCCGCCCTCGATATTGCCGATGTCGCCGGCGTCGACCTGACGATTCGCCAGGGTGCACACCACAGTTTCCACCCGGGCCGAGTCGCGGAACTGGTGGTTGACGGTATAGTCATTGGCTACGCCGGTGAACTGCTGCCGAAACTGCTGGAAGACTGGGACCTGCCCGTTCGTACCGCCGCGATGGAACTGAATCTGGATGCGCTGATTGCCGCAGCTCCGAACGTGGTGGAAGCACATCCGGTTGTGACCTACCCGGCCACCTACCAAGACGTCGCGCTGGTCGTGGATCACCAGGTTGTCGCTGCAGACGTGCAGCAGACCCTGCAACAAGCAGCCGGTGACCTACTAGAACACATCGGTTTATTTGATGTGTATACCGGCGCTGGTATTGACGAAGGCAAAAAGTCCTTGGCCTACAATCTGCGCTTCCGGGCCACCGATCGGACGCTGACTGCTGATGAAGCATCCCAAGCCCGTCTCGCCGCGATCGCCGCAGCGGAAACCGAACACGGAGCTGTTCTACGATGAGTCAACCCTGGGAACTCCATGATCCCGTCCCCGAAACCGATCGCGACCGTGCCAAACGCCGCCGCCGACAATTTGGCGTCTCGGCCATTGCACTGCTCGTCGTCATCGGCATGATCGGGACCACGGTCATGTCCCTGCTCTAAATCCTGAGAAAACAAGGGGCAGGCGTGGTGTTCAAAACGAACACCACGCCTGCCCCTTGTGGTTTAACCCGCAAAGCGACTACGGAACGAGTACCGTCTTACCGGTTGTGGATCTCGATTCGAGTGCGCGATGGGCATCACCGGCATTTTTGAGATCGAATCGTTCATCGACACTGAGCCTCAGGGCGCCCTCGGCAAGCCAGCCAAAAATCTCGCCGGCCCGCCATGACACCTCATCGCCTGTCAGCGTGTGAAACGCCAAACTTGGTCGCGTAGCGAACAGTGACCCGCTGGAATTGAGCCGCTGCAAATCAAATGGCGGCACCGGACCGGAAGCAGCCCCGAATAGCACCATCATCCCGCGGATCCGCAGCGAAGCCAGCGATGTGTCAAAGGTGTTGGCACCGACGCCATCATAGACGACATCCACGCCGACGCCGTTGGTGACTTCACGCAATTTGTCACCAAAATTATCGTAGTCGAACACCTCGTCGGCTCCGGCATTTAAGGCAATCTTGCGCTTTTCTTCGGTGGAGACCACCGTGTAGACATGCGCGCCCAGGTGTTTGCACATCTGAATCAGCAACTGGCCGACGCCGCCGGCCCCGGCGGTCAAAAACACGTTGTGGCCAGGCTTGACTTCAAATGTTGAGCGGCACAGATAGTGCGCCGTCATACCCTGCAGTGGAATAGCTGCAGCCTCGATGAGGTCAATCGTGTCGGGTACCGGCAATAACTTATCGGCCGGAGCAACAAAAAACTCAGCATAAGTCGCTTCGGCTGAGGCGGTAGCCACGCGATCGCCCACGGCAACATTCGTGACGTCGTCGCCAAGGGCGATGACCGTTCCGGAAGCCTCGGAGCCAGGAATGAAGGGGTAGTGGACATCGTAGAGTCCAGAACGCTGATACGTTTCAATAAAGTTCAGACCTGCGGCGGCCGTTTCGACCAACACTTGGCCTGCACCGGGGGTAGGGACCGGGACTTCACGCCAATCAAAATTCTCTGGACCGCCGGCCTGTGTGGCCACGGCTGCATGCATATTTTCTGGAAGTTCTACGGGAATTTGAGTCATAGTAGCTACGTTACATTTCCGTGGGGAGCATCGCTAGAAATGCCCCACTGCATAATTATTACACATACTGCATATTTTAGTGTTAGGGTGGACGCATGACTCTTAGTGTAGCTGTATCTGGAGCCAGTGGCTATGCCGGTGGAGAGGTCCTACGGTTGTTGACCTCACACCCGCACGTCCAAATTGGCTCAATCACCGCCCATTCCAACGCCGGCCAGAAACTTGGCGGCCTGCAACCCCATCTGCATGCCCTGGCAGACCGAGTGCTGGAGCCAACCGATGTTGACGTACTGCGCGGCCATGACGTCGTCTTCTTAGCGCTACCGCACGGCGCATCCGCCGAAATTGCCGCTCAACTGCCCGAAGACACCCTGGTGATTGACGCCGGTGCCGATCACCGTCTGACCGATAGTGCAATGTGGGAGAAGTTCTACGGTTCACCGCATGCCGGCACCTGGCCCTACGGTCTCCCCGAATTGCCTGGCAACCGGGAAAAACTTACCAATGCCAAACGGATTGCGGTGCCCGGATGCTACCCGACCGGCTCGATTCTGGGACTGGCACCTGGATTTACCGGTGGCGTATTGCAAACCGACGACGTCGTCATTGTTGCAGCATCTGGTACATCGGGTGCCGGAAAATCACTGAAACCGCACCTGCTGGGTTCCGAAGTTATGGGTGGCATGAGCCCCTACGGTGTGGGCGGCCTACACCGCCACACCCCTGAAATCATTCAGGGCCTGTCGCAGGCCGCCGGACAAGACGTCTCGCTGTCGTTTACTCCAACCCTGGCCCCGATGCCGCGCGGGATTTTGACCACGGCCACCGCCAAATATGTTCCCGGCACCTCTGCCGAAGCAATTCGTGCTGCCTGGGAAACAGCCTATGGCAACGAACAATTCGTGCACCTGCTGCCCGAGGGCCAGTGGCCTTCCACTAAATCTGTGCTCGGCTCCAACCACGTCGTGATGCAGCTGGCCGTTGATGAAGCCGCCGGTCGCGTGATCGTGGTGGTCGCCGTCGATAACCTCACCAAAGGTACCGCCGGGGGAGCAGTCCAGTCGATGAACATCGCCCTGGGCTACCCCGAAGAAACTGGTCTGACCGTTCAAGGAGTCGCTCCGTGAGTCTCATCCAACCGGCCGGGTTTACCGCTTCCGGCATCGCCGCAGGTATTAAAGCATCCGGCGATCTTGACCTTGCCTTGATCGTCAACAATGGCCCACGCTATGACGCTGCCGGAGTGTTCACCACCAACCGGATCTCTGCTGCTCCGGTGCGCTGGTCCCAGACCGCGATCCAAGATGGGCAAGCCCGCGCAGTGGTCCTGAACTCCGGCGGTGCCAACGCCTGCACGGGTGTCCAAGGTGACCACGATGCCGCTGCCATGGCTGACCACACCGCTAGAGCGTTAGACATTGCCGCTGACGACGTGCTGGTGTGTTCCACCGGGCTGATTGGCGAGCGCTTACCCATGGACAAGGTGGTCGCTGGGATCGCAACCGCCGTTGAGGCGCTGACTGATGATGGATTAGTGACCGCTGCCAAAGCGATTATGACCACCGATACAGTCCACAAAACCGCCCAAGCACAAGGAACCGGCTACACGGTGGCCGGGATGACCAAGGGTGCGGGCATGATCGCACCGGGTATGGCCACGATGCTTGCCGTGGTGACCACCGACGCCGTCGTGGATTCAGCCCTGGCACATGAGCTGCTGACAGAAGCCGTTCGAACGACGTTCAACCGAGCAGATTCCGATGGCTGCATGTCAACTAATGACACCGTTCTACTCATGGCCTCGGGAGCCTCCGATGTCACGCCAGATCGCGACGAGTTACAAGCACTACTGCGTACGGTGTGCGGTTCGCTGGCCCGCCAGATCATTGGAGACGCCGAAGGTTCCACCCGCGACATCGCCGTGACGGTTCATGGCGCGGCCACCGAAGCCGAAGGCGAAGACGTCGCCCGTGCGGTGACGCGCTCGAATTTGTTCAAGACCGCGATGTTCGGTCAAGACCCCAACTGGGGCCGGATCATCTCGGCCGTTGGCACCACGGATGCCCAATTCGATCCCACGACCCTGGATGTCGCGGTGAACGACGTCATGGTGTGCCGCAATGCCGGAATTGGCGAAGATCGCAGCCTGGTGAAATTCGACGACCGTGAAGTCACCGTCGATATTTACCTGAAGGCCGGCGATCACGCGGTCACCGTGTGGACCAATGACCTGTCCTATGACTACGTGCGCGAAAACGCCGAATACTCCTCCTAGAAGAGCAGCTTTTCATGACAATAACACCACGCGATATGTCCAAGGCTGCCGAAAAAGCAGCCGTGCTGATCGAGGCCCTGCCCTGGATCCAGAAATTTGCCGGCACCACCATGGTCATCAAATACGGTGGGAACGCCATGGTGTCCGATGAACTGCGCGAAGCCTTCGTCCAGGACATGGTCTTTCTCCACCACTGCGGCATCCACCCGGTGGTTGTACACGGCGGTGGTCCACAGATCAGTGAGATGCTCGACAAGCTCGACATCGAATCGGAATTCCGAGGTGGGCTCCGCGTCACAACCGAAGAAACCATGGAAGTCGTCCGCATGGTGCTCACCGGCAAAGTCGGCCGACAGCTCGTCGGCCTCATTAACGCCCACGGCACCTATGCGGTGGGAATGTCCGGAGAAGACGCTGACCTGTTTGTCGCCCACCGTACCCAGCACGTGATCGACGGCGAACAACTCGACCTCGGTCTGGTCGGCGACGTCGTCAACGTCAACACTGCTCCGATTACCGATCTGATCGCCAACGGGCGCATCCCGGTGGTCTCATCGGTTGCCCCGGAAGTAGACCCAGACACGAATCAGCCCACCGGACAAGTACTCAACGTCAACGCTGATACCGCAGCCGCCGAACTGGCCGCAGCACTGGGGGCAGCCAAGCTTGTGGTGTTGACCGACGTCGAAGGCCTTTACGGTAATTGGCCGGATCCGTCATCGCTGATCACCTCGATCACCGCCGATGAGTTGCGCGGCATGCTCGATCGTTTAGAATCCGGGATGATCCCGAAAATGCGAGCCTGCCTGAGCGCCGTCGAATCGGGTGTGCCACAGGCCCACATTGTCGATGGCCGCCAACCTCATTCGATGTTGCTGGAAATCTTTACCACCGCCGGCGTCGGCACCCAAGTCACACCATAGGAACTTCATGACAGAAAATCTGCTGGAACGCTATCAACGTTCCATGACCAACATGTTCGGCACCCCAGCCCAAGCGCTCGTCAAAGGCGAAGGGGTTTACGTCTGGGATGCCGACGGCAAACGCTACACCGATTTTTTGGCCGGCATCGCGGTTAATGCGTTGGGGCACGCGCACCCAGCCATTGTTGAAGCGCTGACCGAACAAGCCAAAACGCTGGGCCACATTTCTAACCTGTTCACCTCGCTGCCACAGGTCGGCCTCGCCGAACGACTGTTGGCCATGGCTGGCATCTCCGAAGGTGCAGCGTTCTTTGCCAACTCCGGTACCGAAGCCAATGAGGCCGCCTTTAAACTTGCGCGTCGCCATAGCCACGCCCAAGGTGGTAGCCGGCCGAAGGTCATTGCACTGCAAAACGCGTTTCACGGTCGCACCATGGGTGCCCTAGCACTGACCTGGAAACCGCAGTATCGGGAACCATTTGAGCCACTACCCGGCGGCGTGGTGTTTGTGCCTGCCGGCGATATTGAGGCGCTAAAAGCCCAGATGGACGACACCGTGGCCGCCGTGATTGTCGAACCTGTGCAGGGTGAAGCCGGCGTACGAGATTTCCCGCCCGGTTACCTCCAGCAGGTCCGCCAGGCCTGTACTGAACACGGGGCACTCCTAATTTTTGACGAGATCCAATCGGGCATCGGCCGCACCGGCACCTGGTTCGCTTTCCAGAACCCGCAAGTCACCGGCACCGCTGACCCAGTGCTCCCCGATGCCATGACCCTGGCCAAAGGACTTGGCGGTGGCATGCCAATCGGTGCGCTGGTGACCTTCGGCAAAGACGTCTCCGAACTCTTTACCGCAGGCCAACACGGCACCACCTTCGGCGGCAACCCGCTGGCCACCGCAACGGCACTGGCAGTCTTGGAAACCATCGAATCCGACAACATCCTCCACAACGTTCGCACGGTTGGCACCTACCTAGAACAACAGCTCCACGCATTGCCAATCGTCAAAACCGTTCGCGCCTACGGTCTGTGGCAAGGCATCGAACTCGATACTGAAGCCATCACGGCCCAGGGTATGCGCCTGCCGGAGGGCGGTTTGGCACCAAAAGTCGTTGCCAAAGCCCTGGACTACGGGTACATCATCAACGCCACCGATCAGACCACCCTGCGCCTGGCGCCACCGTTGATCATCACGACCGAACAGGTCGACCCCCTCATCCAAGACCTGCCCAATATCGTTGCTGAAACGGTTGCGGAAGCCAACTAGCCGACCGAGCTTGAAGGAGCGGCATCATGTCCAAAACCCCACGACACTTTCTCGTCGACACCGATCTGAGCCCAGCAGAACAGGCAGAAGTCCTCGATCTAGCCGCGATCATGAAGCAGCGACGCTTTGACTTCAAACCACTGGCGGGGCCTCAAACCGGGATTGTCATGTTTGACAAGACCTCCACCAGGACCCGCATTTCATTTGCCGCAGGTCTGAGTGAGCTTGGCGGTAGTCCACTGATCATCAACCCGGGCGAATCGCAAATGGGACACAAAGAATCCATTTACGACTCGGCAAAAGTCTTTGAACGCATGGTCTCGGTTGTCATCTGGCGTACCTATGCCCAAGCCGGCATTGAAGAACTAGCCGAAAACTCTTCTATCCCGGTCATCAATGCCCTGACTGATGATTACCATCCTTGCCAGGTGCTCGCCGACCTGCAAACCGTTCGAGAAGCCAAGGGTTCGACCCAGGGGCTGACCATGACTTATGTTGGGGACGCGGCCAATAATATGGCCAACTCCTATCTGCTGGGCGGTGCCACAGCTGGCATGCACGTCCGCATTGCCGGTCCCGAAGGCTATCTTCCTGACGACGCCGTCGTTGCCGCAGCCACCCAGCGCGCTGAAGCAGCCGGTGGTTCGATTCTTGTCACGACCAACCCCGCAGAAGCTTTGGCGGACGCCGACGTCGTAGTGACTGACACCTGGATTTCAATGGGCCAGGAAGATGAAACGGAAATGCGCTTGAAACTGTTCAAAGACTATTCCGTTAACCAAGACGCGATGGCACAAGCCGCCGATGATGCGATCTTCTTGCACTGCCTACCTGCCTACCGCGGGTACGAGGTTGCTGAAGAGGTCATCGACGGACCGCAATCGAGGGTCTTTGACGAAGCTGAAAACCGTTTACACGCACAAAAGGCTCTTATCGCCTGGCTGCTCTATGCCTCCGGGCTGGCAGATATTCCAGCTGAGCTATCCCTTCAACACGCGGTGGCTTCACGAGCCAAAGCACGTTAGCCATGATGACTCCGATGACCAAAGCGGCCCGGCAGCATGAGATTCGAACGGTGCTGGAAACCCAGTCAATCCGTTCTCAGGCTGAACTAGCCGATGCTCTAGCCCAACGCGGAGTCACCGTCACGCAGGGAACGCTATCTCGTGATCTGGTGGATATCGGGGCAACCAGAGTTCGTGATGAAACCGGTCATATGATCTATCACGTGCCCACTGACACGGAAACGGGAACGGTTACCCAGAGCCCAGAAGCCACCGAAGCACGCTTATCAAGTCTGTGCAGAGAATTGTTGTTGGCCGCAGATGCATCAGCAAATATCGCGGTGCTGCGCACACCACCGGGAGCAGCACAGTTTCTGGCATCAGTTATCGATCAAGCACGCTTGAACTTCGTGTTGGGGACCATAGCGGGTGACGACGCCATCATGGTCGTCACCCGCGACCCGAACGGTGGACAACAGGTGGCCCAAACATTTATTGGCTACGCCGAACAAGAACCTAAATTGTAGGTTCGAAATGCGGAAGGCTCGGTTCCATCTGGAACCGAGCCTTCCGCATTTCGAGGGTGCGTTCAGAGCGTTAGAACGTCCACTGCAGATCGGAGATCTCATCTTCTGGGGGAGCCTCGAATAGCTCGACTTCGTTGAGATTCGTAAAGGCATGTGTGGCCGTATTGTCGCCGGATGTCGCATCGACCTGAATCAGGTCAGACGTCTCCTTCAAGAAGTAAAATGCAACCGTTTCAGAACCGGTATACAGATCCGAATTGTTGCCTGTCGTCGCCGGCACAGTGTATTTATAGACTTCTTGGCCATCTAACTCAGTTTCTTCGACTTCAACGGTTTCGAGTTCTTCGTCAGATAGCTCATCGATGAGCGAGAACGCCGCTTCTGTTGTCGAAGCGAACTCGTCTTCAATGCCCAACGTGTCCTGTAGGCCGGACTCTGGTGCCTGAATCCATTGCCCCTCAGCACCGGGCAGGGCAAACAGTTCGTCTTCTGCGCCCTCTTGCGGATCGAGTTTCAAGAATGCGGTCGACTCGTCGATCACCAGGAATTCCAGTGATCCTTGCTCGGCGTCGATCGTCACCTGATGGTTATCTTGCTCTGTTTGACCGGACCATTCAATCAGTGAGATGTCTTCATCGTGAACACCATCGGGATCCGTTCTGGTGTAGGTAAAGGAGCTTGCTTCGCTCATCGACTGCTTTGCGGTTTCTGAAATCTCCGTCAAGCTAGGTGGTCCACCACCGCATGCAGCAAGCGTCCAGGCCGCGATAACGCCCAGTCCTGTCGCTGACAGCCAGCGTTTTGGTTTCGTCATCGTGTGATTCAAAATAACTCCTCATATTGGTACGTCTGCTGTTGAACAGGCTGCGTCCCGGCACCGAATTTTTGGTGTTCGTTCTAGTCTTTTGGTAACTGCTTTTCATAGTCGGACAAAAATTGCCCCATTGTATCGAGGCCCATGGCGCTAATCGTGGCACGAGCTGACTGAGGACCCAAATCTGGATCTGCCCCGGCATCTAATAAAGCCTTGGCTACATCGGTATTCTGCATAAATATCGCACAAGTAAGAGCCGATTGGCCCCGACTATTGAGCGCGTTGACATCAGCATCCCTAGCCAGCAGAGCGTTCACTACCTCTGCTTGTTCTCGATAGGCTGCCAAAATGAGGAACGTGTCGCCGTTGTGATTGCGTAAATCGACCGGGATACCCTGATCGATTGCCGATGATAGCGCCTGCACCTGACCGTCTCGAGCGTAATCAAATAATGTGTTCAGAAATTCAATTTGGTCGTCGGTGAGTTCTGGTTGGTCCTGAGGTTGGTTGTCGGTCATATTGGTAGTTTAGACAATTTCGTACTTCCTCTGAGCCTCCGAGCATCATAGCTACACGATGAGGAGGGGTTGAGGTCAGCAGGATATGTAGCGGCGCATCACGCAATGTCTTGGGATTGCCGGGTGACGGAGCGTTTCGGTCGCACCTAGTAGCAGGACTTCCACCAGGCGTATTTATTGGTAGTTTTGAACCAGAGAGTCCCTGCACGAAAAGAGGTTGCAACACGATGGCTGACACAGCATCACACGGTACAAATGAAGGATCGCTGTGGGGTGGTCGATTTTCAGATGGACCCGCCGACGCGCTGGCAGCGTTGAGCAAATCAACGCATTTTGACTGGCGACTTGCCAAATACGACATTGCAGGCTCTCGTGCCCACGCGCGCGTGTTGCATCATGCAGGGCTTCTGAGCGATGAAGAACTGCCTAATATGTTGGCCGCTTTGGACCAATTGGAAAACGACGTCGCGAACGGTACATATGTTGCCGCTGCTTCCGACGAAGACGTTCACGGATCGCTTGAGCGCGGTTTGTTAGAACGGGCTGGATTAGAACTCGGTGGCAAACTGCGCGCGGGCCGGTCACGAAACGACCAGATCGCCACCATGGGACGGATGTTTCTGCGCGATCATGTCCGCGAGATTTCTTCCCTATTACTCGACGTTATTGATGCTCTGATCACCCAGGCTGAAGCGCATCCTTATGCGCCCATGCCCGGACGCACACACCTGCAACACGCCCAGCCGGTTTTGCTTTCACATCATTTACTTGCTCACGCATGGGCCTTTTCTCGTGATTTGCAACGTTTTGTCGACTGGGACCGTCGTGCAGCGGTCAGCCCATATGGTTCCGGCGCCCTGGCTGGATCCTCGCTTGGTCTCGATCCAGAAGCAGTTGCCCATGACCTTGGGTTCGAATCAGCGGTCTGGAACTCGATTGACGGTACTGCCGCACGTGACGTCTTTGCCGAATTTGCTTGGATCGCCTCAATGATTGGCGTTAACCTCTCGCGCATCTCCGAAGAAATTATCTTCTGGGCGACCAAAGAGGTTAACTTCGTCGCCCTGCATGATGCGTATTCCACTGGATCTTCCATCATGCCCCAAAAGAAGAACCCAGATATTGCCGAATTGGCGCGCGGAAAATCAGGTCGACTCCTCGGGAACTTCACCGGGCTGATGACGACGTTGAAGGCGCTCCCGCTGGCTTATAACCGTGACTTGCAAGAAGATAAAGAACCGGTTTTTGATGCTGCCGACACCTTGGAATTGCTCCTGCCGGCATTCGCCGGTCAAATCGCAACGCTCACATTCAACACCGAGCGCATGGCCGAGCTAGCGCCTGAAGGCTTCGCCCTAGCGACCGATATAGCCGAATGGTTAGTGCGCCAGGGCGTCCCGTTCCGTGTTGCCCACGAACTTGCTGGTGAAGCCGTTCAGATGGCCGAAGCCCGCGGTGTCGAACTCTGGGATCTCACCGACGAAGAATACGCCAACATCTCTGAACACCTGACCCCGGACGTACGGACAGTCTTATCAACCGAAGGTTCATTAAACTCGCGCTCCTCTCAGGGAGGTACCGGCCCGGATGCCGTTGCTGACCAATTGGTTGAGTTTAAGCGGCAGCTAGCTGAAATCCGTGAGTTTGCCGCCACAAATCCTACCGGGCTGCGCTAGGTAGCCAGTAGACTTGAGGGTCGAATGAGCCGAGTGCTAGCTCAAGGGCTAGCAGCAAAGGAGCCTTGGTGACCGACCAATATGCGTCCACCGACACCACATCGTGGTACCAGCAGCAGCTGGATGAAGAGCGTAACTATGTCGCGAGACTCTATGAACGTCTCGATACGTTGCGAAACGAAAAGAAACAGCAGTTAGTTCGCATCCAGGCCCAAGGTCTCCAAGGCTCCTATCAAAACCAATCGGAGCGCGATTCATTCGCCAGTTTGTATCAAGATCGCATCAACCAGTTAGATGCGGTAGACGACAGACTGGTATTCGGACGTCTTGATACCGACGACGCCGTGGCACGACATATTGGTCGCATCGGGTTATCAGATAACCAGCACACTCGGATCCTGGTGGACTGGCGAGCGCCCGAAGCCGCCCCCTTCTATCAGGCAACGGCTGCCAATCGGCAAGAGGTAGCTCGTCGTCGTCATATTATGATGAGCGGCCGAACCGTTGAATCATTTGAAGACGATGTTTTGACGTCAACGGAATCTGCCCAGGCTTCCCAAGCGCTGCTGTCTGCCGTCAGTGCGCCACGTACCGGGGCAATGGGTGACATCGTTGGGACCATTCAACGTGAACAAGATGAAATTATTCGCGACGAAATGCGTGGAGTACTGGTCGTCCAAGGTGGCCCCGGTACCGGCAAGACGGCGGTGGCACTCCACCGTGCCGCGTATTTGCTCTATACCTATCGTGACCGGTTGGCTAAATCCGGTGTGCTCCTCGTGGGGCCTTCTGAAGCCTTTATGAACTACATCGATCAGGTGCTTCCCTCGTTGGGGGAGACCGGTGTCGTCATGCGGTCGCTTGGGAATCTCTACCCTGGAATTGAAGCACGCCCAGAAACTGACCACGCTGCCGCTGAGATTAAAGGCCGTTCCGTGATGCAAGACGTCATCACCAATGCGGTGATGCTACGGCAACGAAGTATTCCAGAGACCACTTGGGTCACTGTGGACGGTATTCGCCTTCGGGTCCGACCCATTCAAATACGTCGCGCCATCGGGCATGCTCGGGAGTCGGGTAAACCGCACAACCAAGCGCGAGAAGTCTTTGTCGACCACATGGTGCGTACCTTGTATGACCAAATGCGCGATATCGTCAGCCCCAAACGCGAGGACGGTCTGGTCAATAAAGCCGACCGATCGTACTTGCGCCAAGAGATTCGGCAGTCTCGCGAGGTTCGAAAATTACTCAACCTGTGTTGGATGCCGTTGACGCCTACGGGACTGGTAGATGAGTTGCTGTCCAGGCCCAAGTATCTGGTCGATGCTGCTCCAATGTTGTCTGCAACGGAAATTAAAACACTGCTGCGGGCGCCGGGCACACCGTTCACGGAAGCTGATGTCCCACTGATCGATGAGGCCGCAGTAGCAGTAGGCGATCTGGTATCCGAGGCCGGTCAAGGCTCGAAAAAGGCGCAGCAGCGCAACCTTGATACCGCTGAAGCTGCCCTGGAAAATATGCACTATACCCTCGAAGATATTGGCGTGGACGGGGTGGTGACCCCCGAAATGCTGGCGGCAGCTCAAGAGCCGGAAACTACGTGGGCTTCGGTGGCCGATCGTGCGCAGCGGGACAGAACCTGGACATACGGCCACGTCATTGTCGACGAGGCGCAAGAACTGAGCCATATGCAATGGCGCATGCTGTTCCGCAGATCACCGTTGCGTTCGTTCACGATCGTCGGGGATCTAGCTCAAGCATCAGGTGCCGATCCCAGCACGGACTGGGGCTCAATTCTGGAACCGTTTGCACCAAACCACTGGCGATTAGCTGAACTGACCGTCAATTACCGGACTCCGGAACGCATCACGCAGGCTGCTGCACAGGTCGCAACTGCAGCAGGACGACGCGTCACGACACCCACCGCCTTACGTGAAGGCGACCACGATCCAGAGTTAATACGCACCACTGTTGAGGACTTGGACAAGGTTCTGGTCACTGCCGTAGATCAACAGTTCCAAAGCTTCCCGGACGAGCTTATCGGAGTGATCGCAGTAGGGGAAGACTATTCCAAGGTTCATCAGATGTTGGAAAAGATCTACCCGGGACAAGTTTGGACCGGTACCGGGCGGCGACGTGATCGCAATATTGCTCTGGTAACCGCACAAGAATCCAAAGGACTGGAATACGACGCCGTAATTATCGTCGAACCCCAACACGTCGTGCAACAGGACGGGGAATCTGTCGGCAACCTCTACGTCGCAATGACACGCGCAACGCAGACCTTAACGTTGATTACCACTGCATTGACTAACCAGCTGCCAGCTGGACTGCGAGACATACAAGCAAAGAATTTTTAGAACGCTCAACAGAAGCTGGTAGTTTGATGACCGTGAGTAACGAAGAGTTTTTAAGTCGACAAGCCAACGATCCTTCTTTCGAAAACATTTGGCAGGAACTGAAATGGCGTGGACTTATCCACGTTTCAACGGACGAAGCCAAATTGGAAGAAGCCCTCGCTGGGGACCCGATCCGGTATTATTGCGGCTTCGACCCCACAGCGGCATCGCTGCACCTTGGTCACTTGGTGCAATTATTGCTGTTGCGTCGTCTTCAACTCGCGGGACATCATCCGGTCGCGCTCGTTGGAGGAGCGACCGGGCTGATTGGCGACCCGCGTCAAACTTCCGAACGAACACTTAACACCCGTGAAACCGTTGAAGGCTGGGTCGGATCCCTGCGCGAGCAGATTCAACACTATCTTTCCTTTGAGGGCGACAACGGTGCCGTCATGGTTAATAACCTTGACTGGACCGGTGAATTATCTGCCCTCGATTTCTTGCGAGACATTGGCAAACATTTCCGTGTAGGGACCATGATTCGAAAAGAAATCGTGGCATCACGTTTGGAATCTGATGAAGGTATTTCTTACACGGAGTTCTCATACCAAGTTCTGCAGGGTATGGACTTTATGGAGCTTTACCGGCGCCACAATGTGACGCTTCAAACTGGTGGCTCTGATCAGTGGGGCAACCTCACCTCCGGTACCGAATTGGTTCGCAAGGTAGAAGGTGAACACGTTCACGCAATGGGTACCCCGCTGATTACTAATGCTGACGGCACTAAATTCGGTAAATCCGAAGGTAACGCCATCTGGCTAAATCCTGAGATGTGCTCTCCGTATGCCTTCTACCAGTTCTGGATCAATACCGCAGACGCAGATGTTATCGAGCGTCTGAAAGTGTTTACGTTCCTCACTCGTGATGAGCTTGAAGACTACGCACAAAAAGTGGCAGATGAACCATTCCGACGTGAAGCACAACGACGTCTTGCTTGGGAAGTGACATCACTGGTTCACGGAGAAGGACAAACTCAACGTGTCATTGATGCCTCGGCCGCGTTATTCGGCAGGGGAGAACTCCAGCAGATTGATCCCGCAACCCTGGAGGCTGCCGGTGCTGAATTGCCGACCGCACAACCTCAAGATCTCGACAATGAAATGAGCATAGTAGATCTTTTAGTAGCCACGGGACTTGAAGAATCGAAGTCAGCAGCTCGACGCACCGTCAAAGACGGGGGAGCGTATCTGAATAACGCCAAGGTTGAGGATCCCGAACAACTGTTCTCATCAGAAGATGCGATTCACCAAAAATACTTCGTAGTACGTCGTGGCCGGAGGAATTTGGGTTTCGTGGACATGACGTCGAACAATATTTGAGATCTACATCTCGAGTAGAGCCTAGTCTCAAAGAAATAAATAGATAGTCGTCCAAAATCGGCGGATTCATGCGGAACTGAACTCCAGAAAGCATCGAATCCGCCGGTTTTGCATTAGAAATTTATCTGTGTATAGTTATCTCTCGTGCCCAGGGCGGAACGGAGACGGGAAGCGCTGAGACACAGAAGTTCTTTTAGAAAATTTATAAAACGATCCAAGTCAGGACTATTAGCTACTTGCTGATACCAAGTGCTCGTGAACGCATGTTGAAATGCATATGAACACGGTATATAGTGAGAAACTGCCCAGAAAAATTATGGGCAGCGCCGATTTGACGAAGCAGAAAGCATTCATGCTATGCTCAAAAGTCGGTCCTGAAAACATCAGAGCGAAGACAGTTTCGAGCTGGACGTCAATCACAGCATACAGTGACAAGTGGTTCAATAACCATTGCATTGGAGCGTGAAAGACCTCACGCTGAGCTGATTTGACTTGATTGAAACCAATCATTTAGTGTTACATCTTGCGCCTTCTTGGCGTGGTTCACAATGATTCGGTTGTGGGTCGTTTGTTTCCTGTTGGTTGGCATGTCCTGTGTGGGTGTGTTGGTTGGTGGGTGTGGTTGTTTGAGAACTCAATAGTGTGCCAAGTTTGTTTGATGCCATTTTTTTGAATGGTTGCTGTGGTTGTCCTACCTCCGTGGGATGATGCGCAGTGTTGCCAGGGGCTGGATGTTTCCGTCT
>NZ_LXEY01000116.1 GCF_001657475.1 Enteractinococcus helveticum
CGGCGAGTCCTACCGCGTCAAAAACGCCCTAATGAAATAACCCCTTATCGCCACTTTGGCAGGAAACCCTGCCAAAGTGGCCGGATTCTTATCGCTTTAATGGCCGACTTCTAATTGACAAAACACACCAGCGGTAATACGGTTGACGAGCAAGCTTGAGCACCCGACACGAGACCACCACGGGGGTTCCTTCGGTGGCCAGCTGTCTTACGAGCGGTAGAGCCTTTTCCCGGCAGATTGGCCTGCGATAAATACGCTGCGGCACGTCGCAGGACTTCGTTTTCTTGTTCCAGTAAGCGGTTGCGTTTCCGCAATTCCTTCAGCTCGTCGTGCTCTGACTTGGCCACGTCTGGTTGTTCCCCAGATGCGGTGCGGGCTTGGCGCATCCATTTGTCCAGGGTGCCGACATGGATGCCAAAGTCTTGAGCGATTTGAGCCAGTGTGACACCGGCATCACGATTCAGCGCAACTTCGACAACGTCGTCGCGGAACTCTTTGGGAAACGGGGTGGGCATAGGTTCATCCTTCCAGACCAGCAGTCAGCTCGCCAGATCGAATGTCACCTATTCGTGCAGCAGGCCTTTGTCTTCACCGCGCCCACATAGGATTTCGAGGCCGAGGCAAGGCAGGAATCCACTCGGATAGTCGGAATAATGCGCTTGTTACCGAATCTCGCTCAGTATTCAGCGACGATTAGGGTCCGAAAAACCAAGTTACCGTCACACTTCCGGAGTTTAGGCCCGATGGCCTGGTGTCTAATGCATCTCAAGCCGCCTAAGGTCAGCAGGATCGTACCTGCGGTCCCGCTACCACCTGCTATGAATAAATATAACGGAACAAATAAAACCTCGATCTCATCTAAGCACTTTTAAAAATCCATTGTGCATGTTTTCTCAGGTAATTCTCTTTGAAAAGTAATAACTCACGTTTTTTATCATCAGTGGCGGTCTGTGTCTTGGAATTCGTCTTAGTGTCATCTAAAGCATGTACCAGAACCTTACAGATCCTTTTTAGACCCGTTGAACCGTAATAATGTTCCATGCGGCTTTCAAATTCTTTGTCGCCTCGGGTACGCACCTCGGCGAATGCACCGATCTCTTCTACGGCGCTACTTCTGACCAGTAACGATACTGGTCCGTGCCCTAGAATAGAGCCGTCATTTTCAAGTTGAATAGCTCCATCGTGAGAAACCCGGATGTGCTGTCCAATCACAGCTTGCGTACGAGTATCCAAACTATCCACCTGAACCCTAAGACGATCCGGCAATGAGACATCATCAGCGTCCTGAATGGCGATAAAAGCACCACTAGCGCTCTGAAGCGCGATGTTACGCGACCTGTAGGGACCCATGTTCTCCGAATTACGAATGACTTTTAGTCTTGTGTGTTTTCGGGCCCAGGTTTCTGCAATGAGAGCGGTGCCGTCAGTGCTGTAATCATCCACAACGATAAGTTCAAAGTTTCGATAAGACTGATTAAGAATGGACTGCATTGCCATACTGATCGTATCTTCGGAATTGTAAGCCGTTAGAATGACGCTAACCAAGGGATCATCATTTCGCGGTTCATGTTCGCCGACAGTCGACAAAACACGGTGATGCCCTTCATAATCCCGAGGCTCAGACTTGGCTCTAAGCCAATTTGTCTTGAAATAACTCACTATCTCGGGATGATCAGCTAGATAACTCTTGTGCGAGTTATTGATGGCGTCCCAAATTAATTGAGCTCCACTCTCGTCGTTCACGACGGTCACGATTTTGAGAAGAGAAACGAGAAGTTCAACCTGGATAAGGCTCAATTGAAGGTCAGCAGTCTCTACAAGAGGCGTCACACGCGAAGTATAAAGTGGTGCAGTCTCTGCCAAGGCTCTCACTAGTCTATTGACAGCCGCGCTACGGTTTACGGTGTCTTCATTGCTGAACAACGCTGTAAGCCACTTGCCGGCCCCTAGATTTTCTTTCTGGTCTGTGTCGTTTAAGCAAATGAGTACCATGCAAGCTTGAAAAAATGCATCTTCCGAATGACTTATTTTCAAAGAAGATCCAATGACGGCTGCCCGTTCGTATTTATGATTCCGTGTGAGAAAAAGAAAATATTCGAACAAGATATCAGTCGTTTTCCCGTCACCCAGCGCTCCACTAACTCGTATCGCATGTAAGTAGTATTTATCAGCTTCGACAGAATAATAAAGACCTGCACAGAAATTGGCGTGCAGACGGATTGCTTCCGAAGTATCTACTTTCTCTTGAATAAAAACACGCGAAAAGCTGATTGCAGCCGCTTTGTTCAACTTCCATAATCTGGTCAATAGCTGTCGACCCAACATGGGAGTCACATTGCTACGAAGTAATTCAAGAATGATGCCCTCGCGGGTGGCGGGATCAGCGTAGATATCCAACCAACGGAGGATACTTGCGAGGCGTTTTTCATCGTATTGATGCAGGGCTTCAGCTCTAGAACCTTCAGCCTGTCGAAGGACGCCTAAGGCTTGAACTAGAGATGCGTCCAATATCTCATGGTTTGGAAATGATTCCAGTCGCCGTAGTGCATCTTCTTCTCCCCAGGGGGCTGCTTCTCGGATTTCGCGTGTTTCAGGGCCAAGGTCTGAATAATGCTTGGAGTGTTCCTCATCAGCCAGCAAAGATGTGAGCCAATGACTTCCATGAGGTACCACAAAACAAACAATATTATTGCTCTTAAGAAATGAAGCAAAAGTAGCGTCGGAGACAATTGCATGTGATTGCGAAAAGCTTTTCGGCAGAATGGAAACATCGAATGCCATCGTGGCTGAATGTAGCATTGAAGCGAAAGTAAGGAACTTTACCTTACTTGTGAGAGAGAATGAATGCCCATCTATGGCGTCTTTGGGATACCTCGGTAAGAATAAACCTTCAGCACCAACTACACTTTTGAACTCGGTACTTTTTAGCTGGGTTAGCATCTTCGATACATAATCCGGCGGATAACAAATCCACCCGTTGATTGGAAAGACGATCCCTTCATCTACCCGAGGCAATAGGAAAGAACAGCCCTCAGATAAGAGAGCGGAATCTACTTCTGATCTGATGATCTGTATGTGGGGTCGCTTGAGGATGTTTGGGACTGAAGTAAAGCCAATTAGATAAACATATATAGTTTCAACTTGCCAGTAGATCGAATCTAACGCATCTTTCAAATGAGGCATATGAGCAGGCGTTACCACGAGCGTCGCTAGCACGGGCACTTCGATGTCCTGGATCGTAGTCGGAACAGGAAATACAGGATGTGTCGTAGTCTCTGCAGATCCCACCCCGGCTTTTAGTGCCGCCTGTTTGTTCCGATACCCTTTTAGATTTCCCTTACGCAAATGCCAGAGTTTGATCCTTTGACGGCGCAACCAACCATATTCTTGACTCATTTATTACCTCAATTGACAGAGTTATCGAAAGCCTCGGGACACCGAAGCTCTGCTCACCGCTGGAACACCCAATATCGCTATCCTGCAAGTCAAAACCGCTCTTTATCAAAAAAACAACGATACTTTGATGCATCGAGGAGTGCAAGTGAATGTACTTAGAATAGAACTGATGCCTGTACCAGTAGGAAAGGCAAGAGCATAGAAGATTACATTAATTCATGTATTCTATTCAGAAAAACGCCACGCGTGAAACATTGCTTCACGAAGGTCTGCCCTGCTTGAGCTTGCTTCCTATACATTTCTGTGTTGTTCGACATGCGACTGATTGTTCCACTAAGGTCCTCCACGTCCGCGTAAACCGCGGCTCCGCCATAAAGCCGCTCTAACCTCTTAGGAAGAATTACAACCTTACCTGCCTGCATAGCAGTAAGGACCGGCTCCCATACTTGATCTTCTAAGCGATAGTGCGGAAAGTAGACCCAAAAATCAATGCTTTTAAGGAACTCAGCTTCACTAAGGTCGTCCGGGGTTACAACCTCGATTTCTGCAAAACTTTCATTCCCGAATTTCTTGAATGCTGGTTCTAGCTGCCCGAAGAGTTTAGTCGAGAAACTTTCAGATGAATAAATGCTCCTAAAAGACTTGGCATTGTTCGGCCAACGATACTGATTCCCATATGAGTGAAAGCCTACTATTGGCTTTCTTTCAGGTAATATTATTTCTTCTGGCTCACCAGCTATGTGAGTATGCCAGATTAGGTTATCTGAGAGTAGTCGGAAGTGTTGTACACGATTCTGAAGTTCAAGATACTTTTCTTTGCTCCCACCCGTTAGTTCGAAGCGCGTATTGAAAAACCTGTCAAGGTTCTTGAGAGCCATTGCGTAAATTACAGGAGTCCTTAGCTCGCTTCCGGATAAAATAGGCTGCATGTGATCGACAACCACACTGCGCTTGGGTTCGACTTTAGAATTAAGTTGATCAAGAAACATCCCAATTGCAAGATCGTGTAGTACTAGTAATTCAGTGTTTGCCTGATCTTCGTTACCAACCTGTGTCACCTTACCTTCGACCTGTAATTCAAAAAGTCTCGGGGGGATCCCAGCTGGTGTGCTCGTTTCAGGAGAATATAGGTGCATATATCCGACGCGCAGACCGACTTCACTAAGTGTCGCGATTTCTTCGAGCGCTCGGTCAACATACTTCGCTTGTCTAAAGAAATCAGTCACATAGATAACGTCGAATTGACCCAACGACCGATTGCGTTGACCAGCCTCGAAAGTTGTCGGCACAGCATAAGGACGTTCATCTCCGGCCGTCCTGATGGCCTTCTGGCCGGACTTCCCAGCGCTCCAATGCCACTGACGAAATGACCATCGGTACAGCAGGCGAGAATAGGAAAAATAACCACGAGACATTTCGCCTGATGTGAGCGACCCCTCCCATATGCGGCTAAATGAAAGAGGCTGATCATTCAGATTAGTGACACGATCATTTCCGTAGTACTCAATAAGCCGCGTGTAGAATTCTGAATCTCCCCCGCGATTGACCGTATCCCACGGGCCGATCTCCTCCACAACCGATCTGCGAAACATCAGTGATGAATAGTTCATCTGCATGAACTGAGCCCGCATATTTATCCGACGAAAGTCAGCTTCTGCAGTTGTACGTATATGCGCAGAGGTAGTGGCAACAACCTCATTATCCTCGAGCATCACTTGGATTTGCATAGCGAGTTTGTCTGGGTGAGACCAATCATCATCGTCGTGCGTCGTGATGAAATCTCCGGTAGCCATCGCCAAGCCAGCGTTACGAGCCACATACGCGCCAGTATTCTCATTCTGGTGCACTATACGAATACGAGTATCGATTCTCTCTAGTTCATCAAAAATTGATCGATATTCTGCTGGCGATGAATCGTTAACGACGATGACTTCAAAATTCATCCATGATTGATCTAAAAGACTACGTATTGCTGTCCGTATGCCCGGTCCTGGGGAGAACGTTGGCATGATCACGGAGATCTTGGGCCCTGTGATTTGTCTGGAGCCCGCAGCCGTCAAGCGGTCCAATAGAGAGAGGGATTCATTATCAAGAAGGCTGACTTGCGACATACCCAGTTGAGAATAAAACTCATTGAGTTTTTCAAGCCATGTGAGTGGACTCTTTGCTGTACGTCGAATTCGGTGGAGCTCTAATAGATCTTGTTGAAATGGAGCCAGATCATTTAAGTCGAAACCTTTTGCTAGCTCCCTCGCTTGATCATAGAACTCCAGTTCATTGAGCGCTTCGACATACTGAAGCTTATTTTGATCACTAAATTCGTCGCCATCATGAAGCGCAAAAACAAAGTCATAAATCTTGACAGCCGAAAAAGTGTCCAGCTCGTCCCGTGCTGTGTTAGCAATCAGATCCGCGAGTGTAAGTAGTATAGCGCTATCGAATGTTTTTGCGAGAAACTCACGCCGAGCGTCAAACCCCTGATCAACAACCTCGTTCTCAATTACTGCGAGTAAATCTGACAGATCCAACGCGTGGTCCGATGCGCTCTTCGCGAAGAAATCTCTGATCTCAATTGAACGTGTCTGCAGAGCGAAACGATAAAACACAGAGAGATTGGTCTGGCACAGGTACCTATAGTAATTCTCTGCAGGATTCTCTAGCTCTATGAACGGCGCTGGGAGTCTTTCTGTCGCGGTTGCCCCCTGCGCTATCTCACGCCTGCGCCATCTATTAATCCACGACTTTAAGCGTTGGCTACGACTCGAGGTCACTCCCGGCACTCCATTACTATAATCAGTTTTCTGGTTCGACTGTCAGCCGTCTGGCATAAAAAATAGGCCATCTAACCAATATACTTCAGGTTAGATGGCCTATCTCAGTGATTTACTAGCGGCGTCGGTCTGTATCTACGACATCGACGCGTACAGAGTATCCAGCTAATCCCTCTATGACAGCACGAAGCGCGTTTGCAGTGCGCCCTTTACGACCAATCACTCGGCCGAGGTCATCAGGGTGGACATGAACACTCAGCATTTCTCCGCGTCTGTTGTTGCGAAGATCGACCTGTACGTCCTCGGGATAGTCAACGATCCCGCGTACTAGGTGTTCCAACGCTTCTTGCAACATGGACACTATTCAGCTGCCTCTTCAGTCTTATCTTCTTCTGCAGCTGGTTCTTCTGCCGCTGCCTCCTCAGCCTTA
The DNA here is from genome assembly GCF_001657475.1 of Enteractinococcus helveticum. Classification (GTDB taxonomy): domain Bacteria; phylum Actinomycetota; class Actinomycetes; order Actinomycetales; family Micrococcaceae; genus Yaniella; species Yaniella helvetica. The sequence goes on from NZ_LXEY01000116.1 coordinate 6,598, forward strand.
GGCTTGGTGACTTCTGGAAGAACTACGGAACCTTTATCTGGGGCAACGAAAGCTTCTTTTTCAGCTTGTTGCTTCAGAGTCGAGTCGTCGTATTCTTCGCCTTTAAATTTCTGCCAGTCGCCAGTCAGTTTGAGCAGAGCGGTTACCTGCTTGGATGGCTGAGCGCCTACGCCAAGCCAGTATTGTGCGCGATCAGTATCGATCTCAATGACCGATGGATCTTTCGTAGGGTGGTAGATACCGATCTCTTCGATGACAGCACCATCGCGCTTGGCGCGCTGGTCTGCAACGACAACACGGTAGTGTGGGGAACGGATTTTACCAAAACGCTTTAAACGGATTCTTACGGCCACTTTTGTGGTTGCTCCTGTTTCATAATATTTTGTGATCTTTTCGAAAGACCTGGGGGCAGGTTCTACGAATACATCACGAACGGACACACCGAGCAGAGAATAGAGGGTAATCTGACCGGCGGATCAGTACCGGACTATTATTGCAGATTACGGCTACTATTATCCAATTGACACGTCGGTTATTTACAGAACGTGTGCTTCTTCGCTGTCAGCCACACCACGAGTATCGAAAAGCAGCTTCGCTTTTGAAGCGATATCGGTCAGGTCGTATTCTTTGTGCGCTTGGAGCAGGATGACAATATCTGCTTCCTGTACTGCTTGGTCAAGGTTCTCAGCTGATTCGAATGTCGAACCGTTGAGCGACCAGCTTGGGACGTTTGCATCGTGATATGAAAGCACTGCGCCCTTGTCAGCAAGGCCGTGTCCAACTGGGATAGCGGGTGAGTGTCGTTGATCTGCAATATTCGCTTTGTAGCTCACTCCCAGCAGCAGGACTTTCGACCCATTAAGAGATTTCTGATGTTGGTTCAGTAAGTCTTGAACACGTTGAACTACATAGTTCGGCATTGAGTTGTTAATGTCTTCAGCCAAATCGACGAAGCGGAACGGGTGTCCGAGAGCTTTTCGCACCGAGTAATTCAAGTAGCTGGGGTCGATTGGAATACAGTGTCCGCCAACACCCGGCCCAGGGTAGAAAGCCTGGAAGCCAAATGGCTTAGTTTTGGCAGCCTTAATGACTTCCCAGATATCAATACCGAGCTCATGACTAAACTTGGCCATCTCATTTACGAGACCGATGTTGATGTGACGGTAGGTATTTTCAAGCAGCTTGGCGGTTTCTGCTTCTTTCGCGCCCTTAACTTTGACAACTTCTTCGATGAATTTGCTATAAAACTCGACAGCTAGATCACCGGATTCCGATGATACGCCACCGACGACTTTAGGAGTGTTTTCTAACCGGTAAGTCTGGTTGCCCGGGTCAATACGTTCTGGAGAAAATGCAAGATAGAAGTCTTGATCCAATTTCCTGTTGTTGGCTTCCAGAGCTGGAAGCAACAGTTCTTCGGTAGTGCCCGGATAGGTGGTGGATTCGAGAACCACTAAGGTTTGGCGGCGAAGATTTTCAGCAGTAGCTTTGGTTGCAGATTCTACGGCTTGCAGATCAGGCCGGCCAGCATCACCGAGTGGCGTGGGTACACAGATAACGACGACGTCTGCATTTTGGATCACAGTGTTATCCGTTGTGGCTTGATAACCGTTATCGAGCATCTGGCGAAGATCGGCGGCTGGAATATCTTCTACGTGTGATTTTCCTGCATTGAGATCATCTACGATTCGCTGGCTGACGTCCAAACCTGTGACATTGAACCCTGCGTTACTCGCTGCACGAGATAAGGGCAGTCCAACATATCCTTGACCAATGACTACGAGATCTTTCACGTGGTTTACTCCAAACCAATACTTTTCACACGCAACAAATTTTGCAACGTGATTGCATAACTAACGTTGTGCTCACTTAGTCGATTCAGACGCTATTGGCGGACAGGCTATGTGAGCTTAGCAGAGCTAATTCTAAACGCTCTACTTGAGATATTTTTCGAAACCCTTCGGCAGATTAAGATCTGATGGATCGAAATTCTGGGCATCAGCACCAGCACCGAAGGCAGATCCAATTTCTTGACTGGCCTTCTGAGCTAACCGTTCCTGCTCTTTACGAGCTTCTTGTTCTGCGCGAGCTGGGTTTCCGAAGCGCTGTTGCTTACGGTTCTTGCCCTTGCCCTTACCTTTGCGAGCGGGTCGGCGTCCTCCGGCTCCTCCAGGCATTCCTGGCATGCCGGGCATTCCCCCACCAGCTGCCATACGCTTCATCATCTTTTGAGCTTCGCGGAAGCGTTCAAGGAGCGTGTTGACTTCTGAAACGTGAACACCGGAACCAGCAGCAATGCGGGCACGGCGGGACCCGTTGATAATTTTAGGTACATTGCGCTCATATGGCGTCATGGAGCGAATGATGGCCTCAATGCGATTCACCTGTGAATCGTCAAACTGGTCTAGCTGCTGGCGCATCCCCTGTGCACCGGGCATCATCATGAGCATCTTCTTCATAGAGCCCATTTTCTTGAGCTGCTGCATCTGCTCCAGGAAGTCTTCAAGTGTGAAGTCTTCCTGATCGGCAAATTTCTGAGCCATTTTCTCGGCCTGAGATTTGTCGATTGTCCGCTCGGCCTGTTCGATGAGCGATAGCACATCGCCCATGTCGAGGATGCGAGAGGCCATCCGGTCGGGGTGGAAGACCTCAAAGTCGTCGAGGCCTTCACCTGTCGAGGCAAACATGATGGGTTTGCCCGTGATGTATTTGACCGACAGCGCGGCACCACCGCGAGCGTCACCGTCCATCTTGGATAGGACTACACCGGTAAAGCCGACACCTTCGTTGAATGCCTGCGCCGTAGCTACAGCGTCTTGCCCAATCATCGCATCGATAACGAACAAGACTTCATCAGGATTGGTTGCAGCTCTGATGTCAGAGGCCTGCTGCATGAGTTCTTGATCGACACCCAACCGGCCCGCGGTGTCGATAAGGACGATGTCGTGCTGGCGAACTTTGGCTTCCTCAACACCAGCTTTTGCTACCTCTACTGGGTTGCCGGTGGGATCTTCATGTTCGGAAGAAACACCTGGGTGTGGTGCAAATACGGGTACTCCGGCACGCTCACCGTTGACCTCCAACTGTTTGACAGCATTTGGTCGCTGTAAGTCAGCTGCAACTAGCAGAGGCGTATGGCCTTGTTGTTTGAGGTGTTTGGAAAGTTTTCCAGCCAGGGTGGTCTTACCTGCCCCCTGGAGACCGACAAGCATAATGACAGTTGGTGGAGTTTTTGCAAGGTGAATGTTGCGAGTCTCGCCACCAAGAATCTCTTCAAGCTCACTCTGGACGATCTTAACGACCTGCTGTCCCGGATTAAGAGCTTCAGAGACTTCTTCACCGAGTGCACGCTCTTTTACGTGTGCAATGAATTCACGTACCGCTGGTACCGCGACGTCAGCATCCAGCAAAGCGCGACGAATCTCGCGTGCAGTTGCATCAATATCTGCTTGTGTCAGTCGCCCTTTACCACGAAGATTCTTAAAGGTAGAGGACAGACGTTCCGTCAAAGTATTGAACACGTGCGATTATCCTTGTTGTCGACTCAGCTCGAATCAGATGTGTCGAGCATTAAAAATGGTACCTGGCGACTCACTTTATCAAGTCAAAGCGCCAGGTACACACCTGCTGCAACTGTTTTATCTTGCAGCAAAGCATCTTTAGCTAGCAATTAGGGCATCGACAAAGGTCTCCGCTTCAAACGGGGCCAGATCATCGGCACCTTCTCCAAGACCAATCAGCTTGACCGGTACGCCGAGCTGTCGTTGGATTGCTACGACAATACCGCCCTTGGCTGTACCGTCCATTTTCGTCAAGACGATACCCGTGACATTCACTGCTTCAGTAAAGACTTTGGCCTGCGCCAGACCATTCTGCCCTGTAGTGGCATCGATAACCAGCAGGACTTCATCAACCGGCGCCTGTTTCTCAGCCACACGTTTGACCTTGCCGAGTTCCTCCATGAGGTTCGCCTTGGAGTGCAAACGACCTGCGGTATCGACGAGTACAACGTCTACTTCTTGTGCAACGCCTGTTTCGACTGCAGAAAAAGCTACGGATGCCGGATCAGCACCTTCTTGTTCAGAACGCACAGTTTCAACACCTACGCGTTCGCCCCAGGTGGTCAACTGTTCTGCGGCTGCGGCACGGAAAGTATCTGCTGCACCGAGAATAACCTCGCGGTCTTCAGCCACCAGTACGCGGGCAAGCTTACCCACAGTGGTTGTCTTGCCGACACCATTGACTCCGACAACCATGATGACAGCTGGTTTATCGTCCTTGCGAGTTGCGGTGAGTCGGCGATCCATCGAGGGGTCAACCATGGCAACAAGCTCTTCGCGAAGCATGGCCCGAACAGTTTCAGAGTCACGAGTACCTTCGACAGTGACGCGTTCCTTGAGGCGGTCCACCAGCTCCATAGCTGGGTCCGCACCCAAGTCCGACATCAGCAGAGTTTCTTCAATCTCGTCCCAAACATCTTCGTCAATGTCATCCTGGGCAAGTAATGCGAGCAACCCTTTGGAAAAGACGTTATTCGACTTTGCCAGACGAGCGCGTAGCCGGGCTAAGCGTCCTGCTGCAGGTGCGGGCTTTTCAAGCTCGACCTCAGGTTCGGCAATGACCTCAGGCTCTGGTTCTGGTTCCGGTTCGGCTTCAACCTCCGGTTCAACAACAGCTTCTTCTTCAACTGTTGGTTCTTCAACCGGTGCTGGAGCCGTTACTGGGGTAGGTGTTGGCGGTTCGAGTACTTTGACTTGGGGTTCATCGACGGGCCGGTCGAGTGCGACAACTGCGCCGGCGCCGACCAGGACAGGTACAAGAAAGGCAATAAGAAGAAGTTCCACAAGTTATAGTTTGGCACACTTTTCACACAGTGCCACGTTCGTGTTATGCCACGGGCACACCAAACCGCCGCAAATCGCCAATTGTTGCGTGTCATAATGAACTATATGTCTGCGTCGATGGAAAAGATTAAAGTCCCCGGTGAGATCCGCATTCTTATTGCTGCGGCTTTCATCATCGCTATCGGCTTCGGCATTATCACTCCAGTCCTCCCCCAGTACGCCGAGTCATTCGGCGTCGGCGCCTTTGGAGTATCAGCCGTGGTGTCAATCTTCGGTCTCGCGCGGTTGATTCTCGCACCAGTCTCAGGCCGAGCAACCATCAAGTTTGGCGAATCAAGTGTCTACATCACCGGTGTAACCATTGTCGGCATTTCCATGTTTCTTGTTGCCTTCGCTCAGACATATACGCAGCTTTTGATCTTCCGAGGCCTGGGTGGTTTTGGCTCTACTCTATTTACTGTGTCCGCAATGTCGTTCCTGGCAGCAAAGTCACCGCCGACAATCCGCGGTCGAGTATCCGGTGCCTACGCTTCTGCATTTCTCATCGGAAACATTACTGGACCTCTCGTCGGCGGGCTTCTTGTAGCTTTGGGGCCTCGTGCGCCATTCCTTATTTACGGTGGTTCGCTGCTCATCGCGTCACTCGTTGTGTATCTAGGACTACATCGTCGCAAAAATGGTGAGCGCCATAAGATAGTCGATGAACGCGTGGCATGGTCTTTCACGGACGCTGTCAAAGAACACCCGTATCGCGCCGCGCTCGGATCATTCTTTGCTAACGGTTGGGCCACCTTTGGTGTTAGAAACGCCATTATGCCGCTCTTTGCGGCATCAGCATTTACTGGGACAGGCTTTGTTCTGGATGGTGCTCAGACCGCTGCCGTAGCCCTATCCATCTTTGCTGTGGGCAATGTTGTGGCAGTAACATTTTCATCCAGATTGTCGGATACGTATGGACGCAAACCACTTATTGTCTTAGGACTGGCTGTGGCGGCGCTGGGCACCGGGGTACTTGGGTTCATGACGAGTCCATTCCTGTTCTTCTTCGCCTCGCTGATTGCAGGGGCTGGGACAGGTATGCTCAACGCACCGCAGCAGGCAGCCATTGCTGATCTTGTTGGGCAAGAACGAAAAGCCGGTTCTGTGATGTCAGCAGCCCAGATGGCCTCTGATGTTGGTGCAATCATCGGACCGTTGTTCATCGGAGGGGTCGTAGACGTCTATGGCTTTGAACTAGGGTTCGGCATAACAGGCGTCATTCTTGCTCTTGCTTGCATCCTGTGGGTGTTCGCGCCAGAAACCAACACTCGAGCAATCGGGCGCGATCTAGAATCCGGAGCAAGGCAGAAAGTCTCCCAGGCGGAGAGACGATCTGATTCTGGTGCCGATTAAACCTGATCTAACTTTTGACTGATCACCTGGGAGACGCCGTCCCCGCGCATAGAAACGCCATACAGCGCATCAGAAATCTCCATGGTGCGTTTCTGGTGAGTAATAATGATCAGTTGCGAATCGACTTGCAATTCTTTAAAGATCGTTAGTAACCGCGTCAGGTTGGTGTCATCTAGGGCCGCTTCGACCTCATCCATGACGTAGAACGGGGATGGTCGCGCCTTAAAAATTGAGACAAGCATCGCGATAGCCGCCAGTGATCGTTCTCCACCCGAGAGCAGGGAGAGTCGTTTCACTTTCTTGCCGGCGGGCCTGGCTTCGACTTCAATTCCTGTTTCCAGCATATTGTCCGGCTCAGTCAAGGAAAGCCGACCTTCACCACCCGGAAAGAGTGTGGCGAAGACATGTTCAAATTGAGCAGCTGTATCCTCATAGGCCGAGGTGAAGACCTTCAGGACTGTGTCATTCACGTCTTCGATAATTTTCAATAGATCTCTACGCGATGCTTCCAGATCTTCCAGCTGTTGTGTGAGGTACTCATGGCGCTCTTTAACCGCAGTATATTCTTCTAACGCAAGTGGATTGATTTTTCCTAATGCGCTGAGATTTCGTTTGGCGGTGCGTAAGCGCTTCTGCTGCTCATGCCGATCATAAAGAACAATCTCTGTGGACTCGTCGTCTCCAGTATCGACTGGCTGGTCAGGGCCGAAGTTCTTTATCAAATACTCATGGGAATAGCCGAGCTCGGTGAGTGCACGTTCACGAAGCTGCTCCAACTTGATCTCATGTTCCTGACGAACTAATCGTCGCTCATGCAGCTTCTCTTGTAACTGAGTGAGCTCTTTTCGCAAGCTTGCAATGGCTTTTTCACTCTCTTCAAGCTGAGCAGCCATCTCAACCCGTTGAGCTTCGAGTGTTTCGTGATCAGATTCGGCGCGGAGAACACTTTGTTCAATATGTTCAATAGCACGGTCAATGCCAGTCAATAGAACGCCGAGCCGATGTTGCATACGACGTTGCCGTACTAACGCACGTTGATACTCTTGGTGTGCGATTTTCGCAGACGACAATCGTCGACGAGACTGCTCCACCCGTTGTTCAGCTTGCTGAGTCAGGTTCTCAGCCGTTCGCAAAGCTAAGCGGGCTTCAGTCTCATCTGCGCGAGTCTTGGTAGCGTGCCGTTCCGCTTGTTGCTGGGCTTCGGCCGCGTCTTCTGTTCCACCAGATGTTGTTTCGGCCAGAGTCGCTGCCGCCTGAAGTGCATCGAACTGTTCGGCTGCTTGCTCGTAGGATTTTCGAGCTCCTTCAAGCTCCTTCTCCAATTTTTCTTGCTGTTGAGCACTACGCTTCTGAGCCATGCGTTGTTGATCGATGGCACGTGATTGTAATTTGATACGCTCCCGCAGCGTTGTCACTTGTGTTTGCAGCTGTTGGATGGCGGGGGCATGCTGTTGGCGAGCCTGTTTTAGCTCTTCATGATTCTGTGTTGCCCCTTGTACCTCGAGTTGTGCCAGTTCGAGGTTCTTCACGATCTGATCAGCGTCTTTAATTGCACGATCATATGCAGCTCGCTGTTCGAGCGAAGTGGTATTTCCATCACCGCGAACCTCTAGCCAGTGCCTCGTGATGAGGTGTCCTTGTTTGGTGGCAATACGGAAATTGGGATGAGTCTCAAACAGCTCATGTTCTTGCAAGAGGTGTTGGACATCCTCAAGGCTCTCAACAGCAACTGACGAGGTGAAATAAGACATGAGATATTGAAAGCTCGTCTGCTTTCCCTCACGCGGTTTCACAATGTCTGAAATTGGTAGAACGCTCTCGACCTCAAGATCGATGACGGGTTGTTGTGAGATATCAGCAAAGAAAATTCGGACATCGGAAATTTCTTCGTTTTGAAGCCTTTCAGCAGCCTCGTATCCGGCGGCCCATGTATCGAGCCAGACAGACTCAGTGGAACCTGCTAGGAGCGCTGCGATAGCTTTTTCCCATCCTGGTTCGATGTCAAGAATTTCGGAGAAATCCAGCCCACCGATGTTCGCGATAGAAGCTTTAGCGGAACCTGGAGCAGGCTGCAAAGATTGAGCTAGCACTTCAACACGAGCACGGGCAGCACTTTCCGTATTTCGGAGTTCGTTGACCACACCTTCAACCGTTTTGACCTGCTGGCGTGCTTCTTGTTCCCGTTCGCGAGCTGCTGTCTCTTGCTCGCGTTGCTGATTTAACTCGGCCTCGACCTCAGCCAAGTTCTCCTTATGTGATGCAATTTCCTGTTCAGCGTCAGCAAATGACTCAGCGTTTAGACTTTCGTCTTGGTTGATCCGTGCAAGTTGTGCTTCAAGCGACTGCAGTTTTGTTTCAGCTGAGGTTTTTCGGCTTTCGGCCAAGGTGAATGATTTCTGCTGGTCTGCTTCTTCACGAACCAATTGCGTGTAGGTTTCGCGAGCCACGCGAACCTGTTTCTCCGCTTGTTCTCGTGCTATCACAGCTTCATTCAGCGAATAGTTGAGTGCTTGTTGCTTCTGGCGACTCGCCTCAAGCGCGTCTTGGTTTTCATTGAGCTGCGTTTCGGCTTCTTCAGGAGACAGCCCTGACGAAGCAACAGCTGGCCGAGAACTTGTTTTTAAGCGTTCGTTTGCCAATGCTTGCAGAGAACGAAACCGTTCGGCTAGCGCGGTGAGTTGATACCGATGATCACGAGCACTAGCAGCTGCCTGAGTCGTCTGTTGCGTTCGTTCCGCGAGTTCCTGGCTATGCTTCTCGCGCTCTACAAGCTGCTGAGCGAGTTCCTTATGCCGATGTTCCAGTGAATTATCGGAGTCGATAAGGTCTTGAAGCCGAGCCGATGCGGTGACAACGTCATCAGCTAAGAGTCTGGCTGAAGCATCGCGGACATCATGTTGAATACGCTGAGCTTTGCGGGCGGTGTTTGCCTGCCGAGATAGGGGCCCCAGTTGGCGGTGGACTTCCTCCGTGAGATCTCGAATCCGGTCCAAGTTGGCACGCATTGATTCGAGCTTGCGCTCCGAACGCTCTTTTCTTCGCCGATGTTTGAGGATGCCGGCGGCTTCCTCAATGAAACCACGGCGTTCTTCAGGTGTCGCTTGCAAAATGCGATCGAGCTGTCCCTGCCCGACGATGACATGCATTTCGCGGCCAAGGCCAGAATCCGATAGCAGTTCCTGGATATCGAGAAGGCGAGCGGGTTCTCCACTGATGTGGTACTCGGATCCACCGGATCGAAAGAGCGTTCGGCTAATGGTGACTTCGGAGAAATCGATCGGCAGAGTTCCGTCGGAATTGTCAATGGTCAGTTCAACCTGGGCGCGGCCTAACGGTGCCCTTCCGGTGGTTCCTGCGAAGATGACATCTTCCATCTTTCCACCACGCAGGTTTTTTGCCCCCTGCTCCCCCATGACCCATGCCAATGCATCGACCACGTTTGATTTTCCCGAACCGTTTGGTCCGATGACGGATGTAACGCCAGGTTCAAATTCAAACGTGGTCTTTGATGCAAAGGATTTGAAGCCACGAATTGTCAGAGTTTTAAGGTACATGGGAGGATCGCGAGTGCAGAGGGGTCTAGTTGTTTAGACCATCATCAAATTCAGGCATACGCTCGCCTACACCTAGCAATTGCTCAATGGCAGAAACGGTACGGGCACCTGCTTTACCGTCACCATATGGGTTAACTGCTTCAGCCATCGCATCATAGGCTGCTGGATCAGTCAACAGGGTATGGACTTCATCAAAAACGCGGTCTTCGTCGGTACCGATAAGCCGAACAGTTCCGGCAGTAACAGCCTCAGGGCGTTCAGTATTTTCGCGCATGACCAACACAGGTTTACCTAGACCCGGAGCTTCTTCTTGAACGCCTCCGGAGTCTGTGAGTACTACATTCGACAAGCTAATGAGATGCGTGAACTGACCGTAAGCCAATGGCTCAGTGACGACTACGTTAGATTTGCCGTCAATATATGGGAGCACTGCTTCACGAACCACGGGGTTCTTATGGGCAGGCAAGACAAATACAACGTCAGAGTGCGTATCTGCCAAGCGGGCCAAGGCACGGCCTACACCGCGCATGGCGTCTCCTTGGTTTTCACGACGGTGAGTCGTGACCAGCACGAGTTTTTTGCCCGCTTCAACTTCTGCGGCGACCTCACGTAGTCGCTCATCGTCGAAGGGGACTTTCTTATCAACAACGTCGTAGAGCGCATCGATGACTGTATTGCCTGTGACATAAACATCATCAGCAGAAACAGTCTCGCGCAGCAGGTTGTCTCGAGAAACCGACGTAGGCGCAAGATGCAGGGAAGCCAGCTGTGTTGTGAGCTTCCGGTTAGCTTCCTCAGGGAATGGAGAGAAAATATTGAACGATCGAAGACCAGCTTCGGCGTGCACGACCGGAATGCCACGGTTGAAAGCAGCGATCGCACCAGCCGTGGAGGTTGTTGTGTCGCCCTGCACAATAACTGCGTCTGGGGCGACTTCGTCCAGGATAGTATCCAGTCCCATCAGGGTCTTGGCCATGACAGCATTCAGTGTTTGTCGTGGTTGGAGAATATTCAAGTCATGAGCAGGTGTGATGCCGAAGAGTTCATTGACCTGATCCAACATCTCGCGATGCTGACCTGTCACTGTAACTACTGGGTCTAAAACATCAGATGCTTCCAGTGCTTTAATAATGGGCGCCATCTTGATGGCCTCAGGACGCGTGCCGTATACGGGCATTATCTTTTTCAACGTGCTCCTCTATTCAGGTATGGGCACTCACGTATGTGCTTCTGGGCTGGTGTTCTGAAACCGGACGCTCTCTACCTTATCCTTGCATTAGTGTAGTCTCTCAAACAGTGACGGCACTGGGTAGATAAGAGATAATGAACACTCTTCGAGCTGCCGCGATTCCAGTCGCATGTTCTTAAGCGATGGACACAGCGATTACCGCCGTACCTAAAATTGTGAAAGTATTATAGGTCGATAGCGTAGCGTGAGCTTTTGGTTACGAACTTATTGTTCGTAGTCACTGAAAGGAAACTACATGGCGACTGAGGATGCACCAAACCCGTCTAGTGAGGGTGGTACCGGACTAGTGCGCGTCGACGGTACTGGATTCACTCGGGTAGGACGTCGCGAGGGCCTGTGGACATATCTCAAACGAGTTTGGGAATTCCGGCATTTCATTGTTTTTGATTCGAAGTCGCGAATTGCTGGCGAGTCTTCTGACGATAGCCTTGGCCGCGTGTGGATGGTACTCAACCCCATCCTCAATGGCGCCGCCTATTTCTTAGTCTTCGGCGTGTTGCTCGGCACCAGTCGAGGTATTGAAAACTTCGTTGCCTACTTGATCATCGGTGTCTTCATGTACCGGTTCACCTCTTCGACGATCGTCGCCGGATCGAAAGCCATCTCTGGGAATCGTTCGCTGGTCACGGCCTTTAATTTCCCGCGAATGACGCTTCCTCTTGCCATTAACGTACGCGAAATGATGCGAAACGTAACAACGTACGTCACAATGTTCGCACTCATTCTGGTCATTCCGCCGCTTGAGCCCATTACTTGGAAATGGCTCGTATTCATCCCCATTGTCGCGCTGCAGTTCTTTTTCAATTTGGGCTTGAGTTTGGTACTCGCGCGGATTGTTGCAGACTGGAACGATTTCACACATATCATCACATTCGGTGTGCGAATTTGGATGTACCTCTCAGCAGTGTTTTACAGCGTAGAGCGTTTCGCCGATATGCCGCTTATTCTTGGTCTCATGAATGCTAATCCATTATTCAATGTTCTCGACATGTCTCGCGATGTTCTCCTCTATGACACTTGGCCTGAGCCCATGCGCTGGCTCATTCTCGGAGGTTGGACAGTCGGCCTGTTGATCATTGGTACTTTGATGTTCTGGCAAGGCGAAGAAAAATACGGAAGGGAGCGCTAATGAGTACAACACAGACCATTAAAACTGCCATTACTGATGCAACCGTTGTAGCGGATCAGGCTTCCCTCACTTACACGATTCGTAGCATTAGCCAAGGTAGCGGTCCACGAGGTCTGTTACAACGGGTCAAGGGAATAGCAGGAGTTTCCGAACAGCATGTGGAAGCACTAAAACCTCTCTCGCTTGTAGTGCGAACGGGTGAGTCAGTTGGGGTCATTGGAACAAATGGTTCCGGCAAATCCACCCTCATGAAGCTACTCACAGGCCATTTACCCCCGACTCAAGGGGCAATATATGCAACGTCGACGCCAATCATGCTTGGTGTCAATGCGGCTCTCGTTCGCCAGATCTCTGGTTACGACAACATCACGCTGGGTTGCCTCGCTATGGGCATGACGCGTCAACAAGTCGACGAAAAACGTGAGGCCGTTATTGAATTATCAGGCTTGGACGACCGTGCTCTCAGATTGCCGATGAAAGCATACTCCTCCGGTATGGCGTCTAGACTTCAGTTCGCGATAGCTACGAGTATGGACCCTGAGGTTCTTATTATTGACGAAGCGCTGAATACCGGTGATGCGCAGTTTCGGGAGCGCACCGCGGCACGGATCACCGAACTTCGCGAACAAGCCGGGTCAGTATTTTTGGTTAGCCACTCGTTGCCAACTATCCGTGAGATGACGAATCGATGCATCTGGATTCAAAAAGGCGAACTGGTCATGGACGGGGAGCCTGCCGAGGTTACCAAGGCATACCATGGCTACACCAAACGTATGGCTAAGAGACAGTACGAGGATGGCGCGGCATATTTAGAAGAGATTCGGAGCTCTTACGTGCCTCAGGAAGTGTCGTGGGTCTAATCGCGAATAATTGCATCAGCCCTGTAGAGGACCTCAAGGCCATAAGCGGAGACTAGTTTCTTCAAGGCGATATCATAAGTCCTGATCAGTTACAGAAAGGCTGTTTGTATAATGCGCGCTTGGTTGAAGCGTCTCTATAGGTTCGCTCGTAAAAATACAATCACTCCATCGCGTGATCATGTTCAAGCGCCAACCGGCAAGGACTATCAACAGCACGACTTTAGGATCAGAGATCTCAACCGTGCAGCTGCAAAGCGCCAAGCTACGATTGGCAAGAACTACAGTCGCAACGAGCAAACCCCTCAACTGTTAGCCGAACTCAAAGAAAATACAGTCACTCTTCCGCCTCATAACTCCTGGACTGGAGATTACACGGACTGGACCGCCGACCCATTTACTGACCTGAATTGGCGCTTTCAATTTCATACGCTTCGTTGGATTAATCCGTATCTGTGGGAAGCACTCGACGGCGATGAAGATTCCAAGACGGAATGGAAACGGATCGTTCGCTCGTGGGCTGAAACTAATATCCCTCCGAAACGCGCTGAGGACAAGTACGCATGGATGGACATGACGGATGGCAACCGGGCTATCCAAACAAGCCTCGGTGCGCCACTGATGGACCAGGATGATCAATGGTATGTCGATTTTCTGGCCATGCACAGAAATTGGTTGTTCGATAATTCAAATATCGTGCCAGGCAACCACGGACTGCACCAAAACCTCGGTCTCTTCGTTGTCTCGTCTGTACTCAGCGACGAGGCAGGCGTGCAGCGTTCCATTGAGCGTCTAGGTGCTCAAATACTCGATGCTTTCGATAGCGAAGGTCTCAACGAAGAGGGCTCGGTCGCTTACCATCAATACAACCTCGTATGGTGGTTGCAGGCTCGTGAAAGACTGCAGCTCGAAGGCTACGACTTTCCTACCGAAGCTCTCGAACGTTTAGACAAGGCTGGGGAAACAATGGCCTACCTCATCTTGCCAGACAAAACCATGCCTCAAATTGGCGATGGAGGGCGAGGCAAAGGCCGCTCAGGTATCCATCCCCTAATTGATCAGGTCATGCAAGGCGAAGTTGAGGACACTAACCTCGCGCTTTTTCGACACTTCCCTAATGGCTTGACAGTCTCTCGCAGCGGCTGGGGCGAGCAACGCCCCCTCAAAGACGAATCCCACACCATTGTTAGACATGGCCCCGATCTAGAAAGACATTCACATAATGACCGGGGTAGCGTCCATATTTACACCCAAGGTCGCAGGTGGATTACAGACGGCGGATTCCACAGTTATCAGCACCGCAGTCGTGACCGCGACTACACCAAATCAAGGTCTGCTCATAGCCTCGTCAATCTTTCAGAGCAAAGATATGACAAATCAGGCGACGTTCCTGCCCGGCTCGTCCAGCACGATGACACTCTCCATGCCATTGAAATTCATGATGAAAATTTTGAATCGGCACGATGGCTTCGCCGTGTCATATATCTTCCCGATATGGACTGCTGGGTCATCTGGGATCGGGTGCAAACCGACAAACAACAAAAGATCCGTCAGCAATGGCTCATCGACATCGGTGTTGAAGTATCTCAAAATGATCCCACCTCACTCCAACTGACGGATGATACCCGCCAGGTTGTGATGCGGTGGTTTGGAGATCATCCCACATTCGACATCGTCAAAGGAAACCGAAAGACCAAGTCTAAGCGCGGACTCATTGGTATTCGATGGAAAAGAATGAAAGATGGCACCTCGGTGCACGCGAATTTTACCGCTGACCAGGCAGAATCTATTGTGGTTATTTCAACGTCGGCGGTTCAGAGCTTGGATATCTCACTCAAAAGACGTTCTAAGATGAAATCCTTCAAGTTAGATATCAGATCACCACAAGGTGTCTACCGTTTGAATGTCGGTCTAAGCCGAACACGTCTACAAAAGCGGAAAATCAGAAAATCATAACTCTCAGGGAGTACCCTGAGTACTCCCGTCAAAGACGCTGAAGACCAGTGATCTGGTTTGCCTCGTGAGTCCATGATCACTATTGTCAAAGCATGCTGAGCAAGACAATCCAACCAACGCAGTCGGCGGCTCCTATCAGAAGCTCGTTTCGTTCCGAACTTCAGGGATTACGTGCCGTAGCTGTCGGACTTGTTTTGCTGTATCACCTTTGGCCGAACAGCTTCAGTGGCGGCTTCGTCGGCGTTGACGTTTTCTTTGTGGTGTCGGGGTTCTTAATCACAGGCCATCTCTATCGGGAATTGGCCCAAACTGGTCGAATATCCCTACCCAAGTTTTGGGCCCGCCGTGTGATGCGCTTGCTGCCATTGGCTTTTACGGTCTTAGTGTTCTCGCTCGTAGCTATGCTGTTGTTCCTCCCCCAAACGGTCTGGTCGATGAATGTCCGACAGTTGCTGGGATCGTTATTCTATGTGGAAAACTGGGTATTAGCTTCTGATTCGGTGGACTACATGGCAGCAGATAATGAGCCCTCGTTGGTCCAGCACTACTGGTCGTTATCGATTGAAGAACAGTTCTATATCTTGCTACCGCTCATCTTCGTCGGCATGTATGTTCTGTCGAAGAATAGGGGGACACAGTTAGAACAAGAGCAGCGTGCTCGCCGGGTGATCATCTGGTCTCTCGCTGCCATCATCATCTTGTCGTTTGTATTCTCGGTTGGGTTCACCAACTACAATCCTGCGCAAGCGTATTTTGTCACACCGACTCGTTTTTGGGAATTTGCAATCGGTGGGCTGCTGGCTATGCTGCCGGCTACGTCTAGGATACCCGTTGCATGGCAAAATGCGCTGGGTTGGTCCGGCATCGTCGCGATTGTGATCGCGGGGCTGCTCTATAGCGGCGAGACGCCGTTTCCGGGCTATACGGCACTTCTCCCGGTCATTGGTGCAGCGCTTTTTATCCGCTATGGCTCGCACCACACCGGCACTGGCGTCTACTGGTGGGCTTCGCTAAGACCTTCTGTTCGTATGGGTGACTGGTCTTACGCCATCTACCTATGGCATTGGCCGCTCATCATTGTGGCAACTTATCAGTTGGATCCCTTCGTGTGGTACCACAAACTTGTGATCATCGTCGTCACGTTTGTCCTTTCGGCGGCTTCTCAGAAACTCATTGAGGATCCCTTGCGACGAGCTAAACCGTTCAAGGTGCCACGGCGAGCCTTCACCCTTATGGCCTCAAACATGGCGCTTATTGGAGCCGTTACGTTCATTACACCGCAACTGCTGGCCCCGGAAACACACGAAGAAATCGCCATTTCCGATTGTGTCGGTGCTGATGCATTCTTAGCAAATTGTGAGGATCCGGGTACCAGCGGTGAGCCGAAGATCCCGGCGACACAAGTGCAACAAGAAGCTGAAGAACCGACCTATCCCGAATGCAATATCCCCGATGGATACACTGATTTCGATCGTTCAGACTGTAGTTTAGGCGCTCCTGAAGATTCGGCAGACCTCAAAGTTGCGGTCATAGGCGACTCTCATGCACGAGCATGGCTGCCACTATTTGATGAGCTTGGCAAGGAAAACAACTGGAATATTCAGGGCTACACGAAGAGCGGCTGTACCCCAGTACCGCTGTCAAGCGCTGCCCCTGAAACAAGTGGCTCAGGACGCGACGCTGCAGACGCTTGTGCTGAATTCGTGGCCGACTCTTCAGAAGAATTCCAACAAGATGCCGACCTCGATGTCATCGTCACCGCAGCCTCTCCCACCGATAGGACCTTTTACGACGAGGACGGCAGGAGCTCAGAGGCAACTACGTCGCAAGCGGTGGCTGATATGTGGGCGACATGGGCGGATGCCGACAAAGAGGTCGTCGTCATGGGTGAAGTCCCACATTTCAACGATATCAATGTGCCTACCTGCATCGCCTCAAATCCAGGTCAACTGGTCGAAGAATGTTCTCAAAGTGCCGATGACCTGATTGGTGACCGGGGAACCATCCTCACGGATACCGCTCAACACCAAGAATCATCTGTGAATTTCTATGACCCTACCGCTGGTTTATGCGATGAGGAACGCTGCTACAGCATGGTCGGTGGACTGATCACACGCTACGACCATCATCATCTATCAAGTGATTTCGCAAGATCCTACAGTGCCGACTTCATGAGATTCCTCAAAGAACATGAGGTCTCGAATGCATAGTTGCCTCGTTTTGCGATCCAGCTAGTTGCTACGTCGCTGTAATACCGCCAGACGGCTAGTCCCATGCTCAATCCGATGAAAATCCGGGTAGGCTTCCAGCCAAGCGTCAACTATGTCAGCTTCGTCTTTCCGATGGGCATCATCAAGAATAACGAGGGCATCTGGAGCCAGACGGTCAACAAGCTTCGGCAAAGATGGGTAACGTGCCTGGGGTCCTGTTGCTTGTGGTGGCCCGTCAGCGAGGAGCAGTTCAATGTCATGCTGGTCTGCTAAGGCATCGGTAGAATACCAGTTAAATGTACGTCCGTCGCATTCGGTATTCTCCAGAGGTGCGAAACGACAATCTACCTGTTCTTCGAGCTGATGACGTGCAATTGCTTGCTTCGTAAGCGCTAAATATTTTTCTAAGTGGTCTAGAGAAACCAGTTGGCCACCGTATGCTCGACACAAATAGCCCAACCAGATGGTTGAGGTACCGCTGCCCAACTCAAGAATACGCTTCGGTTTATGCTCTTCAACCAGCGTTACGAGATGTCCTAGCGCTTGCGCGTCGATGGCAAAGCCCCCGGTGTTCGGCATTGGCAGTTTGAGATCGTCATACCGTCCGTATAATTGCAGCATCGCTTCGATTTCATGTGTGCTGTCCCGCACAGTGGCTCGGACGTTCCGGGCGTTATCACGCAGGATGTTTCGAAGAGTTTGTTCCAGGTCCTCTATTCTTGATTTGACTTGGTTGTGGGCCCGTTGTGAATAATCCTTTGAATCACGAACCAACTCGTCTGTCCTTCGGACCTGTCGTTGCAGCTGCGCATGAGACTTTTCAAAACCCTGCGTCGCTACGTTGATTCTTGCAGCTAGTTTTTGCGTTGTAGTTTTCGCGTTACGTTCACTGGTGCGAACGTTGTGTGTCATGAACTGAATACCAAAGAAGATAAATATGACTGTCAGCAGAAGGGCGATGTAACCCGTAACCGCGACAAGTACCCACTGCTCGTATGCCACTGCTAAGGTCCCGATCACAGCCAGCACCAGGAGGGTAACAATACCTACGAGGCTGATTTTACGCAATCGCGTCATGTGTGTTCTCCAGTCCTGATGTGACGGTGAAACTTCCCAGTTAATACTATGCTCAGATCTTGCCCTAATTCAGAGGACAAACCCGAAGGACATAGAGATTCTTCACCAATTGAGCTGTGTATGACTGTAGTCTATGATGCTGTCAGATGCTGGTAGCTTTCGACAAAAGTCTTGACTACGATACCCCAGTTCCGGTTCTCAACGACCCATTCACGGCCATGTTGTCCCAGTGTACTTCGCAATCCTGGCTCATCTATGAGCCGCTGAATAGCACGCGCAAAATCTTCTACATCGCCACTTCGGAATACGAGGCCACGTTCATTATTTCCAGTAATTTCTAAAAGTGGTTCCACGTCGCTGACGATAATGGGTTTGGCCAGAGCCAGCGCTTCAAACGGCTTCAGGGGCGTGATCGTTTCGGTAGCTCCGGTCGATCGTCGTGGATAGACCAAGACGTCCATTTGCATATACTGGTCTATCACTGCTTCGTGAGGGACTCTCCCCGTGAGTTCAAATACTTCCTCAAGACCCGATGTTTTGATAAGGGAACGAACGGCATTGTATTGTAGCCCGTCTCCCACCATACGGACACGGACCCGAGTTCCATCGGCAATGAGGATCTTGACTGCTTCGACAATGTCCTCAAGTCCCTCGTAGTCTTGGAAACTGCCGAGATATCCGATGGTGAATACTTCGTTATCGGGTAGGGGTAACGGTGTAAAACTATCTACGTTGACCGCGTTGGGAGCAACCTGGATTTTATCTACGTCTACTCCGCGATCGATAGCGATCTGTCGCACTGCCTCGTTCATGACCACCAGTTGATCGACCTTCGTCATGATAAGCGTTTCAGCAAGTTCTGCAAATGCTGACCTCTTGAGCAAGTGCGACGCATACTCACGATCTTGATATACCAACTCCCAAAGGCCGCTGACTTCATAAAGGACTTTTAGACCGAGTTCACGTGCTGCGATCAGCGCGGGTAATGCGATCAAAAACGTCGATCTGACATGGATAATTCCAATCCCACGTTGCTTGAACAGAGCTTTAAACGGTTCGACGAATGACATCATGTAGCGGATTTCGCCGTGGTTTCGGGTGACGTCAGTAGCAGGAAGGCGTTGGTACACGACTTCGTCAACAGTCACTGTAGACGGCTCTGTTAAGGCACCCGCTGGAAAACCTGGGCGGGTCACGGCCGTGATCTGTATGCCAGCATTCCGCAAGGATTTCAGGATTCCATGGGCACGGATGGCGTAGCCACCGGTCTGATCCGGTACAGAAGCGTGGGTCACGCAGAGTATCTCATCCGGGTTCGCAACCTGAGCAACGTCTACGGTGGATGGAAGGTGCACTACACGGTCGACCAGTGCCAGAGCCGCCTGAGCTTCACCTAAAAAGAAGCGAAAAGCAGGTTCGGATCCATAAGGAGTTTGGTTGATGTAATCGGTAACCTCTGAGAAGCGATTTTCGCCAAAAAGTTGTGCGGTTCGAACGAGGTGCTGATAGTAACTGCCACTTTCGGAAAGCTCTGAGGCACTATTTCGATGGATCCAAGCTTCTCCCACCAACCGCATTGCCAGTCTAGAACGAAACATGCTGACACGTTGAGTAGCTGGTAGCTTCCCCAAGAAGGCTAAAGCAAGAGCTCTTACGTCATCAGCTTGATACGTCGTGCGAGATGCAGAAAATTCCCGGCGGCGAAATCCCCAGATAGGTTGAGATGGGGTCATGGCTCGAACCAGCCCATCGTCTATAGGACAGAGATTGATACCTTCACGAAGGAGACCTGATACCGCGAGTAGTACGCTAATCTGATCATATATTCCGGCCGACCCAAGCCCATGGAGCTTTTGACCGGTATGAACTTCAGTGACATCCCATCTATTGATGGCTTCTGGTTCTGTCGCAATCCGCCAGTATGGGGTCCACAGCGCTGCAGGGGTTGATAAAACAAAATTATCCGGAGTGTGGGGTTCTACACTGATCTCTAGACAGGGAGCAGCAAGCACTTGGTGAAGAACTCGCGCCCACTCGTTTTCTTCGGCCGCAAAGGTAATGATGGCAAGCTGGAAGACCCGAATGCCTGCTTCAAAATAATGTTGCAGAACAGCACCAATATCTTCTATGCCGAATTTTTGAATCTTGGTCCGTTCCACCAACTTCTGGATGGAGGTAGTTCGACCGCTCCAAACCGGAGCATCAGGACGGCGAAGATTAGTGCCGTCACCGATGAGTCGCCAGTCTTTGATCGAATACGTGGTGTAACCGGTGCGTTCCCGGAGTATTTGGAAGTGCTCTGCCAGATCTGGGCGGAGTTTCAAGACAGCTTCCGTATCCCCGATGCGCGCTAGGACCCGAGGTCCGTACTTCTTCCAGCTCGTGTGACGAATGGTATCCAAAAGCTTGATTGCGTCGGACACACTCTCTAAACCCGCTATAAGCCGATGTAAGAGGAGCTCTTGTATCCCGTCAGCTGGTTCGTCGATAATTGAAGAGAAGAATTCGAGGGACTCAAATTGTGCAATTCGATGTATTCTGGACCGCAGTAACGCGTCCAGATACTGTCGTTGCCAGCCTTGCAGTGCCATATCTAATTGTCCCCGCTCGTCTGCTGCTCGGTCACTTCGCTCACGGTTACGGCCCAAAACTCTTGGGCTTCTTGAGACTGCCAGTCGTGTTCTTCATACATTTGACCCAGTTTCGCAATCGTCTCAATAGCTCCGGAGCGTTGGTCTGCAGGTACATCTGCCAACTTCCGCAGATACCATCCTGTGAAGAATGTTTCCATACGGGTTTCGCGGTATTTGGCAAGCAAACCGACTTCGCTCAGCCATTCGCTTCTTGCTTGTTCTAATGGCAAGTATTTGTCGAAGAATCTAGCGTTGACCGTGTTGACTACTGAATTCTCAACTTGCGCATAGTAAGTATGTGCAGCCAGTTTCAAGATTGCAAAGGTATCGGCGTAGTACAACATCTGTTGGAAAAAATATGAATCCTGTCCTACAGCCCCTACAGGTTGTGAAATACCGGTAGCCCGCAACCAATCGGTACGAGCCACCAACGCCTGAATACTGATGGGCATAAATTGCATATCCACGAGAGCTTGGGCTCCCCCACGACCGACATGACCTTCAATACCAAGACGATCTTGGAGGAACTTGGTGTAGCGAACAGCGGCATTACTTCCCCGCCATCTCGTCATATCTCCCACCGCAAAATCAACGTCTGCTTCGATCACGGTATGCAGGAGTTTCACGTATGCGTCGTTGAGCGCTTCATTATCAGGGTCAAGATACGTCACGTAGTCGCAGCTTGCCAATTCGAGCCCTTTATTGCGTGGCCGCGATGCGCTGCCAGATCCGCCTGGCTCAAAACGATAGACCTGAACCCAGTTCAGCTCACGCTCAAGTTGATCAATCGCTTGCGTGGTAGCAATATCGGTAGAGCCATCGTCCACAAGTACAATTTCCAGCTGCTCGAAGATGCTGGATCTACGAAGGGAAGCGATGCACTTATGTAATAAATGCGGACCGTTGTTGTAAATCGGGACAACCACGGAAAGAATAGCCTGTTTCTTCGAACGTTCTGGCTCGTCTGTCAGCTCAAGAGATGAGTCTCGAGCTGTAATTCCGATTTCATCAATCCGATAGCCATTTCTCGGATTGATGTTGGCAGGGGCATCGGCAATAAACTCTGCCCCCATAGTCGATACGTTTGTGGGTTCTGCGTAGGTATGCCGGATCGAGTGTCCAATACCTGATGGGATCTTCTCGACAGTGCGTGCGTCGGTGTAGCGAAACGCATTCACAAGATCTTCTACGTGAGTCGGGGCGTATTCGTAATCCGTGCCGACGTGAACAATGACGTCCGCTTGCGTCTGTAACTGGTGTACGTCTGATATGGATTCTGTCCCGACAACATCAACGATGTTGCCATAGGTCTGGCGTTTGAGTTCGGTGCTCAGGTATTCATCGTCATCATGTTTGAGGATGACAACCCGTGGGTCTGCGATTCGTGCGGTGCTACCGACTGTTTCGATGATCTTTGCAATGCGCATCAGTGCTAGATCATTGGAGAACACCGTGCGAATACCGTCCGCCTGAATCGCTCTGATGTGCTTGTCGCTGAGGTTATTGAGGGCGGCGAGTGTGTCGGTAAAACCGTTGCTGATATGCACGTGAGGATAGCGTGAATTCAACCCAACGTTGTAGTTACTCAGCACGAATGTGCCCTGGGCTTGAAGTTCTATAGCGCGATTCGCAAACATCGACGATGAACTCGAAACCGAATTGAAGTTAATGCTCACATCTGCCAGCCGTTGAATATCCAGCAATGACTGATGATCTATTGCTGGAGTGGTGATATGAGCAAAACGATTCGGAAATTTATAGCGCTCATCTTCAAGACCGGAGTTGCGGTCAAAAATAACGAGATCGTAACGGTCTGACGCAACGACTGCATCCAGAATCTCATTACCCCAGCGGCTACGGTCTTCATATTTATGGTTAAACCATGAACCGGCAAACGGAACGATCCGTTGGATGTCTCCTTGTTGGCTTCCAATGGGAGAATGATGCTTCGGGTTAATCCCAAACGGCAAGACATCAATGCTCTTGGCACCGGGGCAATCACGCTGGTATTTCGGAATCATTTCTTCGGCTGATGTGAAAATATGATCAGCCTGCTGAGCAAATGGCAGGAAATGATTGTAGTTTGGCGGATCTTCTTTTGAATAGAAGACAATCGGTACATTTAGGGCACGATAATAGGGCAGAATCTCTTCGAAGAGCTTCTCTCGTTTCTCGCTGGTCTTGGTCGTGACACCTTTCCAGGACACCCCATCAATACCCCGCCAAGTTGAGACCATCAACAAGATATCTAGATCAGGAAACTGCGTGTAGTTATCCGGATAGATCGGTTGGAAGTCCGCGAGGCCTTCAAAGCTTTTATAGAGAAACAGATCGGCGATAATACCAATCTTGGTGGTGAAGGGTTTATTCGCAATACCTGCACTTGCTGGTGGCAAGCCTGCGATCTGTTCTAGAAGAGCTGCTCGAAGTTCTTGTCCCGTAGGCGCCGACAAAGCATACTGAAGTCGTTCATTGATCGGCTGCGCCTTGATCGCTGTGATCTGTTCCAAGGGACTTCTTGAAACGAGATCTTGATAGACCACTGCACGTTTAGCGACTGCTCGCTTTTGCAACGACAATTCATCGAGGCGCTTCTGGAGGACATCGAATCGGCGTGGTGAAGACTCTGGTGCCAGACCCATAATTGAAACACCTTCTTTATGCTATGTAAGGGAGCGTAGAAACGGACTACTTTCCGCGATTTTTGAGACCGTGGTAGGCGCGATGCACCCCGGGGAGTTTGCCGAGTGCGCCTCGAACGCGTTTGCGCAAGGATCGATTCTTTGGCGCATTCGCTTCTTCCGGTTTTTGAAGTTCAACGGCAAGATCGCTGCCTTCCGTTATGCGTTTCAGCAACCCTTTGGCATCATTCACGCGATTAGGGTGCTTACGTTGTAGATAGGCCCACAGTAAGTCGTTTTCCAGACGAAGATTCCGCTCACTTTCGAGTGCAACAGTGAGTTCCGTTTGCAGACGTTGTTGGGCCTCAAGCTCTTCAAGAAGACGTTGTTGAAGAGTCTCAAGACTAGCTTCGTCTAAGTTTTTGCTCATATTTGGACAGTCTACTTGCTGTCGCGCCATTGGCCGCGGGTGTCGATGACGCGTTTCTCGTAGGCTTTGGGTCCCAGGTCGGCGAAGGCAGCGTGGTCGACGAGCAGTACGACAATGTCGGCCGCGTCGATGGCCTCGTGGACGCCGGCCAGGGTTAGGTTGTCGAAGCCTTGCAGGCGAGCCGGCAGCGCATCAATATGAGGCTCCACCGCGAGGATCTTGGAACCGGTGAATTCGGTGGCCAGGGCTTCGGTAATGTTCAGGGCCGGCGATTCACGGAGGTCATCAATATTCGGTTTGAATGCCAGCCCCAGGGTGGCAATCACCGGGGTGCGCCCGGTGGCCTGGTGGACGTCAAAGGCTTCGGCCTTGATTTGACGGATCACCCAGTCGGGTTTGGCGTCATTGATTTCCCGGGCGTTGCGGATAATGGTGGCCGTATCGGGGGCGGCGGCAACAATAAACCACGGGTCTACGGCGATACAGTGCCCGCCGACGCCGGGGCCGGGCTGCAGAATATTGACCCGTGGGTGCCGGTTGGCCAGCTCGATGACTTCCCACACATCCACACCGATCTCATCGGCAATCATCGACAACTCATTGGCAAAGGCGATATTGACATCGCGGAAGGAGTTTTCCACCAGTTTCGACATCTCCGCAGTCCGCGGATCCGTGGTCACCAGCTCAGCCTCACAGAACGTGCGATACACCGCCACGGCCCGCTCGGCAGCTTCGGGGGTAGACCCGCCAATGATCCGGTCATTGGTGACCAATTCCTGCATCACCTTGCCCGGCAACACGCGTTCCGGGGCGTGGGCAAACTGCAGGCTGCCCGCCGCGGCCAGATCCGGGCGTTGCTCGTGAATGACCTCGGCCAGCCGTTCCGTCGCTCCGGGAGGCGACGTCGACTCCAAAATAATGAGCTCATCACCGGATAACTGGGCGGCCAGGGTACGCCCGGCGGCCTCAATATACGACAGATCCGGGGTCTTATTGGCCAAAAACGGAGTCGGCACCGCCACGATGTAGGCATCAGCGGCCGGGGGCTCGGTGGTCGCAGTCAGCCGGCCGGCGGCCACATTACGGGCCACATAATCGCCCAGTTCGGGTTCCACAAACGGCACCGATCCGGCATTGACCGCCTCGACCGTTGCCGGGTTGACGTCTACACCGTAGACGCGCAGCCCATTGTCGGCCAAGATCGCCGCCGTGGGCAACCCGATGTAGCCCAGCCCGATCACGGCAACACTGGAAATATTCGACATTCACTATCCTTCTCACGGCACGGATTGGTACCAAACGTTGCTGGAGTCAATAAAGATTCCAAGCTATCCAGCTGACTATTATAAGTCAAAACCAACGTCAGCCCATCGAAGTCGGTCACCTAACTGGATTTCTTCTGTTATCTCGCCAAAATCTGACGATAAAGTTCATCGTATTTTTTGGCATTTGCCTGCCATGTGCGTTCCTCTAAAACCCACTGTCTTCCAGCCTGACCCATCTGTCGTGCAAGATCAGGGTTATCCAGCAAACTCGCTATGGCTGCTGCCCAGGCCGCCGGATCTTCCGCAGGCACCAGAAGTCCGGTCTTTTCATGATGGACTAATTCGGATAATGCAGGCAAATCGGAAGCGATGACTGGCTTAGCGCTGGCCGAAGCTTCGACGGACTTCATAGGGGTCACCATTCGGGTGACTTTGGTAGAGATCCTTGGCACCACGAAAATATCGAGTGCCTGATGATAAAGGTGAGACTCGTCTCGATCGACGCGGCCTGGCGCAATCACTCGGTCTTCAATACCAAGCTTTCTTGCGGTTTCTACAATATTTGGTAATGCTGTGCCATCTCCTACGATTAATAACCGCAGTTTCGGACGTTCTGGCATGATTTTTGCGGCTGCTTGAACGACAGTCTCGATACCCTCATACGGAACTAATGAGCTGACAGTGCCCACATATTCGAGTTCTGGGTCGAGGCCAAGATCGATGCGTGCTTGCGTCGTGTCGCCTGGTTCCTGAAGAAATTGGCCACCCACAGCATTGGGAGACAATACGATGCTTTCGCTGTCAGCACCGAAATCGACCAGGTTCGCCTTCATCTGCTCCCCCAAAGTCACTAAGCCGTCAGCAGCTAAGGTCGCATCTTTTTCACGCGCTTGGAATAAACGGTAATAGTCCGAGTGGATTGCATCTTCATCCCGGGTGGAGGCCCATGTGTCAGCTAATTGGCCTCGTACCTCATACACCCACGGGATACCAACAGCGTTGGCAACAGCCTGGACTACGACTGCGTTGGTCCAGTGTGTGGTGGTATGCAGGAGTGCGGGACGTTTCCACAGAACGTGTTGGAGGAGCATTTCGGCGTTTTGCTGCAATCGCTCACTGAAGTGTGTCTCTAATTGTTGAGGCAATAACCGCTGATACGCAATACCGTCGACGAAATCCTGAGACTCAGCAAGCAGCGCCCCGGTGGTGATGGGCCAGCCAATTCTCGTCACTGCCGACAGATCCCATCCGAGGTCTTGCAGCGCCAGCATGATGGAATGTGAACGCTGAGCATAGCCAGAAGGCGTATGCGGCAGCGAGTTCGTCAGGACATGTAAGACGCGCTCGTTTCTCGGCTGATAATCGTCTACCGAGCGCAGATGCGGCATGGCACCTTGGAAACTGTGGAGCTCAGAGGACCAGCGTTCCACCGTTTTTCGTTCTCGCTCAGCGGTCTTCATGAGTTCCACGGCCTGCTCCATATCCCCACGGGTCCATGACACCCAAGCGCGTGCCGCAACAAGGCCCCGGGTGTTCGGCCGCACTCGATCAAGCAACCACTCAGCAGTCTCCAGGTCGCCAAGAGCAATAAAGACCCGAGCGTAGTCGATGATTTTCCGGTCGCTGCCACGTTTGCCAAGTAGGGAGCTCGCCTGTGATTTGAGTTCATCGGTTCGGCCGAGCACTGCCTTACCAACGGCGGAAACCGTGTCGAGCGGTCCACCGTTGAAGTTCGAGGCGGCTGTAGCTATTGGTTCGCGCAGTCGCTGCGGCAAACGGCGCAGGACGAGTAAGCCAAATAACGCTCGGTTATTTTTTAGGTGCTCTAATGCAGCCGTAGCTGAGATTGACGCCGCTGTTGAGGAACGTTTGAGCAAATTCGTCGTGGTTTTTTGTGGAAGTTTTCGTTTCAAGACTGAATCCAGTTTCATTATTTGCGCCGTATCCGAGGCATGTTCAGCGACCCAGGCGGGGCCCGCTTCCTGCACAGGAGTCGAATACGGATCTTGTGCCAAACCTAGCCAGGTATTAGCCAGCGACTGTGGGTTATCTTGCACCACCGCGTGCTTGCCAGACTCCCTCAATATTTCCGCTGCCTCGCCACAGATAACGCCTGTGATGTGCTTGCCATAAGACAGTAGTTCGTAGGTCTTTGAAGGTACCGTATGAGCAAAGCTTGCCCAATCGGAACGCAAACTCACCATGCACGTATCTGCCCATTGATACTGCTCAATTGTTTCGTGTCCGAATGTGGGTTCCAACATTTCTACAGGGTTATCCAGTGAATCGTTAAGATCCTGCAGGGCGGGTTTCTGTGTACCATCACCCACGAATCGGATACGAATATCTGGATTCTGCGCTCGAGCTATACTCGCGGCTTCAATAAGTAGTTCTAATTGCTGGGACTCACCATGATTACCTAGATACAACACATTAAGTTCACCAGCGTTACGATCACGTGCTGGCAGAAGCTGGATGTTGTCTGTTTGTCGACTATTAAAGATGACTTCAACCGGTGGCATATTGCGTTGCTCTAAGGTCTCGGCAAAGCCCCGAGTTACTGCAATGAGCTGATCGGAAGAACGCTGAATGCGAGTGATGGTCTCGGCAACTAGGGTGCCAAAGGCTTTGCCGCCCGTTTCAGATTCAAAGATCAGATCTGGCCAGGCGTCACGCATCTCGACCACGAACGGGACACGCTTCATCCAGGCAATCACTCTGCCCGCTACAAGATTGGGTAGTGCAGGCACCGTAGCAACAACAATGTCCGCATCTGAGAGCACAGACAGGGGCACTGACGTCACAGCATGGACTACTGCTTTGGCTAATCTACCGCCTCGGCTATCCGGCAGAAACCCAACGTCGGGCGTACGGCGTATCCGCAGATGCGGTTCCCCATCCTGTGTGGGATCGACATACCGCGGATCAGCCGGAGGTGTTAAGACTTCAACATCCCAACCAGCAGAGGCCAGTCCTGCTAAGAACTTCTTCCACCGACGTTGTGGTGCAGTCGATTCAGGAGTATATGAATGGGTAACGAGCAGTAAACGGCGATTCACTACAGAACTGTATCTTCCGGTGTGACGGGTGCTTCTTCCAGCGGGGCTTCCTCAGTAGGTGCTCCAGTGCCTTCAGTGCGTTCTTGTTCGAGACGCGCTTCAAGCTCTTCAACGAACTCTGCCATTGTGCCTTCATCCATAGCTGTGCGCATTTCGATCAGGCTTTCTTCGTCAGGCCATACCACCGACGCTCCCCCAGGGGTTGTCCCAGTTCCGGTGTTCGGGATGGTGAAGCTTGTGATAGCGGATGGTCGCAGCTTGTTCATGGACAGGCCGTAATTGACGAGCGTTTCTGCATCTAGCGACTCATCCACGGTGAGATACGGTGTGAATGCACTGACCATGCCAGAGATCTTCGTAGGGTTCGTTAGCGTGGCGGAGTCTAGAACGCCAGTGGCGATACCTGTTAGGAACTTCTGTTGGTTCTTCACCCGTTGGTAGTCCCCATCGATGAAGGCTTTTCGCTCTCGAACAAAGCGAAGGGCGTCTGTGCCCTCTAACCGGATTTTGCCTTCTGGGTAGTAGCTGGGGTTGACCTGACCAGCAGAGAACGCCATATCGTTGTCAATTTCTACCCCACCAAGTGCAGTTGTGAGGTCTCGGAAGCCATCAAAATCGATGACCACCATGTGGTCGATCTCGGCTCCGGTGAGACCTTCGATGGTTTTAATCGTCAGCGGGTAACCACCATAGGTCTGGGCCGAGTTAATTTTGGACATCCCAACGTCTGGGATCTCAACCCACAGGTCACGCATAATCGACATCACGTACATTTCTTCACGTGATTCTGGAACGTGCACGAGCATCATGGTGTCAGAACGTTGCTCTTCGGATTCCTCGTCCTCGCGCGCGTCTGAGCCCAAGACCAGGATGTTCATCTCCCCGTCGTCGAATGCGGCGGTTTCCTGATTGATGCCAGTTTCGACAACTTCGCGGTTGGTATCAAAATCATCTGCCAGTTGGGTAGTGAACTGCGAGGCCGCAAAAACGGTGGAACCCAACACGAGGGCGGCTGAGCAAACAATTGACAGGGCTGCACCGCGCCGAGGTAAGCGAACGCGGCCGACACGCTTAGGTGCTGGCGGTTGGCGCATATGCAGGCAGCTTCTTTCTGATCGGATGCGTGGTTATAAAACTGTTATGGACGAGTATAGACGCTTTTACCACCGCGCACGGCGCGGTACGGGTTGACATTTCGGACAATAATACGATGACCGGTTCATGAACTTCTGACGCACAATGAGCGTGTAAGTTCCGTCATCTCGACAGACCAGGCACGGTTTGCCCTCTCGCCCATAGACATTCAATGAACGATCAAAGTAACCAGATTCTCCGTTGACATTCACATATAGAGTGTCGAAAGAGGTGCCGCCCTGCGCTAAGGCTAAACGCATCACCTGTTCAGCAGCTGTATAAACCCTGGAGACTTCATTACGGGTCAAGGTCTCAGTTGGCCTGGCATAATGTAGTCGAGCGCGAAATAGTGCCTCGTCTGCGTAAATGTTGCCGATTCCAGAAGAAACTGATTGATCCAGCAACGCACGCTTGAGGCTGGATTTTTTCTTGCGAAGCCGGCGGAACATGGCCTCGGCGCTAAAGAGGGGGTCCAACGGATCTCGCCCAATATGTGCCACAGTCTGTGGAATGAGTTCTTCCGGATGATCCTGTGCCGGTACCAGCGTGTCAAGATATAGTCCGCCGAAAATTCGTTGATCGACAAACCGTAGTTCTTGTACGCGATCATCGCGACAGATCGTGATGCGAATTTTCAGATGCTTCGGATCAGCGATGTCAGGGTCAGACACGAGAACTTGGCCAGACATGCCAAGATGAATGACTATCGCCCGATAGCCCTCATCGAATGCAATCCACAGATACTTGCCGCGTCGGTAACTTGCTTCGAGCCGTTGGCCGACGAGACGAAAAATAAAATCCTCAGGACCATCGACGTGGCGACGCAGGCTGCGTTGATCCAATATTTCAACGGCGGTAACGTGAGCATTATTGGCCCACTGCTGTACACCGCGTCGGACGACTTCAACTTCAGGTAATTCAGGCATTACGGTTTTTCGATGTCACTCAAACTGTGCCAGGCGGCCAGGCGTTCTGCATCTTTTTTCGTTTTCGCTTGTGCTGTTGCGTAGCTCTTACCGCCGACAACCAAGGTTGCGCTAAAGGTGCGATCGTGGTCTGGTCCGGTCCCCTCAATCCGATATTCGATGGGCCCGAGGCCGTTTTTGTCCACGGCGATTTGCACCTGGGTTTTCCAGTCTTTCCCGGCTCCCATGATGTGCTCGTTGTCCAGCAACGGAATGACGTGCTGTTTGACGATAGTCCATGCGGCATCAAATCCGGCGTGCAGATATGTCGCGCCGATCAGCGCCTCGAATGTGTCTGCCAGGATCGAATCTTTATTACCACCGTGTGTACGGATCTCCCCTTCACCTAAGAAGATGTGGGACCCAAGATCTATTCCACGTGCGACGTAGGCTAGTGCGAACGTGGAGACGATCGAAGCGCGTTTTTTGGCCAGTTCGTTTTCTGCTTCATCGGTAAACGTCTTGTACAGGTAATCCGTTACAAGAACCCCAAGCACTGCATCGCCGAGAAACTCAAGCCGCTCATTGGTGGGCAACCCATCGTGCTCAAACGCGTAAGACCGGTGAGTTAAAGCAAGACGAAGCATCTCGGGGTCAAAACTGACGCCGAGATGCTTCGATAAGTGTTCTATTGTGTTCTCAGCGGCCCACGAAATATTGGGCTTGGAATGTGCTGAGCTGGTCACTTTAGATGTCTGCGACTTTGCGGCCCTTGTATTCCATGAATAGTGGGGTGCCGGCTGAGTCGGATACGACGTGTGCCTGGTGTGGCAGACGGTATTCTACTTTGCCGTTTTCAACGACCTTGACAAGTTTAGGTGCGGTCGCTTTCCATTGTGCACGGCGTGAGCGCGTGTTGGAACGGGACATTTTCCGCTTTGGTACAGCCACAGTTATCTCTTTTCTTGTTGCTCTGAATTTTCAGATGAAGTTTCTTCGTTTACATTACCCGAAGCAAAATCAGCCAATGCAGCCCAACGCGGGTCTAGCTGTTCGTGGTGGTGATCGGGGCCGGCACCTTCGAGCCGGACTCCGCACTGATCACAGAGACCTTCACAGTCTGGTGAACACCGAGGTTGGAACGGTAATGAGGTTACCAGGGCATCACGCATAATTGGCTCAATATTGATCAAGCCGTGTTCCACGAGATGTTGTTCGTCTGATTCAAGCATCGGATCATGCTCGAATTGGAACAGTTCTTGGATGTCAATGGTGACGGTTTCGGTAATGGGGTCTAGACACCGGGAGCACTGACCTGTGAGTGTGCCCTCCACGGTCCCAGAGACCAAGACGCCTTCATGGACTGAATCGAGGCGAATATCCACTTGCATTGCTGAATCTCGTTCAATTCCTAGAAGAGGAACTGAAAGTTCAGCTGGGGCCGGCCAGGATACTTCAACCTGTTCGGAAGCACCTGGTGCATCGATTAGATCAGTAATCGACAGGACCCATGGTTTCGTTTTATCAGGAAGTGTAACTCCTGATTGAATACTAATTTCTGACATGAGCCGCACCTCCTGGTTGCTCATATAACGAGTCTATTATGTTACCGGTTAGACCGGATGAATGAATACTTAGCATCGCTAAAATTCAGTCAAGGCCAGCCAGTAACTCTAGTCCATAATTTAGTCAGGACAAAATTGGCAACCAAGGAATGTAACGCCGAGGCTTTTCTGATTATTCCAAGATACGCAGAAACCCGCTGAAGGGGTCTATTTCAGACCGAAGCGCTGGGCGACAGCGTATGGGATGAATTCCGAGATGTCCCCTTTGAACCCAACGATTTCTTTGACCAGCGTTGAGGAGACGTGTTGGTAACGAGCGTCGGCTGGCAGGAAGACTGTCTCAACCCCCGAGAGGTGGCGGTTGAAAGTAGCCATGGGCATCTCGTATTGGAGGTCTCCCGAGTTGCGCACCCCTTTGACCAAGGCTTGAGCACCATGTTCACGTGCAAAATCTGCAATCAGTCCGCTGCCCATCGGAATCACGGTGACGCCTTGGATAGCCCGAACGGTCTCGGTAATCATGTCCATACGTTCCTGCAGACTGAACCGGTAAGTCTTTGCCGGATTATTCGATACGGCAACCACTACTTCATCAAAAAGCGAGGCAGCTCTAATGATGATTTCGATGTGGCCGTTGTGGACAGGGTCAAATGAACCGGGGCATACTGCGCGTTGCATACGTGTCAATGTAGTCCATAAAAATAGCGCCTGCTATGTTCGACCAGCGACGTTACGCAAATAGTTAATACCCAGTTCGGCGCACGAAGTAGACCATGGCTTCACCATACCGTCGGGCATCAACCACGTAGGTGTCACGGGGCCATTCTGGTGCGTCAGATTTCGCGGCACGCTCGAGTACAAACAGACCATCATCCATCAAGGCATAGAAAGCCTGGGTGATGGTCACCAGGAGTTGCTCTTCGTCGATGTCATACGGTGGATCTGCCAGAATGACATCCCAACTGGATTCCGGTGTGACCCGTAAGAAGCGTTGAACCGGCATGTGGTTGATGTCAACGATCTGTTGGCCTAATGCCTTATTGACTATGGCAGCGTTTGCTTCAGCGACCTGAGCGGCCGTCCGGGCGTTCTCGACACCGGTCACCTTGGTGGCTCCCCGGGAGGCCGCTTCAACAGCCAAACCACCGGAGCCTGTGTAGAGGTCCAGCACCGCGTTGCCGGCAACCCAGTCCCGAGAATCCAGCCAGGAGAAGATGGCTTCTTTGGTGCGTTCGGTGGTTGGTCTGGTATTTGATCCGGGCACGGATTTTAGGGGCAGTCCCCCGGCGTGTCCGGCGACAATCTTTGACATCGTTTAGTTCTTCTCGAGGTAGTCGGATGATTCTTCGTGGGCAGCTTCCCATTCTTCCACGGCGGCCACCAGTTGCGGATAGGCCGTCAGCTTCTCATCGGTGCTGAGCGCCTGGTTGACCCAGTTTGCGGCGTCGTTGATGAGTTCGGCGTGCTGGATGACCCGCAGGACTTTGAGCTGGCTGGCATAGCCGTGCTGGGCTGCGCCAAGCACGTCGCCTTCACCGCGCTGTTGCACATCGGCTTTGGCGATCTCGAAGCCATCTTCGGTGGACTCAATAATGGCCAGGCGATCCAGCGAGGGATGGTGGTCTGGTAGCCGGGTGGCCAAGAAGCATCGGGCAGCAGCTTCGCCACGGCCTACGCGCCCGCGGAGCTGGTGCAGGGTGGACAGTCCGAAGTATTCGGGATCCAAAATCGCCATGACGGTGGCATTGGGAACGTCCACACCGACTTCGATAATGGTGGTGGCCACGAGGATATCGATCTGGCGAGCCACGAACTCCCCCATGATCTCGTCTTGGGTTTGCTGGTCTTGGCGGCCGTGCAGGCTGTCTACGGTGGCGCTGGCAAAGACGGGGATGTTGCGCAGGGTTTCGGTAATCTCGGCCACGTTGGCGGCGTGCGCGTCTGAGGAGAGGTCGTCGGCGTCGTCATGACCTGCGGTATCCGATGGATCGATCTTGGGACAGACCACAAAGGCTTGTCGTCCGGCGGCGATTTCTTCGGCGATGATTTCCCAGACGCGTTGGATGATCCGGGGGCCGTGGGCCATGCGGGCAAGGTACGTGGTGACCGGTTTGCGCCCGGAGGGCAGCCCATAGAGCACGGTGACATCTAGGTCGCCGAAGACGGTCATGGCCACGGAGCGTGGGATCGGCGTGGCGGTCATGACCAGCATGTGCACCCCGGGGTTGGCTTGGCGTAGGGCTTCGCGCTGATCGACGCCAAAGCGGTGCTGTTCATCAATGACCACGAGTCCGAGGTCGGCGAAATGAACGTTATCGGAGAAGATGGCGTGGGTTGCGATCACGATGCCGGCCTGGCCGGTGGTGATTTTCAGGAGGGCCTCTTGTTTTTGTCCGGTGGTCATCGATCCGGTCAGTAAGACCACTTCAGTGGAGGGCCCTTGCCAGGAGGTCAGTTGCCCGGCGGTGGCCAGTGGGCCCAGCGTGTTGGTGATGGATCGGTAGTGTTGTCCGGCAAGGACTTCGGTTGGGGCGACCAGCACGGCCTGTGCTCCGGCATCTACCACCTGTGCCATGGCACGCAGTGCGACCAGGGTTTTGCCCGAGCCGACTTCACCCTGCAGCAGGCGTGACATTGGGTGTTCGGAGTTGAGTTCGGCTGCGATCTCGGCGCCGGCGTCTTGCTGGCCGCCAGTGAGTTCGAATGGCAGTTGGGCATCGAGATGGGCCAGAATGCCGTGGTCAACGGGCGCATAGGCGGTGGCCGGAATGATTGTGCGGTTGCGCAGGCGGCGGCGTGCCAGCAACGTTTGGAGGATGAGGGCTTCCTGGGCTGCAAAGCGTCGTCGGGCAGCAGCTGCCTGGCTGAGGTTCTCCGGGCGGTGGATGTGTTGATAGGCCACAGATAGGGCTGGCAGGTCCTGATTGAGTTCTGTCAGGAAGTCTTGGGGCACCGGATCGCTAATGGCAGCCCAGTTGATGGCGTCGAGAACGAGCTCGATGGCGGAGCGGATGGTCCATGAGGGAACTTTGGATTTTGCCGGGTAGACGGGGATGGGGGCCAGATCGGTGTGAGAATGTTCGTGTTCTTCGGGCAGGACGGTGAAGTCGGGGTTGGTCAGGGTGAGTTCCCCGCGGTAGGTGGAGGTCTTGCCGTGGAACATGGCCAGCGTGCCGGGGGTGAGTTGGTCTTTGGCGGCCCAGCCGTTGAAGAACGCCATGGACAGAGTGCCGGGCAGGCCGGTGTCGGAGGCTTCGTCTGTGACGGTGACATCGACCAGGAAACCTTTGCGGGCTCGCATTGGACGGTTGGTGGCCGTGAGCACCCGGGCGATGACGGTGACCTGCTCCCCCAGTGGGAGTTGGACGATGGGGGTTAGTTCGCCGCGTTCGATGTAGCGGCGCGGGAAGTAGTTTAGGGCGTGGCCGGTGGTGGTGATCCCAAGGTGCTTTGCTAAGTGCTCGGCGGTTTTGTTTCCGAGCAACGGTGCAAGCGGCTGATTGAAGGGGTCCACTACTTGGGGTCTTCTGTGGTTGCTTCTGTTACGGGGTGGCACTGCGCGTCGACGGTGGTGTTGCCGGCGTGCAGCGGGGTGATGGCCAGGTTTTCGGTGTCGCCCAGTGGGCGGATGAGTTTCATGGCGTCATCGGGTTCTGCCACGTGGACGTGGACGCGCCAGCGGATGGTGCCGTTATCGTCTTCGATGGTGTTGATGGGGCTCATGATGACCGAGTTGCCGATTTCGTTGAGCCCAATGCGCAGGGTGGCGGCATCTAGTGGCGTCAGCTGCAGGGAGCACATGACCTCGTAGGCTTCGGCGACCTGCATGTCTTGGTGGACGTGTGGGTGGGCGACGTGGAAGCCGTGGATGGACTCTAGGATTTCTGGGTCTAGGGATTCGCCTTGGACGGTGGCGCGCAGGGCGTCAAAGACTAAGAGCAGACCGGTGGCGCCGGCGTCGACGACCTGTGCTTCGGAGAGTTCGGCCAGCTGGTTTTCGGTTTCTTCAACAGCCAACCACGCGGTTTCGACGATGCGCGAGGTCATTTCGCCCAGGGTTTTGCGCGAGTTCTGTTGATCTTCGGGCTGCTGGTTAATGGAGCCCCGGAAGTTCGCGGCCGTGGCAGCGGCGGTATCCAGGATGGTCAGCATGGTCCCTTCCTGGGGATCCGACAAGGCGGCCCAGGCGGCGGCACTGGCACGCTGTAGGCCTAAGGCCAGCAGCGGTGCGGTCAGCCGGGTGGCCTTGGAGAGGGGCTCGGCTAGTGCATTGAGCATGACGGCGATCAGGGTTCCGGAGTTGCCTTGGGCGTGGTCCAGGGCGGCGGTTGCTGCGGTGGCTAGGGCTTTGCCGGCGCTGGCGTTGGCATCAACGTCCTCGAGTGCACGGGTGGCGGCTGCCACGGTGTGATAGAGGTTGGAGCCGGTATCGCCGTCGGGCACAGGGAAAATGTTGATCGCGTTGAGCCGGTCGGAGTTGTTGCCGAGGGCTGATTCGGCAAGCTTTAACCAATTGAAGATAAGCTTGGCCGACCCGTGGTCATGTTGAGCACCGGTACTTGGTGGTTGTTGCGTTACTTCAGTCATCATGGTTCATTTCGTGTAGGACCCACTGACAGGTCTACGTCACCTGCAACCATAGTATCGCGGTTGGCCGGTGTCACGTGGGCGCGCAGCGCGAGGCGCGCATTTCCTTGGTAGCCGCCAGGGGCGAAAACTGACGGGAGCGGGTGGGTGAGTGTTTTAGTGTTAGTGGTATGTCGAAAACAACTCGTGTCATCCGTGGTGCCGCACTGGCGGCCGTTGCTGGTCTGAGCCTGACGGCCTGTACGTCCCTGGTGGCCGGTATTGAGGTTGCACCGGATGCCACGGATCCATTGTGTGCTGAGGCCATGGTGGCTATGCCCGAGGAGATTGCCGGGCATGAGCGGCGTCGGACTGATTCGCAGTCTACGGCGGCCTGGGGGGATCCTGCCGTGGCGGTGTTCCGCTGTGGCGTGGAGGTTCCTGGCCCAACCACTGATGAGTGTGTTGGGGCCAATGGCGTGGATTGGGTTGTTCGCGAAGAGGGTACCAACTGGCGCATTACCACCTATGGGCGGCAACCGGCCATGGAAGTGCTCTTTGATGGTGAGCGGGTTTCGTCGTCGTCGATCATGGTGGATATTGGTAATGCTGCCGCACGAGTTCCGGCCGAGGGTGGGTGCACCGATCCGGCCGATGCCCAAGTCATTCCGGGTGTGGATGATCTGGATGATCGCATTCCTGAGGGTGTTGCCCCACAGGAAGGCCAGTGATACGCCTCACGAAACTTCGGCGTGGACTTGTACTCCACCTTTATATACTTCCACTTCGTGCAGCACCCTGACTGGGTTCTAATGCATCTAAACTATACTCTCATACTGCTGTATGTTCCTTAGTAAAATGTACGACTAGTTATCTAACCTGGCATAAGGGAGCTTCAGTGAGCGAAATTTCTATTGATCGTCCTCCGATTCAGATTTTCCTTAGTTACACCCGTCAAGACGATACGGTCTTCGGATTCGCAAAACCCCTCAAGGAGTCCCTCGAGACGATTCTGAAAGTAATGTCCGGTCGTCCAACGGCAGTCTTCTTAGATAGAGAAAGTATCGAACTTGGCGACAACTGGCATGAGAAAATCCAACAAGGCGTATACTCCTCACTCATATTTTTGGCGGTTTATTCAGCAAATTATGTTGAAAGTGATGCCTGTCGAGAAGAGTTCATGCTTTTCCAAGACCAGTCCACCCGCCTACACGTATCACGCCTGCTTATTCCGATCGCGTTACTAGGCTATGAGAGTCTTGCACCAGAAAATCAGGACGAAATTTCCGACTACGTTAGAGCTCATCAATTCGTAGATTACAAACAAGCGTGGATTCAAGGTACAGACTCAGCCGCGTTTAGACAGGTTGTCTCAGATATAGCTACAAGAGTAGTACAAGCGTTGGAGTCCGCCGAAGACACATTGGCACAGACTGAGGAGCAACTGGCGGACCAAGCCCTCCACCCAAATGAGGTTGACGAATCTGCCGGTGCCGAGGTTTCTCAGGATACAAGTAGCCCGAAGGCAACAGAAATAGACTATTCATCTCAAGAAGAATGGGGCCTTCTCGACCTCAATGTGGCACTGCACGATAATTTAAGTGCGATTACTGACGAAACCCAGGAACTTGGTGACGCTCTCTCAGAATTCCAAAATATGCCACCCCAGCCTGCGAACGGCCGGGACCCGCGTGTGGCGTCAAAATACATGTTCCAAGTTGCTCAAGCATTGAAGGACCCTTCCCTGCGTATTGGGGAGCACGGGAAGAATCTCCTCGATAAAGTACGTGACTCCGACAGGGTCCTCGCTCGAATAATTAGCTTACTTCTGGAGGGCGGCTCGGAAGAACAAATTCTGCGAGTCCATTCAGATCTTAGTGAAAATGTCGAGACCCTAGCTGAGTTGGATCAGATGGTCGGTCAAATGCAACAAATCTTGGATTCGATGAAGAGTGCTGAAATGGTAAGTGCATCTATTCGGAAAGTACTAAGACCTGCTCGTTCAGGCATCACCGCCGTCCAAGACTCGGCGAGAGTTATCACGCGGTGGCCAGAAATGGTTAACTCGCTAAAGCAAGATTCTTAAAGCTTCCCTAGTCCTGTTGGGCTAAGGCAAGTAGGGTGTCGATGAGTTCTGGGTAGTCGATGCCGGTGCGCTGCCACATTTGTGGGTACATCGAAATCGGGGTGAACCCGGGCATCGTGTTAATTTCGTTGATGATGAGTTCGTTGTCATACGTGTAGAAAAAGTCCACGCGGGATAGGCCTGCTGCATCCACGGCTTGGAATGCGGTGACGGCTTGGGCGCGGACTAACGCGGTGACGTCGTCGGCGAGTTCTGCCGGGCAGGATAGTTCAGCGCTGTTCTCGGATTGGTATTTCGAGGTGAAGTCGTAGAACTGGAAGTCTTGATCGTCGTCGGTCACCACGATTTCGCCCGGATAGGATGCCTTGGGTTTGGCACCGTTGAGGCCATCGAGCACACCGCATTCAATTTCGCGGCCCAGTATGCCTTGTTCAACGACGACCTTGGTGTCGTATTGGCGAGCGTGTTCGATGGCTTGTTCTAACTCGGAGAGCAGGGTGATGCGGGTGATGCCCAGCGAGGAGCCACCGCGTGCCGGTTTCACAAACAGTGGGAGCTCAAGTTTGGCGATCTCTTCTAAGACCGCGGTGCGGTTGGTGTGCCAGTCGGTCTCGGTCACGGTGACCCAGGGGCCCACGTGTAGTCCGGCGTGGCGGAAGGCGATCTTCATGAAGTGTTTATCCATACCCACCGCAGAGGCCAGCACTCCGGCGCCGACGTAGGGCAGGTTGAGGGTTTCAAACAGGCCTTGGACCGTGCCGTCTTCACCATTGGGTCCGTGCAGCAGCGGGAAGGCGACGTCGATATCGGCAATCACGTTGCCCTCAACGTCGATCAGCTGGGTTGAGGAGTTGACCGAGCGCAGGGCCACCGGGGTGTCGGTGGCGGGGACTTCGGGCAGCTCATCAGACAGTGCGGTGGTGTGTGTGGTTTCCACCGGGCGCTCGTTGATCAGGGTGGCCACCGACCAGTCGGCGTCGTCGGGCTGGTGAGTGCCGGCTAATACCCAGTCGCCATGGTGGTTGATGCCCACCGGGATGGGATTATAGTGGTTGCGGTCCAGCGCGTTGAGGACACCCACGGCGGTCACAATGGACACGGGGTGTTCTGGGGATTGGCCGCCGAATAGAACAAGAACGTTTTTGGTCACAGTCGTGCCTCCGGTTTCAGATCACGGCCGAGCAGCAGCTGGGCGATATCGGTGATTTCGATGGTGCCGTTGACCACGGCATTGACGGCTTCAGAGATCGGCATTTCGATACCGACCGAGTGCGCCAGGGCGACCACCGCGCTGACGGATTTGATACCTTCGGCGGTTTGGCGCATCTGGGCCACGACTTCATCGGTGCTGTGGCCTTGGCCGTAGAGTTTGCCGGCGGTACGGTTGCGCGATAGCGGGGAGGCACAGGTGGCCACCAGGTCCCCCAGCCCGGCCAGTCCGGCCAGGGTGTCGGGATGGGCGCCAAGTGCAGAAGCCAGCCGGGTGGTTTCGGTCAGCCCGCGGGTAATGATCGAGGCTTTGGAGTTGTCGCCAAAACCTTGTCCATCGGTGAGGCCAACGGCCAGGGCGATGATGTTTTTGACGACGCCGCCGATTTCTACGCCCACAACATCGGTGTTGCGATACGGGCGGAAGTAGGAAGACGCGGTCATGGCCGCGACCCATTCGGCGGTCGGATCGTATTCACAAGCCACCACGGTGGCGGTGGGTTCTTGGCGTGCGATTTCCTTGGCCAGGTTCGGGCCTGAGACGACCACGAATTGTTCGGGCGGCAGGTTGAGCTCTTCGGCAAAAACTTTGGACATCGTCGCCTGGGTTGAGCGTTCCAAGCCTTTGATCAACGAGACCAGGATGGCTTCGGAGTCGATGTGTTCGGCGACGTCGGCGATCGTCTGGCGGGCCTGTTGTGCCGGGACGGCGACGACGACCAGTTCGGCACCGGTGACCGCTTCTACGGCGTCACCGGTTGCGGTGATGGTCTCAGGGAGTTCAAGGTCGTCGAGGTATTCGCTGTTGAGGTGGTTGGTGTTGATGTCTTCAACAACCTCGTCGCGGCGTGCCCATAAGCGAATATCGATGGCTTCTTCGCGCTCGGTTGCGGCGTCGGCTAAAACTTTGGCAAATGTCGTCCCCCACGACCCAGCACCAAGGATTGCCACGGTTACGTGATCGGTGGTCATCGGGACTCCTTAGCGTTTTTGTGCCGGGTTATAGCGTTTCTCTGGTGGGGTTCCGCCGCGCAGCGGTGCCATCAGGTCGGTGATTTCTCCCATAACCTGTTCGGTTGCTGCGGCCAGATCCTTGGTTGTGACATGCTCCATGGCACGTAACCACTCAAGGTCAGATTCCGTGCCCACCCGGATGGCTGAAGTGCGCCGCGGGAAGACTTTGGGAACCTTAGCCCCTTTGGGGAGGGTCTCATGGACACCCCACTGACCGACCGGGATCACCGGTGCACCGGTGGATAGTGCCAGGCGTATCATACCGAGCCTACCAACCATGGGCCACATATCTGGGTCTTTGGTGGTCGTGCCTTCCGGATAGATAATGATCACGCCGTTTTCGCCCAGCACTTCTTCGGCCATCGTCAACGAGTCGACACTGCGTCCGGCGCGATCCACGGGGATCTGCTTCATCCAGGTCAGCGCTTTGCCGATGACTGGGGCCTCAAAGAGTTCTTTTTTGGCCAAGAAGTGCGGGATGCGTCCCGAAGAGTACACCATGTGTGCCACATAGAGTGGATCCAGGTGCGAGATGTGGTTTGCGGCGAGGATCATGCCGCTATCTGGCAGCTTTTCTTGGCCCTGCCAGTCGCGCCGCATCAGCAACATGTTCATGGGCAGCACGACAGATGCCGCGGTTGCGTACACGGCACGCTGCCCCAGAGAATAGGACACTGAGAGAGGTCTCCAGGAGTTATTTAACTTTGATGGGGATTTCGATATCTGCGCCGAGGCCTTCGAGTTTTTCGAAGAACTTTTCGTAACCGCGATTGATCACGTCAATACCGGTGGCGCGTGAGGTGCCCTTGGCAGCCAGTGCTGCCAGTACGTGGGAGAAGCCACCGCGCAAATCAGGAATGGTGAAGTCGGTACCGGTCAGTTCTGCTGGCCCGGAGATCACAGCCGAGTGCAGGAAGTTGCGCTGGCCGAAACGGCACGGCACCGAACCCAGGCATTCGCGGTGTAGCTGGATGGAGGCACCCATGCGGATCAGGGCGTCGGTGAAGCCAAAGCGGTTTTCGTACACGGTCTCGTGCACAATGGACACGCCTTCGGCCTGAGTCAACGCGACAACCAATGGTTGTTGCCAGTCGGTCATAAATCCTGGGTGTACATCGGTTTCTAATACCAGCGGGTTGAGGTCTGCTCCCCCACGCCAGAACCGGATGCCGGCGTCGGATACTTCAAAATCGCCGCCGATTTTACGGTAGACGTTCAAAAACGCGGTCAGATCACGCTGGGTTGCTCCTTCGACGTAGATATCGCCGTCGGTGACCATGGCTGCGGTGGCCCAAGAAGCGGTTTCGTTACGGTCATTGAGTGCGGTGTGGTTGTAGCCACCCAGTTCCGGGACACCTTCAATGCGGATGGTCCGGTCAGTCTGGACGGTGATGATCGCACCCATTTTTTGCAGCACGTGGATCAGATCATGGATCTCTGGTTCCACGGCGGCACCTTTGAGTTCGGTGATGCCATCGGCTTTGACTGCGGTCAGCAGCACCTGCTCAGTTGCGCCCACCGATGGGTAGGGCAGCTCGAGTTTAGCGCCGGTCAGACGGTACGGAGCGCGAATGTAGGTACCGCCGGGTTCTTTGGAAACTTCGGCACCGAATTGACGCAGGACGTCTAAGTGGTAATCGATTGGGCGGTCGCCAATTTTGCAACCCCCGAGGTCTGGAATGAAGGCGGCACCAATGGCGTGCATCAGTGGACCACAAAACAGAATCGGGATGCGCGAGTCTCCGGCAAAAGCATCGATTTCCGCGTTATTTGCGATTTTCAGTCCGGAAGGATCCATATAGATCTCGCCGGCTTCTTTGTTGTGCTCAACAACGACCCCGTGTAACCGGAGCAGACCGGTGACTACTTCAACGTCCTTGATTTCTGGAACGTTGCGGATCACCGATGGTTTGGAGCCCAGTAAGGCGGCGACCATCGCTTTGGGGACCAGGTTTTTGGCACCGCGAACGGTGACGGACCCCTTGAGAGGTTTTCCTCCGTGAATGGTCAACACGTTAGACATATTGGCTTCTACCCTCCATACCTCGTAATACGAGGTTGCTCGCAAACCACCGGTGGTGCGCTCAGATTCTTGGTAACGCTCTATATTGTAAGCGACGAAGCCTAAACCTCTGAAAGTTTGGCCGGGAGCGTTTTCGGTTTGAAGCTTGGTCGGGTCTTCTCAAACTCGGTGATATCTGCTTCGTTTCGCAGCGTCAGACCGATGTCATCCAGGCCTTCCATCAGCCGCCAGCGGGTGTAGTCATCGATCTGGAAACGAGTCGAAATTGATCCACATTCGATCAGTCGATTTTCCAGATCCACGGTGATTTCAGCACCTGGATTATTTTCCAGTTCTTTCCAGATGACTTCGACATCTGCCTGCTCGACTTGTGCAGCCACCAAACCCTGTTTGCCGGAGTTGGAACGGAAAATATCACCAAAGCGAGCCGAGATGACCGCTTTGAAGCCGTAGTCGCGCAGCGCCCAGACGGCGTGTTCACGCGAGGAACCGGTCCCAAAGTCCGGGCCTGCAACTAACACAGTGCCCTGAGAGTAGGGTTCTTTATTCAAAATGAAATCTTCATCGTTACGCCAGCGGGAGAACAACGCGTCCTCGAAACCGGTCTTGGTGATGCGCTTGAGAAAGTGTGCCGGGATGATCTGGTCGGTATCAACGTTGGATGCGCGAAGTGGAACGCCCACACCTGTGTGCGTTACGAATTTTTCCAATGACATAAAATTGTGCCTCTTTCGTATCGTGGGTGCAGGTTAGTTCGGTGCAACGATGTAGTCGGTGATGCCCAGATCCGATGGGGACGACAGCGTACCGCGCACTGCGGTGGCTGCTGCGACCACCGGGGACACCAGGTGGGTGCGGCCACCTTTGCCCTGGCGACCTTCGAAGTTGCGATTCGAGGTGGATGCAGCGCGTTCGCCTGGCTCCAGCTGGTCCGGGTTCATACCCAAGCACATCGAGCAGCCAGCAAAACGCCAGTCTGCGCCGAATTCCTTGAAGATCTTATCCAGGCCTTCTTCCTCGGCCTGCAAGCGGACCTGCATTGAACCTGGTACGACCATCATGCGCACGTTGTCGGCTTTTTCTCGGCCCTGAATGACAGCGGCCGCCATGCGTAAGTCTTCGATGCGGGCATTGGTACACGAACCCAAGAACACGGTATCGACCGTAATGTCTTTCATCGGGGTACCGGCTTCTAGGCCCATGTATTCCAGTGCACGTTCCGCAGCAGTCTTATCCGATGGATCATCGAAATCTTCTGGTCCAGGTACAGCATCTGACAGGAACACACCCTGGCCAGGGTTGGTACCCCAGGTGACGAATGGTTCCAGTTCATCGGCGTCGATGGTGATCTCCGCGTCGAATTGTGCACCATCATCGGTGCGCAGCGACTTCCAGTACTCAACAGCGTCGTCCCAGTCCTGGCCTTCTGGCGAGTGTGGGCGGCCCTTGAGGTATTCAAAGGTGGTGTCATCCGGTGCGATCATGCCAGCGCGAGCGCCTGCTTCGATCGACATGTTACAGATGGTCATGCGCGCTTCCATCGACAGCGCTTCGATAGCCTCGCCACGGTATTCCAGCACGTAACCCTGACCGCCACCGGTACCAATTTTGGCGATCACAGCCAGGATAATGTCCTTGGAGGAAACTCCTGGCTTCAGTGCGCCGGTGACGTTAATGGCCATGGTTTTGAATGGCATCATCGGCAGGGTCTGGGTGGCCAGCACGTGTTCAACTTCCGAGGTGCCAATACCAAAGGCCAGTGCACCAAAAGCACCGTGGGTGGAGGTGTGCGAGTCACCACAGACAACAGTGGTACCTGGCTGGGTTAAACCGAGCTGTGGGCCAACGACGTGCACGATGCCCTGTTCGGCGTCGCCCAGTGAGTGCAGGCGAATGCCAAATTCTTGGGCGTTGGTTCGCAATGCGTCAACCTGTTTGCGCGAGGTTGGCTCGGCGATCAT
Organism: Enteractinococcus helveticum; assembly: GCF_001657475.1. GTDB lineage: Bacteria > Actinomycetota > Actinomycetes > Actinomycetales > Micrococcaceae > Yaniella > Yaniella helvetica. Next base: position 51,337 of record NZ_LXEY01000116.1, read on the forward strand.
CTCGTTGATGTTCATGGTTGGGACATTGTGGTCTTCAACGCCAATGGTCAGATCGGGGCGGCGCACTGGGCGGCCAGCCAAACGCAGACCTTCAAAAGCCTGCGGGGAAGTTACCTCATGCACCATGTGTAGGTCGATGTAGAGCAGGTCAGGGGTCTGGACGTCGCCCTGTTTTTCTCCTTCAACGACAATGTGGTCTGCCCACACTTTTTCTGCCAAAGTTCGTGGCGTACTCATGAGAGGTGTTCCTACTTTCTTCCGATCAAAAAGTCCTCGTGCTGTTAATCTCGCACTTGAAGGAATAATTTGCCAAGGAGACGTCAAGTGTGTCTCAATAGGTGAGACGACGATATCACAGTTTGAAATATTTGGCAGATTGGCTGAGGTGCCCGCATGGACAATCCATCAGGTGTTGGAGTGATTGACCGCTCGATAAGAATCCTAACGCGGCTCGAGGAAGGACCCGCCACACTGCTGGAATTAGTCGAGGCTACCGGTATCGCCCGCCCCACGGTTCACCGCCTGGCGGCCGCGCTGATTCATCACCGGATTGTCGCCCGGGATGAAATGTCGCGCTATGTCTTAGGCAAACGTCTCAATGAGCTAGCCACCGCCGCCGGCACAGATCGCTTGACGAGCCTGGCCGAGCCGGTGTTGAACTGGTTGCGTGAGACCACCGGTGAGTCGGCCCAGATCTTCCGGGCCTATGGCCAAAGCCGCGTCTGTGTGGCCTCGGTTGAACGGCCTATTGGCCTGCGGGACTCGATCCCGGTGGGTACCGAGTTCTCGATGAAGGCCGGCTCGGCGGCCCAGGTGCTGCTGGCCTGGCAAGACCACCTCTCGTTGGCTGGCGGACTCCAAGAGGCGGCGTTTTCTTCTGCGACCCTGGCTTCGGTGCGTCGTCGGGGCTGGGCGCAATCGGTCGGCGAGCGCGAAGCCGGTGTGGCTTCGGTGTCTGCTCCGGTGCGCAATGGGCAGGGCCCGGTAATTGCTGCGCTCTCAATTTCAGGACCGGTTGAGCGTCTGACCCGCAATCCTGGCCGCTATCACGGTTCCACCGTGGTCACTGCGGCGAATCGACTGAGCAAGATCATCGAGTACGAAGGCTAGAAATACTGACCGGTGACCTCCGGGTTACAGGACAAGGCGGTCGCTTGCTATAGCACTATCTTCACAGCCCTACGTTTTCGGTGTTGAATAAATTACTGACGGCATCCCGTCAATGCTGTATCATGCTTTTCGGCGACCGCACCGGAGGCATATATTATTACTTGTCACCCCCGGGCAAGGGCAGTTACACACAGGATTATACTGAGTCATCATTTCCGAGACTCGGCTGAGACCATCAATCGAAAGCCTCGCACAGAAGCATCCATGAGCTGGTTGTATCATCAGGTACCACCCTTTCAGACGGCTACTCCAAATATAAGGCCAGACATCAATAAAATAGTTGCTACGGCCATGAAAGAGAATCCCCACAAGAGTAATGCAGCCAGGTTCTTATTACTCTTATTTCTTTCGGAGATTTCTGCTCTTTTCATACTAATCAATTTGATATCCATCGCTACGGGTTCCACTGCCAGTGGCGAGTCCGAAAAATTTGCGAACTCATCATAGAGCTTGCCGATATTGAGAGTGAGTGGATTTTTTGGAGTCATCGCAATTAGAGATGCCAGCAGACCCAACGAAGAGCTGCACACTGCAAGAACAATCAATAAATTCTTGGTACCTCCAAGTGCTTGGATACCAGCGGCGATGACGATGCTACAAGCTACGGCGATGAAAGACGCCCTATTCTCCAAATTCCTGGATCTCGCGATGCTTTCTTGACGAGCAACATTAATCTCTTCATGTAATCTGCGCAAATACTCGTCTTGAGTATCCGAAGCATCGTCAATCTGTTTCGAGGCTTTTCTCTTCAAGAGTCTTCTTCGGAACGAGGCTACGGCGGAAGATATATGTCTCTTAGAACCACGTAGAGAAAGAATGGCGTTTCCTTCCGCTTCACCTTATTCACCAGCAGAATACGTCATAGATTGAAAAAACACTGTGTCAATACTGTCTATATATCTTTGAACTTGTCAGATTTGTAGTCAAGAGTTCAGAGCTCGCTTTTACAGCCCACAGCATTTTCTTACCCGACCAATAACTTTGGAGCTTAGAAGTGATCCCAGCCGGTGATCTTCGGGCGCTCTTGGGGTTCATGGGTCAATTGGCCAATGACCTGCCATCCTGCTGGCACGTCACGTTCGGGGTTCAGCACAGCTAAGAGTCCGTAATCCTCTCCCCCGGTGAGCACCCACTGTGTCGCATCGGCCTCATAGCGATCGGCTATCGGTTGCAGCCGTGCGGCTCTGCGTGCCACCCAGTCTGGATCAATGTGGGCATACAGGTTATTGGCTGCTGCCAGCCGGTCGGCGTCGGTATAAATACTGTCGGAGACGTCCATCATTGCCGAGACGATGCCCGCAACCTGTGGTCCTTGGTCTAGTGGCGGACGTGGGCGCAGGAAGAGCCGCAGCGCTTGCAGCTCATCGCGGCCCAGCTGGCTGTGGTCCCCCTGGGAAGCGACCATAAATCCGGCGTGAGACATCCCCACATTGCCGGTATGAATCAGCTGAAAGCCTGCGACATTTTCGGAGGCGGATCGCAGCACCGGATCGGCCACGAGATTGGCGGTTGCGGTGATCGCCGTGGCGAGCGTATTAGCCCGGGTGAGATCCCCACCGGAGATCACCGTCTGGGGTGCACCCAGCCAGTGGCACGCATTGGCAATCCCGCGACCAAAGTGAAACACCCACGCCGCAGGCGTAGTCGTCGGCATAGCCAAAGCCACGCTGACCGATGAGGTCACCGCACCCATAGCGTTCATATCTGAGAGGTTTTGTGCGGCAAGTTTCCAGCCGGTGGAATATCCATTGTCGGTAATGCCGGAGGGCCAATCGCGCAAGAAGTGGTGGCCTTCGTTCATGGCGTCGGTAGCGATGACGAAATTGCCGCCGGGTGCGGGGATGACGGCGGCGTCGTCGCCCGGTCCGATGACACCCTCGCCGCTGGTGAGGCGCTGATAGCTGGTGTGCAGCAGTTGCAGGATGCCGGCCTCGCCGAGTTCGCCGACGGTGGTGTGGTGCTCCAGTGATGAACGCATGAGTTCTAGGGTACTCAACCTTATAACCCTTGCGCGCCGATGGATGGCCGGGTGGGACATGCCGGTTTTGACCGGCGGCTAGTCGTGGCGGTCGTGGTGCGGCCAGTAAGATAATGCCATGGATGCTTCAACGACACGTCGGCTGGCGGCCTATGGATTATGTGTGCGCGATAGTGCGGTGCTGCTGGTGCAGGCCAAACACCACGATGGCTCCCGATCATGGACGCTACCCGGTGGTGGCGTGGAGCCGTTAGAAGATCCGTTCGATACGGTGATCCGAGAGTTTACTGAGGAAACCGGGTATACCGCCGCTGTTCAACGGCTGCTGGGTGTTGATTCCCGAGTGATTCCGGCCGGTGAATCCTGGCGCGGTCAACCGCACCAGAACATTGGGATTTTCTACCAGGTGCAGGTGCTTGGTGGGAGGCTGCGTCAAGAACTCAATGGTGACACGTTGGATCCCACCTGGATCAGCCTGGATGCGGTAGCCGAGCTGGAGCGCTCGTCGCTAGTGGATGTGGGACTGCGGCTGCTGCATGACCAGCCGGTGACCGGGCATGTTGCTCCGGTGCCGATCGGTGGCCCGGTCCGGCACTAATGCACCCGCTCGCCATTTCGTTGTCGATATGAGGTCGATATCTTAGAAACACACTCCAAAGTGAATGTCTCAAAAACGTCTCCATGAACTGGCATCTGCAACTCAACGGGCATGTGATTGAGCGGCCAATATTTCATGAGCCAATTCAGAGCCCGATCGACCAGGCAGGACAACATGCTGGTGAGCCATAAAACACAGTTAAGCGTCTTCCCTCATGGCAGGTCGAACAGTTCGGTCGATTGCTTTTTCAAGAGGGGCAATATGAAGTTCAAGGTTGACCCCCAGGACATAGAGAGTCCTTGCCAAATTGCGCACGGTGATATTCCGCTCGCCGGCCAGCCGTGCCGTAATTTCACTTTTAGAAACTTGGAGTCTTTCAGCCAGCTGGGTTCGCGTCATGCCGCTGCGTTCGAGGGCTTCGGCGATGAGCTCGCTGGCATCGATCATCGCGGCCTCCTCGGCGAAAACCGCTTCGAATGCTTCGCTTTCATTTCCGAAAATAGCCATTGGTCAATCAGACTCCTCGTACTTGAGTATAGAAGTTGAGTGCTTTATCAATTTCTCGCGGCACCTGATGATCCTTGGGCTTGGACCGACCATGAGATAGATACCACACTAGGTCGTAGCGGATAACATATAAGCGGTATTTATCGACTTTGATCTCGGCGATGAGAATGCCATGGTGATCATTCCGCCTCAAAATTCTATAGTTTTCAGGGCTCTTGATCGGTATACCCTCGGACAGATACTGCAGGTATCGTAAGTACCGCGTGCGATATCTTCTGTCGAGAGAGTTGAGAAACTCTTCTGCATCACACCTCCCCGAAGATCGCACCAAAGCCCGTATGTTGTCCATGTGTGGCAGCACAAATCGAAAAAATGAATGTTCAGTCAAAACTGAACTCCCGTTCTTAGCTTAGCACTTGTCTCGGAATACCTCGAGCATGTCAGTGACTTGAGAAAATCAATTCGAGACTCAGGTTAGCGAGATCAATATCGGCGACGTCGATGCTTATACGGGCCTGAGGATAACTTCGATCCTAGGAGCCGATTGTGTAAAACGAATGAAGGGGTTAAGGCCCAAAATGTGTGTACGGGATTGGAGTCTTCACGTTGTCACCGTTGGTGACTAGGGGTTAGCACTTGCTGATAAAGCATGTGTGGTGAAAAAACTTGCTAATTCCCCGCGATGTGGGGTATGTACAACCAAGCTTGTGAAAAACGGTAAGACCAGTGCGGGCAAGACCCGCTGGCGATGTAAACACTGTGGCGCGTCAACCATCCAGGCTCGGCCAGATATTACCGCCAAGGCCCAGTTCACCATGTGGTTAGACTGGCTGCTGTCGAAGAAAACGCAACGCGAGCTGCCCGTGTCCAGATCAGTGTTCAAACGCGATACCGCCTGGTGCTGGCAGGTGATCCCGCAAGCGGCATCCACCGGTGAAATCCACCGGTGGATCATGCTGGATGGCACCTACTACCAAGGCATGTGCGTGCTGATCGCAGTGACCAAAGACCATGTGATCGATTGGCAGTTTTGTGATCGTGAGAAAATCGTGGCCTGGGAAGCCCTGCTGGCCAAGATCCCGGCCCCCGATATTGCCATCGTCGATGGCCAACGCGGTCTACTATCCGCCATTAAAAACATCTGGCCTGAAACCAAGATCCAGCGCTGTTACTTTCATATCCAGCTCACCGGCACCAAGTATCTCACCCGCCGCCCCGTGCTGGAGGCCAACAAGACACTACGAGTCCTCTACACCTCACTGACCGACGTGGACAGCCTGGTGTGTTTTGTCAATTAGAAGTCGGCCATTAAAGCGATAAGAATCCGGCCACTTTGGCAGGGTTTCCTGCCAAAGTGGCGATAAGGGGTTATTTCATTAGGGCGTTTTTGACGCGGTAGGACTCGCCG
>NZ_LXEY01000117.1 GCF_001657475.1 Enteractinococcus helveticum
GGGCATGTCGAGGTCTTTCTTTAGATGTGTTGTTTGAGCACTTCCATCTTCGGAAGACCTCGACTTTTTTATGCCTTCAACACACCCCGGTCACCAAACCGATCTACACCCAAAATTCCGAAGAGCCATATAACCCCTTCATGGGTTATGAAAATGCTTGAATGCTGCTGGTCGAAATAGATGCTCAGATTTGAAATTTAGTAGCTGTTTTCAAAAGGGCTTGTTGAGCTAAAAATTCGATTAGAGGCAACTCGATCAATATTAAATCATCGTGGTGGGTGCCAGGGAGTAGACCAGATCCGGCACCCTTAGAATTAGTGCTCTTTGAATGAACAATCCCGCATCTAATTGCATAAATCCTTGCAGCAAGACGACGCAGGATGTCTTCTTCTCGCGAAACCTGAATTCTAACAGTCGAGAGCTCCGAGTTTTTGTCGCTCAGATGCTCTTCTAACTCATGGTCACGAATAAACCTTTTTACTTCGAGTTCACTTACAACTGATCTAAGGGTAGTGTAAAGTTGTTCCTCTTCGTTTTTAACGTTGTTGCTAACCGAGGAAGCTAACTCGGCGACGTTCAGTACGCTCTCTTCGTCATGAGGGTCAAATAAAGGGTTCCTAAGGAAACGAGTTAACTCAGCCACCGCAACTTGTTTGTCAAAATGAGGAAAGAAGTATTCTAGGACTTGGTAAAAAGACCAGTATCTAATCAAAGGCGAGCTGCTTCTAGCAGTCCCAGAGTTATATAAAGCTATAGCTTCATGGCGATACGAATTGTTCGGAAAGTTTAGCGGGCTTTTCTTACCGCTACGTTTAGCTCTTCTACCTTTTGGCATCTCACGAAGGAGCGCGGGTACTACTGGAAGCCCATGAGAAACATGTAAATCAAAATTCAGAGAATCCGTAATTCGTTCAATAAGTTGGTCAGCAGCATCTGTAGTTGCTATCGAAACATTACTAACACGAACTGAGACTTATCGGGAGGTATAGCTTCGATACCCTCGACGAATAAGAGCAATACCTTCGTCGGACATTGATCCAATTCTAATTGTCGCACCTGACTCTTTGTCAGTTAGAACCACTTCAGGAACCGAGGCCCAGTTCTCATCAACCTTGCTTGCATTCGGAACTCTGTGGAGTCCATACCGGAGCAGCGCACCGTGTCTTTCGTTGATAAGGACTTCAATAGTTCCTTCGACGGGGTTCCATACACCGTCGTACTTCCTGAGTGAGCGCCAGGATTGGAGCTCCATCTCAAGAATCGTTTCAATTGTGTTGTGGTCAACAACTACAGCTCTTTCTGACCTTCCAGCGGGTAACTTAAATACCAGACCACGGCTGATATCACCCGCTTCTGCGACAATTAGCTCCGGTTGATACCCAAGCTCCTGAAGTAGTGTAGACAGTGTTTGTAGCTGGTCCTGAAATTCTAATTTTTCAGTAGCCTTGTCGAATTGGTCAGAAACTTCTTCGGTGTCTAACACTGATTCAGATACGACTTCCGTAGGGGTGCTACTCGTGACTGCTAGCTCATCAATCTCGATTAAGTTTTGTGGCCTGGAATTGAGTGATGTTTCCGGGGTGCTGTCGAAAACTTCTACCAAAGCGAATAATCCCCACTATCGATGAAAATTTATACAGAAGACTCGTAAACAAAGACTCCTGATGCATTGTACAGATACAGAATCGATTCTGATCTATTAAAGGCGTATTCGTACGTAAAACTTATCCTAGGTATTAAAGACAGATATTTATGTACTCAGGTCGGGGGTCTGTGCGTTATGTGAATCTATATCATATTTCGGCGAGATAGCTTAGACGAGCAGCCCTTAAAAATGCTGTGTTAGTTAGAAGGAGGTTGTTGAATACTTGGCAATAGTTTGTGAATTTAATGTCGATGGAATCCTCTTTGCGTAAGATGTTCGATCTTCAGACTACGCGTGGCGGAGTCTGAAGATCTGATTCTAATCACAGACCTATCGCGTTGCAGCGAAACCGTGCTATCACTCCTTGCCAATGGGTAAGACGCCGTCGAGTGGGGCGGTGTTGCGCAAGTAAAAGGCTAGCTCACCATCGCCTCTCGCACTCAGTCGAGTTGTTCACCTTGACGAACCTCACACCAACGTTTCGGGTTGGTCATAAGTGCTTCGAGCGCCAGCGGGTCCTGTGCGATTTGAGCTACCAATCGATTTAAAAGCATATTCTTCTTCGAGTTGAGGCATTAGTCTCGGTGGATGGATTTATATGATAGGTACGCGGCCAAGCCTTCTGGGCCGTATTCGACGCCGAGGCCGGAGTCGTTGCGTCCGCCAAAGGGCGCGGCATGGTTCGAAGCGAAGAAGTTGATGCCAACGCTGCCGGTGTTCATTGCTTCAGCGACCTCGAGCGCTTCGTCTTGGTCGGAACCGAAGACGATACCGCCAAGACCGAATTCGGTGTTATTGGCAAGACGAATGGCGTCATCGAGGCCTTCATATTTCAGAACGGTGATGACCGGTCCGAAGATTTCTTCGCGTGCTACTCGCATGTCTGGAGTAACATCCGCCAGTACGGTTGGCTGGATAAACAGCCCCTCTGCTAGCTTGGCGTCCAGTTGTGCTGGTTGGCCTCCAGTGGTAAATCGTGCACCTTGTTGTTTCGCAGATTCCAGATGCTCCAGCACGGACTTGTATTGCGAATGATTGGCGGAGGGGCCGAATACCGTGCCCGGGTCCAAGGGGTCTCCTTGTGGTGCGGCTGCGATGGTTTCGGTGACCATGTCGACGACTTCGTCGTAGCGGGATGCTGGGGCGAGGATCCGGGTGGAGATGTAACAGGTTTGTCCGGTGTTGCGCATGCATGAGCGGATAAGTTTGGCGGACATGTCATCCAGGTTCGCGTCTTCCATGACGATGGCGCTGGATTTGCCCCCGAGTTCTAGGGTGACTGGGCGCAGGAGTTCACCGCAGGCGGCCGCGATGTGGCGGCCGACCGGGGTGGAGCCGGTGAAGGCGACTTTGGCGACTTTCGGGTGGCGAACCATGAGATCTCCCATGCGTCCGGGTCCGGTGACGTAGTTGACCACACCTGCAGGCACACCAGCCGCGGTGAGGGCATCGACAATGATGCGGAATGATAGTGGGGTAGGGGAGGCGGGTTTCATCACGACGGTGCACCCGGCCAGCAGAGCAGGTGCGAGTTTGGTGACCATCAGGTTGATCGGGAAGTTCCACGGAGCAATGAGTGCACAGACACCAATGGGATCCTTACGCACCAGTGATTCACCCTTGCCGTTAGGGAAGGGTCGTACGTCGTCGGCTTCAAGCTCTGGTGCCAGGGTCGCGAAGTAGCGGAAGATGCTGGCGGCATTGGATGCGGCACCGGATGTCTCGGCGACCGGGGAGCCATTTTCCAGGGTGTTGGTCAGTGAGAGTTCAGTGGCGCGTTTTTCGATCTCGTCGGCGATGCGCAGCATGATCGCGGCGCGCTCGGATGGGGTGGTCTTCGACCATGGACCGGTGGTGAAGGCTGCGTGTGCGGCTTCGACGGCTGCATTGACGTCTTTCTCATTGCCAACGGGTACCGAACCCCAGATGGTGTTGGTTGCCGGGTCGGTGACCTCGATGGTGTCTTGTCCCTGGCTTTCGCGCCATTCGCCGTCGATGAAATGCGTGGTGACGTGCCGGTAGGGAATCTCGATGGTATCGCGGGTGAGCTTTGATGTGGTTTGCGTGGTCATCGGAGCACCGCCGTTTTCAGTAGGTCTCGGGAGCGTTTCAGATCAGCATGGGCCATGGCGATGGCTGCTTCGGTGATCAGTTCCGGGATGATTTCCTCTTCGAGCCGGTCGGTGTAGTAGTCGGGGGTTTGGCCGAACCAACCGGAGGCCAGGGCGATCCCGACGCGGTCGAAGCGCCAGGATCTATCGGCGTCGCGCATCAGGGCGTCTTCGATGCTGTGGGCTTCTTGCCGGGTGTCATGGCCGTCGATGATGGCTGTGACCTTGGCGATGAACTCGTCGGAGTAACCCAGACCGGGCAGGACGCGTTTAGCGACCTCGCAGCCTTGGAGTTCGTGTTCAAAGCGGATGTCGGATTTTCGCCAGTCACCGCGGAAGCCTTCGGAGATGATGCGGTCTTCATCGACGTGGGCCCAGCCGGTGTCGTGCAGCAGAGTTGCCACAAGCACGAGTTCCCGGTCGGCCTGCGGGTAGGCGTCGCACAGGCGGCGGGCATAGGCCACGGAGAGTGGCAGGTGGAAGTCGTTGCCGCGGGCCCGGGTTTCGGCGATGACTTGCTGCCAGACGGCGTCGAATTCATCGGTGTCGGGGGTGGTATCAATGTGGCTGGTGTCGATGGGCCCGTCGGCGGGGATAGGTCGCTGGGCGTATTGCTCGGCGAATGCCGCAGTCAGTTCTTGAAGTGTCATGGTGGAAGTCTTTCTTCGCGGGTGTGTGCTGTCGCTGGTGGTGTGGTTAGGCGATCAGTGTTTTCAGCATGGTGGACACGTCGGCTGCACCGTTTGCGTCGATGTTCTTGCTCTTGGATAGGGCCTGTCTGACGGCCATGAAGTCCAGGGGTGCATTCGCGCAGTCGGCCGCGATGATTTGGCCGTCGCGATAGTAGAGGACGCTGAATTTGCCGTGTTCGGTGTCATGGCGGACCACGGTTTGGTCATAGCCGGTGGACAGGCCTGCGATTTGGAGTTTGATATCGCCCTGGTTGGACCAGAACCAAGGGATGCCCGCGTATTCTTCGGAGCGTCCCATCAGCGAGTAGGCGGCCACCTTGGCGTGTTCGATCGCGTTGTTGACCGACTCCAGCCGGATGCGCTCGTCGGCGGGGGAGCCCGGCACTGGGTTTGGCATATTCGCTACGTCCCCGGCCACGATGGTGGTGCCGTCGGAGGCGATAGCGTGCGCGTCAACCACGATGCCGTTGTCGACCTCAAGACCGAGGGTTTCTGCCAGCTGGGTGTTCGGGATGACCCCGATGCCGATCAGCACAATCTGAGCGCTGATTTCTTCGCCGTCGGTTAGCCTTACGGCTTTGACGTTGCCGTTGTCATCGGGCAGGATCTCATCGATCTGTGTTTCGAGTCGGACATCCAGGCCGCGCTCGCGGTGTGCTTTGAGGAAGTATTCGCTGGTTTGGTCACCGACTGCACGGCCGATGAGTTTCGGTCCGTGTTCTAAGACGGTGACGTTTTTACCCATTTCGTGCAGGGATGCTGCGGCTTCCAGACCGATGAACCCGCCACCGACCACGATCACGTCTGTGGCTTCGGGTACGAGTTCTTTAAGGTGCAGCGCGTCGTCGGCATTGCGCAGGTACACCACACCGGGCAGGGTGCCGCCTTGCACATCGAGGCGGCGGGGGCTCGCGCCCACGGTGAGGGCAAGCCGACGGTACGGGTAGGTTGCACCCGAGCGGCCGATGGCCACTCCGGCGCCGGGGTTATCGGCGTCGCGTTGGATATCTTCGATGCGCTCGTTTTTGACCAGCGTGACGTTGTGATCGACCCAGTAGTCGTTGGTCCGGAAGATCAGCGATTCGTTGCCGACTTTGCCCTGCAACCATTCCTTGGACAGGGCCGGGCGCTGGTAGGGCCGGTGGTCTTCATCGCCGAGCAGCGTGATGTGCTCGTCGAAGCCCAGCGCTCGCAGGGATCCAGCCAGCTGCACGCCCGACTGCGATGCGCCGATGATCAACAGGCCGGTGGCTTGTCCTGCCGCGGGGGCGTCGGCGCCGGCGTAAGAGGGCATGGTTGTCTGAGCTGTGGTTGCCGTCGTCATGGTTTACACCTGCGTTTCTGGGGTCGTGACATGCACCTCGGTGTCGGCACCGAGTTTGAGTTGGCATGACAGCCGGGAGTTGTCTTCGCGGTCTTCGGTGGTGCCGTAGAGCATTTCGTCTTCCATCTCCGACATGGGCGGAACCTTATCGGCGTCGGCTGGGTCGAGGAAGACGTGGCAGGTGGCACAAGACAGCGAGCCACCACATTCGGCGACAATGCCTTCCAACCCGTTGCGGACTGCGGTTTCCATGACCGAGTCGCCTTCATTGGCCTCAAGGGTGATGGTGGAACCTTCGTAATCGGTGAAATGTACTGTAGCCATGAGATGCTCCTTGAAAAAATCTGTGCCCACCCTGGTGGGTGGTGTTGGGTGTCTTAGATGAATTGGCGGCCACCGTCGACGACGATGGTCTGGCCGGTGACAAATGACGAGTCGGGACCGGCCAGGTACAGGGCCGCACCGACGATGTCCTCGGGCTGCGATGCGCGTTTGAGTGCCCCGCGTTGGACCCCGTAGGAGGCGGCGTCGTCCATGAGCCCGTAGCTGGCTTCGGTGAGCGTGAACCCGGGAGAGATCGTGTTGACATTGATCTCGCGGTGACCCAGTTCTTTAGCCAGCACGCGGCTCAGTCCGATGACGCCGGCTTTCGAGGCGACGTAGTGGGCCCACTGTTCCGAACCCGAGTACACGGTGGCACTGGCCAGGTTGATCACTCGGGACCCTGCCGTGAGGTACGGGCTGAACGCGCGGGTGACCATCCACGGACCCTTGAGGTTGACCGCCATGACCTTGTCCCATTCGTTAGGGTCAATGTCCTCGAAGGCACTGCGATTGATGGTCGCATAAATCGCTGCGTTATTGACCACCGCGTGCACGGTGGTGTCCAACGAGGTCGCAAACTCGTTGACCTGTTGTGCCAGCGCATCGGTCGAGGCAGCATCGGTGACATCAGCGGTGAAACCTTTGGCACAACCGCCGGCTTGGGTCACGGCCTGCACGGTTTCGGCAATGCCGTCGGCGTTGATGTCCACGGCGGCGACCGGGTAGCCCCGGCGGGCAAAACCCAGCGCAAAGGCTCGGCCCAGCCCACCGGCGGCACCGGTGATGACCACCGTGCCCAGACCATTGGTGGTTCGGTCTGCAGTGTTGTCCTGTGTTGCTACCACGGGTCTCCTTTTTCCAGCTCAGTTGGTTAGGCGGTGGCGTGGGAATGCGCGCCCGGTCCGGTGACGGCCGGTTCGTCGGTGACGATTTCCACGGTGCCCTTGCCACCATCCACGATCAGCCGGTCGCCGGTCTTGATGGTGGTCGAGGCGTTGCCGGTACCGGTCACGGCGGGCAGATCGTATTCGCGGCACACGATCGCCGCGTGGCTCATCATCCCGCCAATGTCAGTCACGGTGGCCTTGATCTTGCCGAAGATTGGACCCCAGCTCGGCGCGGTAATGGGTGCCACCAGGATCTCACCGGGCTGGATTTCGGACAGCTCATCGGCGTGCATGATCACCCGGGCGGTGCCTTCGACCTTGCCCGGCGAAGCCGCCATGCCCTTGAGCTGGCTTGCATCGCCGTCGTCACCTGCCAACCACTGGTTGACCTGCTCGGTCGTGATGCCCCACAGCATGCGGGTAAATGGTTCGGTGATCGACTCCGGCGGGGTGTTCAATGCGGGTGCCGGGCGGGCGGTCTTGAGCGCTTCAACGATCTTTTTACGGCGCGCAATTTCTTTGGGCCATTTCACCGCACCGATTGGCGCGTCGGCACCAACGCCGTGGTACATGACGACGTCGAAGAGCACATCGCGAATCTCATTGCGGTTCAGGTACAGCATGTCGTCGGCGGTGTCCCACAGACCCAGGCCGGCGAGCATGGTGCCCAGTTCGCGGACTTTGCGCCAGAACACGCCCATGGTCCAGTGTTCAATGTAGAAGTTGTGGTTTTCCACGTACGGGTAGGCGGTCACGGCCAGCTGGCGTTTGGCTTCAAATACCGCGGCGGATTCTTCATCCAGCAGGTCGCGGTATTCTTCGACGATGCGTTCCTTTTCGGCGATCAGGCGCTCGGTTGGGCGCATGATGTCCTGGCCGTCGTCCAGCCGGCGAATGTAATCGGCGATGTACCCCAGCGGAATATCGAAGTGTTCACTCCAGTATTTATCGTGGCCGTAGAACCCATTGCCCACGGTGAAGTTGAACCACGGATCCTGAGCGGCCTCCCACTGGGCCAGCCACTGGTCCCCGCCGTCCAGTGCGGCGATAGCTGCCAGGGTGGTATCGGCGTCGTCGGTGTTAGCGAATGCCGACTGCAGGTTGAGTTCGACGGCTAGCTTGGCGAGTTTCTTCAGCTCGTCATCGGGACGGAAGAGTTCCATATCGACACCCTGGACCATCGCGGCGATCGACTGGTCCGGGATATTCGGGAACACTTCTTTACAGAAGTTGAAGAAGTCGAGGTAGGCGATGTAGCCGAGGTTCAAAAACTCGAAGTGGTACTGCCAGTTTCGATAGGCCAGTTGGATGAGCTTGTCGTAGTTTTCCAACAGCCGTTCGGAGCCGTCCATGGCCTTGCCCGAGGTGATGTCCTCGAAGGGCACCTTTTCGGGCAGTGGCGAGAAGTCCAGGGCCTCAATCTGTGCGATGGTGTCTTTGACCTTGATGTGCCACTGTTCAAGCAGCTCATCCCAGTTGGCGAAGTAGTGGCCAACGCGGGCTTCGAAATCTTCGATGCGCGCCGGGATTTCCTCTTCGGGCACCGGGATGGGGGACATGTACAGGTAGCCCAGGTGCACCCGGAAGTCGATGCCCTTGGCGGTGGGGATCATCAGGTGCCGGGCGTTGTACTGGCCCAGGCACTTGACGGCGAATTCGCCACCGATGGTCTCAAACGGTTTGAATACCGTGGGCCAGTGCTGCGAGTCGCAGAACCAGAATTTTTCGTCTTCTTGGGCCTTGAGCTCATCCTGGAAGACCAAGTAGTACGGGTAGATGTCTTCCCAGCCTTCGGCGCCCTCGGGCACGGGCAGCTCAGATGGCTTTGGAAACGATTTCATAGTCATGTCGGTTGGCCTTTCGGGACTTTAAGACTTCAAGAATGAGGCGGTCATGGAGGAGATGGAGGAGCCCAGCCCCAGCGAGGCGGCAAAGCCACCGGATGCAGCAGATTTTGCGGCAGGTTTCTTGGCCGAGTGCACGGTTTCTGGCCGAGATTGCAGTAGCAGTACGTTTTCGCCGTCGGGCAGATCGGCGTCAATAGCCCATTCGATGTCCTGTGGTGTGCCGTAGTGTTTCTCAGCGCGTTTGGCCAGCTGTGCGACGGCGGTAAGTTGCGCGTCCGTCAGGCTGCGGATCTGGCGACGCGCGGCCTCGACTTCGCGCTCGATCAGCGCATTGGTCTTAGCATCGGGCACGAGCTCAACGTGCTTGTCGCCGATGTGTTCAAAGATGACGTCCAGGGTGACCTTATCGAGCTGGATATTATCCGGGGTCACGGTGCCCGAGACAACTGTTTCACCCATCCCGTAGGAGGCGTCAACAGTGATTTTGGAGCGATCCCCATTGGTCGGGTCCAGGGTCATGGCCACCCCGGCGACGTCGGCGTTGACCATTTTCTGCACGACAACGGCCATCGACAGGCCCTCATTCGGAATGTCGTTTTTCAACCGGTACAGGATGGCCCGGGAGGTAAACAGCGAGGCCCAGCACTGGCGCACGTGCTCGGTGACCGCCGAGTAGCCCGTCAGCCACAGGTAGGTATCCTGCTGGCCAGCAAACGAGGCATCGGGCAGGTCTTCTGCGGTGGCCGAGGAGCGCACCGCAACTGGGACGGTCTCATCAAACTGTGCCTGCAGCTGTTCGTAGGCGATCCGGGTGGCTTCGCGGATTGCTTCGGGTACCGGGCACTGCAGGATGAGGTCACGAATTTTGGCGCTGATTTGGTCGACGGCTGCGACGTTATCGGCATCCAACCCCGCCAGCAACTCATCCACTTGCTCGACCAACGTGGCGTTGAGGAACTGATCAAAGGCTGCGGTGGTGATCACGAATCCGGGTGGCACGGGCATGCCGGCCGCCGTCATGGTCACCAGCGAGGCGCCTTTGCCGCCGAGGGTTTCTAGCTTCGGTTCGGTGGCATCATCGAAGTGTTGAATAAATGCGTTCGTCATGCTGAGGCCTCATTCCAGGTCACGTGTACGTGGTGGGGGATTCGCATGGAGATGCTTTCGCGGAATGGAATCCCTTCCGGTTCGTTGAGTTCCAACGTGGGGATGGCGCTGGTGAGTTCTTCCAGGGCAATCTTGGTTTGGAGCTTGGCGAGCATATTGCCCAGGCAGTAGTGAATGCCGAAACCAAAGGACAAGTGCTCTCTGGCATTGGACCGGGCGATATCGAAAGTGTCGCCGTCTTCGAAGCGTTCTTCGTCGCGGTTTGCGGAGCCCATCAGCAAGAGGAGCTCGGCGCCTTCTGGAATTGGCACGCCGCCGATTTCGGTGTCTTTCAGGGCTTTGCGGCGCCACGCGACGATCGAGCCGGAATAGCGTAGGACTTCGTCGATGGCCTTGGAAATCTTCTTGGGATCCTCCACGATGGCATCCCATTGCTCGCGGTGATCCAGCAGCACGCGGACGGCGTTGGAAATCAACGTCGTCGTGGTTTCATGCCCTGCAAACAGCAGCGAATACAGCAGTGAGGCAATCTCGTGATCGTCGATTTCGGCGCCATTTTCCTGATCCCGCACCATATCTGCTGTCAGGTTGTCCCCGCCCTCGTCATGCGCTCGCTGGACGAGTTCACGGCACCGTGCCCAGTACTCGACAAGATTATGGGCGTGCGGGATTTGTTCCTCATCTGACAGGTTCGACCAGGTCATCGCGGCACGAGAGTCTGACCAGCGCTTATACTGATCCACGGTCTCAGGGTCGGTATCTTCACCAATCAGGGTGAGGATCGTGATGGTCGGCAGGCTGTAGGCAACGTCGGCCAAAATGTCGGCGTGTGGGGTATCTTTGGCCAGCATCCGCTCGATCGAGGCCCGAACATTATCGCGAATCATGGGCTCCAGCACCTTGAAGCGACGCGGGGTAAACGCCTTCTGAGCGACGGCGCGAATCCGGGTGTGTTCCGGTGGACGACGAGCGGACAGCCCCGAGTAGACGGTAAAACCGCCGTCTTTCATGATCTGAGTTGCCTGTGGTCCCCGTTTGGTCACCGGAGACTGGGCGTTTTCTGACGAGAACGTCTCCCAATCCTCAAAGACGGCTTTCACGTCGTCATAGGCGGAGACCACGTAGAGATTCGTGCGCTCATCGAACATGACCGGTTGTTCTTGTCGCAGCTTGGCGTAGGCGGGGAATGGATCATTTTGATTGAACGGCTCGTAGCCGTGGTGATCCGCCGGTGCGGCTGCGGCATGTGCGACGGGACATCCGCCGACTGACTGAGTGCGAGACATCGAACAATCTCCTTTGGCAGTAATGGTTGCAACTCACTGGTGTGAGGTACATTACGTCTACTGCCATACAGTGTGGCTCACCTCACTGCTAAAAGTCCCGTCGAGGCTTCCATCCAGTGGAAATGATCTGCGGGAGGTGGGGAGGTGGCTACCGCATTTCTTCCGATTCTTCGCCAATAAATGCGCCAAGGAGTGTTTCCAGTGGAATATGCGCCGTCGCTTCTTCAATCCGTTTCGAGGTGCCGTATAACACCGGGAGATGGCGAGACATTTCGGTTGCGGCGTCACTGGAAACTACCAAGCCGATGGCGCATCCGAGGCGACCCGTGTGATAGACCGGCACCGCGATGGAGCTTGCGCCGACGCGAACTTCGTCCAGGGTGATGCCATACCCGTTTTGGCGGATCGTTTCCAGTTCGGCCGCTAAGACGTTGGGATTGATTTTGGTGCGGGGAGTGAATGCTTCGAGGTCGCGCGTCAGATACGCTTCAGCAACCCACGGCTCGGAGAATGCCAGAATAACCTTCCCCACGGCGGTGGCATGTAGCGGTAATCTGCCACCTACCCGAGAAGCGCGAGGCACGCGCCGCGGACCATATACCCGATCAATATAGAGACTCGATGCGCCGTCACGAATGGCAAGCTGGCTGGTGTGACCGGTCAGTGAGTACATGTCTTGGACAAAGGGGCGTGCCGTGTCCCGGAGTTGGCGGCCGGTGTTCTGGGCGATACTCCACAGTTTGAGGCCCAACTGAATTTTTCCGTGTGGTCCCCGCGCGAGCATGCCCTCATCGATGAGCTCACCCACCAGACGGTAGGCGGTCGAAAGGGGCAGGTCGGCTTGATCGGCAATTTGTGTAAGGCTCATCGAGCCCCGCGAGTGTTCGAATGCCGACAGAATTGCTAAAACTTTTGACGTGACGCTGCGCCCGCGCTGCTTCGATCCACCCGCCATGTATCCCTCCCGCTAATGCTTCTGTAGTCAAGGGTAAGCTGCCGCAGTACGGTGACGAACGATTGCGTGGGGTGACCAGACCGCGTAGCGAACCAACCCCTCATGGCCTCATCCTTAACTGAGTTATCTACAGGCGCATCCCCGTCATCATGAGAGATGGAAAGATGGAAGGCATGTGGGACACAATGACAGGGCCTATGACCAGCGAATTTAATTTCGAGATGGCGCAAATGCTACGTGACTTTGGCGAAAACCTTGCGAAGCTCCACCAGCCACAGTGGCAGGCATCTTTCGAGGAGCTAGCGGATTCATTCGAGCGTGTAGAAACTCAACAGGATCGTAGCCGCCTTGCAAAGCAGGGATTGGCCTATTTTACCCGGCCACATGGTCTCAACGACTGGCTCAGAGCACTCGAAGGCATGCCTGACGCTGAGCTTTACTGCATACTGGAACTTAGTTGGGCGCTCACCCAGGAGCTGCTGAAGCGAAACCTGTGAAAAGCGGCTTGAGCTCTTCGCAGGCGGGCTCGTTGAGGAAATTAGGCGGTGAACGATCACGAGCCATCTATCTTTTTTGTGCTCGATAGTTAACCGGTGCTTTGTCTTTTAACTATCGGCTTCGGAAGCATCTTCGAACTCGGCGGCAAGCTCAGCTTCGAGCTCCTCGACTGTCGGGAGCCCACGAGCGAATTCTTCGGGCATTGATTATTCTAATTCGGTAGCCCATTCGGCCACTCCGATTGGGGATTGGAAGCCGCGTAAAGCATATTCAGCTACGATTTTATTTTTCGATTTGCACATGAGGAGGCCGATGGTTGGTTCGTCATCCGGTTGTGCCAAGAGATCATCAACGGCACTCATACACATGCCGAGCTGTCCGAGGTACCCTGGTTCAAACTTTCCGGTTTTTAGCTCAATAACGACGAATCGGCGCAATTTGAAGTTATAAAAGAGAAGGTCAGGAAAAACCTCGTCTCCTGAAATATCGAGCCGCATCTGACGTCCAACGAATGCAAAACCTCGTCCTAACTCAAGAAGAAACCGTTCTACATGTTCGATCAGCTGATTTTCCAGATCACGTTCAGTCGCGAGGTCAGCAAAGTTTAGAAAGTCGAAAATATACGGATCTTTGGTTGCCTCTTGTGAATGTTTAGAGTCACGAAGGGAAAGCGTGGATTTGAAGTTTGTGATTGCGCGGCCTGATCTTTCGAAGAGACGACTGTCGATCTGCGTAATCAAAGTCTTACGTGACCAGCCTTCTTCAACTGCTTTCTTTGCGTACCAGAGGCGGATCTCGCTGTCGTTGAGCTTGTCGAGGAGAACAATATTTTGACCCCATGGCAATTGTGCAACAGACTGTTGCACAATTGCTGGGTCGGGCCAGGCAGCAGCAAAAGTACGCATGTACTTGAGGTTCCGTGGTGAAAACCCACGAACATCCGGGAACCGTACGCGGAGATCGGACGCAAGACGGTCAATTACTTTCGTACCCCAGCCTTCTTGCAGCTGTTTGCCAAGAATATCGTGGCCGATTGCCCAGTATGTAACGATGAGCTCTTGATTGACAGCACGCTGTGCCCGGCGTGCTCCCGCAGAGATTCTTTCACTGACTGTTTGCAGCAATGCCGGATACCAGTCTGGTGTTTCAGACCGGGATGGAGTTTTGGCAAAACTAGTGACTTCGTCGTCGGCTTGATGCTCGCGAAGTTCAACTCGGTGAACATGGTCCTATGAGGCCAATCGACGTTCCGCGTAGACATTCCAATGTCTTTGGATATGTTATCTACTGACCTTAGTGACGAGAGCCACTAAGATATTGTCTATGAGCTCTCGCAAATCAAAGAAAGCGCGGTTATCGCAAAACGGCCAACCTGGTTCGTCCGATAACCAAGGCCTAGCGAAGGTTCTGGGCAACGTCGACATCCTATTCGTTGGTTTCGGAGCGATGATCGGTTTCGGATGGATTGTCCTGACGAGCGGGTGGATTCAGGACGCCGGAACACTCGGCGCGATGCTGGCTTTTGCCATCGGCGGCGTCATCATGATCTTCGTCGGCTTAGTGTACTCTGAGCTTGTTTCGGCCATGCCGCTGGCCGGCGGGGAGCACAATTATCTCCTGCGATCCATGGGACCTAAGATCGCGCTATTTGGTTCGTGGGCCATTACCGGTGGGTACATCTCCGTGGTGATGTTCGAAGCCGTTGTCATCCCAGAAACCCTCATGTATTGGTTCCCGAATTTGGAAACGATTCACTTATGGAGTTTCGCCGGATTTGATGTCTACCTTAGCTGGGCGCTCATCGGAACCGTCACGGCCGTCATCATAGGGTGGATCAATGTTCGTGGGATCCGCACTGCGTCATTAGTGCAGACCTTTATTGTGAGCTTCCTACTGGTCGTGGGCGTGCTGCTGATCGTAGGGGTGTTTGTTGGTGGTGAGCCGAGTAATACGCAGCCACTCTTTACCGGTGGTGCCTCTGGCATTGTTGCGGTGATGATCGCTGTTCCCTTCCTCTTTGTGGGGTTCGACGTCATCCCGCAGTCAGCAGAAGAAGCTAACATTCCTCCCCGTAAGATAGGCCAACTCGTCGTCTTCTCAGTCCTGATGGCCATTGTCTGGTACCTACTCATTATCCTCACCTCCTCCATGGCAATCCCAGCCGCTGACCTGCCAAACCACGAGCTGGTCACTGCCGATGCACTGGCAGTCTTGTTGGGCCACGAATTCTGGGGAACCGTGGTCATTGCCGGCGGCGTGGCAGGGATTCTCACCTCGTGGAACGCGTTCCTGATTGGCGCTTCTCGCCTGATGTTCTCTATGGCACGCGCCAGGATGATTCCGGCCCTCTTCGGCAAGCTGCATCCGAGGTACCGTACCCCAGCGAATGCCATCATCTTGATCAGTATCTTGGCCGCCTTGGCACCCTTCCTGGGATCAGGCATGGTCAACTGGATTGTCAACGCCGGCTCACCGGCCATCGTCATCGCCTATTTCTTGGTTTCCGTGGGCTTCCTGCTGCTCCGTCGTCATGATCCGAATATGCCACGGCCGTTCCGTGTTGGTGGGAAGAACAACACCGGCGGGGTTGTGATCGGTGTGTTGGCCGTGGGACTGACGCTAGGTATGTTCCTGATATATCTGCCGCTCACACCCTGGTCGACAGACCTTGGCTGGCCGGCATGGGTCATGTTCGCCATGTGGATGGCCCTTGGCATTTACTACATGTTGCGTCTACCTCGCGGCATTAAGGCTGGCCCGGATGCCGAAGATGAGCTCATTACAGCGGTTGAAGAAAGAAAAGCTGCAGCGTCTTAACAGCCGGGCCTCTGATTGAGCGGCACAAGTGTCGGTCAGATTCTGGAGTTTTGAAGTTCTGGGCTATCACCTTGCGCTCCTCGGCATAGGTTGAAAGTAAAGAGGCTAGTGCGCGGTCTTCAAGTACGACAGCAAGTTTCCAACCCAGGTTGAACCCGTCGTGGATCGACACGTTCATTCCTTGTCCGGCCTTGGTACAATGGGCCTGGCATGCGTCTCCCGTGATGAATGCTCGCGGGGTACGAATCTCTCTGCGTTCATCGGGTACATCGTCAAAACCATCGCTAATTCGATGGGCAACCTCATACACAGTGGAACGGTGTACTCCATTGCTTTTGCCGCATCGAACCCCCCATGTGCATTCGGTGCTGTTTGGGGCGACCAAACTTGACCACATTGATTCTGCGGTACGCGGTCTCTCGCTTGCAGTTCGCAAAGGCGACGAAATTCGCTCCAGTGCACGCGAGTTAGGAATTTCTGCGAATCAACCAGATCCGCCATTGGATGACACGTCCTGGGCGCCGGCAATCACAATCGCCTAGCAACAGCCCCTTACTTAATGGAAGCTGTCTTCTACATCCAAGCCTCGGTGAGCATGTTACTCACTGAGGCTTGGATATATACACCACCTGAGCCCACATGTACATTTGCTGGCTTCGGACTACTTTGGTCGATTTTTAAAGCTGATGATGGTTGGTAAATACATCAGTCGATTCAATGTTTCCAGATGTCATGGAGTGCGGGCAGCAATCACCGCCACGTGCATGCGTCCTGGCGATTTCTAGCCGTTATCGAGTGGATTGAGACATTACTCGCAGTTGAACCTTCTCAAAGATAGCGTTCATGCCGAAAGTCTCTCGCGGTATTGTCGTTGCGTGCTAGCTAGACCCGCTCTCGCGCAACGACTGTTCAACGAGGAATTAGCCGTGAGCAGCGTGTCGTGCGGCAACCCAACCAAAGGTCATAGCGGCACCTACTTGGGTGCCAGCTCCCGGGTATTCGGAGGCCATGACCGATTGCGCGTCGTTGCCGGCTGAATATAGACCTGGGATGGCAGCGCCGTCGTTATCAACGACCTGAGCGTGTTCATTGGTTGACATCCCAAAAACCGTGGTCAGGGGAGTGGGTACAACCGCGATCGCATAGTAGGGGGCTTTTTCAACCGGTCCGATATTCGGGTTTGGCCCGTGGTTTGGATCGCCCGCAGCAATACCGAACTCTAATTCGCCCTTATGGAAGTCCTCATCCACGCCGGTCTTGGCAAAGCCGTTGTAACGATCGACTGTCCGCCGGAGCCCCGTAGCGTCGACACCAATGTTTGCCGCGAGTTCTTCGAGGGTATTTCCGACGCGCAGGTAGCCGGTGTCGATGTATTTCTTCAGGGCTGCTTTTGGCAGGTGCGGCATGGTGATCATACCCAGGCCGTATTTCGCCAGTGTCCGCGAATCGACAACCAGCCAAGCTGGGATCGATTCTGTTGTTGCGTTTGCTTCATACATTGCGCGAACGAACCGGTGGTATGAGACCGATTCATCGACGAACCGTTCACCAGCGGCGTTGACGGCGATGACTCCTGGTTTACCGCGATCCCAGATGTGTGGGAAGACTGCAGTTGAACCGTCAGCGCGCGTGCCGATCGACGACGGGAACCACAGTGCGTTTTCGCCGTTGTCGTTGCCGATGCCTGCACCGATCTCGCGCGCCATTTTCATCGTGTCGCCCGTAGCGCCTTCGGCTGCTCGGGAGAACTGAGGGGTCGGGGATGGCAGGTACTGTTCGCGGAGCTCAGGCGATTGGGCGAATCCACCAGCTGCCAGCACGATGCCCTTATTCGCTTTAATGCGATGTTCTTTGCCGCGATGACCAACAACTGCACCGATGACCCGGCCGGTGTTGTCTTCGCGGATGAGTTGAGTGGTCTGAGCGTTGAGCCAAACATCTCCGCCACGTCGCAGCGTTTCATAGTACATGCGTGCTGTCAGGGCATTGCCCATTACTAAGCGCGTTCCACGAGGATTCGATACCCGGTCGACTGCCCAACGAGTACCGAGTTTCAATGCGGTGCCAACAGCTTTTGCGGTTGCGGCAGGTCTTTTCGAGAACAGCCCCAACAGTGTGCTCACTTCAGGACGACGAACCATCAGTTCCCCGCCCATCAGCGCGAACTCGGGAACTGGACGACGCACATTGCGGAATCGAACTTTGCCGAGTTTACGACCATCGAACGGTTCGGGTTCAAGTGCTCGACCGGTCTTGCCGGTTTCCGGAAGTTCAGAGTGGTAATCGACCACAGCTGGTGAGCGGAGGAAACGCACATCGAGACGCTCCATGTATTTGAGCATTTCTGGGCCGTTGTCTACATAGGACATGCGCAGTTTCTTGTCGGCTTTGTCTCCCACTACTGCATCAAGATAGCGCTCCACTTTTTCTCGACTGTCGTCGATACCATCTTGTTTCTGGAAATGGTTATTGGGTATCCAACACGTACCAGCCGAGTAGGCGGTCGTACCGCCGATGTAATCGGTCTTTTCCAGCGCCAGCACCTTGAGCCCTTCGGCCGTACCGGTGAGTGCGGCTGAGAGGCCGGCGGCTCCGGTACCTAATACGAGTAGGTCAACCTCGAGGTCCCATGCAGGGTCGGTGTGTTGGTTCATGGTGGAAGTACCTTAGAAATCGGAGAAGAAAACGTTGCTGTTTCTGATCATCAAGGCGTGGATCACGAATTCCAAGCAATATCCCATTGGATGGGAAGTGCGGTAGTGGGTCAGCTACCATGAAGCCATGGCAAATTCTCCTCGTGGGGAATCCGTGGTGTATCGGGTTTCGCGGATTCTTCGAGCCTTTGATGAAGATCATCAGGTCCTATCGGCGACCCAGGTCGCGCACCGTGCAGATCTGGCAATTTCGACCGCACATCGCATGGTGGGGTCGATGGTGAACGAGGGGCTCTTACTGCGCACGCCGGAAGGAAGGTATCGCCTCGGACTCATTCTGTGGGAATTGGCCCACCGCTCCACGGTATACGAGAGTTTTTCCGCTGCGGCTCGCCCATTCCTAGAGGGCGTCCACCAGACCCTTAGGAAAACGGTTTCCCTGGCTATTTTGGACCCGGCTGATGTGTCGATTATTTATTTGGAACGTCTGGCCACCGGTCATGACGATACCGATGTTTCCTCACTCGCCGGACGCCTACCAGTCCTCTCAACGGCTCCGGGGCAAGTGATGCTGGCTTTCGCTCCGCAGAACGTACAGGACCAGTACATAGATCAAGCCGATCAAGATCCCGGCGTCACGGCACAACGATTGAACCGGCAGGATCTCGTTGACCGATTAGCTCAAGTAAAACGTGACGGGTGGGCGCATGTGGCAGAGGTGCTCAGTGCCGGTTCCTCAGGCACAGCCGCGCCCATCTTCGGGCGCAGACAACGCGTCATTGGCGCGATCTCGATCGTCCGTCCGGTAGAAGAGATCAATCTCAACGTGCAACTCCCCGTGCTCCTCGCTGCTGCCAAGGGCCTGAGTCAGTTGATGGCACAGCAGCCAGAGCACTATCAAGACTTTGCCTAAGGCGGTTGAGCTACTCAAAGTTCCCATTCAGTGAGAAGTGGCGCGCCTTGCAGGATAATTGCTGCAAGAATCGCAACGACTGACCAACCACGGAACAAAGGATGCGGCACTATACATGTCCGAGTCATCGCCTGGCACCACGTTGAAGGTTGCCATCATCGGCACCGGCGCCATTTTTCGCAACCACCTAGAGGCCTACCGCGCCCTAGGAAACGTTGAAATTGTCGCAGTCTGCGACGTCAACAAAGAACTTGCGGTGCGCACTGCACAAGAGCACTGTATTCCGCGAGCTTTCGGTAGCGTGGCCGAGCTGTTGTCCGCGGCTAATGACACCACGGACCTTGGTCGTATCGATGTGGTCTCGGTCTGCACACCCCACCCGACCCACGAAGCCGTCGTGACGGAGGTTGCCGAAGCCGGAGTACATGTTCTCTGTGAAAAACCACTGGCGATCTCCTTGGAGTCATCGCAACGAATGGTCGATGTATGTCGCCGTAATGAGGTGAAACTCGGCGTCCTATTCCAGCGCCGCTTCTGGCCTGCAGCACAACGCATTAAAGCTCTCATCGACGACGGCACGATTGGTCAACCCATTTTGGGACACGTTTCGGTGATGCTGCACCGCGACCCGAGTTACTATTCAGCGACCCCGTGGCGCGGCTCGTGGGACACCGACGGTGGGGGAGTGCTCATGACACAGGGCATCCACTACATTGATTTACTGCTGTGGTTGATGGGCGACGTCGTCGAGGTGCACGGCCACATCAATACCTTCGTTCACCAGGCACACATGGAAACCGAGGATTCCGCGACGGCGACCCTGAGGTTCGCATCCGGTGCAATGGCAACGGTTCAGGCTTCTACCGCGGTGACGCCCGGTCTTGGCGTGCAAATCCGGATCACCGGTACTACCGGAGCCAGCGTGCAGCTGACAGAATTTCCCGAAGGCACCGAGGGGCGCATCGACATGTTCGGTACCGGAACCACACTGGAAACCGAACCGACCTGGCCGGCCGACGCCAACCCGAATACCCCACTGTCTGAGATCAACGCAGCCCTGGTACCGTTTCACAAACTTCAGGTGGCCGATTTCGTCAACGCCGTCCTGACAGATACCGAACCTGCAGTAACGGGCGAAGAAGCAACGAAAGCACTGGGTGTGCTGCTAGCCATTTACGAATCATCCGAGACCGGAAAGCCGGTGAAGCTCTCACTATGACCACCCAACAAACTCGTCCACTAGGACTTGCGCAACTCTCCTCCCTGACGACTGAACCTCCCAAGCTCGTTGAGCTTGCCGCACAGGCCGGCTTTGACTTCGTTGGCATCAGGGTGCGCCCCGTGACCGCCCACGAAACGTCCTTCAACGTGCAGCCAGGCTCGCCCATGCTTGCTGAAACCCTGGCTCGATTGGCAGATACGGGATTGCAGGTCAAAGACACCGAATTCTTGCTGCTTGACGGTAGCGATCAACGTGAAGCCTGGTTGCAGATGTTCGAAGCAGGACAGGCCCTGGGTGCCGAATCGATGACGGTTGCGGTAGCCGATACTGATCGGTCGCGCGTGATCGACACTCTTGGGCAAATGACTGCCGATGGGAAGGCGTACGGGATCACCCCTGCGCTAGAGGCCATCAGTTATCAAGCCGTTAACAGCTACCCGCAGGCCCTAGACATTGCCGAACAGACCGGTGTCACCGTGCTGGTGGATACCCTGCATGCCGCACGATTCGGCGCGACTGCTGAGGATTTACGCGCTGCTGCACCTCGGGTGCCCATGATCCAAGTCTGTGATGCCGCAATTGCGCAGCCACCGAACCGCGAAGCCCTGGTTGAAGAGTCTCGCAGCGGACGATTCCCAGCCGGTGAAGGCGGCCAGGACCTAGCGGCGATGATAGCCGCCGTGGACGCTGGCCGAGGAACACACGAACCGCTGCTCCCGATCTCAGTTGAGGTGCCGAATACGGTGCTGCAAGATTCCATGAGCGCCCAGGATTGGGCCAACCGGCTCTACACCACCACGCGCGCACTGCTGAACAGCATTGAACCTACAGCGCAGCGTGCATAACGAAAGGGACGTCGTCATGCCGAACGTTAACACACTGACTCTTAGTGGCACCGGAGTGGCCGGGGTGCAGATCCCCCAGATTGGGTTGGGCACCTGGCCGCATACCGGGCAGGCCTCCACGGACATGGTTGCTATGGCGATCGCCAATGGGTATCGCCACATCGACACCGCCCAAAAGTATGGGAACGAAGATGCCGTGGGTAAAGCCGTGCGCGCATCATCGGTGGCCCGTGACGAACTGTTTATCACCACCAAGCTCATCAACCGATACTTCGGTGAGGTGGCAATCGTGCGCGAGGGCATCGAACACAGCCTGCAAGAAACCGGACTGGACTACATCGACCTGATGCTGATCCACTGGCCGAATCCACAGTTGGGCAATTATGTGCAAACCTGTGCATCCCTAGCGCAGCTGGTCGAGACCGGACTCATCCGGGCATGGGGCGTCTCGAATTTCAAACCCGCACACGTCCAAGCCGTGGCAGATGCTGGGTTGGCTATCCCGATCAATCAGATCCAAGTGGATCCGCTTTCCGGTCAACCTGATTATGTGGCAGCCAACGCGGCCCTTGACGTCGTCGTCGGGGCGTATTCGCCAACCGGTCGGGACGTGAACCTGTCCGAGTTTCCCGCGCTGGTTCAAGCAGCTGAACGCCACGGGAAAACGCCCCATCAAATCGTTTTGCGCTGGCACGTCCAACAGGGCCGCATCGCGGTGCCGCGGTCAGCTCATGCCGAGCGCCAGCGTGAAAATCTTGACGTGTTTGATTTTGAACTCTCCGATGCTGAAATCACCGCGATCAATGCGCTCGATAACGGCTCCCGTGCCCGGCTGGATGCCGACGAGTACGGTCACTAATTTCCTTGAAAGGCAAGACACTCTTGAATACCTCAACACCTGGTCTGTTCCACGTTGATGACCTACCCGCGCACCTGCCAACCGATGAGGTCGATGTCCTCGTCGTGGGAGGTGGGGCAGGCGGTTTCGCGGCCGCGACGACCGCCGCATATCACGGCCTGAACGTCATGCTGGCCGAGCAATCCGCAGCCTGTGGCGGGGCCACCTCTCGATCCGGTGGGTGGGCTTGGACACCGGGGACCTCCCTGGCAAAGGCCGAGGGCGTGGACGAGGAAGCTGAAACCTTCCGCACATACCTGCGCGGTGTACTGGGGGAGCTGTATACCGACTCGGCGTCCGAGATGATCGATGCGTTTCTTGAAGCCGTGCCGCACATGGTGGACTTCTTCCACTACAAGACCGCGCTGCAATTCGTCACGGGTGCCAAGATCAACGATATCTACGGCCACTTGCCCGGGGCGGGCACCGGTAACCGCTCGGTAGGGCCTCAACCCATTAATGCGCGCAAGCTGTCCAAGACTGCGCTGGAGAAACTCAATAACCAGTACTATCCGACATCCTTTTTAGGCATGGGGATTATGGCGGGGCCTGATCTGCAGAAGATCCTGGCTGCCTCGCAAATGTCTCTCAAGGGCTGGGTGTATTCGGCATCGCGCGTCATCCCGCACGTCTGGGATATGGCCACCCACCGCCGCAGCATGCACCTGGTCAACGGAACGGCGCTGATGGGAAGACTGATCCAGTCGGCTGAGGATCTCGGGGTGGATATTCGCGTCAAAACCGAAGTTCAGCACCTGATTGTCGACGACCAGGGGGACGTGGTTGGTGCTGTTGTGGGGACCGATGACGGCGGGCGCATCATTCGGACGAAACGCGGCGTGGTGTTGGCCACCGGTGGTTTTCCGGCGGATGTCGAGCGTCGTCGTCAGTATTTCCGCAATACGCCCACGGGCAATGAGCACTGGACCTTGGCTCCTGAGGAAGCCGATGGTTCGGGTGCTGATCTTGCCGAAGCCGTCGGCGGATACCTGGACACCGAGGTGTACTCGGCCGCAGCCTGGTGCCCGGTATCGCTGGTACCTTACCCCAACGGTAAGACCGGAGTCTTCC
This sequence comes from Enteractinococcus helveticum, assembly GCF_001657475.1. GTDB lineage: Bacteria > Actinomycetota > Actinomycetes > Actinomycetales > Micrococcaceae > Yaniella > Yaniella helvetica. The sequence continues at coordinate 23,097 of NZ_LXEY01000117.1, forward strand.
CGCACATCATGGACCGCGCGAAACCGGGCTCCATCGGTGTACGCAAGGACGGCAAACGCTTTGTCAACGAGGCTAACGGCTACTTCGACTATGTCGACGGCATGATGAACGCGACACCCGACGGTGAAGCCGTAGGATCCTGGCAGATCGCCGATTCAACGTTCGTCCGCAAATACCCATTGGGCTTTGCCAAACCGATCCCGGTCCCGCTGCTGCCATACATTCGTAGTGGTTACCTCATCAAAGCAAATACATTAGAAGAGCTTGCACACAAGACCGGCATTGATCCGGTGCAGCTGGCCAAGACTATCCGCGAATTCAATGACAACGCCCGCCGCGGGGAGGATCCAGCATTCCAGCGTGGTGAAAGCAATTTCAACCGCTACGGTGGAGACCCGGCCGTAGCACCGAACCCCAGCCTGGCGCCGATCGAAAAAGGACCGTTTTATGCCGTCCACATCCGCCCTGGCTCCTTTGGAACGTTTGCGGGACTTGCCGCCGATACCAAAGCACGGGTATTGAATCGTGACGGTGAACCCATTCGTGGTCTGTACACGGCCGGTAACGACATGGTGTCGATCATGCGCGGCAAGTACCCGTCCGGAGGAGTGAATATCGGTCCAGCGTTGACCTTTGGGTATATCGCAGGACGCGACCTAGCCGGGGTGACCGATTACGAGGTCACCACCCCGGGACTCCAAAACAAGGGAGTACAACGATGAGTGTTCAAGAATCATCTAACGACAGCGCGATCATCGATGCTGAGTACCCTGCCGGAGCCCTGGCCTTGATCACCGGCGGGGGTGGCGGACTTGGTGCAGCGTGTGCTGACCTCCTACGCCACCGCGGAGTGCAGGTATGTACCGTTGATCTAGCTCCTAAAGCAGATTATCAATGCGATATCAGCGACGAACAGCAGGTCGCGGACCTTCGGGCACGGTTGGTCGAGGATGGCAAGTCCGTCAACATCTTGATCAACTCCGCAGGATTGCAGGGTCCCGAGTCTGCGCTCGCAGACACGGACTATGATCAGTGGCAGCAGACCATGCGGGTAAATGTCGACGGAGTGTTCCTGATGTGCAAGCACTTCGTGCCTGACATGGTCGCCTCGGGCTGGGGTCGGATTATCAATCTGGCCAGCATTGCCGGCAAAGAAGGAAACGCTTTCCAGTCGGCTTATTCGACGTCTAAAGCTGCCGTTATTGGGTTGACGAAGTCTCTTGGAAAAGAACTTGCACAAGACGGCGTGTTAGTTAACGCGATCGCGCCGACCATTATCTCCACGCCGTTGAACCAACACATGGACCCGCGCACCCACGATCGTCTCATGGAACGCATTCCCATGGGACGCCCTGGGCACCCCGATGAAGCAGCGGAACTCGTGGCATGGTTGGCTTCGAAGCGCTGTAGTTTTTCTACCGGTGCGGTTTACGACCTCTCTGGAGGTCGGGCAACGTACTAATCGTAACCGGCGCATGTGCCGAACCCACGTCGCTGGAGTTCCTGCAGCCTGCGGGGCCTGATCTTCGGACTGGGCGCTGGCACTACACTCGCACTATGACGTAGGAATGAAGGGGCTGCAACGACATGGAAATTCGATGGTTGGAAGCGTTTATTGCTGTCGCTGAAGAGCTGCACTTTGGTAACGCCGCTATCCGTTTGCGCATGGCAAAGTCACCACTTAGCCAGGTGATTCGAAAGCTTGAGCATTCGCTTGGCACGGACTTATTTATCCGAAATACGCGGTCAGTCGAGCTCACGTCGGCTGGGCACGCGTTCTTGCCACACGCTCGAATGGTGCTTGAGGATCTTGAACTGGCGCAACAGTCGGTGAAAGTCCCCGACGGCGTCGTCTACGGTCATCTCACCCTGGGTTTTACCGGGGTGCTCAACCAACGGACGCTGCCGCGGTTTACGCGCGCGGTGCGAGACACTTATCCAGAGATTGAATTGTCACTGGTGGGCCGCGTCATGACACAAGATGCGATCGCACAATTAGACGCCGGAACGCTGGATTTGGCCTTCGTTGGGCTACCAACTGATTCGACTCGAACCGAAACGCAGCTGCTTCTTCGCGAACGGTATGGCATGGTCGTGCCGACTGAGCACCCACTGGCCGAGCAAGACGATGTTGAGCTATCGATGTTTGCCGAGGAACGTTTCATCACTCCGCCCATCGGGGTGGGCTCGGTGCTGTACGAAGATACGATCCGCGCTTGTACTAATGCCGGCTTTCATCCCATCATTTCCCAACAGATCACTGACCCGTACATGAGCATGATGTTGGTGGCGGCTGGAGTCGGCGTCGCCTACTTGCCAGAAGGCGTAGACCCAGTCGTCCCGCCCGGCACGGTGTTTGTTCCGCTAGAGGGTGAACCGGTGTACCTGAATCATGGGTTGGCCTGGTCAAAGTTGCGCAGTTCACCAGCCCGTGAAGCCTTCCTGGGACTGGTCGAAGATGTGTTAGCCGAAGGACTTTAAGATTGTGTATTTTTAGCACACAGTCTGGGACGAATAAAGTCGTGGACAATACCCAGTGCGGTCAGTCACACTAGATGGTGATCTCCACGAAGGAGCTTGAAAGGACCATCACATGACTACCGACACCACAGCATTTCAGGTATCGAATCCTGAATCCACCGGCGGGGCAGATCCTCGCGTTCGTAACGCTACGACAGTAACTCCGCAGGCCAAGCGCGCGGCATTCTCAGGCTTCCTCGGCAGCGCCCTGGAATACTACGACTTTTTCATTTACGGCTCTGCCGCCGCACTAGTTTTCTCTCACATCTTCTTCCCAGGCGACGGCACGAACGCGCTGCTGCTGTCGATCTCCACCCTCGGGGTTGCCTACATCGCCCGTCCACTGGGTGCGGTCATGTGGGGTCACCTGGGAGATCGTTTCGGACGTAAGAAAACCCTGATGGCTGTGTTGTTGCTCATGGGTGTGGCAACGTTCCTGATCGGAGTGCTGCCAACATACGAGCAGATCGGAATTCTGGCACCAATCCTGCTCGTATTCCTACGTCTGTGCCAGGGTTTGTCTGCTGGAGGCGAGTCTCCAGGCGCTGCTTCGCTGTCGATCGAGCACGCACCAGAATACCGCCGCTCGTTCTTCGCTAGCTTCACCGCTTCCGGCATCATGCTTGGCATCGTTTTGGCAACCATCGTCTTCATTCCCGTTGCGCTGCTCCCGGACGAGCAGCTGTTCAGCTGGGGCTGGCGCCTACCATTCCTCATCAGCGTTGTCCTGACCTTCTTTGCTGTCTGGATGCGGCGCAATCTGGAAGAACCTGAAGTTTTCGAAGAAGCGATTGAAAAAGAACAAGAACCGCAGGTTCCATTGGTAGTGCTGTTCCGTGACCACCTGCCAGCCCTGCTGCGCGTCATGTTCTCCTCGACATTTGCAATGATCAACACCATGGTCAACGTCTTCGGGCTCTCCTTTGCCGTCGAACACTCCGGCGTTGATCGCACCATCATGCTGGCAGCGATTGCCGCGTCGAACTTCGCTGCGGTCCTAACCCAACCGCTCTTCGCCCTGTTGGCCGATAAGATCGGACGAAAGCCAGTGTTTATTGGTGGCGCGATTGGTTCCGGTTTGATGATGTTCGTCTTCCTGTGGGCAGTCAGCACTGGCAACGTCTCCTTGATCTTCATCTCTTCGATCGTGATGATGGGTGGGTTCTATGCCGCAGCAAACGGCATCTACTTCGCAGCATTCCCGGAACAGTTCCCAGCAAAGGTTCGTTACTCCGGGATGGCCATCGGTCTGATGCTCGGACTACTCGTCTCGGGTTTCACCCCAGCCATCGGAACCATGATCACCGGCGGCGACGTTACCAACTGGATCCCAGTCGCGGTCATGTGTGCGGTGTTTGCGCTTGGCTCTGCCGTCGCATTCTCCACTGGCCAAGAAACCTACCGGACCCCAACCTCCGAGCTGGGTAAACCACGCGACAAAGCGGCTGAAGCAAAATGAGTTCGCAGCACTACCGCATAGGACTCATCGGCGAACACATCAGCACCTCGCTGTCGCCAATGATTCACACTGCAGAAGCCAAAGCTCATAGTCTCGAAAATTTCCAGTATGAAGTGATCGATCTGGAAGGCCAAGCGGATGCGGCCGAACGCCTGGGCGAAATTATCCAAGAGTATGCCGCCGCGGGATTCACCGGATTCAATGTCACTCATCCGCACAAACAGCATGTGATCCAATACTTGGATGACCTCACCGATGCTGCTCGAGTCCTGGGCGCTGTCAACAATGTCATTCGAACTGAAAACGGTTGGATCGGTCATAATACCGACCACAGTGGATTCCTGGGGGGCCTGCATGCTCGACTTCCCGAAGATGCGCCTCGCGAAACCGCGGTGCTCTTCGGAGCCGGTGGCGCAGGAGCCGCAGTAGCCAGTGCACTGCTCGACTTCGGTGCCCAGAACCTTTGCGTGATTGACCCGCAGCAAGTCCAACTGGACCAGCTCAACGAGCGTCTCGGCGCGGTTTTGGCTGATGGCGTGCAATTGCATACCGGTAGCCCAGACATGGCAGCCGCTTGGGTTCCGAATGCTGATGCGGTCATCAACGCGACGCCGATCGGCATGGAACATCTGCCGGGCACGCCGTTTGATGTCAGCCTGCTGACTGGCAATCAGTGGGTGGCTGATGTGATTTACCGTCCGGTGGAAACTCAACTGTTAGCTCACGCTCGCAGCCATGGCTGTCCCACGGTTGACGGCACGGCCATGCTGGTTGAACAAGCCGCTGACACGTTCGAGTATCAAACCGGGTTGGTCGCCAACCGCCAGCGTATGCGGGAAAGTATGCAACTCGAGTTCGTGAACTAACTGATAAACACCCTAAGAATCACGCGCCACAGCAATTCACGGCGCGTCTTTGGCAGACGGCGAGGCCCGAGTACCTTCGCGGCCTCGGCGTCTGCCCTATAACTGCAACATCGTGCAAGTAAAACCTCAAGGAGACATGACATGAACATTTATGCGATCAATTACGTTTACGACGACTCGACAGCTGCTTCACGCGACGAAGTCCGCCCCGTCCACGTCGAATTCCTACAAGAATGCTTCGACAATGGCCGTTTGCTCGTCTCAGGTCCAGTTGATGACGGAGTCGGTGCGCTGCTCGTCGTCACCGGTGAAGACGAGGCTGACGCACTGGCCCTGATGGACAACGACCCATTTGCGCAAAATGCTCTCATCACTGAACGGGATATTCGCAAATGGGGTGTCTTCTTCGGCAAAGACAAACTCGTTCCCGCCAACGCCTAGGAACACCCAGCCATGCTACGCGCCCATACAGTCGCACGACGCACCGTCGAACTCAGAGATGAACCAGCACCCGAACTGATCCCCGGCCACGCACTGATCCGGGTCCATCACGTCGCACTGTGCGGCACGGACCACACGATTTGGGACGATCAGTACGTGACCGAACTACCGATCGTTCAAGGCCATGAATTTTCGGGCATCATCGAAGCCATCGATGAACAGGCATTCGATTTATCCGTGGGAACCGCCGTCGCAGTCAGCCCGATGGTCTATTGCGGCACGTGCGGACCGTGCCAAGCCGGGCGCTATAACGTGTGCGAATCGATCTCCTGCTTAGGATGCTATGAAGACGGCGCCTTGACCGAAATCATCTCGATGCCGGTCGACAAACTCCACCCGCTTCCCCATGGCATGCCGCTCCGTCTGGCGGCACTGGGTGAACCGGGTTCGATCGCGATGCAGGCGGTAAACCGCGGCACACCGGTTGCCGGTGAGACGGCCCTGGTTCTAGGGTGCGGACCAATCGGACTCCTGGCCACCTTGTTCTTGACCGAGCGCGGCGTGAACGTCGTCGCTGCTGACTTAGACGAACATCGCATGGCGCTGGCACGCCAATTTGGTGCAACGGCAACCATCAGCGCCGGTACTGATCCCTTCCCGAGCGTGGAAGGCGCCAAGGTGCTGGCTGAAGCATGCCCGATGGCCGGCCCTACCTTAGTCATCGAAGCTACGGGTGTCCCCGCCAGCCTAGAAAACGCAGTGCGGCTGGCAGCTCCGACCGCTCGCGTCGTCCAAGTCGGGATCTCCACGGCGAGTGCTGCACTGTCGATGCGCGATATTCCCTTTAAAGAGCTCGATATTCGCGGCAGCCGCAACTCACTGAACCTGATTCCCGAAGCACTCGAGATCCTCAATAAGCGCCATGATCTAGCAGATGCCTTGATTACCCACACGTTTGATTTCCAGCAGCTCAACCAAGCCTTCGAAACCATGGGAAATCGTAGCGCGCAGGTCGGCAAGATCGTCATCGATATGCCAGTGACCACGGCAACCGAACCCGTAGAGCTTCTCGCAGAGGTGCACAATTAATGTCTGATATGTCTTCCTTTTACACCGTTGACCAGCTCGACGAGTCCTACGACGTCGTCGTAATGGGCTCGGGTGCCTCCGGCCTGACGGCAGCGGTTCGGGCCGCGCACTCCGGTCTGCGAGTCGCGGTGGTTGAGAAAGCCGAACGGCTCGGGGGAACTTCAGCTGCCGGTGGCGGTGTCATCTGGGCGCCCGCCAACCATCTAGGCGCGGCGGCCGGATATCAAGATTCTGAACAAGACGGCATCGATTATCTGACCGCAGCGGCAGGCGACATCATGTCCGATGACGATATCGCCTGGTACGTTCGCACGAGCCGCGAAGCCATCACCTTCCTTGACGAGCACACTCGCGTTGAACTGCTGCCGTTGAGCCGACCGGATTATCACATGGAATGGCCTGGTGCCGCAGCCGGGGGTCGCAGCCTTGACAATGCGGCCTTCCGCGCTGACGACTATCCAGATGTCGCAAAGCTCATGCGTCAGCCAACCTACTTCCCGCTGCTGACCATGGTCGAGCGCGACGACCTCAATGGACGCGCACCCGATCCACAACTGCTGGAAGATCGCGCAGCCCAGGGAATTCGAACCATGGGAGGAGCTCTGGTCGGTTCACTGACTGCCTCGGCCCTGGATGCTGGTGTCCACATTGCCCTGAGCGCACCAGTTACGAACCTCGCCGCTGACGAGCGTAACTGGCAGGTCACCGTGACTGATACGAAAGCCATCACTGCGGCCGCCGTCGTCATTGCTTCGGGCGGTTTCGACTATAACCAACGACTGCGGGAAACCTTCCTGCCCTTGAACGTCACCCCTATTGGGGCGCCCTCCAATGAGGGCGACGGACTGGAGCTGGGTATGGCAGTCGGGGCGAGCCTGCGCGATATGAACGCCCTGTGGGGTGTTCCAATTATTAACGCGGCAGGCCAGACCTACGATGGCAAACCAACTGGCCGAATGGGCAACGTCGAGATGACCTTACCGGGGTCCATCACGGTGAACGCCGCTGGGCGCCGCTTCGTCAACGAGGCACTGAACTACCACGACGTGGCCCGAGTATTCGTCAACATCGACCCGCACACGGGCATGGCGCAGAACAATCCGGCCTGGTTGGTCTTTGATCACACGTTCATGTCGAAGTACCCGGTGGCGGGCTCCACCCCGGGCCAAGCCCCCGATTGGATACTGCAGGCTGACAGCCTCGAGGCTCTAGCCGAACAAGCCGGTATTGATGCAGAACAGCTGAGCGCCACGGTCGAGAAATTTAATGACGACGCCCGTCGAGGAGTCGATACCGAATTCGGCCGCGGCTCATCGGAACAGGACCGTCACCTCGGAGATGCTTCGGTAAAGCCCAACCCGTGTCTGGCACCTTTGGAAACAGGCCCGTATTATGCGGTTCCCCTGCGCGCCGGTACTTTGGGCACCTCCGGAGGCCTGGCTACGAACCACGACGGGCAAGTCCTGGACCGTAACCAGCAGCCAATTGAGGGACTGTATGCTGCCGGCAACGTTTCCGGCGGAGTCTTCCGCAACACCTATCCGGGTGGCGGAGCCACTCTCGGATCGGGCGTAACCCGAGCCTATGCGGTAGGGAGCCACCTCGCCGAGATCTTGGCACCGGTGACCGTTCCATGAAGTAAGGACTACCGGACAAAAACTGCCAATGATCAATCAAGCGGATCATTGAATGGAAACCACAATCAGACACCCATTCGAATCCTATAGATTAGCGGCACATCGCAAAGGACGATGGGGCACGTGAACAACTAGCCAAGCAAAGAGTGCTAAGAGGACAGCATCATGACACAACTCCAACCGGCAAACGCTCCGGAGGTCTTAGCGGTTACCGGTGGGGCCAACGGCATCGGCCTGGAAGTTGCCCGCCAATGGCTGAAGAAGGGTGGCCAAGCGATACTGCTGGATCTTCACCACGAGGCTTTGGACGCAGCCGTAAACCAACTCGGAGACCAGGCGCGTGGTGTTGTCGTTGATGTGACGAATTCAGAGTCGGTAGAGACTGCGATTGACAACATTGCTCTACAGGAAGGCAAGCTCAACGGTCTGGTAAATTGTGCAGGCTTCGCTCGCCATGCGTGTCTAGAAGATCTTGACGACAAGGATTTTCAAGCCATGTTCGAGGTGCATCTGGGTGGCACATTGCGGATGTGTCGAACAGCCTATCCGCTCCTGCGGCAAGCAGCACAGCAGGATGAAGGCGCAGCCGTTGTGAACCTGTCCTCGGTTGCTGGGACCAATGGAACTCCTGGACGCGTCAGCTACTCAACCGCTAAGGCTGGGATCGCGGGCATGACTCGCACGCTCGCGGTTGAATGGGGCAATGACGCCATTCGTGTCAATGCAGTCAGCCCTGGACCGACTCGCACAGCACTGGTGGATGATCTCATTGCACGCCATGAGATACAGGTGGATCCTCTAATCAAACGTACTCCGCTGGGACGCATGCCGACTGTGGACGAGGTTGCGGCACCAATTGTATTTTTGTGTTCCCTTGCGGCTAGTTTTATCACGGGAACCTGCTTGCCCATTGACGGCGGGCTGACCATTGATGGCAACTGGTACGAATAAGCACGGCACTCCATAAATACTGTCTCATTGAATGGAATTACGATCCCTAGTTTTGCCAGCACTGTACCCTGGAATTTATGATGCCTAGATCACAAAGAGTATTAGGAAAAGTTGTCCTCATAACAGGTGGCGCCTCAGGCATGGGAGCATCTCATGCCAAGATGTTAGTCGCTGAAGGAGCGCAAGTCGTCGTCGCTGACATCGATGAACAAGGCGCTCGGACGCTGTGCAAAGAGCTGGGCGAGGACCGGTCGATGTTTGTCAGCCTCGACGTTACGGACTTCGACAACTGGCAACGCGCTGTTGAGGATACGGTTGACCGCTTCGGCAAGTTGGATGTGCTGGTGAATAATGCCGGAATTTTTACCGCCGGCTCAGTGGAAGATGCAACGCTAACCGATTGGGAACGAACTCTTGCCATCGACCTGACCGGCACGTTCTATGGGATGAAAGCTGCCGTCCCGCACCTGAAAAAGAACGAGACATCGTCGATCATTAACATTTCCTCGATTGCAGGCATGACGGGTTTCAAAAACCGGGCTGCGTACTCAGCTGCGAAATGGGGCGTTCAGGGACTGACCAAAACCTCAGCGCTAGATTTTGGTGAGCACAACATTCGTGTAAACGCCATTCATCCTGGAAGCGTCGAAACACCATTAACGGCCAACCTCAAGCGCGGTTATGGACAGATTCCGCTGGGCAGGGCCGCTCAGGTCGAAGAAATCTCGCATTTGGTAGTGTACTTGGCCTCTGATGAATCAACCTTCGCCACCGGTGGGACGTTTGTGCTCGACGGCGGCGAGACCGCGGGAAACAACCTACGCGATGACCAATAGAATGACCAATAGAGCAGTCGGGACGTATGGCTAACTCACCATCTGGCGAGTCACTTATTAGTCGAGCAGTCCGGGTCCTGGCGGCGTTGGCCGACCAGAACCCGCGCGGTAGGAGCGTGCGCGAGACAGCTGACATCGCGGGTTTACCAGTCTCTACAACTTACCGGTTATTGGCTGAACTCGAAATTGAGGGTCTGGTGACCAGGGTCGAAGCCAATAGCGGATGGAAACACGGCACACGCTTATGGGAGCTGGCACTCAGCGGAGCACCGTTGGAGGGGCTGCGCGAAGCTGCCGTGGCGGCCATGGAAGACCTCGTTGCCAACCTCGAAGTTCACGTCTCATTAGGCATCTTGGATCGTAACGAGGTGCTGTATATCGAACGATTTGCACCTCATGCGCTCACTGAGAACATCACAGCAGTCGCCGGTAGGCTGCCCGCCCATGCTACGTCTGCAGGGCTCGTTTTAATGGCGTATGCAAAACAAGTGGATCAAGACCTGTTGCTGAGTCGTAAGCTCAAGAAATTCACAGCGACTACTTTGACAGATCCGGGGGAGCTGCGACGCGTCTTGGCCGCAATTCGCCGGGACGGCTACTTTATCGCGCCCGGATCAATCATTCCTGAATCCACGGGCGTCGCCGTGCCTATCTTCGGAGAAATGGGTCACGCCATTGCAGCGCTGACGATTATAGTTCCGGTCAGTGATGAGGCCCCGGAGCGTTTTGTTTCACACCTCAAGTTCGCTTCCGCTGGGATTCAGCGCCAGCTCGGGGTGGAACCCAACAGGGGAGTGGAGTTTGCTCGGCGGACGGTTCCCTCTCCACGACACATCTAGGTGTTCCATTGAACGAGCTAAGCTGATCCATTGAATGGAACACCCGCCTCGCAGATGCCGATCAAGCGGGCATGATGTAGATCACATCTAATGCGAAAGGTGATTTACCTCATGGAAATTTTGGAGCAGCGCACGCTTGCGGAACACTACGACTTGGTTGTTGTGGGCTCAGGTGCTGCCGGCTTGACCGCCGCAGCAACTGCTGCCGAATCCGGTTTGCAAGTCCTCGTCGTCGAGAAGTCTGGGCTATTGGGTGGAACGTCGGCGGTATCCGGAGGGATGCTGTGGATAGTAGCCAATCATTACGCAGAACAGGACGGTGTGGAGGATTCCAAAGCTGCCGGACGTGAATATGTGGAAGCCGTATCACGTGGGCGTGGACGCCACGAGCTGCTTGACGCTGCGGTCAATCATGGTGCTGAGATGTTGCGCTACGCGGAGGAGAAACTCGGCGTCGAGTTCATTTTCTTGAATAACTTTCCTGACTACCGTCAAGATCTGCCGGGCGCTGCAACGGGCGGACGAACAGTGGAACCGCAACTGTTCAATTACCGAGACTCCCTGGGTCAAATTGCTCAATATATTCGAACCGATGGACGCCATCCCTACACGATGCAGGAATATGAAACGTGGGGTGCTTTCACGCGATTCCCTTGGGAAGAGATGCAAAAGCGAATGGATTCAGGCGTCGCGGCAAAGGGGCATGCTTTGGTTTCCATGTTAGTGGCTGCTTGTCAGCGGCACGGTGTAACTTTCGCCGTTGAGGCCCAGGTGCAACGGCTCATGACAGATGATTCTGCCGTGACAGGCGTGGTGATAGCAGGCGGTCAACAAGTTTCTGCCAGTGCGGTCATGTTGGCATCCGGTGGTTTTGAATGGGATCGTCAATTGACTGATTCCATGCTGGCCTCACGCCTGTACACGGTTTGCTCCCCGCCATCCAATACTGGCGATGGGCTGAAAATGGCTCAACGAATCGGATCAGCAACACGAGGCACTCGCGAAGCCTGGTGGGCACCCATGTCGATGACCGGTGGTACCAGGGATGGTCAACCCATCGGATCGCTGCTGCGTTTTGAACGCCAAGGACCCGGTTCTATTATGGTCAACCGACACGGGCAGCGCTTTGCCAATGAGGCTCAAAACTACAACGACCTGGCTCGTTGTTTACAGTCCTGGGATTCCACGAAGAACCAGACGCTCAATACCCCAGCCCACGTAGTCTTCGATCAGTCCTATCTAGAGCGGTATGGCATCATGGATCACCGCGCCGGCCAGCCCACCCCCTTCTATCTGCACGAGGCGGACACGTTGGAAGAGCTCGCTGAAAAAATTGATGTCCCTGCCAATACACTGGTCGCAACAGTTGATCGGTTCAATGCTATGGCCATCAAGGGAGTCGACGAAGATCACGGTCGCGGTGATTCGGAATATGATCGCTACTGGGGCGATGCTCAATGCCCGTGGCCCAACCCGTCGTTGGGTCCACTGCAATACGGACCGTACTACGCGCTTGAAGTGGTCAACGGAGCTTTTGGTACAAGTGGCGGCGTCGGAACCGATGGACGCGGCCGAGTCGTCGACGTCGACGGCACGCCAATCCCGGGACTCTACGCGGCAGGCAACGTGGCCGATTCACCGTATGCTTCCGGGTATCCAGGGGCCGGAGCCACGCTAGGACCATTGATGACTCTGGCATATCTTGCCGGACGCGACGTCATAGCTCGATCCACAACCTCCACTCCGCACGTTGCGAAGGAGGTACTAGTCTAATGCTTCGACACATTGTCTTATTCAAGTGGAAACCTTCATTTACCGACGATATTCGTGCCCAGTGGATCGCTGGACTGGATGCGATGATCGGTAACATCCCCGGCATGATTCGACTGGTCCATGGTTCAGACGTTCTGGCCACTGATAAGTCGTGGGACCACGCGATCATCGCCGATTTCGAATCGGCAGATGCCCTCCAGGTGTACAACACCCATCCGCTGCATGAAGCGATCAAACCCTATTCATTACCCAACGTGGAAGATATTGCCTACGTCGATTTTCAGATCGATGATTCGGCACTATTTGCCAACCAGCAGGAGGCCTCAAGATGAGCGCATCAACTCCACAATTAGAACAGCGTCAAAGCCCAAAGAAGGCCGCACTCGCCTCGTTTTTAGGTTCGACCCTGGAATACTATGATTTCTTCATTTACGGCACCGCGGCGGCCTTGGTCTTTCCGCAATTATTCTTCCCAGAAGGCAATCAGCTCGTTGCAACGATCGGTGCCTTTGCGACCTTTGGGGTAGCCTATATTGCTCGCCCGCTCGGCGGGCTCGTGATGGGACACTTTGGTGACAGACTGGGCCGCAAAAACGTACTGCTCTTGACCCTGATGATCATGGGTCTTGCCTCCTTGGGCATTGGGCTACTACCGACTTACGGACAAATCGGCCTCTGGGCAACAGTACTGTTGGTCATCGGACGATTAGCACAGGGGTTCTCAGCCGGAGCCGAATCCGCCGGCGCATCCTCGTTGACACTGGAGCACTCTCCAGAAGGTCGTCGTGGGTTCTTCACCTCGTTTGTGATGACCGGCTATGCCTCAGGCATGGTGCTATCAACCCTCGTGTTCATCCCAGTGACCATGCTGCCAGAAGAACACATGATGACGTGGGGATGGCGAGTACCTTTCTGGCTGTCAGTCCTCGTTCTAGCATTAGCGTTTTGGGTCCGCACAAAACTCGACGAAACTCCGGTTTTCGAAGACGACGTGAAAAAGGAAAAGACTCAGGACGCTCCAGCCCGTCTCGCGATCAAATACCAAGGTCTTGATGTATTCCGGGTCCTGCTCATGTCGATCTTCTCGGTCATGCAAACCATTCTGACTGTTTTCGGTTTGTCATACGCCACTGATCAAGGGGGCTTTGAGCGCGCAGAAATTCTGGGCGTCAACGCGGTGGCAATCGGACTATCGATGTTGGCTATGCCAGCCTGTGGCATGCTGGCGGATAAGATCGGCCGCAAACCACTGATGCTGTCTGCCATGATCGGTAGCGCGGTCTCGCTCTTCTTATACTTCATGGCGTTAGGCACCGGCAACATTTGGTTGGTCTTCATGGCCACCGTATTGTTCATGACCATCTGCTATTCCGGATTCAACGGTGTATGGCCCAGTTTCTTTGCTGAGCTCTTCGCCACCCCGCTGCGTTACACCGGCATGGCCATGGGCAACCAGCTGGGCTTGGTGGTCGCTGGCTTCGGCCCAATGATCGGTGGCCTACTGCTGGCCGAAGGTGCCTACGGCTGGGTGCCGGTCGCCATTTTTGGAACTGTTTGCACAGTGTTGGCCATCGTAGCGGTTCTGTCGGCTCGTGAGACAGCCTTCACCCCGATCAAAGATCTCGGAGAACCGTATTGGCGAGCTCAGCGTGACCAGGTATCATCCGTCACGATTGTCACTTCACCAACTACGCCGGTCGCCTAACTCAACACAGCGAACCACTTGAAAGGATTACACATTCTATGCCACACATGTCATCGAATGCTCGTGACTGCGACGTCCTGGTCGTTGGATCAGGCATTGCAGGACTCTCGACGGCCATTGCAGCTGCCTACCGCGGGCTGCGCGTGATCGTTGCCGAACAAAACCCATACTTCGGGGGAACGACTGCTATTTCTGCTGGCTGGGCCTGGGTGCCAGGCAATCCGGCTGGCCAGAAAGCCGGCGACACCAAAGAGGAAGTGAAGACATACCTAAAAGCGCTGGCCCCGGACAACTTCAACGAAGAACGCATAGATGTGTTCTTAGATACTGTGCCCGAGACGATCAAGTTCTTCGAACACAACACTGAGGTCAACTTCGTCTACCCCGAGAAAGCGCCGGACTACCAAATGGATCTGCCTGGTGCTCGCATCGGTGGTCGGGCCATCCTGCCAGGAGATGCTGATGCGCGCATGCTGGGTAAACGCCGCAAAGAGCTACAACCGTACCTGAGCTCTTATACGGTATTTGGTTACATGCCACAGGTTGGCGATGATCTGACCCAATTCCTCTACGCTAACCGTTCGCTGAAATCCTTCGCTTATGCTGGCACCAAACTCACCAGAACCTGGTTTGATCAACTTACGAAAGGTCAACCGGTTAAACGTACCAACGGGTCAGCGTTGATCACTCGCATGGTGAAATCTGCGCTGGATGCCGGTGTTCAGATTTGGACGTCAACCCCTGTCGAATCTCTCATGCAGGACGACGACGGCGCGATCACTGGAGCTGTCCTGGGCGGTGGCCGTCATAGTGGTGTCGTTAACGCGCGCCACGGCGTGGTTCTGGCCGGTGGGGGATTCACCGGTAACGCTACGCTGCGCCGAAAATACTTTGACCACGACTCAGAAGGTAATAACCACATCACCCCCACGGTGGGACACAACGGCTCCAGTGCCGTGCTGGCCATGAAGGCGGGAGGCCAGATCAGTAACGATGTGTTCACCCCGGGTTCATGGGCGCCTGTGACTGAATTTAGGCAACTCAGCGACGACCGACAGCGCTTATTCCCTCATCTACGACAAATTGGTTTGCCGGGTATGATCACGGTGGATCGTTATGGGAAACGCTTTGGGAATGAAGCACTGAGTTACCATGATTTTGGCCGCCAACTGTTGGAACATGACAAAAACGAATCCGATACCTATGCCTGGATCATTGCGGACGAAAAATGTATGGACACCTATGGGATCGGGTACGCAAAACCTTGGCCAATTCCACGACAATACTTCCACGACACAGGTTTTCTTATCAAAGCCACCACGCTGCGAGAGCTAGCCGAAAAAATCGGAGCAGATCCCGCAACCTTAGAATCCACGGTGGAGCGATTCAACGGCTTTGCACGCACGGGTGAGGACGAGGACTTTGGACGTGGTTCCACGGCATACAACCATTTCCGCGGCGACCCGTTACACAAACCAAATCCGAACCTGGCCGAGTTGAAAAAAGCTCCGTACTACGCGGTGCGAATCAAAATGGGTGATCTTGGGTCTTTCGCCGGGCTTGACGTCGATAATGGTGCCTCCGTGCTGGATGGTGCTGGTCAACAGATTCCCGGACTCTATGCCGTGGGCGCCGCTGCCGTGTCAGTCTTTGGTGGCGGGTACCCAGGCTATGGTTCGCATATCGGCCCGGCGATGGTATTCGGTTACCGCCTCGGTCGAGATATTGGACAACAGGATGTCCCCGAGGGAGCTGTTCACAACGCCAACTCGGTCACCCCAGCTCGCGTGTAGATCCCTCGCACGACGTCTGCAATCCGAACAGCGACTGCTTCAGAAGCCATCCCAAGAGTAGGCGTTTGATCGGATCGCACAGACGGCGGAGGAATGTATAAGAGTCCGTTAGGCAGCGGCCGCTATTGCGGTCCGCTGCCTAACGGTTACCTGAAGGAACCGTGGTTGGAAAGTAGCTCGCTGAATTTCAGGTGGCCCTAGGCCAATAATTGGCAAGGCTCGAATCGATCGGCTGGGCGTTTCGCGCTTGAGAGGTTGGCACACCGGGAGCGAGTCGTGACCTATGTCAGCTGACCCAAGGGGAGTAGACGCCAGAGGCTTGCTGTATCACCGATGCGCGCGCTGATCACACCGTTTGTGGTGTTGTTCATCGTCGTCGTGGGGAGGTATGTTTCAGGTGGGAGCATTGGTGATAACTAGTCGGTGCTGGCTGCCCTGGCCAACACTGATGATCGGTGCGGTGTGGGGTGACCACAGTTCATCGATTTCGGACACCACGATTCTGTCGAGTACTGGTGCCGCCTGTTCGATCCCAACTATCGAAGACAGATCGATTCTGGCTGCCCAACCTTCGCAAGGGTAGCCGCAAGGCGCGAGGTCTTGGGAATTGGTGGACTCATACACAGCTCGATGAATGACAAGGAACTCCACTAAGCTAGCGAAGTAACAGCTCAGCCCGCCCGTTTCATCTGGTGCGGGCTGGATCTCTTTTGACGGGATTCGATAGCTGAGGAGGAGTCGGCACACTGGCGCACTCGTCGGATTTTCGAGTCCTACCCTGAATTAGGATCGTGCGTGACTGATGAAGCCCCCCGCAGTTTTATAAAGTGGCGACCAAGATAGTTCTAAATTGACGAGTGAATAGCCTTTAAACTGACGACTGGAACCTTTCTAAACTGACGACTAATGTGGTTCTAAATTGACGACTAGTTGTAATTATTGCGAAGCGAGTGCTGGATGTCTGGGTTCGAGTATGTGACGAGAATTGTTGATGCTGAGTTGTCTGCTGCACTGAAGAGGGCCGGGGCGGTGCTGATTGAAGGCCCACGAGCGTGCGGGAAAACTGAGACAGCACTCCAAGTTGCCAACAGTATTGTCAGGATTGATCGGGAGCCGGGCTTCATAGATCTATTAGGAATCGATCCTCAGTTGGCGTTGCAAGGTGACGTGCCACGACTCTTTGACGAATGGCAGCTTGCACCACGACTCTGGAACATCGTGCGTGGAGAGGTCGATGCCAGAAGGCAAAAGGGACAATTTATTCTGACCGGCTCTATGGCACCGACCTCGGATGCGAAGCGCCACACAGGAGCAGGCCGATTTGCGCGACTTAAAATGCGCACGATGACGCTGTCAGAAACTGGTCACTCTACAAACGAGACTTCTTTTGCGAACTTGCTCGCTGGGAATCCTCCGAGATCTACCGACCCGGGGTTCTCATACCGGGATCTTGTTACCCGGGTGGTCGTTGGCGGTTGGCCTGGTTTTCAAGATCTAGATGCCTCGCAAGCTAGCTTGAATCTGCGGGATTATTTAGACACCGTGGCCGAAGTCGACCTGCAAGAGGTTGATAGTGTGCAACGGGACCCGGTGCGAGTTCGGCGGCTCTTATCGGCGCTAGCTCGTTCTACCGCAAGTGAAGTGACGCTTGCGACCCTGGCCAAAGATGAAACGTCTTTGTCGCGTGATACCGTACGGGACTATTTGGCTGCGTTGCAACGCATATTCATTATCGAAGATCAGCCCGCGTGGTCGACCCACTTACGCTCGTCCGCGACCCTGCGCCAGGAACCAAAACGTCATTTCGTGGACCCATCCTTAGCAGTTGCTGCTCTTGGTGCCTCCGAAGATGCACTCTTAAAAGATCCGCGTTTCACCGGGCAGCTCTTTGAATCGCTGGTCGTCCAACAGCTGAGAGTCTTTTCCCAAGCAACAAGTGGCACTGTGAGCCACGCACGAGACTCTCAGGGCCGAGAACTTGACGCCGTGGTGACACTGCCCGATGGTAGCTGGTCGGCTTTTGAAATCAAACTGGGCAACGATCCTGCTGTCATCGATGCTGCAGCAGCGGGATTGCTGAAGTTTGCAGATCAGGTTGCGGACAACCAGCCAACGTCCCTGACGGTGGTGGTTTCTTCCGGACCCTCGTATCGCCGAGTTGATGGAGTCAATGTCGTTGCCATCGGAACCCTCGGACCCTGATGCTCGAACCACACAGCACTACCTCCGGACTGTCAGTTGCGATTGCGGCACCATGTGTGGGTTGTGAACCATACGCGGCTGCGGCGCTGTCGTCGTTATTTACCCCAGTAAAGAGCCATTGGGTTGTCGACGAGTTGACGTTGCATGTCGGATTCGTCGGGGGCTATCTGAGTCAGGTAGTTGAGCAGGACGGCGTCGTCTGGCCGGCCCAGGTGATCAATGATCAGTGGGACATCCAGGTTGGCGAGGAAGTCTGCGAGGTCGGGGAGATCTGGCGACTCAAAGTACACCACAATGTGCCAACCGAGCTCACGAATCTTTGCGGCAACGAGCTCGACCTCTTCCAGGGACTGGTTTTCGACAAGCCGCTTGACGAAGTTGAACCGCACTCCGCGAACGCCACGGTGATGCATGTCTGCGAGTTCGCTCTGGCTAACGTCACTACCGATGGCGACGACGCCGCGGGCGGTTTCCCCGAAATAGTCCAGTGCATGAAGTAGCGCTGTGTTATCGCGGCCATGGCACGACGCCTGAACAATAACGTTTCGCGCAATATCAAGATCGTTGCGCAGATGTTCTTGAATATTTGCAGTACTGGGGGCCACTCATGGTGCGAATGAGAGCCACCGGCTGATGTGGCCTGTGGGTTTGTTCAGAGCCACTTGTAGCTTAAGCTCCGAGTGGTCGCGGAAGTAGTTAGGTCGAACACCACGCGACCTTCTTGGGACTATTATCGCACTGACGGTCAAGATTTCGTATGGCGTCGAAGTCGAAGGAGTGGTTTTCACCCAGACAGACTGCGTCCTAGTTGAGGTCGTTTTCCTCAAGCCAATCGGCTGCAATTTCTGTCGGCTCTTGAACGTCCTCACCAGAGTTCAAGGCATTCATTTCCATCAGAGTCTCCGTGGTCAACGCTGCGGAAATCTGATTCAGGGTCTCGACCACCTGGTCATCCATCGCCTCAGTCCGAATGACCGGCACAATGTATTGCGCGGCGATCATCTCGTCTGGGTCTTCTAGGGTCACGAGGCTGTGTTCTTCGATGGCCGGGGTTGTGGTGTAAATGTCGGCGACGTCAACGGTGCCGTCAAGCAGTGCCTGTACTGTCGCGGGTCCGCCGCCGTCGCTGATGGCGGTGAAGTCAACGTTGGTGACGCCGTAAATCTCGGCCATTCCTGGCAGACCATAGGAGCGTTCGGCGAACTCTGGATTGGCGGCCAGCCGCACTTGCTCTAATGCAGCCAGATCACCAATGGACTCCAGGTCGTGTTCTGCCGCGAACTCTGGCGTGACATTGAGCGAGTCTTTGTTCTCGGCGGGGGCTGGAGTCAAGATCTCTAATCCCTCCGGAAGAGTCTGTTGTAGCTCAGCTTCAATGTCTTCGGCGGAAGTGGCAGTGGTTTCCGGGTCTAGGTAGGTCAACAGGTTCCCGGTGTAATCGGGCATCAGGTCGATTTCGGCATTCTCCAGGGCAGGTAGGTACACCTCCCGCGCACCGATCTGGAAGTTACGGTCGACTTCCACGCCGTCGGCTTCTAGAGCTTGTGCGTAGATCTCGGCAATGATCTCACTTTCGGGGAAGTTTGCCGAGCCAATGCTGACAGACTCGACGGCACCTGCTGCTTGGTCGCCGTTATCCACCTGGTCGGTGGTGTTGGGATCGCTGCAGGCGGTCAAGAGGAGCAATGCTGCGCCCAGGGTCATGAGTCGGCGGCTGATCATGGGTTGTTCTCCTTGGTAGATGTGCTGATGGACTCTGTGAGGGGACTCGGGAGGTAGCGAAGGTCTCCGCTGCAGGGTTGGCAAGCCTGGCGCTCAAGCGTTGGGCTGCGGCAAACATTAGGTCGAGCATGAGCGCGAGCACGACGACCAGGATCGCTCCTGCCAGGACGCGCGGAGTGTCTCTGACCGCTAATCCGTCGATTATATAGCGGCCCAGGCCCCCGGCGCCGATGAAGGCGGCTACTGTCGCCGTGGCAGTAACTTGCAGCACCGAGGAGCGCAGTCCACCTAGGATGACGGGCATGGCAAGCGGCAGCTCCACCCGGAGAATAATTTGCGTTTCGGTCATGCCCAAAGCTCGGGAAGCACCGACTGCATTGGCATGCACCGATTCTAGACCGGAGTACATACCGGCCAACAGGGGTGGGACGCACAGGACCGCTAAGGCGATGACCGAAACGCCTACCCCGATGCCAAGCCACAGCGCCAACAGTGTAAGCAGGCCCAGGATCGGTAGTGCACGCATCGCTCCAGTGGTCAGCACTGCTAGGTTGCGCCATCGACCGATGTGACCGATGAAGATGCCAAGAGGTATCGCCACGACGGCAGCTGCTGCAGTGGCGAGCAACGTGTAACCCAGATGCTCGACAACGCGCCACGGGATGCTCACGTCTCCGGTCCACTGGGCCGGATCACTAAACCAGGCCAGCGTCTCTTCCAACAGACTCATGCATCACCTGCGCGCAGAGTAGATTGCCAGGGCATCAACAGGTTTCCGGCCAGCATGAGGACCACATCGAAAAGCAGCGCCAGGGCCACCGTCAGGACCACCCCGGTGATGATTTCTGTGGGGAAGTTGCGATTGAACCCGTTTGTGAACAACGAGCCGAGGTTCTGCACGCCAATCAGTGCACCGATGCTCAACAGGCTAACGGTGCTCACTGAGACCACGCGCAGTGTGGCCAAGATGACTGGTCCAGCAAGCGGCAGGGTGACGTATAAGCCCAATTGAAATTTATTGAAGCCGCACGCGACCGAAGAGTCGAGCACGCTTTCCGGCACAGCGTGCAGCGCATCCACCACACCCCGGACCATGATGGCGAAGGCATAAATCACCAGCGCCACCAGCACATTGATGGGATTGAGCCATCCCAAGCCCAAGACGGTTGGCAAGATGACAAACAGCGGCAGCGACGGGATGGTGTAGAGCAAGCTGCTCACACTGACGATGACACCGCTTACCTGCCGCGCACCCTGCCGACGAGTATTCCGCAACGCATAAGCAGCCCAACCCACAGGTAGGGCCAGGGCAAAGCCCAGCCCGATCGCCACCGCGCTGATCCAGGTGTGCTGCCAGAGCAAGTCCAAAAGCCGTTCGGAGTTGGCAAGCGCCCAGTTCACTCTAGAACTCCCATGGGGCGGCCGTGCTGATCGACAATGATCAGCCGACCCTGGAGCTCCTGCACCTGAAGAGTGCGGCCACCACGTTGCAGGCCAATAAATTCCTCAACAAATTCGTCGGCAGGTTCGGCCAGGAGATCGGTTGGGGACCCAACCTGAGCGACTGTTCCACCCGTCTTGAGCACGACCACCTGGTCGCCCATAGCAAAAGCCTCTGCTATATCGTGGGTTACGAAGACGATGGTCTTCTTTAATTTTTCCTGGAGTCGCAGCATTTCGTCCTGCAGTTCGGCACGCACGATGGGGTCCACTGCACTGAACGGCTCATCCATCAGTAAGATATTCGGGTCGTTGACTAGCGCCCTGGCGACTCCCACACGCTGCTGTTGCCCACCGGAAAGTTGACTCGGGTATCTCCGATGCATCGACTCATCCAACCCCACGGTCGCTAACATTTGGGCCGAACGCTGTCTGGCGTCCGCCTTTGCCACGCCGTTGAGTCTCAGCGGCGTGGACACGTTATCAATCACTCGACGATGTGGCAGCAGACCAGCATGCTGCATGACATGGCCAATGCTGCGGCGTAGCTGCACCGGGTTGCGGTCGGAAATATCGACGTCGTCGATGAGGATCTGGCCTTCGGTCAGGTCTACCATGCGGTTGATACTTCGCAACAGCGTGGTTTTACCGCAGCCGGAAGGACCAACGAACACGGTAGTGGTGTGGGAGGGGATCGTCAGAGAAAAATCTGACACCGCACGAGTCCCATCCGCGAATTGCTTGCCAACCGAGCGGAACTCAATCATGGATCTCCTGACCGTGCATTGTCATCTAAAACTGGTCCTCAGCGGTAGGTGACCGACCTCGAGGCGATGTCACGGGTGCTGCGTGCAGACCAGTCGTCCTCACGTACTTTACCGGGGGAATCGCTTGAGGCAATGAGTTGACTACCCTCCGGCACGTGACCTCGATGGAACGCTACACTGGTTACACAGAATCAACTTGCAAGATTTGAATCTGCCCAGACTGCTGAAGATCGTCGTCTCTCCAGTCGTAACTTCGCTAGGTTGTGTCTGCCAGGGGATCAGCGCTGATACCCCATTGCACGTCGATTGGGCTACATCCTCACCATATTTGCTGGACGCACGTACCCTCTGCCAACCTGAGAGCAGCATATTGCAAGATGGCTCGATGTGCCTCGAGCAGGAACGGGTCTCTATCCCACTCGCTCGCCTAAACACCGGAATGGAACTAACCTATTCAATAGAGCTGTTTCGTATTGTTGCAGTCATTCCGCCGTGTTACAGAGACCGCGCCATTGGCGCCGGAAGGGGACTAGATGACCAAACGCGATACATCTTCCTCCAAGGATAGTTCGAAGCGCAACCGGCGCGGAGCTCGGTCCGATAAACAATTTGGGCGCAGACGTGGACCCATCGAATTTGTTCTGGACGGCGTCGAATGGGCCGGCAATAAACTGCCGGATCCCATCATTATCTTTATCGGACTGTGTCTCTTGATGATCCTGGGTTCTTGGGTCGCCGCACTCTTCGGGGTTCAGGCTCAAAGCCCCACTGACGGCGAATTCATTGAGGCCCAATCGCTGCTGTCAGCAGACAACATCAGACGCATGATCGTCGAGGCACCCGCGAACTTTGGCGCCTTCCCCGCTTTGGGTCTGGTGCTGGTCATCATGATTGGCATTGGGCTGTCCGAGCGGACGGGTTACTTTGAAATCCTGCTGCGCCACGCGGTCTCTCGCTCCCCGAAGTTTATGGTGATTCCTACGATCGCCCTGGTCGGATTGTTAGGTAATATAGCCGGCGATGCCGCCCCGATCGTACTGCCGCCACTTGCAGCAATGATTTTCTTACGACTCGGGTGGCACCCATTCGCCGGAGTTGTCTTGGGGTACGCGGCTGCCATTGGTGGCTTTGCGGCGAACTTCATCCTCGGCATGTCCGATGCCCTGGTCTATGCCTTCACCCAGCCGGCGGCCGAGCTCATAGAACCTGGCATCTCGCTTACACCGGCCATGAACTACTACTTCACGGCCGCCTCCGTAGTGCTTTTGCTGCCGATCCTGTGGTTTGTCACTGCCCGGATTACCATCCCACGCTTGGGCTCCTACGACAATCCGGAGTATGTTGACCCAGAAGGGGGATCGGAAATCACCGACCAACAGCGTAAGGCGCTGCGCTGGGCAAATATCTCGGCACTTGGTTTCGTCGTACTGCTGGCACTGCTCTACATCCCGCCCGGTGCGTTGTTGCGCAACCCAGAAACGGGCGACATGATTCAGGGCGCGCCCTTCATGGACGGGATCACGATATTACTCACGATTCTGTTCTTCATTCCCGGTCTAGTTTATGGTTTGATCGCCAAGACCATTCGAAGTACCAGTGACATGGCCACTATGATGGTGCAGTCCATGGCATCGATGGGCAGTTTTATTGTCATCGTGTTCTTCGCAGCACAACTGTTGGCGTACTTCGACTGGAGCAATCTCGGCACGATTTTTGCGATTATCGGAGCCGAACTGCTACAGGGGCAAAGCGGCGTCGTCCTGCTCATCGGGATTATCCTCATCGGAGCTGTGTTGAATCTGTTCCTCGGGTCCGCATCAGCGAAATGGGCAATCCTGGCGCCGATCCTCGTGCCCATGATGATGCTGCTGGGCTACCACCCCGGCTTTACGCAGATGCTGTACCGCATCGGGGATTCCATTTCAAACCCCATTACCCCGATGCTGCCGTATTTCGCCCTGGTGTTGGTTTTGGCGCAGAAGTACGTAAAAGATATGGGGATGGGCACGCTGCTCGCCGCACTTCTACCCTATTCGGTGTTCATGGGGATAGGCTGGATCCTCTTCATGATCGGTTGGTACTTGCTCGGATGGCCAGTCGGTCCAGGCGCTCCAATTTACTTAGAGGGTGGGTAAACCATGCAAGATGTCACACCGTATCTCGACCAGTTGGTCACCTGGCGCCGACACCTGCACCGCCACCCGGAACTGTCTTTCGCTGAACACCAGACGGTGGCATACATCGAGAGTGAACTGCGCAGCGAACTACCTGAGGCCCAGATGCGCAACCTCACCCCGACCTCCCTGGTGGTCACGTTGGACACCGGACGGCCCGGACCACAGCTGGGGCTGCGGGCAGATATCGACGCGCTCGCGATTCAAGAGGATCGCCCCGACTTGGAGTTCGCCTCGGAAGTCCCCGGAGTCATGCACGCCTGTGGTCACGACGGGCACACCGCGGTCGTCATGGCGACCATGCTCTGGGTGCGTGACCACCTGGCTGACCTGACCGGCACGATCACCGCGGTCTTCCAACACGCCGAGGAGACGCCACCCGGCGGTGCCCAAGAAATGGTGGCTACCGGATTCTTCGACGATTTCGACTACATGTATGGCTTCCATCTGTGGGGCTATCAACCCACCGGAACCATCGACATTAAAGAAGGCCCGGCTTCGGCCAACTCAGATCTTTTCCGCATGACGATCCATGGCCGCGGCGGACACGCCTCGATGCCACAAGAAACCACTGACCCGGTCATCCTCGCGACACAAACGATCCAGCAAATTCAGCACATTGTGTCTCGTCGCATTCACCCGCTGTCACCGGCGGTGGTGTCAGCCACGTGGCTTCAGGCCGGCACTGATACGGCGTTGAACGTCATCCCGGGTGTGGCCCATCTGGGCGGTAGCATCCGCACTATGGACGACGACGCCCGCCAGCTGGTGCGACAGTCACTCGAACAGATCGCGATCAGCCTGCAGACCGACCCGCAGGTGCGTGTGGACCTGGACTACGTGTTGGGCTACGACGGCGTCTACAACGACCCGGCCCGCACACGTATCCTTCGAGGCCTAGCCGAGCAACATCCGCTCACCATCATCAGTGAGCCACCGATGTTGGGTGGTGAGGATTTCGCTGCCTTCGCCCAACGCGTGCCCAGCAGTTATGTGTTCGTCGGAGCCCAAGAAGACCCTGAAGCCGGCGGGCACCATACGCCCACGTTTGGTATCGATGAGGACTCCTTTGCCATTGCTATGGCTCTGGCAGTCGATGTGGTCCGCAACGGCCCCGAACTGGCAGCCGGCTGACGCTTCAGAGCTCTACATGGTCAGGCATTCTGTAGCGTATTCTTCTGGCTTCCGCAGCCAGATCTCACATGTACGCCTGGTGATATCATGATATCATTTTCGTGAGGGGTGATTGAGATGAAAGATATACTTATCCGGGGTGTCAGCGAGGAAGTGGTTGAGCGGATCGATGCTCAGGCTGCTGCGCTGGGTTTGTCGCGCAACGAGTTCTTGCGCCGGAAGCTCGATACCGACACGTACTCGGATTCACAGGTGCGGCTTACGGCTGCCGATTGGAAGCGATCTGCTGCCACGTTTAGCGACCTTGAGGATCCTGCCGTAATGGACGCCGCATGGCGGTGACGAGTTGGTTGATCGATAGGTCCGCCTACGTTCGGTTGCAGTTGGGACAGGCTGCCGATCTGACGAGCTGGAATGAACGTATCCAACGAGGGTTAGTTCGCCTATCTACAGTGACGAGACTTGAGTTGGGTTTCTCAGCGAGGTCGGGCGATGCCGCGAGGGCTGCTTTCGGGCTACCGCCACTTTCGTTGATGCCGATTGAATACTTGACACCGGCGATGGAAGATCGAGCATTCGAAGTGCAGATGCTCCTTGCTGATCGTGGACAACATCGAGCACCATCTATCCCGGATCTACTTATCGCCGCCACTGCCGAAAAGGCTGGTCTTACTGTCTTAGCCGTGGACAAGGATTTTGAACTCATCGCTGAGATCACAGGCCAAGCCGTGGAGGTGCTCGCGCTCAAATGATGACGTTTGTCCTTCACCCACGTGCGGCGGCTAGGTTCTGAGGGATCTGATGATTCAACAACTGGAGCAGCCAGTGTGTTGACGGATTGTGCCGGTCCCTAATGAACGTGCCAGAAACAGTTCAGTCCGCCCAGTTCATCTGGTGCGGACTGAAGCTCTTTTGGGGATCAGAAAATTGCGTAAGATACGGGGTTCTGGATCACTTGCTAGATCTGTCACTCTTGTCTTGAATCAAGATCGTGCCGAGCTGACGGGGACTCGAGTCGAATGTGCCGGTCAGAGCGTTCTTGCGAATATGCACGGTGTACGAGCCCGTTCTTGGATTTTGTTTAGCAGCGATTTTCTTCTTTGCCATGATTCCTCCCAAACTCAGTTTATGCCACGAGCCTGTAGCTGGGAAAGCGATTTGGCTGATTCTGCTTCTATAACCCAGACTGAGTTTTTCTATAACAGGGGCTGCAAGTTTTTAGTAGGGGAAGAATCTCGTCGGACTTTTCGATAATCCAAAGATCAGCACTGCTGTCACGAAATCAGGCGCGTGTCGACAAGAGGCAAAATTTGGAATCGCTAAAACAGATTTCCAAGTTGGTCGAGCCCTACGTTTCCATTGCATGTCGCGTAGTTCTCTCATTCAATCGTCAATATTGTCTGAAGCGAGATTCAATATACCTATCCCGCAGCAATTGGAAGCGCGGGCTGTAGTAAGAATCCCTCTTTCTGTAGGACCTTGGACCGTCGACGATGCATCCGAGCGAGTAGCGGTACCTGAGTGTCATGGAAGTCGTGCACGATCGCGGTCTCTTGTCCGCGCGTTGAACCTCTCGTGATTCGTCCGGCTTGCTGGATAATGCGGCCTTTGAATGAGACGGGCATCGTCAGAAATAAAGTATCCATGTTCGGGATGTCGAGACCTTCTCCGGCAACTTTGTCGATGGCGAGCAAAACGAACGGAATGTTCTGCGCTGCACATCTGGCGATATTTTGTCGTACTTGTGCTCGTTCAGGTGCAGTGAGTTGACCATGAAGAGTAAATACTGGGTGGCTGATCCCAGATTCTAGAAGAGCACGAAGCGTCTGGAGATGGGTTATTCGATTGGTAAGTACCAGACAGAAACGCTGCTCTGAAGTGGCCTTTACAATCTGGTCGACAATGAGGTTATTCCGTTTCTGATCCAGGCTGAGCTCGTTGTATATAGCTTGTACGGACGCTCCATCAGTCCCGGGTTCTTCGGTTGTAAACGATGTCTCGTGAATAATTCGTTGGCGGCTTCCTCGAGTCTTGGCCTCCATGACATGGCGAATTGGTCCGCATTGCATCGTAATCAACTCGTCCATCTGGTCTGCTCTGAAAGGAGTGGCCGTTAGGCCAACCCAAAATCGAACGTTAACCTTACGAATAGCTGCCTCGCTAGCGGGGGCAGCTATGCCGTGGCATTCGTCAACTATAATCTGGCCGTAATCGTTCAGGATTGTGGGGTCGGCATCCCTGTGACTGATGGATTGCATCATGATGAGATCGATGACACCCGTGCGTTTCTTACGTCCGCCACCCAATTGGCCGATCTGCTTCTGATCGATATCGAGAAAGGACATGAGTCTTTCTCGCCATTGGTGGATCAGCTCGGACCTGTTCACCAGAATGGCCGTTGCAACTTGGCGTTCTGCGATGAGGGCGCAAGCCATCACTGTTTTCCCAGCTCCAGGCGAGGCGACCAGCACGCCGTCCTGATGTTTCAGTAAGGTGTGCACAGCATCATGTTGTTCGGGGCGTAACTGCCCAGTAAACGAAAGTTGTTGTGGTGGAGGCTGGTTATCTTTGTTCCGAATCGAGACCTTGGCACCAGCTTTCTTCAGCAGTTGTCTCGTTTCAGCGGCGAGACCTCGGGGTAGTCTGAGTTCCACGTCGTCGTGTTCAAAACAGGTCACAAGACGCGGCACTCCGAATGTGCTGAACCGCTGCGCCTGACGACGGTAAAACTCAGGGTTTGCAATCGAGGCCCTATGCTTGAGCTCGGTGATGAATGCCGAAGGTAACGTTTCTGTTTTCAAGTGCAACATTGCTCGGCGCTGGATAGTTATAGTTTGATCTTTTAAGCCGGATTGAAGTTCGTTACGATCGGGTCGACGTGCAGTGAATGTTGAGTCCTTCGGACCCACCACATAACGGTCATACTCGGCGGCAATGTCACGGATAACGGTCTCGGTTGCGGGTTTCGTGCGGGCCAAGGCCTCAAACTG
This sequence comes from Enteractinococcus helveticum, assembly GCF_001657475.1. Classification (GTDB taxonomy): domain Bacteria; phylum Actinomycetota; class Actinomycetes; order Actinomycetales; family Micrococcaceae; genus Yaniella; species Yaniella helvetica. The sequence goes on from NZ_LXEY01000117.1 coordinate 51,435, forward strand.
ATCGTTATAGGGTTGCCAGGTGATGGGATCTGCAAATACTGTCGTGCCACGACGGCGACAGTTTCCCTGTAGTGGCAGCGCAATGAGGTTTCCCAATCGAAACCGTCCGGATGCTTTTACGGGAAGGACATCTTGGGAAGGGAAGAATCTATCATAGCTGTCCAATTTTATGCCAGGGCTGATTTGCATGGCTTTTCGCAACAGTGCTGAGCCAGCTTTGCGTGCTGTGGATGCGGGAATCCAGGCATCGAAGAATATCCAGATGTGAGCGCCGTTACCAGACCTAGAAATCTCGGCCAGATTGCTAATCCCAGCTTCTGCACAAGCTTGGCTAAAGGCAGCCGCATCGGTCTTCCATGTCTGCCCATCAAAGTCACAGGCTAGAAGTTTGCAATGATTGTCGGTTGTGAGAGGATAGATGCCGACGTGAAATTCTTTAGAGCCCTCGTCACTTCCGCGGAGGTGACGTTCTAGAACTTGTGGGCTGACTGGTAGCAGGTCGGTATCTAGTTTCTTGTCAGTATAAAATCCGCCTCTGACGGACGGGCTCCAACCAGCTTTGTGGGTCTTTTTACTGACCCATCGCGTGGCATATGCGTCGGATCTGCCTGCAAAACGGAGTGTGAAAAGTTCCAGCTTGGCATGAAGACTAGATTTCGCAGTGATATTTTGTTCGGTGGGGGAATCACTGAGGTTTAGTGGTGCCTCATCTGGCAGGACTTGACGTTCGTGGTTTTCCAGGGCCTTCAGAACGGCACGCGCTTGAGCTAGTTCTTTTTCTAATTTCCTGATGCGCTCGCGAGCATCAGAAATCTTGTGGGCTACGCCGCTATTATGCGGGCGAGGCGAACCTGGATACATGGATCCGAGTTTATGTAGTGTCGTGAAGCTGGGCAATAGGTCATGCTACGAAGCGACGGTTCAACCGTTCTTATTTGATAACCTACTGAAATTCTCGTGGGCTAGAACCGTCTTTGGTCAGTGACTCGTGACCTTTGCTGCCTGTAGTGGTCGATATTATTGCTCGGGGTGATCTGGATCCCCCGTTGTAAATGAGCGCAGCTACTATGCTCGCATTCTTTCTCGTTTCATAGCAGTAATGAAAATGGCAAGCTTGGGTATAGTACCTCTTAATGAGAACACCCGTGAACCCGATCACAGCCACCTGGAATTGGTTGGCTTATCAAAGCTCCCGTTTTGCCACAGTATCTTTTCTTATAACTTCTGTGGGTGGCATTAGCAGTGGCTTCATACTCTCTTTATATTCGGAATCCGGCTGGTTTATTGTTGTGGGCCTCTTCGTTGCTGTTGTCACTGCCATACCAAGCGCAGGAACTGTCTATTGGGAACGTAAGAATGAAGAAGCCGAAGATGTGGGTGCCGCTCGAGAACGAGTAATGGATGAAGCTATTCCTCCTCTACTCGATAAAGCGCGATTGTTGTCGACAACGCCGAGAATGCAGCGACAGCAAGCACTTGACTTAGCCGCGGAGACGGTCACGAACAACCTATATAGCGCTTTCCGATCAGTCACGGGTATTCGAGCCGTTGTCTACAAAGTTAGTGATGACGGTACACAAATGGTTCCTATTGCAAGAGCGGGGAGAAGTCAGCTTCCACAGCCCTTTGTCAAAGGAACGAGAAGAGGAGACTACGCTTTCGAAAGCCTCAAGATGGCTGAGTACTTTGCTTTCATTGATGACATTGAAGAGGCGCCTCACACATGGGGAGGCAGTGGAAAGGGTTATTCTACTTATATTTCTGCGCCGATACGAGGTAAGGATGTCGGTTACGGAATGCTTACCCTTGACGCGCCGAAGGTTGGCGATTTAGATTCTAGGGACGGATCTACGGTGTCGCTTTTAGCGGCCACCTTGAGCTTGTTCTTTCACGAGGCTCAGCGAACTAGCCGAAATATCAAGTAGAATCTAAGTGCGGAGAGGAGCAGCAATGGGAAGAAATAAACTTGTTGGCCGCCAATCACACGCTATCGAGAATGATGACGGCAACGATGACCGCTTTGCTGACGTTCTCAAAACTGTTCGTGAGGAGCGGCTACGGCGTGAGCGTACTCGCGTAAGAACGTTTTCACTACGAAAAGGCAAACTTGCTCAGTAATATTCTTTAAGCGAGCAAATAACCACGGTAAGACCCTAGCGAGTTTTCTACACGGCTAGGGTCTTCTTCAATCCAGGAAATCAATTCTAGAAGTAATTTTTAGATCTCTGTTGCGAATGCAGATTTTCCGATCAGTTCGGTCCGTAATCCAATTGCTTTGGCAATTGCGTCGAGGAAGTTTTCGTTGGTAAAAGGCTGCAGGGCAGAAAGCGGACATTGACACTGAAGCACAGGAAGAACACTCAGAAGACCCTGCAAATCGACAAAGCCAAGAAGTTAGTGCAGCGCAGCCGCGGTTGGGCATTACCTATGACGGCGGAGTCGCCATACTTGATGGCGGCACGCTGGAGACGGTAGCGGAATTTGATGCCGAAGGCTTTCTGCGTCTCAATCCAGCCGGCGACGGCAGATATATGTTTCTTACCGAAGGCGACAGTTTCCGACTGCTGGATGCCGGAGCTTGGGGGGTCCCGCACGGGGACCACAGCCACTACTACACTACGGAGCCACTCCTGACAGACATCACAGTCGAGGGCTCTGAACCTGGCCACGTAGTGGCACACGAAGGTATCGGAGCGTTGTTCTTTGACGGGAGCGGGGAGATTCATACCTTCGATTTGACTCATCTCGATCCGCAGGTGGACTTCGAAACTGAGGTAGCTCAGACAGAAGAACCGCATCATGGTGTTGCAGTGGCCTTCGAGGACGGTTCTCGATTCGAAACCATCGGTGATGTTGATGAACGCTCTGGCGCTCGCGTCCTGGATGCCGATGGGAAAGAGACCGCTCGCAATGAAGACTGCCCCGGGGTGCACGGGGAAGCTGCCGGTCCAGATGGTGTAATTGCTGTTGGTTGCGAAGACGGTGTCTTGGTGTGGGACGGCGCAGACTTCACCAAGATAGATGCAGGGCCGGAATACGCCCGCACCGGTAACCTGTTTCCTGCCGACGAGTCAGCCATCATGCTCGGTGACTACAACGAAAAGGAAGGTGAACCGATGACTCAAGTTGCCCTGGTTGACACTGAGGCAGGTCAGATCACCACCGCTGATATTGGTGCTGCCTATAACTTCCGCTCTCTAGCACGTGGGCCGGAAGGGGAAGCCCTTGTCCTGGCAGAGGATGGCCAGCTTCACGTGCTTGACCCAGAAAATGGAGATGAAATTGGCGCACTCCAGATCATGGATGAATGGAGTGAACCTGAAGAGTGGCAAGAACCGCGGCCTGCCATCCGAGTGATTGACGACATCGCTTATATCACCGACCCCGAAGAGCAAGTCATCCATGCAGTGGATCTGACCGACCTGGAAATTATTGAATCGGCACACTTGAACTTCGTCCCCAACGAGCTTGCTGCGGACGAAGGTCAACCTGCTCAAGGGATATCTGGCCATGAGGAGTAGGCCTAACAGCATGTGTATGCCCGGATGATTTACGGCAGTATAAAGCGGAAACCCATCGCTCTTGGGGCTCCCGCTTTGTTGTCCAGCACCGCAATTTATGCGTTGGTTTACTCCTTCGGTTACCGCGAGCAGGTAGCGGCCGCAGCGTTGGCGAAACACGCGGCCGCGCCGTCGGTCGGGGGACGAAGTGTTGGTGTGCTTGGCGAGTGCCTGCTCGTCGTCACCGGTTTCTACCGCCTTGGCCATGGACGCCTCAAAAGCACCACCGTTTATTATCACGCATGGTGACCACGACGTATACGTTCCGGTCAAAGACGCCCGCGCCTTGCGCGATCACCTGATGCAAGGTTCGCATCACGAGCTCTGGTATGCGGAACTGCCCGGTGGTCAGCATGGGTTTGATGCCTATGCATCCTGGAGATTCATTGCCGTCATCGAGGGGATTGACGCATTCTTGGAGCGCAACGTTTAGGTAAGGCCATCGCGACTGGTAGAAGAGTCGATCGAGAGGGCAACTCTGAGGTTAGTAACTGTACTGAACGTTTGGTATAGTTACTGAAATGCTCAAGGCTGAGGTAGAGGTACAATCCACGCGTCGTCAACGGTGGATATTCTTAGCGATCATTAGCGCCGCCTTATTTTTGGTGGGTGCCGACAACTCGATTTTGTATACCGCGCTGCCCGAATTGCGCGACCAGTTAGGCACCACGCCCCTGCAAGGCCTGTGGATTATCAACGCCTACCCGCTGGTGCTCTCCGCGCTGATCCTTGGTACGGGCACGCTGGGCGACCAAATCGGCCACCGACTCATGTTCCTGATCGGTGTCTCAGTCTTCGGGCTGGGCTCACTGGTGGCCGCATTCTCGCCGTCGGCTTGGATTTTGGTTGCTGCACGTGGGCTGCTGGGTGTGGGTGCCGCCGCGATGATGCCCGCCAGCCTGGCCCTGGTGCGCATCACGTTCAGTAATGTGCGCGAACGCAATATCGCCATCGCCGTGTGGATGTCCGTGGCCGTGGTCGGCGCGGCAGCCGGCCCGGTACTTGGTGGGCTGCTGCTGGAGTTTTTCTGGTGGGGATCGGTGTTTCTGATCAACGTGCCCATCGCCGTCATCACGCTGCTCGCCACCATTGCCGTGGCGCCACCAAATATTGCCAACCCGCGGAAGCAGTGGGATCTGGTGTCGTCCATTTGGGCGATGTTTGCGATGCTTGGTTTAGTCACCGCGATCAAAGAGCTCGCCAACCCCGAGCGCACCGTGTGGTTGCTGAGTGCCTCGATTGTGGTGGGCGTGATCGGTGTGCTGCTGTTTATCTTCCGCCAACGCGGCCTGGAACAACCACTGCTCGACGCCGCGCTGTTCCGCAACCGTATTCTCACCGGTGGCGTGCTCACCGCCGGGATCATGATGTTCATTGTGGCAGGCATTGAACTGACGACGACGCAGCGGTTCCAAACCGCCGGCGGGTTCTCCCCGCTGCAGGCCGGTGCCCTGGTCGCAACGATTGCCATTCCATCGATCCCCGCAGCCCTGCTGGGCGGCGCGTTCTTGCACCGGGTGGGCTTTATCCCGTTGATCTCCGGTGGTTTCACTATGATCGCCGGCGGCATCGGGCTGGCCGTGTGGACCTTCGGCATGGAATCCTTGGTGCCGTTCATTGCCAGCCTGCTGCTGGTCGGAATCGGCAGCGGCTTTGCCTCATCGGTGGCATCCACCGCTATTCTGGGCGCTGCTCCTGTGGATAAAGCGGGCATGGCCTCGTCGGTTGAATCGGTGTCCTATGAGTTCGGCACGCTGATTTCGGTGGCAGTGTTTGGCTCACTGTTGCCATTTTTCTACGCGTTTTCTGCGCCGTCGGAAGTCGCTCACGACGTCGACCACGGGGTTGACCATGCGGTGCACGGCCCGGCTGCCGTAGCGGCCTACGATGAGGCATACCTATTGATTTTGGTTATTGTTGGCGTGGTCGCAGCACTGGCTGCAGTCGTCACCGCGTATTGTTTCCGTGGGAATCCGAAAGAGGCTGATGCGCATGCGTCCCAGTAAGAAAACTGAAATTCTCGACGCCGCCGTCGCACTCATTGAGCGAGAGAACCTGGAAGCGGTCTCCTACGAGGCGCTGGCCGAAGCGTCGGGCATGTCGAAATCCGGAATTGTTTACCACTTCCCGTCGCGGCATGAAATTCTGCGCGGGATTCACCAGCACCTGGCCGATCAATGGGAAGAAGAACTCGAACGCGCCGCGGGCGGTCCGGCACATTCCGTGGACGCCAAGACTCGCCTGCGCGCCGTCGTGCTATCCCAGAGCAACAGCGCTACCAAGGCCGAACTGCTCTTGGAGATTGATGCGCGCAGCAACTCAGAGTTCTCGGCCATCTGGGCTGAAGTTAACGACCGCTGGGTGCCCTCGACTACGGGAATTGAGGACGACGACGAGCTGCGCTCACAGTATTTGGTCAAAGTGCTGGCCGATGGGTTGTGGATGCACGATTATGTGCACGAACAAGCTCTGACCCGGGCACAACGTAAAGCCCTAACTGACCATATTTTGCAGATGCTCAATTAAACGTATTTCCTCTCGCCGCAGTAGCTGTGCCAGACTCCTGTACCAGCAGAGCGCGCCGTGCACCATAGACTGTGAGGCGCTGTGGGAACGCTGCTAATCTGAGGGAAACTTCCTCGACATGATGTGAAGGTTCGATCGTGCTTGATGCCTATCCGATTCTGACGCTGGTGCCCCCGCTTATCGCCATCATCTTAGTGATCGTCACCAGGAAAGTGCTGGTCTCCCTCGGGGCGGGGATCCTGACAGCGGGTTTACTGATCGCCGACTTTAACCCGGTGACCATGGTGGTGACCGTGTGGGAAGCAATAGTCCGGCTGGTCTGGGCCGATGGGGCGGTGAATTGGTTCACGATCCTGATCGTGGCGTTTCTATTCCAGCTGGGTATCGTCACCGCGCTGGTCATGATGTCTGGCGGGGCTGCCGCCTTTACGGAATGGGCGGCCAAGCGCATCAAGTCACGCCGGGGAGCCCAAGTGCTCACCGGGTTGTTGGGCATGATCATCTTTATCGACGACTATTTCAATGCGCTAGCAGTAGGTCAGGTCGCCCGGCCCATCACCGACCGTTATCGAGTTTCGCGCGCAAAGCTGGCCTACCTCATCGACTCGAGCTCAGCTCCAGTCGTGGTGTTGATGCCGCTGTCCAGTTGGGGTGCCACGATTATGGGCATCATGGCTCCGTTGCTGACGGCATCAGCGTTGATGATGGACCAGATCGAGGCGTTCGTGTTGGCAGCGGCCATGAACTATTACGCGATCGCCGCACTGTTATTGCTGTGGCTGACCATTGTGTGGGGCCTGGACTTTGGGAGCATGCGCCGCGAAGAGCTCCGCGCAGCTCAGGGCAAGGGACTGTACGGTGCCCAGGACACTGCCCCGGCACAATTGACCGATGCGCTACCAACCCACCACCAGGGGGCGATGCGTGCGCTCATCATGCCTTTCGTGGTGTTGTTTGTGGGCGTCGTCGTTGGCATGTATGTATCCGGCGGGCTGATTGGCGGCAGTTGGGCCATACTGGCGGCCCTGGAAAATACCGACGTCGCAATTGCCCTCAATGCTGGTGGCATCGCGGCACTGCTGGTGGCCGGTTACTACTGCCTGCGTTATACAAAGCACAGTGACAAATTTCCGGTGGGGACCCGTCGTCGCGGTGTAGCCCACGGCGCTAAATCCATGCTCGGTGCGGTGTTGATCCTGCTGTTTGCGTGGGTATTGGCCGATTTGATCGGGGAGCTGGGCACCGGAGAATATCTGGCTTCAGTTGTCGAGGCGTTAGCCGTACCCGCCGTCTGGTTGGTCCCGGCCCTGTTTGTGGTGGCGGGGCTGATTGCCTTTGCCACCGGGACGTCGTGGGGATCATTTGGTATTTTGTTGCCGTTGGCCGGGGAGATGCTCAACGCCGTACAAGGCGGCGATGAGTTCTTGATCGCTACCTTCGGAGCCGTATTAGCCGGTGCCGTATGGGGCGATCACAGTTCACCGATTTCAGACACCACCATTCTGTCGAGTACCGGTGCGGCCTGTTCCATTCCGACTCACGTTTCGACTCAGTTGCCGTATGCGTTCGTTGGCGCGCTCGCAGCCCTGGTGGGATATGTCGTCTATGCGTTGACCCACAGTGGCGTGATTGGTTTGGTTATAACCCTCGGCGTCGTCATTGCCATCGGAGCGGTGATTCGCAAGGTGCGGACACCTATCGGCGATCACATGTTGACTCAAACCCAACGTTGAGCAAATAACCCGTCCAAAGGTTGGCAGCGGCGTCGTCGTTATTTTTCCCAATAGAGTGCCATCGGGTTGTCGATCAGCAGGCGTTGTCGGGCCGATGGGTCGGAGGTTATCTGGCGCAGGTAGTTCAGTAGGACGGCGTCGTCTGGCATATGTGAGCGTAGGTTGGGGTGTGGCCAGTCGGTTCCCCACAGGACGCGTTCGGGGAATTCCGCGATGGCCTTCTGGGCGAAGGGTGCCACATCGGTGTAGACCTCGTGGGCTCCGGCAACGGCATATGGTCCGGTGATGGTGAGGCGTTCGGGGCAGCTGACTTTCACCCAGTCGTCGGTTCGGTCCACGAATTTCAGAAACGCCGAGTATTCGGCGGACGACGCTCCTTTGGCAAGGTCTGGGCGACCGAGATGGTCAATGACCAGCGGGACGTTCAGATTGGCGAGAAAGTCGGCAAGGTCGGGGAGGTTGGGCGATTCGAAGTACACCACGATGTGCCAGCCGAGCTCACGGATCTTTGCTGCGACCAGTTCGACTTCTTCGAATGGCTGGCTTTCTACAAGGCGTTTCACGAAATTGAACCGGACGCCCCGAACACCACGATTGTGCATGTCTTTGAGTTGGCGTTCGCTGACGTCGCTACCGATGGCGACGACGCCGCGGGCGGTTTCTCCGAAGTGGTCGAGTGCATCTAGCAGTGCTGCGTTGTCCCGGCCATGGCACGAAGCTTGAACGATGACGTTTCGCGTGACTCCAAGGTCATGACGTAGGTGTTCGAGATCGGTTTTGCTGGCATCGCCCGGGGTGTACTTGCGACCTGGCGCGAATGGGAATTCTGCAGCTGGTCCGAATACGTGGCAGTGTGCATCAACAGTTCCGGTAGGAAGCCTCACCGCGGGTTCTTGGCGATCTTGAACCCAGTCGAGCCATCCGGGAGTTTTCTCAGTTTGATCCTTCAATTTTCCTCGTACTTCTCGGGCGTTCCAGTTCTCGTTGGCGATTGAAGCCACTCAGGTTGGAGGAGAGTATGCCACATAGGTGCTGCAAATGTCAGCGATTTCTCGGGGTTCACAGTTCTGTTGAAGGTTTGTCTGAAAAGAATTTCTATAGGGCGAGCATTTCCAGGACCGGAAAGTCTGGCAAGTAAGCGGAATAGCGAACGACGTGGTCCTAGGGGGCGGCTACTTCCGAGTAGACCTGCATTCTTAAGAACGAGGTCTCGGCGTAGGCGCATATTGGAAACCTAGGTAAACGAGAAACGACAATCCTGGTGCTGTACTGGCATACGGTCTACGTGTATCTGAGCACTGGATGAGTGTAAACAAGAGTGGAGCAACCGTAGCGATGCGCGTATGTCGGTCCGAACGGCAGCCAGCTCATCCAAATGTGTAACGGACATCACTTAATTAGAGTTGGTGAAAACCAGGTGAATTTTGGCTTACTCCCTAGGTAATCATTGGGGAATGGGTGAAAACAGGAAAAGGTCCGAACGGAATTGACATTCAGAAAGAGAGCAGCGTATAGTTATCTCTTGCGCCGCGATGGCGTGGGACGCAGAGATGCGGACCGAAAACATTCACTGTCTAGTGAATATACCTCAAGTGAGAGATATTCGGTAGATTTGTGTGGTTGTTTGAGAACTCAATAGTGTGCCAAGTTTGTTTGATGCCATTTTTTTGAATGGTTGCTGTGGTTGTCCTACCTCCGTGGGATGATGCGCAGTGTTGCCAGGGGCTGGATGTTTCCGTCTGGTCCTATTGATCGTTTGTTCTGAACAGTTGTTTTTGTTTGGAGAGTTTGATCCTGGCTCAGGATGAACGCTGGCGGCGTGCTTAACACATGCAAGTCGAACGCTGAAGCTCCAGCTTGCTGGGGTGGATGAGTGGCGAACGGGTGAGTATCAC
>NZ_LXEY01000118.1 GCF_001657475.1 Enteractinococcus helveticum
CAACGGCAGAATCGAACACCTGCGCGGCACCGCCCTAGGCTTCCGTAACCTCATGCATTACATCACCAGAGCACTGCTCGACACCGGCGGATTCAGACACCAACTACACTCATTTTTACGATGAGCCACATTACGGCCCAGGGCTGCCAAGAGGTCTGCGCCTGTGATCTGACCAAAGAACTTGGCATCACCCAGCCCACCGTGAGTCATCACATGAAAAAGCTCGTCGACGCTGGGTTGATTACCCGAGAACAACGTGGCAGATGGGCGCACTACAGTGTGGTCCCCGAAGCCTTCCAACAGTTGCGCGATCTGCTGGACCTGAGTTAGGCACGAGAGCCTGGACCACCTCACCAAAACCAACGAGGCCACGAGCCCTCACTTGAATGAAAGCATCAATGCTCTGTGCTGAGCTTGTTGAAGCGTACACAGTATTCGCGAATTCCGGACAAGATAAAGAACGGCAATCCGAATCATCCTACAAATGAATGAAGCAAGCCGGTGAACTGACCGCCCTCACCCATTGGTGAGACGCCACCCCAAGTTCCACAAACTTCCAGACCCCTGGGCCCTATGAATGCTCGGTGCTACTATTGGCTCACTGTCGTGAAAGTTTGACGGAAAGGGCGTGCCATGAGCCCGCTAAAAGCCGGAAACTCATACTGGATGGACTCGGTACCGCCTACCTCCTATCCTGCACTACAAAGCGAGATACGCGTCGATGTTTGCATTGTTGGCGGAGGTATCGCCGGTCTGCTGAGCGCGTTTGAACTCTCCGAGGCCGGTCTGCGCGTGGCAATTCTAGAAGGTGGGCGCATAGCCTCATCCGTCACCGGTTACACCACGGCGAAACTCACCTCGCAGCACGGAACCCGCTACCTACGCCTAACACAAGAACAGGGCGCCGACGTCGCACGCAGCTATGCCCGGGCGAACCAGGATGCACTGCAACGCATCCGCGATATCGCAGGTCAGTTGCAGATCGACGACGCCATCCAGGCCCGCGATGCCTACATTTACGGCACAGACCCTAACAGTATCGTGGCGCTGCACGCCGAAGCCCAGGCCGCAGCCGACGCAGGGCTTCCAGCATCCTTCACTACCGACGTTCCAGTCCTATTCGAGACGGTCGGTGCCGTGCGATTCACCGACCAGGCCCAGATCCATCCACGACGGCTCCTCGTCCCGATTGCGTCTGCGCTGGCTGAGCGCGGGGTGCAGATCTTCGAATCCAGTAGAGCCAAAGACATCAACTTCGACACCCACTGGACCGTCAGCACCAAAGAGGGCCAAGTGCACGCGGATAACGTCGTCGTAGCCGCCCTGACCCCCACGGCCGGTGTAGGCGACGATTTGTGGGAGCGGATGTATTGTCATCAAGGATTTGTGGTCGCCCTGCCGCTGCTGCGCGGCGCTACCGGTCCCGGGGGTGTACTGATCTCCTACGAGCGCCCGATGCGCTCCATACGCACCATCGAGCGCGCCGAAGGCCAGCTGCTGCAGGTTGGTGGCGGCTCATACGTTGAGGATCCCAATACCGGGGCCGAACCGTATGACGACCTTGAGACTTGGGCACGCGAACACTTCAACGTCGGCGAAGTCGAATACCGGTGGACGACCCAGGACTACTCAACCGCCGACGGTATCCCGCTCATCGGACAACTGGCCGACGACGGACTCTATATCGCCACGGGCTTTGGTGGCTGGGGACTGACAAGTGCCGGCGTCACCGGAGCCATCCTCCGTGATCTCATCACCGGCGGCCAAGTCACCAGCCAATACCGCGATATCTTCAACCCGTCTCGCGAGCTTCCCGCTATCGACAGCGCATTAATCTCTGCGCGCACCAGCAGCGGCACCGACCGCGACGCGAACGAGATCATCACGGGGCTGGCCCCGGGTGAGGCGGCCGTGGTCCGCAGTGGTGGAGAGCAACTGGCCGTGCATAAGGACGACGACGGACAGCTGGACGCCGTCTCGGCGGTGTGCACCCACGCCGGCGGCATCGTGCTCTGGAACGCCCCGGATTCCCAGTGGGCCTGTCCCTGCCACGGTTCGAGGTTCACGCCGGATGGTTCAGTCATCCGGGGTCCCGCGGAAGTGCCACTGCCGGATAAGACGCACTTGATCGATCAGTGAGCACGCCCTAGCACGGGAAGTTCCACTCACGTGGCGATGTCGGTCTGCCGGACCTGAGCCTTTCTAGAACGTGAAAATGTCTGCGAACTCTTCGCGCAGCTGGGCCTTTTGCACTTTGCCCATCACATTGCGTGGCAGTTCTGTGATCACCCGGTAGGCACGCGGTTGTTTATAGCGTGCCAGCTGATCGGCCAGCATGCCGGTCAGCTCAGCATCACTTGGGACCTGACCGTTGGCAGCAACAAGTACGGCCACCACACTCTCCCCCAGGTCAGCGTGTGGGATGCCAATGACAGCCGACTCTGCAATCAACGGGTGGTCGTCCAGCAGCTGTTCCACTTCCTTGGGGTAGACGTTATAGCCGCCCGAAATGATCATGTCCTTGGAACGACCCGAAATGTGCAGGTAGCCGTCGGTGTCGTAATACCCTTGGTCGCCAGTGATAAAGAATCCGTTGTCGCGTTTCTCCTCGCGGGTCTTGTCTGGATTGCGCCAGTACCGGTCAAAGACATTGGGCCCGCGAACCTCAATCGACCCGATCTGCCCGGCGGGCATTTCCTCCCCGGTCTTCGGGTCAGCCACTATGGCTTCGATGCCCGGCAATGGTTGCCCAACGCTGCCTGGTCGACGCTCACCGTGATACGGGTTCGTCGTGTTCATCCCGGTTTCGGTCATGCCGTAGCGCTCCAGAATGTAATGCCCGGTGCGCTCATAAAATACCTCAAAATCAGCGGTCAGCAACGGCGCCGAACCCGAGACAAATAACCGCATGTTCTGTACGGCATCTCGGGTGAGTCGTTCAGAAGCCAGCATCCGAGTATAGAAGGTAGGCACTCCCATCAGCACCGTTGCGGTCGACATGCGATCAACTATGCCATCGACGTCGAAACCATCCATCCACAACATCGTGGCCCCGGCCGCCAAGCTCATATTGATCGCCACAAATAACCCGTGAATATGAAAGATCGGTAGCGCGTGGATCAGCCGATCTTCACCGGTAAACTCCCATGCTTCCAGCAGCGCATGACAGTTGGACGCCAAGTTCCCGTGGGTCAGTACCGCACCCTTGGAACGCCCGGTGGTCCCGGACGTATAGAGAATGGCTGCAGGATCCTCGGCTGTCGCAGGAGCAAAGGTGGTCAACCGGGTTTCACACGCGCTCAGGGTGCCACTGCCTTGTGCATCGAGGGTAAAAATTGCGACGTCGGAAGTCATGTCCCGTACTGCCACGGCATTGGCTGGGTCCACCACCACTGCTGTGGGCTCGGCATCGTCCAGAAAGTATTGCAGCTCGGTTCCGGTATACGCGGTATTCAGTGGCAGATAGATGCCACCGATTTGTAGAACAGCAAGATACGCGGCGACCGCACGCACAGATTTCTTGACTTGACAGGCAACTCGATCTCCTGGTTGCACACCAGCTCGAGTCAACAGGTGTGCGATGCGTTGTGCATCGGTGAGTAGATCGTGGTAGGTAATATGCCTCCCGTCTTTGAGTTCAAATGCGGGCTTATCGGGGTGTTGTTCAGCGCGGTCAAGAAAGGCAGTGTAAATGCCCTGGAAAGATTGTGGTGCCAACACGTCTACCGTCCGTTCAGATTCATATCTACTGATTGGTAGCGTACAAATCCCTACGCGCAGACTCAATGCTTCAAGCAATTCAAAAAATCATGACGGCGGCCAACTGCAGTTTGCATCGCGGCAATACACACTGTTTCTCGCAGTTGACATGCGGAGATGGGGTTTACTTTGGTAGACACGACGTTGTGCTGCTGATTAGGCTGGCAGCATGCATTCTGTCACCAATGCCGATTCGTCAGCTGACCGACCTAATACAGAAATTCTGCATAATCCCTGGACACAAGCAATCCTCACCGGCGCATTGACGCTCATTCCGGTCCGAGCATACCCGCGTTGGGTGCGCCGTTGCCTGCTTTGGACCCCGCCGCTGGTTGGTGGCATCGCGGGCAGCTATCTGAGCGTGAATCCGGCCGCACGCGGTAATTTTTTGAAAGGCACGGGCACCTCTCAGCCAGAATCTGTTGCAGAGCAATCAGCCCAACAACGCCAATCACAGTCCGACCAGCTGGTAGGATCGCCGAAAACTCTTGCGATAATTGCCGTTGGTGTGGGCACTGGAGCGGTACTATTTGCTGTAACAGCGGCCGTTTTCTGGGCTGATGAGAAGCTTGAACGCGGGCTGCGGCGGCTCAAGGTTCCCTACCCGCGCATCGTTATGGCCATAGGTGCTGGTGCAATCACCTGGTTGCAGGAAACCAAAGAACAGCAACGCGATTCCATCGCGAATTCATAACGACTGCGTCGCGAAGTGTATCTCCGACCGAAGTTCGGTACTCGGAAGTTCCAAGGTGCGTGCCTAGGCTGACGATATCAGTTTTGGGCCACATCATCTTGGCGAGCAATTCTGCGTAATCGATCGGCCTCACCCAGTACGCGTTCAATGGCTCCCCGCAAAGACAGGTCGTGTTCTTCGGCCAAGCCTTGCAACACCCAACCGCGCATCAGCGCGCTGACCGGCACGTCCAACTGCTGAGCCAATTGTTCTATTTCCGCATATTCAGCTTCAGGTAATCGAACCGACCTCACAACGGATCTGCCGCGAGGCTCTCCCACAGCATCATCTGGCAGCGGCAGATCTTTTACCGCGTCAGGCTCTAGTTGAATAGCTCGGACTCTGCGTTCAATATCCATGCATCACGACGTCGGTCAGAGCCGTTTGATTCCCGGCCGTTAGCATCCCAGTACGATCGGACGGGCCCACGATGGATCAAAATGATGATCCACATATGTTTTGCACCGTAGTGCCAGCCTATCTCAGGCACGACTACAGAACGACTACACGCAGAATAAACGCTGAGTTAGTTATAGACGCCGCAGTCAAACCAGGATGTGGTGAAACATAAAGCGCTGCTAATGAGAAAATCTGTTGCAATTTTCTCATTAGCAGCGCTTTGAATTTTCTGTCCCTTACCGGGCGACCTGGGATTTAGCCGTCGTAAGTGTAGAAACCTTTTCCAGACTTGCGGCCCAACTCGCCGCGTTCAACCATGTCACGCATCAGCTGAGGTGGCGCAAAGCGCGAACCAAGCTTATCTTCCAGGTATTCGGCAATGCCCAACCGCACATCCAGGCCCACAATATCGGTCAGCGCCAGCGGACCAATCGGGTGTTTATAGCCCAGGACCATCGCGTTGTCGATGTCTTGGGCCGACGCAACGCCTTCTTCGACCATGCGGATGGCTTCTAGACCAAGGGCCACACCCAGTCGCGAGGAGGCAAAGCCGGGCGCATCGGTGACGGTCACCGCGGTCTTGCCGATGCCCTCGGTCCATTGTGTCGTCAGGGCTTTGAGCTCATCGGAAGTCTGTTTTCCAACGACGACCTCCACAAGTTTCGAAGCCGGCACCGGATTGAAGAAGTGTAGGCCACAGAAGTTATGTGGACGGTTGAGCTGTTCGGCCAGCCCGTCCACCGACATCGATGAGGTGTTGGTGGCCAGGTACGCGTCGTCGGGCAGATGCTGTTCAACCGACTGCAACGCAGAGACTTTCAGCTTGAAGTCTTCCGGGACGGCCTCGATGACCAGACCGGCGTCGGCGAAGGCTTCCTGTTGGGTGGTCACGGTGAGTTTGGCTTCGTAGTCAGCAATGCCGCCCTGGACTTTGCCGCGTTCCACGGAGCCGGTGACGTCGCGCAGGACTCGCTCGCGGGCTGCAGCCGCGGCGTCGTCGTCACGTTCTACAACAACAACGTTGCTACCGGAGGTCAGGAAGGCGTGGGCGATGCCGGCGCCCATGCGGCCGCCGCCCAGCACGCCAACGGTGGTTGGAAGGGTATTCGTCATGGTGCTCCTGAAATCTTAGTGGTGTTAGACGCGTTCGATCAGCATGGCGGCACCCTGACCGACGCCGATGCACATGGTGGCCAGGCCGCGGGATTGTTGGGCGGCTTCCATGCGGGACAGCAGGGTGATGACGATGCGGGATCCGGAGGAGCCCAGCGGGTGGCCCAGGGCAATGGCCCCGCCCCAGGTGTTGACGATGTCGGGGTTCAGGCCCAGGCGGCGGATTGAGGCCAGCGACTGGGTTGCAAACGCCTCATTGATTTCGGCGGCGTCCAGGTCATCGACGGTCCAGCCGGCTTTGGCCAGGACTTTTTCGGTGGCAGGCACCGGCCCTAGGCCCATGACTTCTGGGGCGAGGCCGGCGGAACCACCGGCAACCACGCGAGCGCGCGGGGTGAGGTTGTATTTATCGATGGCTTTTTGCGAAGCCACAATAATGGCAGACGCTCCGTCGTTGAGGCTGGAGGAGTTGCCTGCGGTCACCACATCGCCGAGGCCGGTGACCGGGCGGAGCTTGGCCAGAGCCTCAACCGTAGTGCCGGGGCGTGGGCCCTCATCGGTGTTCACGACGGTGACATTGCCCTTGCGGTCAGTGATTTCCACCGGCACAATTTCGTTGTCGAAGCAGCCGGCCTGTTGCGCGGCGACGGCCTTGGCTTGGGAGGCGACCGCGAACTCGTCAGCCTCTTGACGGGTGATGCCATCGACGTTGGCGACTTCTTGGGCGGTTTCGGTCATCGAATAGGTCATTTTGCCATCGCGCGACAGATCGCCGTGTTCAAAGCGCGGGTTGACGAAGCGCCAGCCCAGGGCCGAGTCGAACATCTGGCCGGGTTGACCGAATGCGCGGGTTGGTTTTTCCAACACCCAGGGAGCACGCGACATGGATTCGACCCCGCCGGCGATCACAATATCGGCGTCCCCGGTAGCGATCATGCGCGAAGCGGTTTCAATCGCCGACATGCCCGAAGCACACAGCCGGTTCACTGTCATCGCGGGTACCGATTGGTCGCCACCGGCCAGCAGCCAGGCCATGCGCGCCACGTTGCGGTTTTCTTCACCGGCACCGTTTGCGTTGCCCAGCAGGACCTCATCGACGTCGGCCGGATCAATCCCGGTGTCTTCCAGAACGGCTTTGATGGCCGTTGCGGCTAGGTCGTCGGGGCGTACGGAACTCAGGGCTCCGGAGTGCCGGCCCACCGGGGTGCGTTTCCCCGAGACTAAGAATGCTTCTGCTACCACGTGGCTCCTTTGTAAAATATTTCAACGCAGCATACTTTGGCACGCTGCTGTGCCCCGGTCAATGGGTTGCGACGACTCATGACAAACCGGTATTGGCGCTGGCTAGGTTCTGAACTAATCCGTTAGGAACCTTTGATGAGAACGCCGGTGAAATTTGGTTTGCGTTTTTCTTGAAACGCGGCGAATCCTTCGGCATAGTCGGCGCTCGAGCACAGGTTGCCCTGGGCAATGTTTTCTTGCTCTACCGATTCCCACAGGCCGATGCGCTGGTCACGGATTTGGGCGACCAACTCGCGCGAGGCCAGGAAGGCACCGGTGGCACCCTGGGCGGCCTTGGCAACTTTTTCACGAGTGAAGTCCAGCAGCTGCTCGGCCGGTAGCCAACGTGAGAACAGTCCTTGTTCAACGGCTTCTTTGCCCGACATCAGGTCTGCGGTGTAGATCAGATCCAGGGTGCGGTGAGCGCCGAGGCGTTCGGTGAACAGTGCGTGGCCGCCCGAGTCCAGGGTGGCGCCCAGGTTAGCAAACGGCGAGCCGATCTTGGCATTTTCGGCAACATAGACGACGTCGGTGGCAATGGCCAGGCCCAGGCCAACGCCCAGGCAGGCGCCTTGGACGGCGGCAAAGGTGGGTGCCGGGAACTCGGCCATCTGGCGCAACACCGGGGTGACCAGATTGGACAGGTATTCGTAGGCGTCGTCCACGGCGGGATCGACGTTGGAAATGTCGCGTCCGGCGCTAAAACCACGGCCTTCACCGCGCAGCAACAGCGCGCGGACCCCGGCGTCGGCGGCGTCTGTGTAGGCCTGGCCGAGGTTTTTGATCGCGGTCTCATCCAACGCGTTCATTTTCTCGGGCGCGTTGAGGGTGACTTCGGCAATATTGTCGGTAATTTCAAGGGTGATCATGGGCGTCCTAGGCATCGTAGTCGACGGTCAGGGTGTCAGAGGTTGGTCTGGTCTGACAGGTCAGCACGTAGCCGGCTTCGACTTCGTCGGCTTCCAGCGCGTAGTTTTCATCCATCTCAAACGTACCGGTCACAACCTTGGCGCGACAGGTTCCGCAGACCCCACCGGCGCAGGCAAACGGGGTTTCTGGACGCACGCGCAGTGCTGCATTGAGCACGGATTCGTTGGCCGCCACAGGAGTTTCTACCGACGACGACAGGCCGTCCAGTGAGAACTCGATGGTCCGGTTCTTGCCTCTCGGGTCCACATCAACCGGGCGGCCGCGTTGACCGCGAGGCCCATCTGAGGGATCCCCGGTGGTAAAGAGTTCATAGCGGACGGCGTCTTCAACTACGCTGCGTTCTTTGAGTTTGTCGCGGGTCATCTGGACCAATTCGAATGGGCCGCACAAAAACCATTCAACGGTGTCGTCCACCGGGATGATGTTGGTGAGCAGCTCGTCAAGTTTTTCTTCATCGATGCGCCCGGACATCAGCGGTGAGACGCGTTGCTCGCGGGATAGTACGTGGTGGATCGACAGGCGGGCCGGGTATTTGTCCTTGAGGTCCCCGAGTTCTTCGGCGAACATGACGTCCATGGCTGACCGGTTGGCGTAGATCAGATCAATCGTGGTGTTGTCGGTGGATCTGAGCACGGTCGCCACGATCGACATGATCGGGGTGATGCCGGAGCCTGCGGCGATGGCCACGAAGTGTCCGCCCTGGGTTTCGTGTGCTTCTACGATGGCTTCGGGGTCGTTCAGCGCGGTGGAGTGCATGCGCGAGGTGAAGGAACCTTGCGGGTTCATCACGTTGATCGTGTCGCCCACGGTTAGGGTTTCGTGTGCCCAGGTGGAGAAGAGGCCACCGAAGTCGCGTTTGATCGCAACCCGGATTTCGCCGGGTACGGGTTCGGCACAGATGGAATAGGAGCGGCGGAGTTCTTCGCCGTCGATCGTCGCGCGCAGTGCCACGTACTGGCCGGGCACGTAGTTGTAGTCGTCTTGGAGTTCTTCTGGAATACCAAAGGCGACTTCAATGGCGTCGTCGGTCAGCTGGCGGATCTCGGAGACGGTCAGGGCATTAAACCGTGCGCGTCGCCGTGCGGGTGCCTTCAAGGTTTCAGTCATTACAGCGAGTTCCTTAGTGGACTTTGAAGTAGTCGAATGGTTCCAAACAATCGTTGCAGGTGTACAGAGCCTTGCAGGCGGTGGAGCCGAATCGAGTGACTTCGCGGGTGTTCAGGGAGTGGCACTGCGGGCATTTGACGGCCATCTGGATCATGATGGGCCCGTTGACCGCGGCTTTTCCACTGGGCGGTGCGATGCCATATTCTTCGAGTTTGCGTTTGCCGTCGTCCGACATCCAGTCGGTGGTCCAGGCCGGGGTCAGTACCAGATTGACTGCTGAATCCTGGTAGCCTGCACCAGCCAGTGCCTGGATGACGTCTCGGGAGATGGTTTCCATTGCCGGGCAGCCCGAGTAGGTTGGCGTAATGGTGACCACGGCCTTGCCGTCAACCAGTTCGACGCCGCGCAAAATGCCGAGGTCTTCGATGGTCAGGACCGGGACTTCTGGATCAGGAACATTGCGGACGGCGTCCCAGAGTTCCTGACCCACCGTATCGGTTGGTCGTAGTGTTGCAGATGCGGCAGTCATTACCACGTTGCTCCTGGGAATTGACGTGCAAGCACTTGCATCTCCCCCAGGATGTGGCTGCGGTGTTCGGAGAAGCGGCCCAGACGGTCGCCACCGTAGGCACCGGTGACATTGGGGAGCTCAAGCGTTGCTTGTTCGATGATGGGTTGGATTCGCTGGTCAAAGGACTCGCGCAGGGTTGAGGGCAGCACAGCGATGCCGCGTTCGGCCAGGTCGCGCAGGAGGTCGTCGTCGGCAAAGAGCTCTTCGACGTAGGGCCACATGTAGTAGAGGCCTTCTTGCATGCGTCGATGCGATTCCTCGGTGCCGTCGCCGAGACGCAGGGTCCACTGGGCGGCGTGGTCGAGGTGGTACATGACTTCTTTGAGCGCCTTGGCGGCCACCGCGGCAATCGTTTCGTCTTGGGATTCGACCAGGCGCGAGAAGAGTTCGTACTGGTAGGTGGCAAAGATCAGCTGGCGGGCGATGGTTTGTCCGAAGTCGCCGTTTTCTTGCTCCACTAAACGGCACGAGCGGAAGTCGTTGGCATCACGGAAGTAGGCCAGATCGTCTTCGGTCTTGCCCCAGGCAGACCCCGCATAGGACAGCAAAAACCGTGCATGACCCAACTGGTCTTGGGCAATGTTGGCCAGCGCGACATCTTCTTCCATTTCTGGGGCACGCGAGATCCAGTAGCCTAGTCGCTGGGCGAGCATCAGCGCGTCGTCACCCAGGTACAGGGCGTAGGTGGCAACATCTTCGGGGGCTTTGCCGCCCGCGGCGATAATGTCTTCGGGGGTAATAGCATCGCCGGCGGACTGGCGAGTTGCTGAGTCGGAACTTGCGAAACTCATAGGTGTTTCACTCCTTCAGACTTGGTGTAGTAGGTCGCGTGGCGAAAGGCTTTGCCCTGTGGGGATTCAAAGAACCCGCCCTTAGAATCTGGGTCCGAGCTGGCGATCGCTGCGGATGGGACAACCCACACGGAGGTGCCTTCGTTGCGGCGCGTGTATAAGTCACGGGCGTTGCGCAGTGCCATGGTGGCGTCCGGGGCGTGGAGCGATCCGGCGTGTACGTGGGATAGTCCGCGCGATGAACGGACAAAGACTTCGTACAGTGGCCATGTGGCGTCGACGTTGTGTTGTGACATGGTCTTAGGCTCCAATCAGGTGGGTATCGGCTGCGTCTTGTTGACGACTCGCCTGTTTCGCAGCGTAGGCGGATGCGGCCTCGCGGACCCAAGCGCCATTTTCGTGGGCTTCACGACGGCGTTGCATGCGTTGGACGTTGCAGGGGCCTTTGCCCTTAATAACGGACATAAATTCGCCCCAGTCGAGCTCACCGAAGTCGTAGTGACCACGTTCTTCATTCCACTTCAGGTCCGGGTCTGGCAGGGTCAGGCCAAGGGCTTGAGCTTGTGGAACAATCATGTCGACGAAACGCTGGCGCAGCTCATCGTTGGAGAAGCGCTTGATGTTCCAGGCCATTGACTGCTGAGAGTTCGGGGAGTCATCGTCGGGTGGACCAAACATCTGCAGGGCGGGTCCATAGAAACGGTTGACCGCATCCTGGGCCATGGCCTTTTGTTCTGGGGTGCCGTTGGACAGTTCGTAGAGAATTTCCCAGCCTTGGCGCTGGTGGAAGGACTCCTCTTTACAAATCCTCACCATCGCGCGTCCGTATGGCGCAAAGGAGGCGCGACACAGCGGAACCTGGTTCTGGATGGCAGCACCATCAACCAACCAGCCTATGGCGCCGACGTCGGCCCAAGTCATGGCTGGGTAGTTGAAGATTGAGGAGTATTTGGCTTCGCCGTCGAGCAGCTGACGGACGAGTTCGTCGCGTGGCACACCGAGGGTTTCGGTGGCCGAGTACAGGTAGAGACCGTGACCGGCTTCGTCCTGGACTTTGGCCATCAGAATCATTTTGCGCTTCAGTGACGGCGCACGGGTGATCCAGTTTGCCTCAGGCTGCATACCGATGATTTCAGAGTGAGCGTGCTGCGACATCTGGCGGACCAGGGTCTTGCGGTATCCTTCGGGCATCCAGTCGCTGGGCTCAATTCGAGAATCTTCAGCGATGATTTGGTCAAAGCGCTCCTGACCTGCCCGCTGCTCGTCGAGATCGGCGACTTGAGCATCGGAGTGTATTGACTGTGTTGACATTTGAGACACCTCGCGACGGACTTCCTTCTGGTTTTCTGCATCTTCACAAGCGGTGAAATACCGAACGTTCAGTCAGTATAGGCGAGCAACGTGAGGTACGCAACTTCACCACCTACCACCATGGTGCCTGCGCCACGCCCGAGCCGCAAGCCTGCGGTGGATCGCAATCCAAAGACCAGTGCCTTACACGCTGTGCGCACGAAAGGCCATAGCCCGAGGGTCTAGAATTTGACGCACGTCACACTTATCGTTACCGTATGAATGGTCAGTCAATAATTAGGTAGATCACGGTCGGAGCAGCTGATGTCACACGCACTTGGTGTATCGGACACCACCCGCACAACCACCCCAACGGATGTGCGTCGTGGAAAATTCGGGCCAAACGATCACCCTGCCTGGGGCCACGATCGAACCTCCGAATGGCTGGGTGTGACCATCACCGAATACGCGCCCGGCTACGCCAAAGGTCACATGCAAGTCCGTGAAGAAATGCTCAACGGCTTCAATATCGCCCACGGCGGTATGGTCTTTGCGCTAGCAGATTCCATCTTCGCGTGGACGTGTAACAACCCAGATGGTGACGGCTCTACCATCACCGTGGCGCAGGGCGCCGACATCAACTTCGTGTCATCCCCGCAAATCGGCACGATCTTGACGGCAACCGGGTTCCTGAGAGCTTCAACAGGCAGGTCCGGTCTCTACGACATCACCGTTGTTGATGACCAGGGCAACCTGGTGGCGGAATTCCGCGGTCGTTCCAGGACGATCCCCAACCCCAGCCGATAAACGTTCCAGATCAAAGAAGAACTAAAGGACAATCCCATGACGAGCAACAGTGTCGCACCCATCGCTTCCGAGATTCCCCAGCCATGGACCCCGCCTGCGCCACCGGCAGATCGCAACCAGCTAGACCCCGAGGAACTCTACAGCCGACAAGAAATCGAAAAGCTGCAGTTCGAACGTCTGCGCTGGACGCTGCACCACGCCTACAATAATGTTCCGGCCTATAAGGAACTGTACGACGAGCACGGTGTGCATCCCAAGGATTTCCAAAAACTCGAAGATCTACAGCTCTTCCCCTATATCGACAAAGAATTCCTACGCGCGAACTATCCATTCAAAGCACTGGCCGTGCCCATGGACGAGATCCGCCGTATTCACGCATCATCCGGTACCACCGGCCAGCCCACCGTGGTTGCCTACACCGAAAACGACATCGAGATGTGGGCTTCGCTGGTCGCCCGCTCCATGCGCGCAGCCGGTGTCAAAGCCGGGTATAAGGTGCACAACGCTTATGGCTACGGCCTGTTCACCGGTGGCCTGGGCGCCCACTACGGTGCTGAACGTCTTGGCTGTGCGGTCATTCCAATGTCTGGCGGCCAAACCGACAAACAAGTTCAGATGATCACCGACTTCCAACCGGAAGTCATCATGTGCACCCCGACCTACCTGCTGGCCCTGGCCGACGGTTTCACCAAGGCCGGCATCAACCCGCGCGAGACCTCACTGAAGGTCGCCGTCCTAGGTGCCGAACCATGGACCGAAGGCATGCGTAAAGAGATCGAAGAACTCTACGGCCTCAAAGCGTGCGATATCTACGGCCTCTCCGAACTCATGGGCCCCGGCGTTGCCGGTGAAGCCGTTGACACTCAAGACGGTTGCCACATTTGGGAAGATCACTTCCGCCCAGAAATCGTCGATCCGATCAGCGGAGATGTGCTCGGCAACGACGAATCCGGCGAATTGGTCTTCACCACCCTGACCCGCGAAGCCCTGCCGATTATTCGCTTCCGCACCCACGATTTGACCAGCCTTTCCGAAGGCACCGCACGCCCGGGTCACCGTCGCATGAACCGCATTACCGGTCGTTCCGACGACATGATCATCCTGCGCGGCGTCAACATCTTCCCAACCCAGATCGAAGAACTGGCCTTAGAGGTCGACACCCTGTCACCGCACTTCACCTTGGAGATCACTCGTCCACACCGCATGGATGAACTGACCATCAAGATCGAACGTCGCGAAACCGCCAGCCGCCAAGAGGCCGAAGCCGGCGGTCGGGCCCTGTTGACCCAGATCAAAACCCGCATCGGCTGCTCCTGTAAGATCGAGATCGCTGAGCCCAACACCCTGGCCCGCTCGTCAGGCAAGCTGCGTCGCATCTACGACCTTCGCGAGCTGAGCTAACCCTCGGGGCTCACCATTTTCGACGTGCACACCGCGTCCCCTGCCACCCAGGAGCTGGAATGACCACCACCCACTCTTCGACTACCCGCGCCCGACGCGGACGTCCCGGATACGATCGACAAACCCTGGTCGATCTGTGCGTGAAAGTCTTCAACCGCCACGGGTACGAAGCCACGAGCATGGGCATGTTGGCCGATGAGTTAGGCATCTCGAAGTCTGCGATCTACCACCACGTCAAGACCAAAGAAGAGATCCTGGAAAGCGCCCTCAACGAGGCACTCGATGGCCTGGAAGCCGCCATGGAAGAGGCCGAACAGACCGATGGGTCGGCCCAAACCCAAATCGAAGCCGTCATCGCCGGTGCGGTCCAAGTCCTGGTCGAAAAACAACCCTCGGTGACCTTATTGCTGCGCCTGCGCGGAAACTCGGAGGTTGAGGCAGAAGCACTGGCACGACGTCGTAGCCTGACGACCCGTCTGGCCAGCCTCATCGGTGCGGCGCAGGCGCAAGGATCCGTCCGTGACACCACGAGCCCAAAAATCTTGGCCCGCCTGGTCTTCGGTACGATCAACTCCCTGGTCGACTGGTATGCCGCCGACAAATCAGCGGGTGCGGAACAAACCGCTGCCGTGCTGATCGATTTGATCTTCAACGGCATCAAAAACCCATAACCTCAGCCACACCTTAAACACCACACTCTGGGGTTGGATTGCTGTTCCGACCCCAGAGTGTGGTGTTTTGGCTAGATATTAAGCCTTGCTGCGCAAAGCGCCCGTGGGGCCTAGCGCTGCAAAGCTGGCTGTTTGACTGCTTGGTGTTGTTCCCTGGCCTGGGTGATCAGGGATTGGAAAATATGACGACGGTGATCCACATTGGCAGAAGCCTCCTCGGGATGCCACTGCAGTCCAATCACCCATTGCTTATCGGTGTGCTCAATCGCCTCGATGCTGTTGTCGTGCGCATAGGCCGACACGGTCAACCCAGCACCCGGGGTCTCCACGGTCTGGTGGTGAGCGCTGCGAACACCGATGGTTCCCGCCCCGCCCAGAATCTCGGCAATCTGAGAGTCGGGCACCAGCTCGACCTTCTCGTCCATGAATCCCATGTTGCCGTCGCCCAGATCGACTCGGTGACCATCAATATGGTTCACCAGCGTGCCGCCCTGAGAAACGTTGAGCAGCTGGGATCCACGACAAATACCGAGCACCGGCCGATCCTCATGCACGGCCCGGCCAATGGAATCAAGGCAGAACTTATCCGCTTTGGCATCGATCCACGGGATTTCTTCTGCGAGATCGACGTTGGAATAGAAGCCCGGGTGGACGTCTGCGCCGCCCAGAAAGACGAAAGCATCGACGTCGTCCTGCCAGCTCGTACCACGCTGCTGCAACGTCGGGGCAGAACTATCGACGACCAGCGGCCGGCCGCCCAACTCTCGGATGGTGTTGACGGCTTGCATTGTGAGGTCGTGGATGAATTGGGCCGTGACGTAACTCAATTTAGGTGACCATAAGGCCACGACGACGCCGACGACGGGACGGCCATCGTCTTCAAAGTCTTGTTCCTGCTGGAAATAGCGAACGGAAAATCCGGGGTGGATGTCATGAGTCAATATGGCCTCCTTATGGTCTGAAAAAACTTGACGATTAAATTGGTGTTTCAGAATACCTGCCGCGATGCCGCAAGTACTAGTGGAACGTCGTCGTAGAGAAGATAATTCCTACCTGTGCGCCCAGCATTCTGTGGTTTTTGTCACCGCATTTTTCTAGGACATAACTGCTCCGAGGCTACCCGCCAGCGCGTTATGCAACCGTTGGTTTTAGCGCAGCAGGAGATCAAATGGCCGAGATTCTGAAAGCTGAGAAGTCGTTAAACAAAACACTCCCGGTAGCAGCGCCATTGCCGACTACCGAGAGTGTCTGGGGTTAGAACCGAACAACCTTCTTATTCATAAATTCTTCGATTCCTAACGGTCCGAGTTCACGTCCGATACCCGAACGTTTCACCCCGCCAAATGGCAGATCCGGTTGGGAGCCTCCTGCTTCATTGTAGAAGACCATACCGGTTTCAATCTGATCCGCTACGTCAAGTGCAGCTTCTGGATCATCAGTGTAAATGCTGGATCCAAGACCAAATGGTGAATCGTTTGCGAGTCGAATCGCTTCCTCCACGCTGTCAACGCGGTAGACAACTGCTACCGGTCCAAACAGTTCTTCGTAGTACGCACGCATGCCAGGTTGCACGTCAGTGAGGACCGCCGGGCTGAAGAATGCTCCGCTGTCCCCCATGCGTGTACCACCGACATGCAGGGTCGCTCCGGCGGCGACGGTGTCGCTGACTTGTTCAAGCAGTTCTTCGAGTGCTTGTTCTGAGGACAGTGGCCCGACGTCGCTTTCAGGATCGATCGGCGAACCGACTTTGGCGTTCTTGAACTCTTCTACGAGCGTCTCAACGAACTCATCGTAGTATTCGTCCATGACAATCAGTCGCTTCGGAGAATTGCACGCCTGGCCTGCGTTCCGGAGCCGGATGTGTGCAATCTGTCGGGCGATGTTGCCAACGTCCTGGGTATCGAGGAGCAACAGCGGATCAGACCCGCCCAGTTCCAGAACCACTGGTTTCAGGTGTTCACCGGCGTTAGCGCCGACAGCTACCCCGGCTCGTTCACTACCGGTTAGTGAGACCCCGGCAATGCGAGGGTCAGCGATGACCTTGGCCATTTGTTGGTTGGAGGCATACATATTAATGTAGGCATCTGCTGGCAGCCCAGCATCCAGGAGCAGTTCCTCAATAGCGGCTGCTGATTCCGGACAGTTGCGCGCGTGCTTGAGCAAGATCGTATTGCCCAGGATCAGGTTGGGTGCTGCAAAACGGGCTACCTGATAATAGGGAAAGTTCCACGGCATGATCCCGACCAGTGGACCGATGGGCTTTTTCTGCAAGAGCGCCCGTCCACCTTCAATATCCATTTCTTCGCTTGCCAGCAGCTCTTCGGCGTTGTTGGCGTAGTAACGGAAAATGTCCCGGGACGTTTCAATTTCACCAAGCCCCTGGCCGACAGGTTTTCCCATCTCGCGGGCGATAATCCGGGCGAGCTCATCTTTGCGTTCCTCAAAGAGATCAGCCGCTCGTAAGATGATAGCTTTCCGGGTGGCCAGGGGGCACTGGGTCCAGGCCTGATAGCCCCGCTCAACACGCTCAACGGCTGCTGCGACTTGGTCATCAGTCATTTCTGGATACGTAGCCTCCACCTCACCAGTGGCAGGATTTTTTACTTGGTACATCCAAGCCTCTCTACTCAACACCTCACCTGTACATGACGGTGTCGTGCACAGGATCCGCCAGGAGACTGGCGGATCCCTCTAAACATCATGAAAAATCAGACACGTGCTTCTGACGCGGGCACCGCCGCCGTTTCGATCAGCCAGTCAAAGAGTCCCTGTTGTTGAGATTCCGTGGCCGCGGTGTCCTCCGGGTGCCATTGCACGGCCACCACGGGAATTGCCGGGTCTACTGGTTCAATAGCTTCAACGATGCCATCTTCAGCCGTGGCCACTGCCCGCAAGCCGAAGCCCAGACGCTCTACCGCCTGATGGTGATAGGACGACACACGAATCTGCTCTACCCCACCCAAAACCGATGCAAGCCTCGAGTCCGATACAACGTCGACATCATGATGATCGTTGCGGTGAATCTCGTGTCGAGCTGGTAGGTCTTGAATCAACGACCCACCATGCATGACATTGAACATTTGGAATCCACGGCAGATCGCTAAAACCGGAAGACGAAGTTCGATGGCTGCTCGGAGGATAGTGCGCTCAAATTCGTCTTGACCTGCGCTTTCCGCGACCTTGGTTTCCGGTCCGGTGGGTTGCCCATACAGCGACGGTTGGATGTCATTGCCACCCGGCACCAACACCCCATCGAAGCCAACCAAGCGCTCTTGCGGCGTGAGGTTGGACTGTTCAAATAAGACGACAGGTTCACCGCCCGCACGAACAACCGAGCTCAGGACCGCGGTGGCCACCGTGTTGCCGGAGAATCTCAGACCGCTAACACTGTTGGCCCACATGCCTGGGATCGCAATCCTTGGCGCGCTCATTTGGCCACGACCTCTGCTTTATCCAATGGGAAAGCCAACGAGGGCATCCATCTTGTCCAAGCTTGCTCAAGCGATCCGTTGTTGATGGCTTCGTCTAGACCACGGTTGATCGCTTCGCGGAGCTCATCGTTGCCATGAGCCACGCCAATGGCCCAGCGATTTTGAGTTCGCACGGTAAAGGCAACATCAAAATCAGGGTCTTGTTCTGCAAGTGGCAGCATGACGACGTCGTCATCAACGAAAGCATCGATGGCACCGCTGCGGGTGGCTTCGATCATAGCCCCGAATACGTCTTCGCCTTCAAACGGGACAAGGATTGCACCGTCGAATGTCTCTGCAAGGGCCATGTTGGCAGAGTTTGCAATGGCACCAACTTTCAGCCCCTTCAACTGACTTGCATCAGTGATCCCGCGTCCGGCCTTGACGATCACCGTTTCATCAAACACGGCGTAGGGATCGGTAAAGTCAACGAACTTCTTGCGTTCGTCGGTAATGGCCTGTCCACACCACACGGCATCGACGTCACCGGAGGCGACAGCCGGGAGCATATCTTCCCAGTTGAGATAGACCCATTCGAAATTTTGTCCCATGAGCCCGAAGACTATCTCAGCAGCTTCCGGTTCATAGCCGATGCGGTTGCCCCGATCATCTTGGAGATCGAAGAGCGGCAGGGCTTCGCTATCGATACATGCGATTCGCAACATTTATCTTCCCTCGAAAGTTCGTTTGCTGGCTTTAGAGTGGCTTATGGAATGCTTGCCCAGTACTGGGTGAATTCCCACTCTGTCAGGGTTGAGCAGTAGCGGGCCCATTCATCGTTTTTGATGTCGAGATAAACGCTGGTGAGTTCGCTTGGAATTGTATTCATCAGGAAAGTGTCAGCTTTGAACTCTTCGATGGCTTCACCCATGGTTCGCGGTACTGTCAGCCCGGCGAAGTCAGAAACGACACCCATTGGTTCACCCGCATCCAATTTATTCGTCAGACCATCATCCATGGCAGCGAGCAAATAGGTGTGCGAGAGGTATGGGTTCACCGAGGCGTCCGGTTGACGATATTCCATGCGACCGTTGGCTGAGATTCGCATTGTGGCGTCGCGACCATCGAGACCCCAGGTCAAATCCATAGTCACGTACTGACCAACGTCCCAGAACCGTTTGTAGGAGTTGACGGTGGAGTTCATGATCAACGCGGCGCCCGGAGTGTGCTTCAGGATCCCTGCGATGGCGTGCTTTGCTAGCTCGGTGGCGTGCAGTTCAACTCGTCCGTCTTCCACGACATTTTCTTCACCGCGCCATAGGCTGAGGTTGTGGTGGCAACCGTTGCCCATTTTGCCGTTGGTGGGTTTCGGCATGAAGCTTGCTTCCATGTCGAGTTCACGTGCAACTTGGCGGCAAATCTGACGGTAGGTAGTCATGCGATCGGCGGTGAGGTTGGACTGGTCGTAGTTCCAGTTCAACTCAATCTGGCCGTCGTCTTCGTAATCACCCTGGATCATGTCGAAACCCATAGCTTCGGCGTAGGTCATGATCTTCTTGTAGACCGGGCGCATGCGCTCCAAGTTTTCTACGAGATAGGCAGGCGATGCACCATCTTTGACCAGCACTTCAGCCATCGAGCCGACCCAGGTCATTTCTGGCTCCAGACCGGAGCGCAGCTCCAGTCCGGTACGGTCGGTAAATTCTTCGTGTGCGATCTTGAATAGCGCACGTACGTCTGTTGGCAGGACCGAGCCACCGATCTCGCCGAAGTGCAGTGGCTCGTAGGCACGGCACCAGATAGTCGCTACTGACGAGTCCCATGCAAGCGGGGTGAATGTTTCAGGCTCTGGTAGCGCCCAGAATTCTTTGGCTTCCACGCCCCCGTGCACCATATTGCCCTCGCGCGTGGTCTGCAGGTCTGCCATGGCAGGGCGGTGCATTGCAATACCTTTACGAAGAAGGTTTTCAAAATGTTTCGCGGGAACAACTTTGGCTACAACACGTCCCTGCATGGTTGGGATTTGGTAGTAGATAAACTCGGTTCCGGCAGCCTGAATTTTTTCGGCCAGCTCTTGGACGACGTCATGAGACATGTTGTGTTCACGGTGGCGGGCGAACGCATCTTTATCTGCGTAACGACGTTGCAGCCGCTCGGCAAGGCTCGGTCCTTGTGTCAGGATGTCATGAGTTTCAGGTGCTCGCGTAGTCATAGCGGTCATGGGAATCTCCTTGAAAGTCTGTTTATTAGAAAGTGTTGTTAGCTGCGTTTTGTGAACCGAATAGGCAGTCGTACTGGTCCCGTGTTGCCGGAGTCTGGGAGCCATTCGTCCGCACCGTCTAGCTGAATGTCGGTCATTGCAGCAGCAAGCGTGGCCAAAGCAACGCTCATATCCGCCTTGGCGATGTGCTGTCCGATGCACTGGTGTTTGCCACCGCCAAAGGTGAAGTGGGCTTTTCTATCTTTTTCACTGATGTCGATCTCGGGGTTCGGGAACGCTTCGATATCGGTTCCCGACGAGGCAGTAAACAGGTGGACCGTCGTCCCTTTTTCAAAATGCACGCCGTTGAATTCGAAATCTTCAACAGCTTCACGAGTAACCCAGCGCGTCGTGGGGTTCACGCGCAAAACTTCTTCCAATGCCCGATCGACCAGTGTTGGATCAGCCGCCAGTTTTTCCCACTCTTGTGGGTTGTGCATGAAGGTTTGGATGGCCAGGCCCAGCTGGTTACGCGTGGTGTCCATACCGCCGAAGAGCATCAACACGATGGCGTTTCGAAGCTCTTCAGGTGACAAGCTGTCGCTATCTGTGCTGCTCTTGGTCACCAGCGTGGAGATGACGTCGTCAACCGGATTCTCGCGGCGTTCCTGAATAAGCGTTTCTACAAACTCGTACAGTTCATCCACCGCTGTATCGATCTGCTGAATTTCTTCATTGATGTTGACGGAGAGCGCTAGACCGATGGTGTCAGCACGGTCGGCAATAAATTGCCAGTGCTCTTCCGGTAGACCCAGCATGATGCAAAGGGCACGGGTCGCAAAAGGTGCCGCGAAATCGTTTACGAATTCGATTGAGCCCCTCTCAACGATGCTCGCGACGAGCTCGTTTGCGAGGACCTGAAAATCGGCTTTGAGTTTACGAGCGCGTGCCGGGGAAAAAGCAGGGTTCAGCAGGCGACGGATTCGGGTGTGTTCGGTCCCTTCCAGGACAAGCAGGTTCTTGCTCCACCACTGGTAGAACGAGCCGCTGTGAACACCGTGGTGTTCAGGCCACTGAGCACTGCCTTGCGACAGTGAGGTGTTGCGCAACAACGTACCTACCTCGGCATGGCGAAGAACTGCATATCCGTAGTTCGTCTTCGCAATCCACGATTCATCGCGTGCCCGACGAACAGCTTCAGACTGCATCGCAAAACTTGGATCTGCAATGTTGAAGTACGGCATATCGATGCCTGGTGAAACCTGTGTCACGCTAATCCCCCGTAATACATTCATTTGAAGAGGTTTAAGATTTGGAATGTGATCGATCTAACCACAAATACTACTGTGAGGCAACTTACATCAACGCGTAGCGACGGCCTCACTCAGGGGCGACAATCCGGCATTGCTCGTGCCGCCACTGCAGTCCGCCAACTAGTAAACTGAAAAAACTTTACCCTCATGGACTGCTCGTGAAACTTACGCCTGTGAGTTGCAACACAAGACAATTTAGATAATGATTTAGGAGCGAATGTTTTAGCAGTTGCAGAGAAAACAACGAACTCTGTGCGTGAAAGGAAGCTCCTATGCAAGCCGAGAAAAACCTGCAAATCGCTGTTGTGGGCTCAGGCCCCAGCGGTTGCTTTCTTGCCCAGGCCCTTAATAGAAAACGCCCAGACGATATCATTACAGTCTTTGATCAGCTGGCCGCCCCGTATGGGCTCATTCGTTACGGGGTGGCTACCGATCATCAGCAAACAAAGGCCATTACTCGACAGTTCGACCGCCTCTTTGCAAAAGATAATATTCGTTTCGCTGGCAACATTGAGATCGGGACCGAAGTCTCGATCGACGACCTTCGGCAGAACTTCGATGTCGTGGTACTTGCCACAGGTCGACCCAATGCGCGCCAGCTGGAAATCCCTGGCCAAGACCTCGAGGGAGTCTTCACCTCAGGCGACATCATTTATTCCTTGAACTCATTTCAAGGAAAGACAGATGTCTTCTCAACACTGGGAGAAAATATCGTTCTGGTCGGTGGCGGGAACGTTGCCCTGGACATTCTTCGCTTCCTCATCAAAGAGCACACTGACTATGACGGTAGCGACGTCAACGACGAAGCTCTTAGGACGTACCTGCAGGCTCCCGTCAAAACAGTGACCATATTGAATCGTTCGGACATCGATGGCGCCAAGGGCGACGCCGCGATGCTCAAAGAGCTTGGCACCATTGAGGGAATCAGCTTCTCTTCGAACCATGAACCTGCACATGATATGGATCCGAAGTCGCCCGGCGGTCGCCGTCGTGGGGTTATCGAAGAACTGATGGCAACATCCGCTTCGTCGCCTCGAGTCAGCGTGAATTTCCAGTTTGGTGCGACTCCGACACAGTTCCTCGGCGACGAGCAGCTGCAAAGTGTTGAAGTGCTAGATACTACGTCCAATGAACTGACAGAAATCGCCGCTGATTCAGTCGTCACGGCCATTGGGTTTGATGCAGACGACAAATCACCCATCTATCACGGCCACGAAGATCTCATGGCTGTCACTGAGGACTCTGGACGCATCGAACCAGGACTCTACCGCACCGGTTGGTTAAAACGCGGAGCCATCGGCACCATCCCTGCAAACCGGGCGTGCGCGCTGGAAGTCGCTAATGAAGTGCTCGAAGACATCGATACCAATCAACTACCTTCGCATAACTCAAAGCTTGGATTCGATGGCCTCAAACCACTACTCGACAGAGACCCGGTCTCTTTCTCCCAATGGGTTGCGGCAAACGAACTGGAAGTGAAATTGGCTGATGTAAACCGTGTCCGCAAAAAGTTTGTCGGCCAACAAGAAATCCTCGATCAAATCCAGCCCATCAATTCTTAATCACCCGTTTCACATATGACACAAAGGAACACCATGAAAATTCAAATCTTATATGGCACCGAATCAGGCAATGCCGAGCTTCTGGCAATGGATCTAGAAGAACATATCAGTTCTGAAGGAGACCACGACGTCGAACTGGCAGACCTTCAAGAATTTGAAGTTGATGCTCTCAACCCTGAGACCTATTACATCATTGCCTGCTCCACCCACGGTGAAGGCGAGCTGCCTTACACGGCCCAGGGTTTTTACGAAAACCTTGTCGAAGCCTCACCAAATCTCGAAGGTCTTCACTACGCCATGTTTGGTCTAGGAGATCGCTTCTACGAAGACACCTACAGTCAAGGCAGCGAAGTCCTCGACACGAAGTTAACTGAACTTGGTGCCACCCGGGTGGGCGAGTACGGTCGACATGACGCTTCTTCGCTTGAGGTCACACCGTCTGATGCTGCATTAGAATGGCTGCCACAAGCATTAGCGGCTTTCTCGGATGTCCGAGAAAATGTACCCGCTGCTAGTTGAGCACACCACCCCGGACACGGGGATGCCTGCTCATCGCGCACCGATTCATGAGGGACCGATGCACTCGCAGATACCACTTGTTGGCGAAGCCTCCGCAGGCGTCATACCGTTAGGTTATGAGCACTACCATGCGGGGCAGATAGCGACCGCAATTTCCCTAGGTGCTCTGTCGGTCGGTGATCGACTGCCCTCTGAAGCTGAACTGGCGACCCAATTCGGGGTGGCAGTCGCCACCATTCGGAAATCATTAGCAGAGCTACGAGAAGCCGGTCTAGTTGAAACCCATCGGGGCCGAAGCGGTGGGACCTTTGTGGTGCAAGTGCCTTTCCCGACTGATGAACAGATCACGCAGTATTTGTCGGGTATCAGCATCGTGAATTTCCGCGACTTCGGGGACGAACGCGTGACGATAAGCCGAGGCATCGCTCGATTTGCCGCCCAACGAGCGCAAAAGAGCTCTCTTGAGACTATGCGTTCTGCGGCGGAAAAACTGGCTACAGCTGCTGAGCCCTCAGCGCTAGCGAGCCGCTACAGCAAATTTCACACTGAAGTCGCCGTTGCTGCCCAATCTCCTCGACTGCTGCGCACACAAATGCGACTCTTAAGTGAAATCAGCTCCCTGCTCTGGTCCCCAGGCGGAGCAGGTCTCGCCCCTGACGATGTTTACCGCGACCACATAGAATTGGTGGACGCCCTAACGGCCCGAGACGTCGATCATGCACAACAGGTAATTGAACGTCATGTGCAAGATGGCGTCTATCGTCTCATTGATGTGAAGCTCACGCTCCAAAACCACCCGGATGTAGAGTAAGGGTTTTATGGAACTAGCTCGTAATGCAGAAGTCCTACAGCAATGCTCTCACTGGATTGAAATGGTATTTGAGAGCATCTCCGCCGTAGGGACTAAGTTTGCTGAAATCGTCCAACCTCATGTAGACGAAACGCAATCGATTAATATTGCATCAGCGACCCGCAAAGACCTCTTTCTGGCAGCCGCCAATTATCTAGAACAGCACCCGGCCGATGGGGTCGGACTAATCTTCCAACGCGAGTTGATGGCAGCTTCATCGCCAGAGCTTGAATGGTGGATTCGTGATGGTGAAAAGTTCACCCGACAAGAGTTTGTCAACGACCCCGATTCCCCACTGTTCTACGACTACGAGCAACTCGAATGGTTCCGTGGCGGATTTGGTGCAGAAGCACGAACAGTAGCAGGCCCCTACATCGACTACCTCGGGGTCAATGACTACGTGACGACATGGACCATCCCATTTGTAATTCATGACCGGACCGTTGGGGTTGTCGGCATCGATATAAAGATCAGCACCCTCGAGAAAGTCCTGATCCCAAAGCTGTTAAAAGCGGTTGATAGACGTGCTGCTTTGGTCAACGAGAATAAACAGATCATCGTCAGCACCATCGGGCCACTACCATCCGGGACCCTGGTCGAAACCGTCCCTGAGGGATATGTCGTCTTGCCCCTAGAAGTCGACAAACTTGATCTTGCTTTGTTAGTCAAATCTGAATGATTGTCGCTTGAGAGTCGATCCCCGAGACGACGATCGGCACACTTACTGTCGGGACCTAAGATTGTCATCCTGCCTAGTGAAATTAGGATGACTCTTTCTACTGCCATTTCCTTTTTGTATCTTGAGACTTTCCAGTCGTTAACTCCCGTCCCTTGCATACATCTATAAAAGCATGTATTAATAGATCACACCCAGTTGTGACTCAGGCAACACCGCTTGTCTGAAGTGATCACGTGCTCGCTCGCTGGAAGCCAGCCAGCTGTACAGCAGCTAACGATTCCACACATCCGCCAACTCCGGCATATGACAGTAAGAACAAGCCCCACCTCTGGCGGGGCACCAATGCAAGGAAGCAGATAACGATGACCTCTTCAGCCTCAGTGGCACGTACCGCTTCTCATCCCTGGCCCCGTAGTTTCACTTCCGTGCTTCATACCTTGCAGGATCATCACATGTCAGTTCAGACATCAATGAAGTGCCAAGCTCACGCGCCGCCATCCCGACTTTGCGGCAACATTTAAAACATATGGAAGTAATTGAATCGTAGTTCTATCCGACAGCAAGGCTCACCGTGCCACAGTCGAAGGAAAAGGTGCAGCCCGGGTCAGAAATCTGCTGAACCAGCGACCACTAAGGCCTGGATATTCGGTCTAGTCCTAATCACCATCCACTCATGACACACACCTCGTGTCGACACCAACTTCACAACGGAGACACATTTTATGGAACTTCTTGGTGAAATCATTATTTACATCATGATGCTCTCGCTGCTCATTGGGGCAACTACGCACATGATTCGTCCGGCCTCTCCACTCGGCTTGGAATTTAGGGAAGGCATCCTCATGATGGGGCATATCTTTATTCCCATCGCGGGCGTTATGACCCTGATGCCGCTCCTCGTACCAGCGATCAACACCGTTGTGGCCCCGTTGTATTCAGCCATGCATTCCGACGCCGCGATTGCTGTCAGTACATTCATTCCCGGAGACCTTGGCTCCTATCACCTAGGACACGCTGTTGCCGATAGTCACGGTGCTTGGATTCTTGCCTACACAGTCAGTACGACTGCGGGAGCCACCATCGCGTTCTGCATCCCTGTCGGCCTGGCGACGCTGCAACAGCGTGACCACAAGTATCTGGCATTAGGCGTGATGGCAGGATTCCTAGCTATACCTTTCGCATCGTTCATCACTGCCCTAATCTTGCTACAAACCGGAGTCCCACTGCGTGAAGGTCTCGATGCAACAGGACCCGGCACGCGACCCTTTGATCTGTCCGTGACAGAGATCTTGCTCAACTTGATTCCATTAGCCGTAGTCATGGGGCTTCTGTCACTTGCGCTACGATTTTTCACTCAAGGGATGATTCGCGCCTTTATGATTTTCGGGCGCGCACTGCAGATCATCACCACGACCGCCGTAGCATTATCGATCGTGGAGTACTTTACGGGAGCCTTCTCGACGCTCTTTGGCTCCTGGCCACTAGCGCCATTTACAGCAGACGCAGACGATCAGTTCCGCGCCTTGGAAATTGTTGGCTACATCGCGGTGATGCTTGCCGGTGCCTTCCCACTGATCTTCATGATTCGCAAGGTACTGGCGAAGCCCCTCCAGGCAATTGGTCAGCGCATTGGGATCTCAGAAGCGGGCATTGCAGGTTTCCTCGCAGCCACAGCCAATGCGGTAGCACTGCTCAAACTAGTCCAGCAAATGCCACCCAAAGATAAAGTTCTCACGTTAGCCTTCATGGTATCTGCAACGTTTGCTCTCGGAGACTACTTAGCCTTCACAGCAACCTTCCAACCCAACATGATCATCGCCATGGTCATTGGCAAAATTGGTGGCGGACTCATCGCCGTAGGCTTTGCCATCTGGTTAGCCTTGCCATACGCACGTCGTCTTGAACAAGCCGACATAGAAGCGGATCTAGCCGCCGAAAAAGAAGCTCTGGCGGCAGAAGAAGCAATGGCACAGACCGAAGAGCCCATTCTGGTAGGACAGAATAGCTCATCAACTTCTTAGAGCACTACCACAGTTGAGGTCTGCTCTAGTTCGTCTCCTGATAACACCGTGGCTTAGGCCGCACGGCATTTCGTCGTTGTGGCTTAAGCCACGTCCCATTTAACTCACTCTTGTTCCAGCCGCGCCCTACCGTTTGATGTACTCACATACAACTAGAAAGGTTTGAGCCGGGATAGTTGTGGTCCAACTATCCCGGCTCAAACGGGCGTGTTTGGTGTCAGCCGCGCCTAGACGACTGGGGTGGCGTCGTGCACGGATGACCTGGTTGTTTGCGCGACGAAAGATTCAAAGATATTGCGTCGGTCTTCCAGGTCAGCGTGAACTTCTTCTGGATGCCACTGCAAGCCGACAACCCATTCTTTGTCAACGTGTTCCGTTGCTTCAACAGTTCCGTCATTTGCAACAGCCACTGCTCTCAGATTCTGCCCCAGGTCTTCAACAGCTTGATGGTGAGCACCACGCACGATGGCCTGAGTCTTGCCGAGCATCTGAGCGACTCGACTGCCTGGCTCGATCGAGACTGTCTCATCAATGAAAGCGATGTTGCCGTGGTCATCGATGACTGCACGGTGATTGTCAAGGTGCTGAATAATACTGCCTCCCATAGCAACGTTAAGTAGCTGCGAACCGCGGCATATGGCCAGTACTGGGGCATCCTCTGCTACTGCGTGTTGTATGGATTCAATACAAAATTGATCTGCTTGTGGATCGACGCCGCGGAACGGTTCCGACAACGGGATAGTCGAGAAGAATCCAGGGTGGATGTCTGCTCCCCCAAGGTAAACGAACCCGTCCATGTCAGCATGCCAAGAGGTGCCGGATGTTTGCACCTCAGTATTAGCACTGTCGATCACTACGGGCCGCCCGCCGGCATCTCGCACAGATTGCACCCCGGCCAACGTCAGGTCACGCAACAGCGTGGCACTTGCATCATTCATGTCTGGAAACCAGAGGGAAACGACTACACCAATCGTAGGTCGCTCGTCGTGCACGAAATCTTCTTCAATCTGAAAATCAGCCAAGGGTAAGGCCGCGTGATCCTGTGTAGTCAAACTCTTTCTCCTACTGCATCAAATCCTTAACATCTAGTTTTAGATGTATCGCCTAGTGTATGTGTCACACCTCATAGATTCAAACACTGTGCATCTATAATTTTCGGATGGGAAATCCGTGCCAACAGGTTCAAGGCGGCCGTGTGTAGGTCTTCAACTTTTTGTCGACTGAGTACACTGCTGCTCGCTAATAGCAGCGCAGATCACATGCTGTGCCCTAGCAGCTTGATTCGTTGGTTTGCAAGCCCTGCCGCGGGTACGCTTAGACGAGGAATAGTTGCCGGCGTTTTAGAATTCATCAACACATTGCGTAGTAGCTGCCCCGGCGCAGTTACTAGAGGAGATCTGGTGTCCAACAGTTCGATCATGACCACATATGTTTCCCCGTCGCCAGGACAAAAAGTCCAGGCTGATCTTGCGCGATCGTGGTTGTTGGTCAACGCTGCCCAGCCTGCTCGATTCCAAGCCGCCGAAGACTCCGCCGCCGACGTCGTCCTCTACGACATTGAAGATGCGGTGGCGCCAAAGGATAAGGACCGTGCTCGGCAGCACGTTGTCGATCAATTTTCCAACGGTCACACCGGTTGGGTCCGGATTAATGGCTACGGCACGCAGTGGTGGGAACAAGACGTCACCGAGTTAGCCAAATACATCAGCCATGAACTTGATGGCCCGCAGGAAAACGGTGGACTGGTTGGCGTGATGCTGGCGATGGTCGAATCCAGCGACCACGTCAATGAGACTGCCGCTCGCCTGCCCGGCGTGCCAATCGTCGCGCTAGTGGAAACGGCTCGGGGTCTGCAACGCATCAACTCCATTGCTGCAGCACGCGGTACTTTCCGCCTTGCGTTTGGTGTTGGCGACTTCCGTCGCGACACCGGGTTCGGTAGCTCACCGCGAGCGCTGGCGTATGCCCGCAGCCAGTTCACGATCGCATCCAAAGCTGCCATGCTGCCGGCTCCAATCGATGGTCCAACCCAGGGCACGATCAGCAAGAACCTCATCCAAGGTGCCTCCATTGCCGCAGAATTCGGATTCCGCGGCAAACTGTGCTTGCTGCCTGAACAAACCGCCACCATCAACTCGGGTTTGAGCCCATCGCAAGAAGAGCTCACCTGGTCCCACGACTTTTTGGCCGATTTCAAAAAGGACGGCGGGCAGATCCGCAACGGTTCCGATTTGCCACGCCTGTCCCGCGCCAACAGCACCATCGAGCTGGCAGAAGCATTAGGCATCGAATGGATCCGTCCGGATTCAGATGACTACTCCGGCACCGCTACTGACCCCTACCCCTAATGAGTCGCCCACCGCGACCCATGCATTGCTACTGACTTGCGGCCCACTCTTGGGCTCGTTTCCGCAATGACTCGTGAGTGCCACCGAACGCCTTCAGGGCAGCTTCGCCCAGCAGCTTTTTGGGCACTTTGCACACCATCGTGTACACGGTGTCCACCACATTCGCGGCCGGGCTCAGGCTGGTCTGTGAAACCAACTGATAGGCGTCCATCAAGCTGATTTCCAGCAGCTCAGAAACCCAGTTGACCATCTCGACGTTAGCGATTCGGAAAGCGTCTTCCAACGGTTTCACGGATCCGGTTGTCATGAGGTAGTCGTCACTTTCGATGAGCGGCCACGCGGGGCCACCGCCTTTGATGAGCTCCAAAATAAACACCGTATTCATGGCGGTCTCTACGGCGACGCCACACACTTCGCCTTCGCCCTGACGAGCATGACCGTCGCCCAGGCTGAACAGGGCACCCGGTACGTTGACCCGGAAGTAGGCGGTGGTTTGTGCACGCATTTCCGGGGAATCCATGTTGCCGCCCCAGTCGCCCGGCGCCAGCGCTGATCGTGCCTCACCCCCTGCCGGGGCAACCCCAACGGTCCCATGCATTGGGTCCAGCGGGAGCGGAAGCGTGAGATCACTGTCGTTGGCCTGGTACCAGACTGTGTTGTTTTCGACGTCGAAGTCATAGAACCATGCTTGTTCTGGAAGTGGCGCATTGAGCGTAGCAGTAGTGCCGGTTCCGGTCAGCGCACCGAAGAACGGCAGCATCATACTTACGCCCCAGTCAAAACGTGGTTGGATGCTGACGAAGTGCACCGCCAGGGTGTCACCGGGCTCGGCACCTTCAACATAGAAGGGACCAGTCTGCGGATTCAGGTACCGAAAATCTAACTGTTCCGAGGGAGTCCCTGCGCCGTCTTTCGTGAGACGACCGGCGAAACAGTCAAGGGTTGAGGTAGATATCAGGGTGCCCGGTTTAACTTGCGCCTGAGCTTCGACCCCACCGAAGGTATAGGTTAGCTTCGCAGGATCAATATCCGGGGCGACCTCAAAATTCATGGTTTCCATGGTTTTCATTGTCTTGTACCTTTCTATGCTGAAGCGGAGGGTTTCTGCTCACGGCGACGCCGCACTCCCCCACCTAATTCAACGGTGTGGATAATGCCACCGGGCCTCAGCGCCAACATGACAATGAGGGCTACGGCGAGCACAATTTCAGTCATACCTACAGTTTTGAAGGGCAGCGCCCCGCTCAAGGCAAGGTTATTTTCAACCGATCGCAACCCTTCATAGATGATCGTAATAACAATGACGCCGAGCGTGGCGCCGCTAATAGTTTGTGGGCCCCCAACAACAAGCATCATCAGAACCAAAAAGGTCATCTTAAAGTAGAGGGCATCAGGCTGGAATGAGGTAATAAAATGAGCCCACAAACCCCCGGCAAGTCCAGCAACAAATGCTGACAAAACAAACGCGATCCACCGTGTTTTTACCACGTTGATTCCGATCGCATCCGCGGCATGCATATTGTCTCGGGAGGCCCGAAGTTTCATACCGAGTGCAGACTCCTTGAACAAGAACGCAAGGATGACAACAATGACCGCCCACCCAAACGCAGTCCATAGGTCGGTGTATTTCAAAACACCGGCAAGGGTGCGCGGACCATTGGTAACTTCATTCCACTGTGACAACACGACATTGACGATCACAAGCAGCGCGAAAGAAGAAATCGCTGCCGCGGTATCTGACAGCCGCATCAAAGCGACACCCGTGATGGCGGCAAACGCAGCCGCGGCGATCGCTCCGACCAGGATGGCCGGCAAAAAACCAAGCTCCACACCCATCAGTGGTTCATACAGGTTCGGTAATGACCTCCCTTTATTCTCTGCTGGGATCGACATGAGCGCCGAAGCATACGCACCGATGGCCATAAACCCAACGTGAGCAAACGACAAGATGCCTGAGTTGCCCATGAACATTTGCAGTCCTAGCACAAGGACGATATGCACAAACATCACGGTGGTCACACGGTTGATCACCGTGGATCCAAACATGGATATTGCAACCGCGATAACGGCAAGGACAATAACCGTCATGAGGACGGGCAAGGTCTTGCGTAATAACATCGAACGAGATGGTTGTGTCACTTAGCCGATCCTTTCAGTTTGGAAGCGGCCTTTGACGATGCCCTCGGGACGGAATACCAACACGAGGATGACAATCCCGAAGATAAAGGCATCAAGAAATGCCAGCAGATTCTGAGGGAGAAAAGTCTGCAAAATGATGTGGAGGCTTCCCATGAAGAACCCACCAACGATCGCACCTTTCAAACTGTTCATGCCTCCGACGACGATGGCGATAATCGCTATAAGTAGCGGGGTCATACCGATCGTGGGCCAGACCATCCCAATGCGACTAACCCATAACACCCCCGCAATACCAGCGAGAAGACCACTGATCACAAAGGCCATGGCAATCACTTGGTCAGCGCGTATGCCCAGTAATTGCAGCATGCGGAAATCGTCTGCAGCCGCTCGAAGTGTTATGCCCAACCGGGTTTTCTGCATGACCAGCATCAGACCCAGCAACGTCAATAGACTCACCCCGAAGATCACGAGGCTGAGGACCGAAATATGTGCCGGACCAATGCTGATGTACGACGTCAACCACCTTGGGACGTCAATGACGCTGGGCCGAGGCGAAACAAAGACCAGCGCTGAGGACTGCAGGATTGTACTGACAGCAAAGGAAGTAATAAGCATCGCATTCATCGAACCTGAACGAAGGGGCCTAAACGCGATCCGTTCGGTTGCCACGCTAGTAAAGACCACTGCAGCAATTGCCACCAGCATGATCAGCACGAGTGGCAGCCAGCTAGGCTGCAGAACAAACCAGGTATACCCGGCAACCATGATGAGCTCACCGTAGGCAAAGTTCACGAGTTTCAAAATGCCAAATACCATGACGAGGCCCAGTGCTAGAAGTGCGTGGAGACTTCCAAGACTCAGCGCGTTCACCACGACTTGTAGAATCTCACTCACGGTTTCTCCTCTAAGCTGCCTGGTTTCGCACCACCGAGATACGCGGATTCGATATCGACTGATGCACGAATCTCTTGAGCAGTACCACTAGCCGTCATCACACCGGTGGTCAGGACATACACCCGGTTGGCAAGGTCAAGGGCTCTTGTCGCGTTTTGTTCGACGAGCAAGATCGTAACGCCTTCATCATGCAGTTCTTGGATGACCTCAAATACACGATCAACCAGCGTGGGCGACAGGCCTAGGGAAGGTTCGTCAAGCATCAACAGACGCGGTTTAGTCAAAAGCGCTCGGGCGATCGCCAACTGTTGCTGCTCACCACCAGACAGCGTACCTGCGCCCTGATCTGCGCGCTGTTGAAGAATCGGAAAACGTTGAAAGATTTCACCGCGCAGGTGCGTCACTTCTTTGCTGTCACGCAGCAAATAGGAACCCAAACGTAAGTTTTCATCAACTGTCAGACTCGGAAAGATTCCTCTATCTTCAGGAACCAATGAGATGCCCCGGCGAGCGATTTCAGCGCTTCGCCTGCGCTGGATCTCCTTACCGTCCAAAGTGATGGTGCCCCGGGATGCGCGATGGGCCCCGGCGATAGCCGACAACGTCGTTGTTTTTCCAGCGCCGTTGGCACCAACAACTGCGACGAGTTCGCCCTCTTCGACTCGTAGGTCAATGCCTTTCAGCGCGGGAATAGCCCCGTATCGAACATGAAGATCCGTCACTTCAAGAAGACTCAATACCTGCTCCGTTTATATGTGTTGTGCTAGGGCTCGGTGGCATCCGTAGCCCCTTGACTTCCCAGATATGCCTCTACGACCGTCGGATTTGCCCGGACCTGTTTTGGTGTCCCCTCCGCGATCGTTTTTCCCTGATTCAGCACGTGGAGTCGTTGACATAACCGCATGATGAGGTTCATGTCGTGGTCAATAATGAGGATGCCACAACCGAACTGCTCAGGGATGTCCGAAAGTTGACCCAGTAATTTGTCGCTTTCCTCCTCGTTGAGCCCGGCGGCGGGTTCGTCAAGCAGGAGATAGTTGCAATCGGTGGCGATCGCCCGCAAGATTTCTACGATCCTCTTCTGGCCGTAGGACAAGGAGTCTCCGAGTACATCACGCAGGTGATCAATACCAAACAGTTCAAGCAGGTCGTTCGCTTTTTTCGTTGCCTGAGCGCGACGAATACCTGCCCCAAATGCACCGAGCTGAACGTTTTCAAAAACACTGAGTGTCCCGAACAGCCGAACCGTTTGGAAAGTGCGCACCAGACCGGCCCGGGAAATCTTC
The DNA here is from genome assembly GCF_001657475.1 of Enteractinococcus helveticum. Lineage (GTDB taxonomy): Bacteria > Actinomycetota > Actinomycetes > Actinomycetales > Micrococcaceae > Yaniella > Yaniella helvetica. The sequence continues at coordinate 34,075 of NZ_LXEY01000118.1, forward strand.
CGGGGAACGAAACCGGTGACATTTTCAGCATCGATACTCACCGTTCCGGCCGTCGGCGTCAGCGCCCCTGAAAGCACGTTGACCAGCGTAGTTTTTCCAGAACCGTTCGGGCCAATCAGTCCTACGATCTCATGTCTACCAAGTGAAAGACTCACATTGTCCAAAGCCCGAAGGCCCGCGAAGTCCATGACGACGCCGGTCGCCGTGAGCCTTTCACTGTTGGAAGATGTCAGCATTATGGTTCAGGAGTCCATTCGGGCTTGAACCACTTATCGAATACCGGTTGTCCCTCGTCGAGGTAGACAATCGCCGTTTCTTTCTGTGGTTCGTGGCCATCTTCTGCCGAAGCCCAGGTGAGCTTGCCGCTGAGTAGATCAAATTCCATTTCGGTCATTTGCTGTGCAACGGCCTCACCATCTGTCGTGCCTGCTGCTTCGATCGCTTGGATGAGCGTGGTTGCGGTGTCATAACCAAGCGCTTCCAAAATAGAGAGCGGCTCTGCACCGGTCTGTTCGGTGAATGTGTCAATAAATGTTGGAATATTCGGGCTGGCATCCTCACTCAGGAAGGCGTGCGTGACGTAGTAGATGTTGTTGCCAAACTCTTCACCCAGGCTGTCGCTGAGTTCTGGTCCGTCGTACCCATCGCCGCCCAAAATCATCGTCTCGATACCAGACGCGCGAATTTCGCGGATGAACTGCGCCAGGTCAGGGTTATAGACCGAAATGTAGATGACATCGACGTCATCGATGACTCCACGTAGCCGCTGCAGTTGGGCGCTGAAGTCGCCGCCGCCACTGTAGATATCTTCGGCAACGATATTGCCCCCGGCGTTCTCCCAGGATTCGATGAAGTATCGGCTGAGGGACTCGGTGTAGTCCAGTCCGTCGTAAGTCACCACATAGGCATCGCGGAAATCTTGCTCGTTATAAGCCCATTCTGCGGCAGCAGCACCCATTGCGGTGTTCCAGTAACCGATGGTGAACTGTTTGTCTCCCAGCATGTCTGAGCCGTAGCTTGGCGAGGTCGCCCCGGGTGATATGCCGACGATGCCGGCATCTTGAGCTGCCCGTGCAGCCGGGCTACCGTAGTCGAAGTCAGCAGGTGCAATTAAGGCTTCTGCGCCGCGTTCGATCAGGACCTCAGCATTATTGGCGATGGTTGTCGTATCGCTGGCTCCATTGAGGTTTTCCCAGACGATCTGCTTGCCAAGAACGCCACCGTTTTCATTGGCTTCAGCAAAAGCAACTTCAATACCTTCAAGAATCAATGCGTCATAAGCAGACTGCTCACCATCGAGATTCAGTGATCCACCGATCAAGATTTCTGATTCATTTCCGCCATTTTCAGCGACGGCGGTATCTTCCTGAGCGGTTGGGTCTGCCCCGCAAGCTGTCAACCCCAACGTGAGCGCTGCGAATGCTGCGACTCCCATTAATGCTTTTCTCATGGTTCCCCTCTTCGAGTTCCAAACACAGATGGAAGGCTTAAACGTTCAGCCCTATTTTTTGTTATGTGAGTAACATTCTTGCTATTGCAGCACATTGCCAGAGGTCATAATTTATGTCAATCGTTGCTTGACTCAAGGAATTGTACGCTTTATGCATGAACAATATTCAAAGGGGATCTTTCCAAGTCTAGAGGCTGGAACTTATCGGACGTGGGTAAAACCATCGCGCAAGTTTCAAGACGTGACAAAAGACTTGTCACGATACTCAGTCGAGGCCAGGAACTTTGTGTCCAGCTCGAGACCAGCGTGAGTCGGGAACCTGCTCGGCAGCGGTTCCGCTTGGCCCTTAGACCCCGAGCATGGGGCAATAGCGTGGCCGGACACATTTCACAACGAAGCTTCCAATGGTATGTAGCCTGCTATAACAGAAGCAGGGTAGCGCAACATGCTGGCGTTGAAGGCCGTGGAAGTGTTGCAGCGCCGATCCACACTTTCACGAAAACAGCAGGCTGCTGTTTTGCGCCTACGTAGTAAGGGTTCATGTCTTCAACCTCCGAGCAACGCCTCTGGACGCCAGATTATCTGCGGGCGTTCGTCGTCTTGCTCGGCATCAGCCTGGTATTCATTACTTTGATGTCCTTTATGGCGCTGTATGCTGCCAACCGGTTCAGCGTCAACGACACCGCCGCCGGATTTGCTGCCAGTTCATTCGTTGCCGGCGGGGCGCTGTCGCGCATCCTAATCGGCAAATACTTAGACTTCATCGGGCGCAAACGCACCCTGATCATCACCCTGGCACTATTCGTCTTATCGTGCCTGATCTACCCGGTGCTTGACAGCTACGCACTGTTAGTGATCGTCCGGTTCATCCACGGGGCAGCGTTTGGGATTGCTTCGACGACGATCAGTTCCACCGTCATCACTCTGATCCCACTGGGCCGACTCAGCGAAGGGCTGGGGTATATTTCCCTAGCCGGTACGGTCTCCAATGCGGTTGGACCACTGGCCGCGATACAACTCAGCGAGCGCGCCTCCAGTCTCTGGGTCTTCGGCTTCACCACAATTTGTGCCATCGTGGCGCTGCTGTCCGTGCTCCCCATGACGATCAAAGAACGCATCCCAACCCAGGACGAATACGACCGCCGATGGCGCATTCGCGGCTCGGATCTAGTCGACTTTAACATGCTGTCAATCGCCGTCGTCGGCCTGCTGACCTCCACTGGCTTCTCCGTTGTCATGACCTATCTGCCCGCCTACCTGGTGGGCTTAGACATGGCCAGTACCGCATCCATTTTCTTTTTCGTCTGGGCGTTCGCCATGCTTGTGGTTCGGCTCTTCGCTGGCCGCATGCACGACCGTTACGGCGAAAACTCCGTACTGCCCGGCGCTCTGCTCTCGTTGGTGCTCGGGCTGGCCGTGATCGCGGTGGCCGACAGCCTGTGGCACTTCATCATCGCCGCGGTACTGGGCGGATTTGGTCACGGTGCCGCGCTGCCAAGCCTGCAGGCCGTGGGCATTAGTCGGACGACGACGAACCGCATTCCCATTGCGACCTCAACTCACTACCTTGCCCTGGACTCAGGGCTAGCGATCGGTCCGGTCATGTTAGGGTTCATGATCGGGCTGACCGGCTACACCGGCCTCTACCTGGCCGGGGCAAGCATCGTGTTGCTCGGTGTGATCGTCTATTGGTTCGCCCACGGTCGTCATGCACGTGGATCAGTCGCCCCAAGATAACAGACGGAAGCCCTTAGCCCCTGTCGAGCGGATGATCCCCACCGGTCTCATAGGACTTTTTGAACGCCCGCTGGCGAGCATATTTGTGAGCCTTCTGAAGTCTGGCGTACTGGCGCTCGGTATCCTCAATGAGCTGCTCAAACACACTGGCCGGCACACCCAGCGCATCGGCATTATTCAGCAGGGTTTTCCAACCGTGCAACTTGCCGGTCACCGCCGAGAGCATCAGTTCAGTTTCTAATACCAGCACCGATGGGACGTTTTTGAGCTCCTTCGGGAAATAGGATTTCACCCGCGCAACCCGCTCGCCCACCCATAGCGCCGGGGCCGAAATCCCGGGCCGTGGAAAGCCCTGACGATTCATCAGCTTTTGCAAATACTTATGTTCCAGCCGCACTTCATCGGCCACCATCGCGATCTCACCATACATAGGTGTATTCACAAATGCCTGAGCAAGCCGTGCCATCCGGCTACGCCCTGCAGTGGCCCCTGCAAGATGGTCGGCCATGTACTGGCGCAGCGCCATAGCATCAATATCATCGGGCAGCCGATGACCCTTCGACGGCAGAGTCAAAGGTGCCACCGAGCGCTGTTCACGTGGTCGCATCGGTGCCGAACGTCTGCCTTCACCGGCAGCCATACCCTCAATGACTTCTTCCAGTGCTTGAGCTGCGGTCATGGATGGCTCCCAGCCAAGTTCTTGTTTGGCCCGGGTGGTATCCATCAGCGGCGAATGCACCGCCATATCCAGCCAGCCCTCATCGGCGGCCAGCAGTCCGGAACGGTGCGCGGCCTTGACTAACGGACGCAGTGCTTTGGTCGGAATCGGCAGCACCCGACCATATTTCGGATTGGCGGTGAGGACTCCCCCAATTATTTGCGGGGTCAAAATATCGTCGGCACAGATATTGAATGCCCCTTCGGCACCCGTCAGGGCCGCAAGCACGTAGGCGTGTGCGACGTCGTCGGTATGCACTGCCTGCGCGCGGGCTTCTTTCGGAAATGGAATGATCGGTGGCCGCCCGGCACGTAACAGCTGCACCGGGACCCACTCACCTAAAAAGTAGCGCTGAATTTCCGATCCCGCGCTGCCCTGGAATTTCAGCGCCGGACGCAGTCGAGCCACCGTGACATCGGGGTGTTTGACCTGGAATTCGTCCATGACGCGCTCTTGGGCAGCCTTATCCACGCTGTAGTGCGAACTGGCAATGCCAACGGTTGGCCAAGATTCATCACGTAATTGATTGTCGGTCACTCCGGAGTACGCCCCGACCGAGGAGGCGACAACAATGTGTTTGACGCCGGCAGCAGCTGCGGCTTCCAGCACGTGACGCGTGCCATCGACGTTGACACGGCGCAGCAGCTCGCGTTCTTTATTGGGCTGGATAAGCCAAGCAAGGTGAATGACCGCATCGTAGTCGGTCAATGCGGTGATCAGTTCGCCACGTGAGTCTTCGAATTGGACGTCGATGCTGCGCCATTCCGCATGGTTATATGGCTCTAATGCTTGTTCTGGGAGCCGACGCGCAATACCAAGTATCGAGTCGACGCTGTCCTGGCGGGCTAACTCGCGCAACACTGCGGTCCCGGCGTTGCCGGTTGCTCCAACGACTGCAATTCGCATGCAAAACTCCTGTGTCGCCTAGTTGAGCTTCGAAGTGTGCGATGAGATACCCCTATAAAAGCACGCCGCTGACGCCTGAAACAATGGATGAGATTCGAAAAAGCTCATTGGCTCGCATCTTGGCGCGATAATTTTGCATCAGTAGGGTCGGAAGTGTTGCTTTTGTGCCGATCAGTAGTATCGTGACTAAAACCGTTGTGTTAACCAACGATTTATGAGTGAAATGGGTCCGGGGATATGTCAAACGTCTGGTTTCAGTAAATGACTGCTACAACCAAGAACGCGCTATTCACCCGCGACTACTTCCTAGCCTTCACCGTGTTGCTGGGCGCATACATTGTGTTCGTCGCTCTGATGACATTCATGGCACTGTATGCTGCCGACCGGTTTCAGGCCAATGACACCGCAGCAGGCTTTGCGGCCAGTTCATTCGTGGTCGGCGCAGGCCTGGTACGCCTGGTGATCGGCAAGTACCTGGACTTCATCGGACGGAAACGCACCCTGATCATCTCGCTGATCGTCTTTACTGTCAGCTCGCTGATCTATCCGCTGGTTGACCATTACAGCCTAATGATCGTGCTGCGCATCATCCAGGGCACGGCGTTCGGTATCATTTCCACAGCTATCACCTCGGTGGTCATTGATGTCATCCCTACAAGCCGCCGCAGCGAGGGTCTGGGCTACTATTCGTTAGCCGCCACGCTGGGCATGGCCATCGGCCCATTCGCCGCTGTGCAGATCAGCGAGGTGGCATCCGATGTCTGGGTCTTCAACTTCACCGCCCTGTGCGCTGCCATCTCACTGCTCGCCGTGCTGCCGATGCGCATTCAAGAACACCCACCCAGCCCAGAAGATCACGCCCAACGCTGGCGCATCCGCGGCTCAGACCTCATCGACAGCAAAGTCCTTCCGGTGGCTATCGTCGCTTTTCTCAGCGCCATCGGCTACGCGCTGGTCACCACCTACCTGCCCCCATTTTTGGTTGGTCGGGGCATGACCAATGCGGCGTCATTATTCTTTATTATTTTCGCATTGACCATGCTGGGGGTTCGACTCTTTGCCGGACGCATCCATGACCGCCGGGGAGAAAATGCGGTCATTCCCATCGCGCTACTGGCATTTGCGCTGTCGCTGGCACTGCTCGCAGTGACCGATAGTCTCTGGCAGGTCATTGTCGCGGCCATCCTCGGCGGTATTGGCCAAGGCGGCGCGGTGCCCAGCTTGCAAGCGGTGGGCATCAGTCGGACGACGCACGAGCGAGTTCCCATTGCCACATCGACTCACTACCTGGCCCTGGATGCGGGCATTGCCGTTGGGCCGGTCGCATTAGGTTTCATGATCGGGCTCAGCGGCTATGCGGGCCTCTACCTTGCCGGAGCCGCAGTACTTCTTGTCTCCATTGTGGTGTATTGGCTGACGCACGGACGTCAGGCCGTACGGTCAGTTACCGCTCCGCAGCACGAAAGCTAGGCGCTTTGCCGAGAATATTTCGGTTGCTCCCCGACAACGTGCAGCACGTCTCCGAAACAATGCGCATCTCATGAGGATGAAGCGTGTGGTTCGGTATAAACACGGAGTTTGCATGCTCATCCGAGTTGCTGCGATGCTTGTTCCGGCAGCGACGTCCCGGCACCATACTCGGTGACCTGGATGGTCTCGCACTGTGATTGCAGTCCGCGACGACAGTAATAACACGTCCTGCAGGACGCATTTCATCGGTCTTGCCAGGTGACTGCTCGCATGAATCTTCCTCGTTCTGATCAATCGCGGGGAGTGCATTTTGGCTGTGTTGCGGGCGTCGGGGCTTGATTTTGATGCGTCCATGGCAAGAAGCCATTTTTATTGATTCTTGAAGTATTTGTTCAGCGCTTCCAGCATCGTCATGTGCATATGGAGCACACGGGCGCTTGCAGAGCGACGACAGTACAGTTGAGCAGCAGCCAGTCAACAGGATATTGGGGTGGACATCTAAGGATCGAAGGTTTTGACTGCAGCTCACCGGGGAAAGATAAGTCGGCGCTAAGGGCCTTCTAGACGTGCAACTGAGACCTTCACGCGTTCAGCTCCGTCCGTAACTCACCGATCTGAGCGCTAATTTTGCCGAAGTTATCATGGACGGCGTCGAACTTGGCATACACCGTGTCGAACTTGGCATATACCTTGCCGAATCTAGCATCAATTTTGTCGAACTTGTCATCCATCCGTCGCAGCATCCAGGCAAAACCAGCAAAAAGCCCAATACCGAGGGCAACCAAGATGCCGGCGGCAGAAATGACGATCGCCATGACTTCAACGGTCAAGTACATACCTCCGGTGTGCCCTAACGATCCAGTACTCATACCAACGAATATTTGAGACCGTAGCACTGCTCGGAAGAGATGAGCTGGTATTTGTGGACGACATACTCCGCGACGTCTCCCAAGACTTCGGCAAAGAGGTGCAAGACTACGCAAACCTGAGGCGCAGTGAAACGCCGGCGCATGCCGATCGTAGTGTTGCGTAGTGCTTTATAGAGTTGGAGCACCCGGGTAGGTGGCTGAGGAGCTTCAGGCCTTTTCAAGACTGAACGGGCCCGGCATCACTAGCCAGCCACCCCTAGATCTCGGGTTAAGGATTGACTACGACTAAACGAGACACTTTGCCTTCCTTGAGTCTGGTATAACCGTCATTGATGTCATCCAAGCTAATGGTGTCGCTTATGAGTTCATCAAGCCTAAGCAGTCCATTTGCTTCGAGCCTGGCGAAGTAGGGAATATCTACTTTCAGATTGGCTGAACCCATATAAACGGACTCAATGCGGTTTCGGTTTCGCATGAATGTGAATGCGTTAAAGGTAATCGGTACATCATTACCTCCGATACCAACTAAGTAGAGGGCACCCCCGTAAGAAAGCATCTCGAGACCTTGATGCGCTATCTCAGATGACCCTACAAAATCGAAGACATGGTCGATGCCATCGGGAATGGAATCCCACACCGTCCGTACGGAATCGACATCGCGAGAGTTGATGCAACGGGTCGCTCCAAAACCCATAGCTTTTTCTAATTTGGATTCCGAGAGGTCTATGGCTACGATCTCCCCAGCCCCAGCGATCACCGCGGCCCGAATGGCATTTAGGCCAACACCTCCAGCCCCGATAACAGCGACGCTTTCACCACGACCGACATTCGCCGTGTTCAACACGGCTCCAGCACCAGTAATGACACCGCATCCTAACAACGCTGCTTGTTCAAAAGGTAAGTCTTCAGGAATCTTTGCCAATTGATTCTCATGAATTAATGCTTGCTCAGCAAAGCCTCCCAAAGCAAAAGCTTGGCTGAGGCTTTGCTCACCTAGACTCAACCGCGGAGGCTGTTCAGCGCTGCGCAACGTATGGTGAACGTTGCGGCAATAATAAGATTGTCCGCCCAGACAGCGCGCACACTCTCCGCAATAGCGGATCAAGGCGGCGACTACATGATCGCCTACCTGGAGATTGTGGACCTCGTCCCCAACTTCCCGAACAACCCCGGCGATCTCATGACCGAATACCGCAGGAAACGGAAAACCTAATTCCGCGCTTGCCATGGTCAGATCAGAATGGCAGAGGCCCACAGCTTTGACATCAACGAGCACTTCTTTTGGCAGTGGCGTGTCAATGCAAACTTCTTCAAGAGTAAAACCAGCGCCTGGTGAATGTACGACGGCCGCTTTCATCACTTCCAACTTTCTACGCATCATTCGGCTGCAGCAAGTACATAGATTTGACCGTTTGATAGTGACTCAACCCTTCGGGCCCTAACTCCCGGCCCAAGCCACTGGCCTTTATTCCTCCGAAAGGTGATGAAGGGTCGGTTGCGTAGCCATTAATGCCAACGGTTCCAGTCTCGATCTGCCGAGCTACACGAACAGCGCGATCAAAGTCGGAGCTCCAGACACTTCCCGCTAGTCCATAGTCAGAGTCATTGGCGATCTTGATGGCTTCCTGCTCATCGGTGTATTTGATGATTGATAGCACCGGGCCAAAAAACTCCTGTTGGGCCGCCGTTGATTTCGGATCAACATCCGCAAATACTGTCGGCTCCAAGAACCAACCTTTGTCCATCGCCTTGGGACGTGAGCCCCCAGCGGTGATATGGCTTCCCTCATCCGCAGATGTTTTGATCAGCGATTCCACGCGCTCCCGATGTTTTTCACTCACCAAGGGACCGACGTCTGTCTGAGCATCAAATGGATCCCCGATGCGTAGACTACGAGCTTTGTCCGTGATGAGATCAACCATCTCGCTATAGCGAGACTCCGGGACCAAAATGCGTGTGGAAAGCCAACATACCTGTCCGTTGTTAGTCATTGAAGCCTGGTATAGAGCGTCAATATTTTCGGTCAGATCAAAATCATCTAACAATACGGCGGCAGACTTACCGCCGAGTTCCAACGTAACTGGTCGCAGCATGCGCCCACAGGTTTCACCAATAGACCTGCCGACTTCTGGCGATCCGGTAAACGAAACTTTGTCGACACCTGGGTGGCTCACCAGATAGGAGCTCACGGATCCAAAGGCCGGAACCACATTCAGCACTCCAGGTGGTAGCCCGGCCGCTATCGCTGCCTCAGCGACAGCAAAGGCATCAAGCACAGTTTCTGGCGCGGGCTTAAGAACAACCGTGCACCCGGCGGCCAAAGAGGGAGCAAGCTTCAGAAACGTGATGCTCTGTGGCACATTCCAGGGCACAATCGCTCCGACTACTCCGATAGGCGATTTTGTCACCAGAACTTTCTTGCCCTTTACTCCCGGGCGGATTTCATCTTCTTGGTCCGTGATCATGTCAGCATAGAACCGCAATAGCTGCGCAGGGTTCGTGGTTTCCCATTTCTGAGATAAAGAGACCGGCATACCATTCTGCGCTGTCACGCGATTGGCAATTTCTGGGCCTCTCAGCTCATATTCGTCTGCGAAACGGCGCAGTACCGCTGCTCTATCTTCCGGCTGCCAATGTGCCCAGCCCTCAGGGTTTTCGAAAGCCCGACGAGCGGCTTCAACAGCCCGGTCTATATCTCGGTTCTTCCCTTCTGGGACACTGCCGATATATTGTTCCGTGGCAGCCGAATGCACCTTGATGACCTCTGATGACGACGGTTCCTGCCATTCGCCGTCGATGTACAGGCGGGCATATTTAATAGTCAAAACTAAGATCTCCCTTAGAACTCGATGAGTTGATGTTTTGGTATCAACGTTGGTTCAACGTGATGAGTACTTATCTGTCAGGTCGGACCACGCTGACGGGGTCCAGCTCATCGCCACTAAAGTAATTCCCCATGAACAGGTACTGACCTTCGTCAGCCAGCTGGGCCCGGAATACTAAAGACTCAGCTCCGTCGAGGCTTTGCTCCAGGGTTGCAATGAGCATTCGGACCGGTTCACCATTGTGCTCATCAACTTCGGCTGACAGCCCGATCTCACCAGTGCTGGCGTTCTGATCAATTACCGGGTGGGCAATCTTCACAGATAAAGCTCCGAAATGAGCCTCCAACTGCACGGTCCCGCTGAAGACCAATTTGTTGCGATCACTGGCTTCAGGAACGATCTCATATACAAATTGACCGTTATTGAGCCTACAAGCGCCGTCAGCAAATTGGTAACTATGGTCCGAGAGCCTCTCAAAATAGGCTCTGAAGGACTCCTTGAGCCCCCATTCGAGCGTGACACCTGTGGTAGCAAATTGGCTGAAATCCGTCATAACTTGCGTATTCATTTAATCCTTCATCCGTTATCCCTGTACCGAAAGCCGCTCAGGAAGCCACGTAACAAGCTCAGGGAAAGCTATAAGCAGCACAGTTATAGCGAGAGCGACAGCTACGAAAGGTAGAACGCCCTTGAATGTCGTAGTAAGTGAAATTCTCTGCCCCTGATTTACTTCCGGGTCCTGAGCAATCCGGTGAATCACGAAGGAGAGAACCCCTAACGGTGGAGTAACCATGCCAATCTCAACCATGATGACAAGGAAAACCCCAAACCAAATCATGTCGACCCCTAGCTCCATAAGAGGTGTCGCCAAAATTGGAACGGTCAACAAAATGATGGCCATGGTATCCATAAACATGCCCAGGAGGAGATACAACAGGATCAGAATCAGTAGGAAAGAGACAGCGTTCAGTCCGACACTGACCACCATGTCCGTCAGACGATTAGCAAGTTGACTAAGGGTGACCACCCGAGTTAGGACATGAACCCCGATCAGCAGCAGGAAAATGCCGGCAGATGAAATCACCGAGGTGACCAGTGTGCTGCGGAGGAAATCAAAGAATCCACGTACACCAACGCTGCCATCGGTACGTGTAAACCATCCGAGTATCAAAGCAACTATGGAACCAATTGCTGCGGACTCAGTTGGTGTAAAAAGCCCCGAAGCGATACCTCCAATGACCACAACTGCAACAAGCGCTAGAGGGATAACTTGGACAAGTCCCTTGCACTTTTCGACCAAGCTGTATTGAGCATTAGTACGGGGCGCATGTGCTGGCTTAAATATACCCACTGCAAAGATCAAGGCGCAGAAAGCAATCGCCATCAGAATGCCCGGCACGATGCCAGCCATCAATTGGCTACCTACTGACGTCTGCGCTGCTCCCGCGTACACGACAAGCAAGACGCTAGGCGGGATCAGCTGGCCTAGCGTTCCAGCCATCGCTGTCGAGCCAATGGCGAATCCTGGCTTATAGCCTGCACGAAGCATCTCTGGAATTGACACCCTGCCAAGTGCATGAGTCAGGGCAATGGTAGACCCTGAAGAGGCTGCCAGACCGGCTCCAGACACTGTAGTCGTCAGAGCTAGACCCCCGGGGACGATACCTAGCCACATTTTTGCTGATTCAAAGGCTCGAGTAGTTAGACCCGATTTCCACAGGGCGGTTCCCATGAAGATAAAAGTCGGAATCACGGACAGTTGCCATGTTGCAGTCGGGTCGTAGGTCCCCTGTTCTAAAGTCGATTGCAGAGCGGTAAGGCCACCAGTGGAATACAGCCCAAGGGCTCCTGCTCCGGTCATCGCAAGCCCGATATGAACCCCGCCCAACATGAGGATGAGCATTAACGCGACCGTCAAAAAACCGCCGATTTCACGGCTGGGTTCTCCCAGCCACAGATACCCCGCGATTAACACCGCAGAGCCATACAAGAGTGCGACCCAAGCCCACGATTTGTAATTTTGTTTAGCTCGCGGCGCTCGCGGCGCGGTCTTCAGATTTCCCGTGTCATGGGCGGAGGCCGCTATAAACGCCATAGCTTCATCCTTATGTGTCACATTAGCCACGTGAATCACCTACCGACTCGCACCCAACTACTGTATCGACTTCACCCGCTGGCTCTTCTTGAGGAGGATGAACGAGCAGCCCTACCAACTTCGAGAAAGTTTGTACGGTCAGCCATACCCATCCGAAAAACACGGCGACCTTAATGGGCCAGACTGGCAAAAAATCTGTTCCCATAGGCACCGCCTCGCGAATGCCGAAAGAGTCAATAGCAAGTTGCAAAGAACTCCATGTAAGCACCGCGGATATGGCCACAACCGTGAGTTGTCCCATAAACTTCAGAGCGGCCTCAGGCCCGCGAGGCATCGCATCTTCTATCAGAGTTACGCGAATATGTTCGTCTTTATATTCTGTATATGCCAACGCGAATAAGACCGTGGCCGGCATTAGCCATTCGGAAACATACTCGGAAACACCGTTCATTGCCGAACCAAAGAAGTTCCGCAACAGAACATCATAAGCGACTAGTAGAACCATTACTGCTAAAGCAACGCACGAAAAGAATAGTAAGAAAGCACTACCTTTTCCTGAAATTAGGCGCAGGTTGCCCACTCCTGACTTTTTGTTCATATTAGTTTGCTTCACTGGATTCCCTCCTCACCCCGAACATCGCCCCGCGAAAATGCCAAGATGTCCACTTACTCGCTATGTGATGTCGCAAGACCATCAAAGGTTTCCGCTATCCGTTGCTGCCAAGCTGGAAAATCCTCAATATTCTCTGAGGCAATTTCGCCGGGTTCGACTTCCGATACATCTTCGGTGACGGTTGCTGCCCACGAATCAATAGCTTCCTTAAAGGCCTTGCCCGTTGCGTCTGGATCGCTCACACCCTGCGGAGCGTGTTCTGCCCATGCATCTAACTGTGATTCTTGGAAGTCGGCCAAGACTTGATTCATCTCGGTGGTGTCATAGGTAGTGATACCCAGCTCTTCACGTCGGTCGAGGTATTTCACGTGGGATTCGATATCAGCTTGAGTGCGACCGAGGGCATATTTTTGCATACTGCTTTGCAGCAGCTCTTGGGTTTCGGAGGAAAGGCTCTCCCACTTGTCCAAGTTCATGAGCAAGACCAGGCCCATGTTTGCCGAGAAACTTGCAGGGTAGTAATGCTTTGCTACCTCATTAAGCGCATAATCTTCGTACATGAACGGGGCACCAATCTGACAATCGACAAGTCCGCGCTGGAGAGCTTCGTAAGCTTCTCCCTGCGCAACATTAACGACAGTCATCCCTAGCGCTTCAGCTTCCGCTGCCCACACTGGCCCGGGGGCACGAACTCGGAAGCCACTCAAATCAGTCTGGTCTTCAACCTTCTTGTTACATAGCAAGTCGTATTTGCCCGCGACACTGGTCGACGCGAGAAGCTTCACGCCCTGAGATTCAAACTCTGTTGCCAAATCTTCTGTATTCAAGAGCTCATTCATAACCCCCACGGTCTGCAGCTGGCTTTGCGGGTAAGAATCCAAAGGCATCGACCCTAGTTCATTGAGCCAATTCGCTGCCGGCAGGGCTTGGGGCTGATAGGTGACGACGGTGTAGGTAATGTCAGATACCCCGGAACCCGTACCCGACAGCGCATCATCACTTGCGAGCAGAGAACTGGACCAGTAAGGCTCAATAGCAATATTTCCATCGGATTGCGCTTCAACATCATCGATCCACTCCTGGACAGATTCGCCTGCAGCTGAGGTCGAGGGAGTGATATCGCTGTAAGACAGCGTCACTTCGTCAATGCCCGAGCTGTCACCTTCAGCTGACTTGGCTTCGGCGCCTCCGCACCCGGAGATGGCAAGAGTGCCGGCTAACGCTGCGAAAGCCACGGTGCTGCGCACCATTTTGCGATGCCTGCCTGCTAGTTGCATGCTCATATGAATCCTCAATTCAAGTCGTACGAGTGCCACAATTGATAAACTGTTCCACAGTGGAACTGTGTCCTGTAATGTGAGACACTACACATAGATAGTTAGTTGATCAACAGCAACCCAAAAGATTTCGTTGAGGAGACCTTCTGTTACCAGAGAGGAGGCCCGATGGTGACGGAATTATTTTTTGGAGAGCACATCATCAGTTGGTTATACGCTCTGCGACTACAGCTAAGGAGGAGTTGTGACTACAACTCAGACTCGAGTTCCTCAGGACATTGCAAACCAGATAGTCCTCCCCACAGGGCACCTTGACGAAAAAGCCCTGTTCAAGGCTTACGATTGGCTCCGCAACAACGCGCCGCTCGCCAAAGTCGAGGTGAAAGGCTACGATCCTTTATGGCTCGTGACGAAACACGCTGACATTCTCGAGATCGAAAGACAGCCTGAACTGTTTTCCAATGGTGGCGGCCCTAACAACCCGGGCAGCCATAACCCCATTTTGAACACCAAAGCCGGGGACGAATACATCCTCGAAACCCATGGGACACTTCGGCCGTTGGAATCGCTCCAGATGATGGATCCGCCTGAACACACTATGGTCCGTGATATCGCACAGGGCTGGTTCAGACCGGTAGAACTGAAAAAATGGAACAAACGAATTCGGGATCTGGCCGATAAAGTCATCACTCAACACCTTCAACCCGGCACCAACGAGCTTGATTTCGCACAAGATTTTGCCTGGTTCTATCCGTTACATGTCGTCATGACTTTGTTTGGTGTTCCCGAAGCAGATGAGCCTTACATCATGAAGCTGGCTCACGAGCGCTTCGGCGTGAATGATCCGGACTCAAGGCGAGAGGGAATCAGTCAGGATTCGCCGACAGCGGCAGCCGAACAAAACCTTGCAAATATTCAAGACTTCTTTGCGTACTACACCAAACTCGTAGAGGATCTCCGCAAGAGTCCGGCCGACAACCTTGCCAGCCTTATTGCTAACGCACGAATGTCCAACGGCGAGTATTATCCGATTAAGACCTGCATTGGATATTACATTGCGATCTCTGGCGCCGGCCACGATACGACCTCCACAACCGCCTCGGTTATCTTCGAGCAGTTAGCAAAGCATCCTGAGCAATTGAAGGCAGTACAAGATGACCTTTCGCTCTTGCCCACCCTGATCAACGAGGGCTTGCGGTGGGCCTCACCCGTCAAACACTTTGTGCACCAGGCTGAGGCTGACTGCGAGCTGCGCGGCCAGAAGATCGAAAAGGGCGACCGTCTCATGTTGTTGTTCCAATCCGCGAATCGGGACGAAGACGTGTTTGACGACCCCACATCCTTCCGCCACGCCCGTAAGCCGAATCCACATATCGCCTTCGGCTCAGGCCCACACTCGTGCCTGGGACAGCCTCTAGCTCGCCTTGAGCTTCGCATCCTTTTCGAACAGCTCCTTCCTCGAGTCCGCAACATCGAACTCCTGGAAGGCCGAAAGGTTCTCCAAACAAACTTCGTTGGAGGAGTGAAATCACTTCCTGTGAGGTTTGAACTTCAATAATTTAAGAAACTGACCGCTCACCTGAAGAATCAGTTGACTGAATCTTCAGGTGAGCGTGCCTTCTCCACGCGTGCACTCGGTTTTCAGTTTCAGGTATCTGGCTTGCCCTATTGCCCACAGCAATCAGCGCAGGATGCTCTATAACCTGAGCTCCGGTGCAACTGCAAAACCTCGGCAGCTTTTCTTGCGGTATCAAGATGCAACTGTGGCTGCATGCCACCAGTCTCTGAGGCAGAAGATAGCTCTTAGCCCTTATTGAAAAGGCGCGTCTGCTCTTGAGCAGAACGAGTCTGAGCACTGCGACACGTCCGCATGCGGCACTTTGATAACGGCTCTCTTACCATTTTGGCAGGTCTTGCCATACGTCCTTAGCAGGTAAGTTCTCCACCACGTTAAGGATAGCCTCTCATCATCGGAACGTTATTGGTGAAGAGCACTGCGGGCGCTTGAGATTACCCTCAGGACGAGCTGAACAATACGACACATGTTGCGGTTGAGGTGTGCTGATTAGCCTGCACAAACCTCCTCAGGACTCCGGTCACAGTGGAATAAGTTTCCTACCAAAATAGGCCAAGTCTATTGTTGCTTCGCAGCGTCTTTTGTCCTTGAAGAATGCTGACCCGATCTTTTACCGGTTGAGACTCTGGGGTTAACCTCGGCAGAGCAAGATGAGAATGATTGGGTCTCGATCAGAAAATCTCTGAGTTCAGATTTGGAGCGCAGCCTCTGATGGTACTCCCAATCCACATAGTTGGTGTGTAATCTCGCAACTTCGTGGACAATTTTGCACACGGTATTCTGACAGGTTCAGCATGTCTGCACCGTTGCCACCGTGCCTTCGCGCCATGATTATCATTTACGATCCAACCCAACCCTTTGCTCTCAGTATCAGTGACTTTTGTAAGTCTCAGAAAATCTCTCGCAGTATTTTCTATCGGATCCG
This sequence comes from Enteractinococcus helveticum, assembly GCF_001657475.1. Lineage (GTDB taxonomy): Bacteria > Actinomycetota > Actinomycetes > Actinomycetales > Micrococcaceae > Yaniella > Yaniella helvetica. Next base: position 50,536 of record NZ_LXEY01000118.1, read on the forward strand.
TGCACGTGCCGAATCGGAGGCGGCCTCGGCGTTGCACCCGCGGTCTCGCGCGTCGCTACATCCTGCTCGAGGATACGGACCGAATGTTGTCAATGAGCTGGTTCGGATTCGCAAGCAGCTCAAGCATGATGGTTGGGGTTATGGGCCAAAGACGATTCATTATGAGGCAACCATTCAGGAGTCTTTCCCTGGTGGTCGGGTGCCATCAATCGCGACGATCGGTCGGCCGTTGGCATCTGTTGGTCAGGTTGATCGGAACCCCCGCAAGCGCCCGAAATCCTCGTATCTGCCGTTTGCTCGATCCACCGCTATGGCGTTATGGCAGTTAGACGCGTTTGCATTTCGTACTGGCGACGGCAAGGTCAGGACCATCTATCAACTTCTCGTAGATGCGACCCGCTACGATGTCGGCTCCTGGACCTATCAGCATCGCGAAAACAGCCATGACGCGTACGACGTGCTGGCGCGAGCCATCGAGTAGTACGGTGCACCACAAGAACTGCTCAGTGACAACTCTAAAGCCTTCAATCAGCTACGTAGTGGCACGATTGGTGCGGTGGAAATCTTCCTGACCTCCAAGGGCACCATGCCGATCACGGGGGATGCCCGGACGGCCAACTACACAACGTAAGAATGAGCGATCTCATCACATTCTGCTACGGTTCTTGGAAGCCAACAGCCCTCAGAATTTGTCCGAGCTGCGGAAACCGATTCAGCGATATCGGGAGCACTATAACCGGCGTCGGACACGTCAGGCGTTGAATCGTCCCACACCGGAAATGGCGTGGAAAACTTTGGAGCATACCCCGGTTTCTGAACCGATTCATCTGTCTGTGTTACAAGCCAAGGCGGCTCAATATTTGCAGCATCGCAGGCTCAAGCATATTGCGGTGGACGCTGCACGCATGGTGGTCTCCAAGACGGGGCAGATGATCGATGAGGGTCTTTTGGCCGAGCCGGCAAACCTACTAGCGGCTGACGAGATCCTCATCGAAATCAAGAAAGATCAGCGGAAAGTCTTTTACCAGGGCCAACATATTTCGGTTTCGTCGTCGTTAGCGGACCGTCAATATGCGCGTATCGTCACCGATGATGAGTTCGTAGTATTCGATCCTGATACAGGCGAGGTCGTGATGTCGTTCCCGTTGCCGCTCACCCCTTTGTATAAGAGCGGGAACCTGATTGCCTCGTATTCCATCCGAGGCATCTACATGGTCAAGGCCACAGTCAATTGGCAACGCAAAGCTGACCGCTATCGGAAAGAGTACAAGCTGCGCGAACAGCAGATGCCTGAGGTCTTCACCCAAGGTTGAGTAGAGACGAACATTGACATACCACCAGCTATCTGCGGATGGCTGGTGGTAGTTGTGTACGAAGTCGTGAGATCAATTGTCAACGATGTCATGAAAATCAGTGTCTACGATGTTGCGAGATTACACACCAACTCCGTGGACCGGGAGTACCATCAGAGGCTACACACCAAGATTCATTGACACCACTCCCGGCCAACGGACACCAATGCCGAACAAGGTCATGCGCATCAGCAATCACTCTAAGGAAAAACATCTACCGAATGCGGTGTAGAGGTGGAGAACATAATAAAAGCGCGTTGGCGGGAGGCTGGCCACTCGCTCAGCAAGAAGCCGCCAGCTTGTAGGCAGAGAAACTACAAATCGACCGTCAGCAGCCCAAACAGTTCAACGCAGGTCGCGTTACGCCAGTCTTACAGGAGCCAATGATTCCCCGGCTGGGTAGACATTGTTGAAAGTCTCTAAAGCTTCCTCGGCAAGTACCAGGGGGAACTCGGAGCCAGAGGTTTCTTGAGAGACACCAAGTACCTCTCGCTGGGAAGTATCTGGCCAATGCATGGGATCAATCACGCAAAGTTCTGTACCTGTATCAGTCACGGTCAGCCACGGATTCATAAATATCACCAATAACATTCCACCGTGGGCTTGAATCCGAAGATCGCCGCCAAATTTCCAACGATACCCTCCACTAGCGAGTTCTTGGCGTTCTTCTAGCGGGAATATAAAATCGCCCGTTTCAGAGTCGCGACGTACGCCCTCGTTGGTAGCAATCATGCAATCTGGGAGTCTTTCTAGATATCCAAGGAAGCTTCGCTTGATACCCCACAACAAGTTCAAGACATTACCTTTCATACAGCATCTTTGGTACTCGCGCCGACATATCCGGTGCGTACCTCACGAGGGCGTGGAGAGTTCCACGGGGTAGCTGTAAAGTGATTCCCCGCGATACGTTCCGGATCCCGGTCGTCTGCTTTCAGTCCGGTCACCAGGTCTTCGTGTAACGCGATCCACTCATCGGTGGGCAGTGCCTCGAGCCACTCGAGTGACTGCATTCGACAAAGTCGAAACTCATCCATCATGTCAGCAAACGCTTTACTCAAACGTGGGCTCCCGGCAAGGTCGACCAACGCTTGATGTAATTCACAATCCACACTAATGCGGTCAAACCACGGGGTATCGTCTGTCATATTTCGCATCTTCGCGATCGCCGCGTCCACTCGGTTCCCCGGTTTGATACCTTTAGCTACGGCAACACGATATGCCGTACTTTCCAAAGATTCACGAAGCATGAGGATGTCGTCGTACTCTTCCTGATTAAACTGCGGCACGGCCCATCCCCGGTTTTCGCGATAGCGTAATAGGCCGACGTTCTCGAGACGTGAGAGTGCTGCACGGAGAGTATGCCTGGATACCTCAAGTTCTTTCGCCAAGGGGGCTTCCTTAATCCGCTCCCCCGCTTCAATCCTTGCTCTGAAAATCTCGGTACGCAGGCGCTCTTCCAGTGCATCAACAACCGACACCGTTTGCAGTTTCTCGGTAGTCATTTCAAACCACTCTCATGTAACTAGTTTTACTTTTTGTTAGTCCTTCAAATGGCACTCCTCTTACCGCCATTGTGGTACTGCTCAACAGTTTATCTCAAGACACAGAATACAAGGAGCTTCCGTGGCCGGGAGGAGGTGCGTATCTCAGCTTGTCAGCTGTTTCGCCCGGTCTTCTAGACCCTGCAGAATCAGTCTTCGATCGCTGATCGTGTTGAAGATAGCCGCACCCTTGTCTCTCCAGACTGCAATCTCTTCTTGCACTTCTTCGTCAGTTCGGCCACGGTACAGGGTCGCAAACAGCGGGATGTTGGCTGCATGCGCTTCCGTCACGATGTGGTCAATCTGCTGGATGACTTCCCTGGCGGAGTTGTCTCCATAAAACCCCATGTCGTGAGCTAGATCGAAGGTTCCGAGGAAGACTGCATAGATACCGGGAACTTCTAGGATATTCTTTAGCTCAGCCACACCTTCTGGACTCTCAATAGCGACCGCGACAAAGATATTCTCATTAGACCAGTGGGCAAATTCCTTCCAATCGCCAGCCATATGGTTAGCAGCCCGGACGCTTGGGCATGCCCCACGGCGCCCCTGGTCTCCGAAGGGGATGTTTTGCGACCGATATCGTGAGGCGCTCACCACACGTTGAGCGTCGGCTTTGGACGAAACATGGGGAACCACTACCCCTAACGCTCCGGCATCTAATACCCTTTTGATCCAGACCTCATCATTAGACGGCACTCGTACGATAGGGGTTATCCCAACAGATTGAGCAGCTCGGATCATTGATACAACAGAATCCGTACCAAATGAACCATGCTCCCAATCGATCATGAGGTGATCAAAGCCAGAGAGCCCCACCATCTCTACGATTTCAGGGCTGTTTGTCTGAATATTGACACCATAAGATGGCTTGCCTTGTTGTAGATTCGCTATGATCTTATTATTCAACGCTCACCTTTTCTTTGACGCCGACGCTCAATGAGGCGGCAACGATGTTCCCGAACACTGCGCCTTTTCCAAGAGAAGAGCCGGTCATATACGCGGCTCCATGGAATCCGCCGGTGACCTCTCCCACGGCATAGAGTCCATCGATTACGTCCCCATCAACATCAGTAACCTGCCCCTGGGTATTGATCGTGACCCCTGCATAGGTTGTGGTCATGAGGGTTTTGGCAGGATAAGCGTAGAAAGGCGGTTCAATGATCTCTTGAAGCTCCCCGACGCCATTACATAGTGTCGTGCGTCCAATTTCATCTTCACCTTCGCCTCGAATAGCTGCGTTGTAGTTCTCAACAGTCTGGACCAGCTGACTCGCAGGGAGATGGACCTGTTTAGCAAGCTCTTCAAGTGTTGCCGCATGATGAAGGTGTCCTAGATCTTCGAGCGTGTCCATATCCTTCAGCGCGACACCTCTATGCGATTTCGCACGTACCGTCGCGTCAAAGATTTGGAAGGCTATTGCATCGTCTTGGCCCAAGACAGCTGATCCAAGAGTTTTATAGTCCTGGGATTCGTCGACAAAACGTTTAGCGTCTGTATTGACAATTATCCCGCCCATATAGAAAGAGGTCAGGAGTTCCTGCTGGGCTTCAGTGGTCTCGGGATGTGATCCATAGGTTCCTGATACTGCAAAGAAATCCGCCATGCCCGCGCCCAGTTTCCACGCCATTTTGAGACCGTCTCCCGTATTGCCCGGACCACCGTATGGAATTGCAGACAGCTGCTGTGGAGCAAAAATGCTGAGGAGTTCAGTCGATCTTGAGAAGCCCCCGGAGGCAATAACAACGCCTCGGTCAGCACTTAGAGTTTCACCGCTCTCGAGGATGACTCCAGTCACGCACCCACCCGGCTCACGGTTTAGAGACGTAATGCGGGTGTCGAGGAGGATCTTTCCGCCTAGTGATGTAAATTCCTGGTGAAGAAGCTCAACGACCTCGCGGATCCGGGTGCTGTGACCCCGTGCGACTGACTGGCCTGAACTGATCTCTACTTCCCCGAATTCCACCCCTTTTGCCTTCATCCACTCGTACGTCTGATATTGATTCTCGAGGTACGCATCAACTAGCGAGGGGTCATTGCGATATCCGCCCACCTCAAGTAGGTCTTTTCGAAACAGCTCAAGGCTATCGTCTACGCCGGCGGCCTGCTGTTCTTCTGTGCCGGTAAAAGCAAACCATCCACCACTCATCACAGTTGAACCACCGACGGATGGCATCTTTTCGACCAACAGGACGTCAAGACCTTTTTCTATGGCAGCTGTGGCACTAGATAGCCCTGCTATGCCAGCGCCGATAACAATAACGTCATAACTTTTTGCGCACACTCTTAAACCTCTTTTCTAACTAAATTTGATGTCTTTTCTAAAGCACCTTGCTTCATGCGGGCTTTTCTGGTGGGTAGCAATAGCGCGGCCAGTAGAGAAATAATCACAACAGCCAAAAGCGCCCAAGCAGAAGAAAGATATCCTCCGGAATCGACTATGGCCCCGTAGATCACCGGGCCAAGAGCAAATCCCCCAAAGATACTCAGGGAGATGATTCCGGATACCATCCCAATCTGGCTGGGCGGAAAGTACTGCAACGCAACGCCTGACAACACCACCGGTACCAGAGCATAAAACGCCCCGATGCCTGCTGCCCCGAGCCAGAAAAACCAAGCGACGCCAGAAATATGCACGGCCACTAGGAAGCTTTGACCAAGGAACAAGCCGACACCCATCACTATCATGATCAGTCGAATATTTAGGGGTCGGTCGGCAAAGCGACTCCAAGCTAGGCGTGCCAGAAAGCCGACAAAGCCAATAACGACTACGACCTGAGAAGCTGTAGCTATATCAAAACCCAGCTCTTCGTAACCGGCCAAAGGGAGCCCAAATAAATTCGACTGGAAACAGATAGCAGTCACGAACGCATACACCATCACGACACCCAGCAAGGCCGTTTTCCAGGTAGCCTCCGACGGATATTTTGCAACGTCCTGTCGCTCTGCTAGGCCTTCCATAGGCGTAAAAGCTCGCCGCCTTGTTGCCAGAATCAGCAACAAGGACACCGCTGCGAGCAATACACCCGCTGTGAGTCCCAAGCGCCACCCAAAGACCGCAGCGATGGCAGGGAAGACAAAACCCGCAATGATTTGCGCGCCCTGTATTCCCATCTGCTTTGTAGACAGAACTCTCCCACGGCGTTGCGGAGCAACGAACTGGCCGACGGCTTTACTACTGACAGTTGTCGAAAGTGCTAGCGAACACCCTCCGGCCACGGCAGCAACTAATAACCCTGGCAGCGAGCTTGATGCGATGACACCCAACAGGCCCAGGATTGCAAACCCGCAGGTCAGGGCAATCCCCCGAAGAACACTGAGTCGGTCTGATAACCAACCCCAAGGAAGAGAGGTTATCGACGCAGTGACAAAAACGACTAGCGCAAACAAACTCAGTTCAACTCGAGATAACATGAGATCTTCGCGCAGCACGGGCCCAAGAACACTCACCCCCGCGGTTAACAAGCCCGAGACACCCATGGTGGCTGTCAACGAACTTGTTAATACACCTGCAGAATATCGACTCATGCCCGGGCCTCGGTATTAACCGAAGATACCGCCGTTGACATCAATGACTGAACCGGTGACGAAACTTGAATCCTCAGAGGCCAGAAAGGAAATGGCAGCTGCTAGCTCATCAGGGGTTCCCACTCTTCGCAGAGGAACAGATTTGGCGAACTCCTCGTGGAGATTTTGGCTGGACCCCAATCCACTGACATCCGACAGTGGAGTCTTGATCCGCCCCGGCGCCACCGTGTTAGCAGTGACACCATACGGCCCACAGTCACCCGCCAGATAGCGTGTAAAACTTATCACAGCTGCTTTCGAGGCGGCGTAGTGCGAGCCGCTGATCGGCATATACATGCGGCCCGCACGAGAGGCCACATTAATAATCCGGCCCCATCCCCGTTGCATCATCTCCTTCATGGCCCACTGCGACATCAAAAATGTCGCCGTCATATTAACATTCATCACAAGATCCCACTGTTCTAATGTGATGTCCTGTACTGCGAAGGGGCCCCCATCGGCTTGCTTCGGGTGAATGCCCGCATTATTGACGAGAATATCGACGCCGCCGAATTCCTCATCAATCGACTCAACGCACCGCGCAATTTCATCGACACTGCTAAGATCAGCGATCTTTGCGTACACAGGCAATGAGGGGGAAGAAAGCTTTTCTGCTACCGCAAATGCGCTCTCGTCACGGTCGATGATGAGTACTTCGTGGCCGTTCTGGTGTAGTCTCTCAACTGTTGCGAGACCTATCCCGCTTGCGCCACCGGTCACTGCAGCCAATTTATCAGTGGGATGTTTAGTTTCTGTCATGAGCGTCCTTCCCGACTGGGGTTGAATATCTTCGGTTACGAAGAATTATTCTTGGAGTGTGATGGCTTTCGCCGGGCAAGCATGCGCAGCACGACGAACGTTGTCGTGCTGATCTTCGGAAGGGTTTTCGTCCAATAGGATGACGACGCCGTCTTCATCGCGCTGGTCGAATACTTCTATCGCTTCCATTACGCAGGCTCCTGCAGCGATGCATTTGTCCGTGTCGATTGCGATCTTCATTGTCTCTACTCCTTTTAATTACGATGTATTCTGTATGGTGCTAGCTGTATTTATTGGATTAGTTGAACAGTGCTAGCTTGCTTGAGTTCCCTGCGGTAGGGCATAAGCTGTTTTATGGCGTTCTTGCCAATAACGGCCTCGAGTTGGCCGTCCTTCCGCAAGACCGCGACGAGTTTGTTGTTTTCTCGATCATCCAGGACGATTTCGATGTCTGCTTCGCAGTCGATGTAGCCGTAGGCCTGCCATTTCTCCTGGTACTGATCAGTCCAGAAGAAAGGCAAATCCAAGGGAGCAGTATCCGTGCCGGTTAGTTGCGCGGCCACGATTTGGGCTTGTTCAGCGGCACTTAGTCGATGTTCGATGCGTCGATTCTCACCGATGATTGGATGGAACCAGTTGGAAACGTCACCGATCGCATAGATATTGTCGCCAGCGATCCCGCGAGCATCACACACAATACCGTTTTCCACGATGAGGCCAGAACCTTCTAACCAGCTCGTGGCAGGAAGCGTGCCGATGCCAACTAAGGCAGCATCCGCACGCAGCACAGTGCCATCCGAGAGGACCACAGACTCCAGCTTGCTGTCAGCGGCATTCCACGTTTCGACGACCTGACCGAAGTGGAATTCGACGCCCTTTTCCTCATGAGATTCTTGAATGCGGTCAGACAGTACAGCCGGGAATTTTCCGTAAAGAACCCCCGTGGCAGGTTCTACCACGTGAACCTTGCAACCCTTCGAAACGGCGGTTGCTGCAACTTCTAGACCGATGAAACCCGCACCGACGACCAGGACATCGCGTCCCGACTGCAGCTCTTCACGGAATTTCATGGAGTCTTCGAAGGTGCGTAGACTAATGGCGGAATCTATCCCCTCGGTCGCCGGAAGTTGGCGAGCGTCTACACCAGTGGCGATAATGAGTTTGTCGTACTCGAGGTTCGTCCCGTCGTCCAATTCCACTGTTTGGTGGGTCGAGTCCATTCGAACCGCAGATGTCCCCAGGACCAGCGTGATGTTGTTATCAGCGAGTTCTTCATGGGTGCAGAGTCTGACGAAGTCGAACTCCGCGCTACCGCTGAGCAATGCTTTGGACAGGGGTGGGCGGTCGTAGGGCAGATGGTTTTCTGCGCCCACGAGGGTGATGTTGCCATCCCATCCGCGCTCTGCCAGCGCTTCGGCTGCCGCCAGACCAGCGGCGCCTGCTCCAATAATGAGGGCTTTCATGCTTATTTCTCCTCGAGCGTCCAGTTGACTTTCAATTCTTTAGGGCCACGCATCAGCATTTCGCTTCGCCAGTTCTCTGAAGGCACGGCAGCTTCGAAAGTAGCGAAGCGTGAGAGCACGGCATCAAGCACCTCACGGATTTCCATGCGGGCCAGCTGGTTGCCAGGGCATGCATGGGAGCCGAATCCGAACCGCAGATGGGTTTCGCCTTCGCGTGCGAAGTTCAATTCCATTGGATTTTCGAAAACCGATTCGTCAAAGTTTGCCGGATGCACCACCGGGTGGATGCCGTCATCTTTTTTGACCGTTACGCCACCGATTTCGACGTCCTCTGTTGCAATCCGTACTCGGGTGCCAGTGCCTGCAGGAACAACCCTGAGGAATTCTTCGATAGCTCGTGGCAGGATCTGTCGATTATTCTTGAGGTACTGGAAGCGCTCAGGATCATGGGCGAGCCAGTAAAGAAGTCCACCAATGATGGATGCTGTCGAGTCGTGTCCTGCGGTGAGCAGCACAAAGCCGACACCACCGAGTTCTTCGTCATCCCAGGTGCCGCCTACGTCCTCGAGCAAGGCACTGATGAGATCGTCTCCTGGCTCTTTATGACGCCGGGCAACGAGGTGATCGAAATACGCGTTGACCTTGTTGATATGTTTATTGGCTTGTTCTTCTGAAGCAATCCGGCCATTCATATGGTCCAATGCCGCTTCAAGGAAGATGTCGGTCTCATCAGCGGGCACACCCAGCAAGTCAGAGATGACAGCAAGCGGGACCTGTTCGGCAAACTGCCCCATAGCATCGGCGCCCTGGCCCTGCTTGATGAAATCGTCGAGGAAGTTTTCGACCTTTTCGCGTGTTCCCTCACGCATATTCATGACACGGCGGGCAGACAGGTGCTTTGCCAATACGCGTCTGCGGGCGATTTGTTCCGGTCCGTCCATCTTGTCGAAAGCCATCCGGAAGGGAGGTCGGCTGCCTTCGTTGAACCGTAATCGCGGGTAGTTGTTTCCGCGGTGCTTCCACACCACGAAGCGCTCGTCACTCATCACCTGGCGAACTTCGTTGTAACCAATGGCTATCCACGCATCACCTTCGCCGAACGGCATGAGCGCTGGGACAACTGGACCGTAGTTCTTGCGTAGGGTGCCCAGGTCATGTTCTAACTCCGCTGCAACAATCAAATCCTGTCGAGATTGCATCGGGTAGGGGACTTCTACCTCGACATCGACGTTACCTTCTTGAACACTCATGTGATCTTCTCCTGATTAATGTGTAAACTGTGCAACAGTTCACCACAAAACAAGGTGATGTGCAACTCTTTTCGAAATTTTTCAGATTTAACGGAGGAACCCATGAACAAATTCAGTGACTTAGCAGCCAGCGGCGTAGTCTCGCCGGGTATCTATGACGCTTTGACCGCCGTGTTGGCGCAGCGTGCTGGTTTTTCGACGGTCTATGTCTCTGGTTTTGCTTTTGAAGCCACACAGTTGGGGGCACCAGACATGGGCATAGCCACGATGAGTGAACTTGCTGAGCACGTGCGGCGCATAGTTTCAGCAGCACCGGATCTCAACGTTATTGTCGATGTCGACACTGGGTTTGGAGGCCCCAATAGCCTCCATAGAACTGTCCAGGAATTCGCTCGGGTCGGTGCAGCTGCCATCCAGATTGAAGACCAGTCGGATCCAAAACGGTGCCCTTTCCTAGGCAAACGTCAAGTGCATGACCAGGAGACCGCAGTCGCACGCATCAAATTAGCGGTCGAAGCTCGTGGCAATTCGGACATGCGCATTATTGCGCGCACTGACGCCGATGAGTTGGGCTTTGATGAAGTGGTAACTCGCAGCCGGCGCTTTGCAGAGGCTGGGGCAGACCTTGTATTACCTATGGTCAATGCCCTCAATGGAAAACCATTCGCCGAACGCCCTGCCGAGGAAAGAATGGAAATTTATGCGTCACTGCACGACAGCATCGAAGCTCCCACGGTGACTTTAGACCCACCGCCTGGTTTTTCCACTCAAGACCTATTCGACCTAGGAATTTCAGTAGTCATACTGCCACTGCAGCCACTCCAAGCCGCGGCAAATGCAGCAATTACCTACTTCGAGTCCCTCCGCCAGACCGGCGCTTCCGATGATTACAAGAACGCTTACCCACCACAGCTGCAAGCTAATATAGAAATGATGAACATCCTCGGACTGGACGACTATGAAGCTCGTCTGGACTCCATGCCATAAGGCCTACCCAGACAACACTTCGCTTGATATGTGCCAGGCGATGAGAATCTGAAGTAGTTTTCACGCTTCCTTCCCCCTGCCGGCGGTACCAATAAAATGCGCTGTGTGGCGTCGTGTTCATTTCGGCGAACTCCTGGCTCATGGAGCTACTCAAATGGCGGGCCACCGGATTTGAGTTGAAACACAAGTTCGATGGCGGCAGGTCGGTTACAGTCCAGATCTTGGATGAGAGTAACTTGTCAACGACGGGTGAATATTGACCCCTTTTCGACGTTTGAAAATTGACCCCCTTGTGGTGGTTAGTCTTGGTTGGTGGTCGTTGATTCGATGAGTTCTCGTCTGGTGCGGGTTCGGTAGGAATCCC